>NZ_POVL01000069.1 GCF_002939185.1 Enterobacter sichuanensis | reverse complement strand
CGAGGCTGATCGTCAATGGCATGTTATTTTTAAAAATCTTGTAGTCGCCTTTCAATAATAAGTTTCAAATTATTAGCAATAATTTCAGTTAGTGTGATCGAGATCGGATTAATGAGCGTGATAGTGAATGAATTGGTGGGTATTTGCGCAATTTTTAGGGGATTTTATTGCGGGCAATATAGTTTCGTTGTGGTTTTATAATATGCGGTAATTATCGGTATATTCGTTCTTTGTCTTGCAAAAACTTACCTTGATACCCTGTTATCCCTGTTTTTTGGCCCTAAATCAACGGCATTTCCGAGGTGTGCGCAGAAATACACAGAAACATACTATTGCACTTCGTGCTATTAAAAAGGTGAGTATTTGCATGGAACTAATCACGCAGCGGTGTCAATTTGTGTCAATTACAGACAACGTGTATTTACGAAAGGGCGATAATATAAACAGAATATAAATACCTGTCCGGGTGTCCTGAAGAGAATTCTGGCGTGTTGATATTAAGATTATGTTAATAATTTGTTGTCGGGCTGAATATAACCCGACAGCAAAATCGACATTATTGTTTTGTCGCGTACCAGCAGAGTAATGACCCGGCGCAGACCATCAGCGCGCCTTGCCAGAAGGAGAATGAGAGGGGCGAACTCAGCACGGCGGCGGCAAGCGCGGCTGAAAGGACCGGGGTAAAATAGGAAATGGCGGCCAGTATCGTGACATTCCCGTGAAGAATGCCAATATTCCAGGCGGCATAACCCAGACCAAGGGCAACCCCGCACATCACAAGTTTCACCACCACCGGAAGGGTGAATACCATATCGGGCTGTTCACTCAGGGCATATTTCACCCACAGACTCAGTGCGGTCAGCAACACAAACAGCGTGATACCGTTTTGCCCCTGCGCAAATTTACGCGTAACGGTACAGTAGGCCGCCCAGATAAATGCCCCGGCAAATGCCAGCGCATAGCTCAGCGGGCTGGAGATGATATTGCGGGTTATTTCATCAAGGTGTAATCCCTGTTCACCGCCTAATACCCAGCAGACTCCCAGCAATGAGATGGCTAACCCCGGGATCACCCACAGGGTGGATTTTTGTCCGTTGAACAAAATAGCGAAAACAATGGTGAGGCTTGGCCAGAGGTAATTGACCATACCGACCTCAATGGCCTGAGATCGCGTGGCGGCATAGCCCAGCGACAGCGCCAGACATATTTCGTAGCTGACAAACAGAACGCTGCCCGCAATAAGGTACCGGGACGAAAACCGTCTGATATCAGGAAATCCTACCGTCACCAGACACAGTAATCCGCTGAGGGTGTATATCATCGCCGCACCGCCTACCGGCCCCAGCCCTTCGCTCACGCTGCGAATAAGGCCGACCATGGTGCTCCATAACAGTATTGCCGCCAGCCCAATAAGCGTTGCTCTCTTTCTGTCCATGACTTCGCCATTGCTAAAAAACAAAGGGAAAATGTAGCGCATTCATCCTGACGCTGTCGCGAATTATTCTCTTAAGCCGTTAATCAAAAAGAGGTATTTAACCGTAACGGCAGTGACTATTAAGGGGGTGAAGGCAGGCGACCTTGATTTGACGCAAAAAAATCAGGGGCTTTGCTGTTAGTTTGCGCCACGAAGTCTTATCAGATAACGAGGACAACAATGGACGTCAGCCGCAGACAATTTTTCAAAATCTGCGCGGGCGGTATGGCCGGAACAACAGCCGCTATGCTGGGGTTTGCTCCCAAAATGGCACTGGCTCAGGCACGCAACTATAAGCTGCTGCGCGCAAAAGAGATCCGTAACACCTGCACATACTGCTCCGTGGGTTGTGGGCTTTTAATGTATAGCCTTGGTGATGGCGCGAAGAACGCCAGAGAAGCGATTTACCACATTGAAGGGGACCCGGACCATCCGGTAAGCCGCGGGGCGCTGTGCCCGAAAGGGGCGGGGCTGCTGGACTACGTTCACAGCGACAACCGCCTGCGCTACCCGGAATACCGCGCGCCGGGCTCTGACAAATGGCAGCGTATCTCCTGGGATGAGGCTTTCTCCCGAATTGCCAGATTAATGAAAGCCGACCGCGACGCCAACTTTATTGAAAAGAACGCGCAGGGCGTGACGGTCAACCGCTGGCTTTCGACCGGCATGCTGTGTGCCTCTGCGGCAAGTAATGAAACCGGCATGCTGACGCAAAAATTTGTACGCTCTCTCGGCATGCTGGCGGTAGACAACCAGGCGCGCGTCTGACACGGACCAACGGTAGCAAGTCTTGCTCCAACATTTGGTCGCGGTGCGATGACCAACCACTGGGTTGATATCAAAAACGCGAACGTCGTGGTGGTGATGGGCGGAAACGCCGCTGAAGCCCATCCGGTGGGTTTCCGCTGGGCGATGGAAGCGAAAAATAATAACGATGCGACGCTTATCGTCGTCGATCCGCGCTTTACGCGTACGGCATCGGTGGCGGATATCTATGCGCCGATTCGCTCCGGGACAGACATTACGTTCCTCTCTGGCGTTCTGCGGTACCTGATAGAAAACAACAAAATTAACGCGGAATACGTTAAGCACTACACCAACGCGAACCTGCTGGTGAGGGATGATTTTGCCTTTGAGGACGGCCTGTTTAGCGGCTATGACGTCGAAAAACGCCAGTACGATAAGTCCTCCTGGAACTATCAGTTTGATGAAAACGGCTACGCGATGCGCGATGAAACGCTGACGCATCCGCGCTGCGTTTGGAACCTGCTGAAACAGCACGTGTCACGCTACACGCCGGACGTGGTGGAGAACATCTGCGGCACGCCGAAAGCAGATTTCCTGAAAGTGTGTGATGTGCTGGCCTCCACCAGTGCCGCTGACAGAACCACCACGTTCCTGTATGCGCTGGGCTGGACGCAGCATACCGTTGGCGCGCAGAACATCCGCACCATGGCGATGATCCAGCTGCTGCTCGGCAATATGGGCATGGCGGGCGGCGGCGTGAATGCCCTGCGCGGTCACTCCAATATTCAGGGCCTGACCGACCTCGGCCTGCTGTCCACCAGCCTGCCGGGCTACCTGACGCTGCCCTCTGAAAAGCAGGCGGATCTGCAAACGTACCTGGCGGCGAACACGCCAAAAGCGACGCTGCCGGACCAGGTGAACTACTGGAGCAACTATCCGAAGTTCTACGTCAGCCTGATGAAATCCTTCTACGGCGATGCGGCGCAGAAAGAGAACAACTGGGGTTTTGAGTGGTTACCGAAGTGGGACCAGGCTTACGACGTCATCAAGTATTTCAACATGATGGATAAAGGCGACGTCACGGGGTACATCTGCCAGGGCTTTAACCCGGTGGCCTCGTTCCCGGACAAAAACAAAGTGGTTCGCAGCCTGAGCAAGCTGAAGTACATGGTGGTTATCGATCCGCTGGTCACAGAAACCTCCACCTTCTGGCAGAACCACGGGGAAGCGAACGATGTCGATCCTGCGTCGATTCAGACCGAAGTGTTCCGCCTGCCGTCCACCTGTTTTGCGGAGGAGGACGGCTCCATCGCCAACTCCGGCCGCTGGCTGCAGTGGCACTGGAAAGGTCAGGATGCGCCGGGGGAAGCACGTAACGACGGCGAGATCCTGGCCGGGATTTACCATCGCCTGCGCGAGATGTACCGCACCGAAGGCGGCAAAGGCGCTGAACCGCTGTTGAAGATGAGCTGGAGCTATAAACAGCCGGATCGTCCTGAGTCCGAAGAGGTCGCGAAAGAGAACAACGGCGTGGCGCTGGCGGATCTTTATGACGCCAACGGCACCCAGGTGGCGAAAAAAGGCCAGCTGTTAAACAGCTTCGCACTGCTGCGCGATGACGGGACGACGGCATCCTCCTGCTGGATCTACGCCGGCAGTTGGACGGAGCAAGGTAACCAGATGGCCAACCGTGATAACGCTGACCCGTCCGGGCTGGGTAACACGCTGGGCTGGGCCTGGGCGTGGCCGCTTAACCGTCGCGTGCTGTACAACCGCGCGTCCGCAGATATCAACGGCAAGCCGTGGGATCCGCAGCGCATGCTGATCCAGTGGAACGGGGCGAAGTGGACGGGGAACGATATCCCGGACTACAACACCGCCGCGCCGGGCAGCAACACCGGACCATTTATCATGCAGCCGGAAGGGCTGGGGCGCCTGTTTGCCCTCGACAAACTGGCGGAAGGTCCATTCCCGGAGCACTACGAGCCGATGGAAACGCCGCTGGGGACGAACCCGCTGCACCCGAACGTCATCTCAAGCCCGGTGGTGCGTATCTACGAAGACGATGCGCTGCGCTTAGGCAAAAAGGACAAATTCCCGTACGTGGGGACAACCTACCGCCTGACCGAGCATTTCCACACCTGGACCAAGCATGCGCGGCTCAACGCTATCGCACAGCCGGAACAGTTTGTGGAGATAAGTGAAACGCTGGCGAAAGCGAAAGGGATCGCCAACGGCGACCGGGTGAAGGTGAGCAGCAAGCGAGGCTTTATTCGCGCGGTGGCGGTGGTGACGCGTCGTCTGCAGACGCTGAACGTGAACGGTCAAGAGGTGGAAACCGTCGGTATCCCGCTGCACTGGGGTTTTGAAGGGGTGGCGCAGAAAGGCTACATCGCCAATACCCTGACGCCGAACGTCGGCGATGCCAACTCGCAAACGCCGGAGTACAAGGCGTTTCTGGTCAACATCGAGAAAGCATAAGGAGCGAGTAAATGGCGATGGAAACACAAGACGTGATTAAACGCTCCGCGACTAACCCAATAACCCCTGCGCCTCGCGCGCGGGATTACAAGGCAGAGGTCGCCAAGCTGATCGATGTCTCCTCCTGCGTGGGCTGTAAGGCCTGCCAGGTGGCCTGTTCGGAGTGGAACGATATCCGCGACGAGGTGGGACACTGCGTTGGGGTTTATGACAACCCGGCGGATCTGAGCGCTAAGTCCTGGACGGTGATGCGCTTTAGCGAAACCGAGCAGAACGGCAGGCTGGAGTGGCTGATCCGTAAAGACGGCTGTATGCACTGTGAGAATCCGGGCTGCCTGAAGGCGTGCCCGTCCGCCGGGGCGATTATTCAGTACGCCAACGGGATCGTCGACTTCCAGCAGGACAACTGCATCGGCTGCGGCTATTGCATTGCGGGCTGTCCGTTCAATGTGCCGCGACTCAATAAAGAGGATAACCGGGTATACAAATGTACCCTGTGCGTGGATCGGGTCAGCGTCGGACAGGAGCCAGCCTGCGTGAAGACGTGTCCTACCGGTGCGATTCACTTTGGCACCAAAAAAGAGATGCTGGATGTGGCGCAGGCGCGGGTGGATAAGCTGAAAGCACGCGGCTATGAAAATGCGGGCATCTATAACCCGCAGGGCGTGGGCGGTACGCACGTGATGTATGTGCTGCACCATAACGACCAGCCGGAGCTTTACCACAATCTGCCGAAGGATCCGGCTATCGATACGTCCATTAACCTGTGGAAAGGGGCGCTTAAACCGCTCTCTGCGGCGGGCTTTATCGCCACCTTTGCGGGGTTGATCTATCACTATATCGGTATCGGGCCAAACAAAGAGGTGGATGACGAGGAGGAGCATCATGAGTAAGTCGAAAATGATTGTGCGCACAAAGTTCGTCGATCGCGCCTGTCACTGGACAGTTGTGATTTGCTTCTTCCTGGTGGCGGTGTCGGGGATTTCGTTCTTCTTCCCGACGCTGCAGTGGCTAACCGAAACCTTCGGTACCCCGCAGATGGGGCGCATTCTGCACCCGTTCTTCGGGGTGCTGATTTTCGTGGTGCTGATGTTTATGTTCGTGCGCTTTGTTCATCACAATATCCCGGACAAGCAGGATATTCCGTGGGTGAAAGGGATTGTTGAAGTCCTGAAGGGCAACGAGCATAACGTCGCGAAAGTGGGGAAATACAATGCCGGTCAGAAAATGATGTTCTGGACCATCATGAGCATGATTTTTGTGCTGCTGGTGACCGGGGTAATGATCTGGCGACCCTATTTCGCGCCGTATTTCCCGATTCAGGTGGTGCGCTACGCGCTGCTTATCCACGCGACGTCAGCCATCATCCTGATTCATGCCATCCTGATCCATATGTATATGGCGTTCTGGGTTAAAGGATCGATTAAAGGGATGATTGAAGGGAAGGTGAGTCGTCGCTGGGCGCAGAAACATCACCCGCGCTGGTATCGTGATGTGGAGCGGCTGGAAGCGAAACAGGATAGTACGGAAGGATTGAAGTAAGACCTGCGCCGTCGGCTGTGCCCGGCGGCGCTGCGCTACCCTGCAGGCCTTACGTCATGTGTTAGTGAGTAAACGATCGATTGCCGCTATAACGTCATGACGTGCGTGACGTAAATTGCACACAAAATTTTCAGGATTAATTTTTTGATTATTAATATTCGTTATCATTGGCGAATAAATCAGTAGCGTTTCAAAATCGATATTAACGCCAGGAGCCAATTGGCTCTGCCATAACGGTAGTCTGTTATTTCTGGCAAGAGGTACGATTACACGTGTGGCAAGGTCATCAAAGCAATCATCCTGAATAAGCATATAGTAAGGAAGCCTGTCCCGGGTTGCGGCAGACGTATTACGATAAACGTTGAATTGTCTCAGCATTAAAGCACCCTGAAAAAATCATCATCAGTAATCGTTCCATGTTTCTCTACAAACTCATTCATTGCCTGTATAAATGCACCATCTTCTTCTGATAGCTGATGTCGTCTGGCAGCGCTTTGTTCAGCATGACAACAGGGCTTACGCGATGAGATGTTCTGACCCTGTTTTGTTTCTGCGGTATGTTTCATTTTTACCTCCATTGTTGGTGCGGCCATTATCAACCGCAGCCAACAAAAAACAATACCGTTTCCCCTGGTAATCTATATTCTGCGAGACGTCTTCCAGTTATATCAAAACCGCTCTTCCACATACCGGAACGGATATTTCGTTGGCTTCACTTTACCTATTTTCCGTTTCGGTAAATCGACCTTTTCAACATGCAGTTCTTTATACGGAATCTGCGAAAGCAGGTGCGAAATAATATTCAGGCGCACGCGTTTTTTATCTTCTGAACGCGCCACAAACCACGGCGCCCAGGCGGTATCGGTGGCTTCAAACATGGCGTCGCGTGCGCGGGTGTACTCGTCCCACAGGTTAAAGGACTTAATGTCCATCGGCGAAAGCTTCCAGATCTTACGACCATCGTTAATCCGGTCGCGCAGGCGGCGCTCCTGCTCCTTAGGCGTCACCTCCAGCCAGTATTTCAGCAGGATAATGCCGGCATCGACCATCGCTTTTTCCATGACCGGCGCGCCGTCCAAAAATTTCTCCACCTGTTCCTCCGTGCAGAACCCCATCACCCGCTCCACGCCCGCACGGTTGTACCAGCTGCGATCGAAAATCACGATTTCACCAGCCGAAGGCAGGTGGGGAACATAGCGCTGGAAGTAGAGCTGGCTTTTTTCTTTTTCCGTCGGGGCTGGGAGGGCAACTACGCGAAATACGCGAGGGCTGACGCGCTCGGTGATCGCTTTAATGGTGCCGCCTTTACCGGCGCCGTCGCGACCTTCAAAAACGATACACACTTTTAATCCTTTGGCGACGACCCACTGCTGGAGCTTAACCAGTTCAACGTGCAGGCGGCGGAGCTCTTTTTCATACTCTTTGTTTTTAAGCGGTGTATTCATTTCGACATCAACAGCGACACTGGTTTTCTTTTTGCTTCCCATGATTGTCATCCTCAGGTTGTCCGGCGGGGGAAAAAGCGAGGCCGCACTATGAAGTGTAATCCACCTGAATAAATGGATTAACCTGTCAGCCAGCTGATTTGAACTGGCTCACCATACAAGATTATTCAATAATGCCCGCTGCGAATTTTTCACACGTGGTTGTGGTATGAAAAAGACAATTTTCTCATTAGCGCTGAGCACCTTTGGCCTGGGCATGGCTGAATTTGGCATTATGGGTGTCCTGACCGAACTGGCGCAGGACACGGGTATCTCCATTCCCTCCGCCGGAAATATGATTTCGTTTTATGCCTTCGGCGTCGTCATCGGCGCGCCGATTGTGGCGCTGTTTTCCGGCACATTCTCGTTAAAAACCACGCTGCTGTTTCTGGTGGCGATGTCCGCCGTCGGAAACACCCTGTTTACCTTTTCAACGACGTATTTCTGGCTGGCGACGGGACGCTTAATTTCAGGATTCCCTCACGGCGCGATTTTCGGCGTCGGGGCAATTATCCTCTCGAAAATTGCGCCACCGGGGAAGGTGACGGTTGCGGTGGCCGGGATGATTGCTGGTATGACGGTGGCCAACCTGATGGGCGTTCCGCTGGGCACCTGGCTTGGGCATCAGTTCAGCTGGCGCTATACCTTTTTCGTGATTGCCGCGTTCAATGCGCTGGTGATCCTTTCGGTGCTGCTCTGGGTGCCGGATATCCATGACAAATCAGAAATTAAATTGACCGAGCAGTTCCAGTTTCTGAAGAAACCCGAACCCTGGCTGATTTTTGCCGCCACGATGTTTGGCAACGCTGGCGTGTTTGCCTGGTTCAGCTTCGTTAAACCGTTTATGGTCAACGTGTCGGGCATCGAAGAAGGGGCGATGACCCTCATCATGATGCTGATGGGCCTGGGTATGGTGTTGGGCAATCTGCTGAGCGGTAAGCTCTCGGGGCGTTTTAGTCCGCTGCGCATTGCGGCCACCACCGACATGGTGATTGTCGCCTCGCTGCTGCTGCTTTTCGCCTTTGGCGAACTGAAAACGGCCTCGCTGGTGATGGGCTTTATCTGCTGCGCCGGGCTGTTCGCGCTCTCTGCGCCGCTGCAAATCCTGCTGCTGCAAAATGCGAAGGGCGGGGAGATGCTGGGGGCCGCGGGCGGGCAGATGGCGTTTAATCTCGGCAGCGCCATTGGTGCGTACTTCGGCGG
The DNA here is from genome assembly GCF_002939185.1 of Enterobacter sichuanensis. Taxonomy (GTDB): domain Bacteria; phylum Pseudomonadota; class Gammaproteobacteria; order Enterobacterales; family Enterobacteriaceae; genus Enterobacter; species Enterobacter sichuanensis. The sequence goes on along the minus strand of NZ_POVL01000069.1, from coordinate 8,571 downwards.
AATGATGATTACCCTCGGCTTTAGCTGGCGCTACGTCACGCTGCCTGCGGCGTTCCTCTCGTTTTCGGCCATGAGTGCGCTGCTGATTTACGGTTATCTGCGGGCCAGAGAGGCTCAGGCTAACGCTCGCGCGCTAGCCTGAAACGGGTCAGGCAAGCCATGGCTCGCCGAGGGTCAGCATCAGGCGGTTGGCCCAGGCGAAGAACGCCGCGGACTGCACCAGGTCAAGCTGCGCTAAGGTATCCAGCCCCTCTTTTTCCAGGGCTGCAAGGTGCAGCGGCGTGGCGGCAGGCGGTGTAACCGACAGCGCCGCCGCGAAGTTAATTTCCGCCTGCCAGCGTGCAGACTGTCCCTCAGTGAGGGATTGCCCGGGACGTACCGCCAGCAGCGCTTCCACCGCGTCGTCATCCTTAGACAGCTGGCTGGCTTTACGCGCATGGACAGATGCGCAGTAGATGCAGCCGTTGATTTTACTAGCGACCGTTGCAGCCAGCTCACGCTCGGCGCGCGGCAATCCTCCAGGCGTATAAAAAATCCCTTTATCCGTCAACGTCCGCTGTTCAAGCACTGGCAGGTTGCGCCCCAGCAGGCGGAAATAGTCGGAGTCCGTGTGGCCAAATTTCGCCAGGATCGCCACCTCATCGTCACGGAACTCCGCCAGCGGTTTGGCGGCTATCCATGGCTCCCAGCCCAGCTCCTGCTGGGTGAAGGCAACGGGTGCCGCCTTCCCGGTGACCGTGGTTGGCGTTGTATGCCAGATACCCGCAGCCACCGATGCATCGCTTGTGGCAACGGGCCTGTCATTCAGCAGACGCAGTCCGGCGATCAGTCGGCTCTGGAAGCTGACAAACGCGATAAGCTGCGCCAGAGTGACAATGCCTTCCTTGCTCCATCCTGCCTGGGTCAGCGCCTTTAGCGCCGCCGGCGTGGCTTCAACGGGGGAGAAGGTCAGCAGGCGCGCGAAGTTCAGCGCCGGGGTCAGGCGGGCTGAAGTCGGGTCAGCCAGGCCAAACCCGGCGTAGTGCGCGGCCAGCGCCTCCGCGTTGTGCCACCTGGCCACTTTCGCCGCCACGGCGAAACGCTCGTCGAGTGCAAAATCTTCATCCTGCTGGCTAAAGAGGATTTCATAGCTGCCCTGCGCATGGCGCGTGGCGGCGTCCCGCGTGGCGCGCGCCTCTGCCAGAGGGGAACCGGGTTTAATTTCCGCCAGCTCGGCAAGAATATCCTGACTTAATGACATAGGTCTCTCCTCAAAGAATATGGGGGGCAATATGTTCGGCAATCAGCTCAATGGAGCGTAGGGTGTCGCGGTGCGTGGGCTCGACCGAATGGACCTGGAACGAGATATCCGTGGCGCGCCTGAGAATGGAATCGGTGTGCAGTGAGCGCAGTACCGTGTCGGGTGAACCTATATGGGCGTCAAACTGACGACGATAATCCGTGACCGTGTCACCTTTAACCGCGTGTCCGGCAGCGCGATGCTGCTGTGCCTGTTTCGTGAGACCCGGCGTCGCTACTTTCAGCGCATAGTCATCGCTGTCGGCGACGAACGCGGTGCGTGAGGCGAGTATACGCGGCGCGAAGCCTGCCGGTAGCGCCTCAAGGTAGGCATCCACAATCGGGTTCTGGATAGCGTCGAGCGTGAGATCAGGCTGGTCTGCCGGGCGCGGCTGCGTGCGTGAGAGCATTAAGCCGTGTCCGGCCTGGGCTGCCCGCACGGCCCCCTCCACGGAGAAGGTGGCAATCCAGATGCGCTCCGCCAGTTGCGGTGCCGGTGGGTATAAGTGGTTATCCGGATGGGCGAGCGAATCCCCACGCCAGGCGCTCTGGAGCACGTGCAGGTTCTCGGCAAACGCGGCTGCGCGCGCCTCAAACGTCAGGCCGAACGGCAGGAATGAGGTGGGCGTGCCGCCTGACCCCAGCCCGACTTCAAGACGTCCATCGGCGAGTAAATCAAGCACCGCGGCATCTTCCGCCACGCGCAGCGGGTTTTCCATCGGCAGGGTAATAATGGCTGTGCCCAGACGGATGGTTTCGGTATGCGCCGCAACGTGGGCCAGGAACAGCAATGGCGACGGCAAACCGCCTTCACTTTCATGAAAGTGGTGCTGCGCAATCCACGCGCTGTCAAAGCCGTGGCGTTCAGCGTGGCGGATCTGTTCTGTGGCCAGACGATAGCGCACCTTCGGTGTGGCATCGTCAAGCAGGCGGGTGAAAAACCCTAGGCGTTTTCGCGTCATGCGAACTCCTCCGTAGCGGGTGAAAAATGGGGAATGGCGTCAATCAGTTCGCGGGTATAGGCGTTCTGCGGCGCAGCGAACAAGGTTCCGACGTCACCGTGCTCAACCACCTGACCGCTGCGCAGCACCGTGACGCTGTGAGCGATCCGGCGCACGGTGGAGAGATCGTGCGTTATGAAGAGATAGGTCAACCCCAGCTGCTGCTGCAGTTGCTGCAGCAACGCCAGGATCTGCGCCTGAACGGTGACATCCAGCGCGGAGGTGGCTTCGTCCAGCACCAGAATGGTCGGCTCCAGGATCAGCGCCCGGGCGATGGCCACGCGCTGGCGCTGCCCGCCTGACAGTTCGCGGGCGGTACGGGTCAGGAGGTCGACGGGCAAGGCCACCCGCTGCGCCACGGTCTCCACCCGGATTTTGCGCTCCGCTTTGCGCAGGCGGGAAAAGTTCTTCAGCGGCTCTTCGATAATCTCAAACAGGGTCTGACGCGGGTCGAGCGAGGCAAACGGGTTCTGGTAGACAAACTGGATCTTCTGGCGCAGCTGGCGACGGGCCTCGCGGCTGAGCGTGGTGGCATCAATATCGTCAATAATGACCTGCCCGCTGTCGGCCTGTTCAAAGCCCAGCAAAATACGGGCAAGGGTGGTTTTCCCGGAGCCCGATTCACCCACCAGGGCATGCGTGCTGCCACGCCTGACGTCGAACGTCACCTGATCCAGCGCCTGCAGCTGATGGCCTTTGCCCAGCGAGAAACGTTTGCTGATGGCGCGGGCGCGAATGGCCGGTGACGCAAGCGGCAGACCGGCCACCGGGGCGATGGTCAGGCGCTGGCCCTGGAGATCGCTCAGCAGCTGGCGGGTGTAGGCGTGCTGCGGCGTACGGACGATATCGGCGGTGTTTCCTTGTTCCTGAACCTCACCATCGCGGAAAACCAGCAGCCGGTCCGCGCGCTCAGCGGCCAGAGCCAGATCGTGGGTAACAAACAGGACGGCGGTCCCCGATTCCCGGCGCAGGAGATCCAGCAGGTCAAGAATGCGTTTTTGTACGGTTACGTCCAGCGCGCTGGTGGGCTCGTCGGCAATGATGACGTCCGGGCGCAGCGCTATCGCGATGGCAATCAACACCCGCTGTTTCATCCCGCCGGAGAGCTGATGGGGATACTGTTTCATGCGCTGCTCGGGATGGCTTAGGCCGACCTTAGTCAGCAGGGCGAGCACCTGCTCGTCGCGCTGGAGTGCCTTTACCTTTTGGTGCAGCTGAATAATTTCGCCAACCTGCGCGCCGATGGTTTTTACCGGATTGAGCGAATTTCCCGGATCCTGCGGTACCAGGCTGATGCGGGCCCCGCGGAGGGTATCAAGACGCTTAGCGGACCACTGGCTTATCTCCTCACCGTTGAGCACGATTTTTCCCGCATCACGCCGGGCGTTGTCGGCCAGCAGACCGATGATCGCCTGCGCCGTGGTCGTTTTGCCGGAGCCGGATTCACCGACAAGCGCCAGCATTTCCCCCCGACGAAGCGTGAAGCTAACGTTATGCACTACCTCCCGCCACTGGCGCGCGGTACGGTAACTAAGGGTCAGGTTTTCTACCGAGAGTACGGTCATTTCAGGCCTCCGCTGAACTGCTGGCTGATTCGGTTGGTCGCCAGCACGACGGCGATGACCACCACACCGGGGAAGGTGGTTAACCACCAGGCGGTAGAGAGATAGTTACGGCCTTCGGCAATCAATAAGCCCCATTCCGGCACGGGCGGCGGGGTGCCGTAGCCGAGAAAGCTCAGCGTGGAGAGTGCCAGGATGGCCTGACCAAACTGCAGCGTGGCAAAGGCGAGGACGGCGGTTAAGGCGTTAGGCAGGATATGTCGCCACAGCACCGCCAGGAACGTCCCGCCGCTGCCAAACGCCGCCTCCACATAATCCGTATGGCGGATGCGCACCACTTCACCGCGCGCGAGGCGGGCGAAGCTGGCAATGGAAGCCACGCCCACGGCAATTGCGGCATTAACGGTGCCAAACCCGAGCAGAATGATCACCGTCAGCGAGAGCAGCAGGGACGGGATGGAGAGCAGCACGTCGACAAAACGCATCAGGAAAGACTCAACGCGTCCGGCGAACGCCCCGGCAACCACCCCTAAACCGGTGCCCACCAGCAGACCCATCGTGACGGCGGCCAACGCCGCGCTCAGGGAGTGGGACGCACCATATACAATACGGGTGTAAACATCGCGGCCAAGCTGATCGGTGCCGAGCCAGTGGCCGGCCTGAGGGGCCAGGCGCTGTGCGCCCGCGATGCCCTCAATCGGGCTGTAGTGGGTTAACAGGCCCGGCGCCACGGCGGCGAAAATCGCAATCACAATGACCGCCCATGCCAGCCACAGTCCGGGCTGCCACGCGACGCCCTGCCAGGCGGGGACGCGTTTACGCGCGGCGGCAGCGTAATCGACCAGACTCATGAAGCACCTCCGGATAGGGGTTGCAGCCGGGGATCCAGCAGCGGCATCAGCAGATCCACCAGCAGATTGATCAGGACAAAACCGAGCGCGGAAATCATCACCACCGCCTGAAGCACGGCGATGTCCTGGTTATTGACCGCCTGCTGGGTCAGTTGCCCCAGCCCGCTGCGGCCAAAAACGGTTTCGGTGATCAGCGCACCGGCAATCAGCTCGCCCAGCAGCAGCCCGGCAATATTCAGCACCGGCAGCAGGGCGTTGCCGGTCACGTGACGCCACAGGACGGCGGTTTCACTCAGCCCTTTGGCCCGGGCAACGGCGACAAACGGCTGGGTCGCCACCTGGTCCAGGCTGCGCATCAGGATTTGTGCCAGCGGGGCGGAAATAGGGATGGCGACGGTGACGATGGGCAGGATCAGCCCCTGTAACGGCGTCGGGTTAATCACCGGGATCAGCCGCAGCTGAAAAGAAAAAAGCTGGATCAGGGCAATCCCCAGCCAGAACGTCGGTAAGGAGATAAACAGGACCGGCAGAGACTGGAAGGTATTGCTCAACCAGCGCAGGCCCGGTAGCCGCGACGCAAAGGCCAGTGCGAAGGCCAGCACAACCGCGAGTAAAAAGGCGGGCAGGGCGAGGCTCAGGGTATCCGGCAGATTGCTGGCAATCAGCTCACTGACCGGCACGCCTGCCTGTAACGAGTAGCCGAAATCTCCGCGCAGCATCGCCAGCAGCGTATGGCCGTACTGCTGCCACAGCGGACTGTCCGCGCCGTAGGCCACGCGCATCTCCTCGATTTGCGCCGGGCTTAAGCCCAGGTCCGGGTTCTGAAATTTAATCAGCACCGCGTCGCCCGGCAGAACCTGGAGCAACACGAACGAGAGGGTAAAGGCGGCCCACAGCACCAGCAGCCCATGTCCGAAACGTTGAAGAAGTGCGTGGCGCATCGTCAGCTCCTCAGTGTTTCTCAATCCACGCGCCGTAGAACGACGGGCGGCCTACCGCTTCGAAATTCACGCCTTTCAGCCACGGGGCGCCGGCAAAGACCTGCGGCTCCTCGAAGATCGGGATGACGTAGGCGTTATCCAGCAGATAGCGCTGGGCGTCGCCCGTCAGCTGCAGGCGTTTTTGCGGATCGACTTCCGCAGAGATGTTCACCAGCAGCGCATTCAGCTTGTCGTCGCGAAAGTTTTTAACCTTGTCGCTGGAGCCGCCTTTTTGCAGCAGCGCGTCGCGGTTAGCGGGGTAGAACATACTCTTCACCACATCCGGATCGGCGCGGCCGACTTCGGAGACGGTTAACGGGGTTTTCAGCGGGTCAAGGTTATCCAGCGTGCGGCTGCCTGCGTCACCAGCCTTGACGCTCAGGGCCACGCCCACCTGCCGCCACTGCTGGGCAACCAGCTGCAGCACCTCTTTGTTTTGCGGCTGCGGCAATGATTCATAGACCGTCAGCGCCAGCCGCTGGCCGTCTTTCGCGCGAATGCCGTCGCTGCCTGCTTTCCAGCCTGCCTCATCGAGCAGCTGGTTGGCTTTTGCCGGGTCAAAGGTCAGTTTATCGCTGAGATCGACAAAGCCTGCGGCAGAACCGGCAATCACGGACTTCGCCTGCGGATAGTTAGCCGAGAAGAGGGTCTCGACCACCTGTTTCGCATTGGTGGCGTGCAGCAGCGCCTGGCGAACGCGAACGTCGGAAACCAGCGGGTTGTCCGGGCGGAAGCTGATGCTGTCGTTCACCCCACGCGTCGGGGCAGCATAGATTTTATAGCCCTGATCGGTGGCCTGCTTTTCGTCATATGCCTGTACCTGACGAATAAAATCCGCCTGACCGGCCAGCAGAGCGCCGATGCCCACGCTGTCTTCCTGGGTGACGATAAACTTGATGCCATCCAGATTGGCCGGACCCTGTTGCGGCAGATTTTTTGGCCCCCACTGATAATCTTTGCGGGCTTCAAGCGTCACTTCGCGCCCCAGCTTTTCGTCTTTCACCACAAACGGGCCGGAGCCAATGATGTGGCGCGCATCCCCCAGCTCTTCAAAGTTGCGTTTCAGGGTGCTGAGCGAGACCAGACCCGAGCCAATGGTGGCAGTGCCCTGCAGGAAACCCGGCGACGGTTTTTTGAAGTAGAACTTGACGGTCAGCGGGTCGACCACCTCGCTGCGATCGTAGTTATTGATCACTTCGGACACCGGCAGACGCTGTGCTTTGTTACCTAAGCCGTAGGTATCAAAGTTTTTCGCTACGGCGTTTGCGTCCAGCGGCGTGCCGTCGGAGAAGGTGATACCGGGACGAAGTTTAAAGGTGTATTCGGTTTTATCGGCGTTGGTGGTCCAGCTTTCGGCCACCCAGGGCTCAACCTGTAACGTTTTCGGGTTCTGCCAGGTCAGTTTGTCGGTGATCTGGTTCAGAATGCCGCCGTTGGGGTAAAAGCCACCGGCAGGCGGATAGAGGTTGGTGTGGGCCTGTTGCTCCAGATAAATCAGCGTGCCGCCTTTGACGGGCGCATCAGCGGCCCAGGCTGCGGTGGTCGTCAGAATTAACGCCGTCAGCAGCGGCAGACGAAATGGGGTTTGCATGGTGAATTCCTTTGTTATCTTCTTGTTAGCGTCGGATTCATCATCGGGCGCGGGGGAAAACAAGGGAACAAAGGAATTAAGATAAGGATTGCCGGAAAATGGCTATAAAAAAAACCGCCCCGGAGAGGAGCGGTGATGAAAGGTGGACGATTATGAACGTAAGTCGATCACCATACGGCCACGGATCTGGCCCTGTTCCATCTCTTTGAAGATGGCGTTGATGTCCTCGATCGGACGCATCGTGACCTTAGGCACCACTTTGCCTTCCGCGGCGAACTGGAACGCTTCCTGCAGATCCTGACGGGTGCCGACCAGGGAACCGACCACCTGAATGCCGTCCAGCACCAGACGTGGAATATCGAGGCTCATGGCTTCCGGTGGCAGACCCACCGCCACCACGCGGCCACCGGCGCGCACGGCATCCACTGCCGAGTTAAACGCCGCTTTTGCCACGGCCGTCACCACGGCTGCATGCGCGCCGCCGGTTTTTTCCTGCACAATTTTCGCGGCATCTTCGCTGCGGGAGTTGATGGTTAAATCCGCGCCCATGCTGGCCGCCAGCTTCAACTGTTCGTCGTTAACGTCAAGGGCGATGACTTTGGCATTAAAGACGTTTTTGGCGTACTGCAGCGCGAGGTTACCCAGCCCGCCCAGACCGTAAATGGCAATCCACTGGCCCGGTTTAATACCCGATACCTTCACGGCTTTGTAGGTGGTGACGCCAGCGCAGGTAATGCTGCTGGCCGCCGCCGAATCCAGACCATCCGGCACTTTTACCGCGTAATCCGCGGTGACGATGCACTCTTCCGCCATGCCGCCATCCACGGAGTAACCGGCGTTTTTCACATCGCGGCACAGGGTTTCGTTGCCGGTATTACAGTATTCGCAGTGGCCACAGCCTTCAAAAAACCATGCCACGCTCGCGCGATCGCCGACTTTCAGCGATTTCACGCCAGGGCCGACCTCTTTGACGATCCCAATCCCTTCATGGCCCAGGATCACGCCGGTTTTATCGCCGAAATCGCCGTTCTTCACGTGAAGATCGGTATGGCATACGCCACAGCACTCCATCTTCAGCAGGGCTTCCCCGTGCTTCAGCGGGCGTAAGGTTTTTTCGGTGACATTGACCTGATGATCCTGAGTGACAACAGCAGCCTTCATGTGTATCTCCTTGTTCATGATAAGAATCTGCATAGCAGGTGTAATACCCCTTAAGGATTAATACATTAGCCTGGTAATGCAAGGCTGCGGCAACATAATGTCATCATTTAATCCGATTTCAGATTAAGAATACGGCGTTCCTCTAAG
>NZ_POVL01000068.1 GCF_002939185.1 Enterobacter sichuanensis | reverse complement strand
CTTAGATGCTTTTCACCTTGCACGGATACAGTTTGCCTTTACCGTATCCTTTCACATTATTTTCCCGGCAATCACCATCGGTCTCGCCAGCTATCTTGCCGTGCTTGAAGGCCTGTGGTTAAAAACAAAAAATCCGGTCTGGCGCTCGCTGTACCATTTCTGGTCGAAGATCTTTGCGGTTAACTTTGGCATGGGCGTGGTCTCCGGGCTGGTGATGGCCTACCAGTTTGGTACCAACTGGAGCGGATTTTCACAGTTTGCGGGCAGCATTACCGGTCCGCTGCTGACCTATGAAGTGCTCACCGCTTTCTTCCTCGAAGCCGGGTTCCTCGGGGTGATGCTGTTCGGCTGGAACAAAGTCGGGCCGGGGCTGCACTTTTTCTCCACCTGTATGGTGGCGCTGGGGACCATCATCTCCACCTTCTGGATCCTCTCCTCAAACAGCTGGATGCAGACCCCGCAGGGCTATGAGATCGTCAACGGTCAGGTGGTACCGGTGGACTGGTTCGCCGTGGTATTTAACCCCTCCTTCCCTTATCGCCTGCTGCATATGTCGATAGCCGCGTTTCTGAGTAGCGCCCTGTTTGTTGGCGCATCCGCGGCATGGCATCTGCTGCGCGGGAATAATACCCCCGCGATTCGCGCGATGTTTTCGATGGCGCTGTGGATGACGCTGATTGTCGCCCCCATCCAGGCCATGGTTGGCGATATGCACGGGCTGAACACCTTAAAGCACCAGCCGGCGAAAATTGCCGCCATTGAAGGCCACTGGGAAAACCCACCCGGTGAACCTACCCCGCTGCTGCTGTTCGGCTGGCCGGATATGGAACAGGAGCGCACCCGCTTTGGGCTGGAGATCCCCGCACTCGGCAGCCTTATCCTGACGCACAGCCTGGATAAACAGGTTCCGGCACTCAAAGAGTTTCCCAGGGAAGACAGGCCTAACTCCACCATTGTCTTCTGGTCTTTCCGCATCATGGCGGGCCTGGGCATGCTGATGCTGCTGCTTGGCGTGACGGCACTCTGGCTGCGCTACAAAAAACGCGTTTATTCTTCCCGTCCTTTCCTGTGGTTTGCCCTGCTGATGGGGCCATCCGGGTTGATTGCTATTCTGGCGGGATGGGTAACCACCGAAGTGGGCCGTCAGCCGTGGGTGGTCTACGGCCTTCAGCGCACGAAGGACGCCGTCTCCGCCCATGGCGATCTGCATATGAGCGTGAGTTTGCTGGCTTTCTTCATCGTTTACACCTCGGTGTTTGGCGTGGGTTACAGCTATATGGTGCGTCTCATCCGCAAAGGCCCGCAGCCGCATGAATCTTTCGCTACCGAGTCCGACGGACGTCCGGCGCGCCCGCTTTCTGCCGTCACAACTGAACATAAGGAGCAGCCATAATGGGTATCGATCTTTCCATTATCTGGTTTGTCATCATTGTCTTCGCCACGCTGATGTATATCGTCATGGACGGTTTTGATCTGGGGATCGGTATTTTATTCCCGGCCACGCAAAACGCCGACGATCGCGATGTGATGGTCAACAGCGTCGCGCCGATCTGGGACGGGAATGAAACCTGGCTGGTCCTTGGCGGGGCAGCCCTGTTCGGCGCGTTTCCGCTGGCCTACGCCGTGATTATTGATGCCCTCACCATTCCGCTGACATTAATGCTGATCGGTCTTATTTTTCGTGGCGTAGCGTTTGAGTTTCGTTTTAAAGCCACGCCAGCGCACCGTCCGTTCTGGGACAAGGCGTTTATTGGCGGTTCCATTCTGGCGACGTTTACCCAGGGTGTAACGGTCGGCGCGGTCATTAACGGCTTTACCGTCACCGGCCGGGCCTATACCGGCGGGCCATTTGACTGGTTTACCGCGTTTAATCTGTTCTGCGGTGCGGGGCTGGTCGTCGCGTATGCGCTGTTAGGCGCGACCTGGCTGGTGATGAAAAGCGAAAATCCCCTGCAACAGCGGATGCGTGAGGTGTCGAAAATGCTGTTACTCGTGCTGCTGGCGTTTATTGCGGCGATCAGCCTCTGGACGCCACTGGCGCAGCCGGCCATCGCCGCGCGCTGGTTTACGCTGCCGAATCTGTTTTATCTGCTGCCCGTCCCGGCGCTGGTAGTGATGTTGAGCCTGTATCAATGGCGCTGTCTGAGTAATCCCGACAGCCATAATCGTCCGTTCGTCCTGACGCTGGGGCTGATATTCCTCGGCTTTAGCGGGCTGGGGATCAGCATCTGGCCACACATCATTCCTCCGTCAATCACCCTGTGGCAGGCCGCCGCACCGACGCAGAGTCAGGGCTTTATGCTGGTGGGCGCGCTGTTGATCATTCCCGTTATCCTGGTCTACACCTTCTGGAGTTACTACGTATTTCGCGGCAAAGTTCAGCATGGGGAGGGTTATCACTGATGCAACAACCGGTCTGGAAAAGATTACTGTGGCTGGCCATTATCTGGGGCGGCAGCGTACTCGCGCTGGCTGCTGTCAGTATGCTCTTTCGCATGTTGATGACAGCGGCAGGGTTTAAATCGCACTAACATTATTCCGGGCAGCCGTCGCGTTGCCCGACATCTCCCCCGCACTTTCAGATAAACCCCATTACCCCACGCTGGCGTATCGTTACACTGGAAACAGATTCACGGTATTTATAGTTTGAGAAGAAAAATGAAAAAGCTCATGGCGTTAAGTGTTATCAGTCTTGTCCTCACCGGCTGCGTTAATCCGGGTAAAGCTTCCGTTCAGCCGGAACAGCTCACCAGCCACCGCTTTGTGCTGGAAAATGTGAACGGTAAGGCCGTGAAGAGCACGACGACGTCACCTGAGATCAGTTTTAACGCACTGTCAGATATCAGCCTGGTTAATAACATCAGCGTTTCAGGCACAATGTGTAACCGCTTCAGCGGACAGGGGAAATTGTCCGAAGGCGAGCTGAAGGTGAAAACGCTGGCCATGACGCGCAAGCTCTGTACTGAACCACAGCTTAACGAACTGGATCAGGCCATCGGCGACATGCTGCGCAAAGGGGCGCAGGTCGACCTGACTGAAGACCAGTTAACGCTGGCGACAGCCGATAAAACGCTGATGTTTAAGCGTGCAGACTAATCAGTAATTACCGCAAGTTCCAACGGCAAGCGACTGTTCACTACAGCGTTTGCCATTTGGCAAGGCGCACATCCCAATAGCCGAACCATCGAGCTGGCGGGCCACCGACAGCGAACCGCCAATCATCGCGCAGTTAGCCTGACCGGAGCTGGACATCGCGGCTTTCATTCCCGGTGCCACGTGAGCGGCCGTTGCCTGCTGGACAGGTTCACTGCTGCATGCCGACAACAATAATGCGGCACACCCTACCAAAAACGCTGAGCGCATGCTCTCCCCCCCATGAATAATGCGAAACCTATGCATAATAGGCATCCCATCCCGTGTCGTCGAGATCGGAAGTGCGTATTTATGCGCTTCTGAAACAAATTCTCGCAATTTTTCTGCCAAAAGTTTGATCTACTCATTGATGGCAAGAATAACGAGGACACAAAAGCGAAAATCGAAAAATCCCCTGTTTGCTAGAATACACAGATAATATTCAGGGTTTGTTGCCGTAATACAGACCCCTATTTTTTGCGCAATGTAAGGGTGTTGTCCTATGCAAACTATTGACGGTAATGGTGCAGTTGCCTCAGTCGCGTTTCGCACCAGTGAAGTTATCGCCATCTACCCGATTACGCCAAGCTCCACCATGGCTGAGCAGGCAGATGCCTGGGCCGGTAACGGGTTAAAAAACGTCTGGGGCGATGTCCCAAGAGTGGTTGAAATGCAGTCCGAAGCCGGTGCGATTGCGACGGTACATGGCGCACTGCAGACCGGCGCACTTTCCACGTCCTTTACCTCTTCTCAGGGATTATTGTTAATGATCCCGACGCTGTACAAACTTGCGGGTCAACTGACCCCCTTCGTTCTGCATGTTGCTGCACGTACCGTTGCCACCCACGCGCTCTCTATTTTTGGCGATCACTCTGACGTGATGGCCGTGCGCCAGACCGGTTGCGCCATGCTGTGCGCCAGCAGCGTTCAGGAAGCTCAGGACTTTGCCCTCATTTCGCATATCGCCACACTCAAAAGCCGGGTTCCGTTTATTCATTTCTTTGATGGGTTCCGCACCTCGCATGAGATCAATAAAATCGTCCCGCTGGCAGACGATACTATCCTGAATCTGCTGCCGCAGGCGGAGATCGACGCCCATCGCGCCCGAGCCCTTAACCCGGAACACCCTGTTATTCGCGGAACATCGGCAAACCCGGATACTTATTTCCAGTCTCGTGAGGCCACTAACCCGTGGTACAACGCGGTGTACGACCATGTTGAACAGGCGATGAATGACTTTGCCGCTGCCACCGGCCGGGAATATAAGCCGTTTGAGTACTACGGCCATCCGCAGGCAGAGCGCGTTATTGTGCTGATGGGTTCAGCGATTGGTACCTGCGAGGAAGTCGTGGATGAACTGCTGACGCGCGGTGAAAAAGTTGGCGTGCTGAAAGTGCGTCTCTATCGTCCGTTCTCGGCGAAACATCTGCTCTCTGCGCTGCCGGAAAGTGCGCGTGCCATTGCGGTGCTCGATCGCACCAAAGAGCCGGGCGCACAGGCGGAACCGCTGTATCTGGATGTGATGACGGCCCTGGCAGAAGCCTTTAATCAGGGCGAGCGAGAAACGCTACCGCGCGTGATCGGAGGTCGCTATGGTTTGTCCTCCAAAGAGTTCGGACCAGACTGCGTGCTGGCGGTATTCAACGAACTCAGCGAAGCGAAGCCGAGGCCGCGCTTTACCGTCGGCATCTATGACGATGTGACGAATCTGTCCCTGACCTTACCGGAAAACACCCTGCCCTCGACGGCCAAACTTGAGGCGCTGTTCTACGGTCTCGGCAGCGACGGGAGCGTCTCCGCGACCAAAAACAACATCAAAATCATCGGTAATTCGACGCCATGGTATGCCCAGGGGTACTTTGTCTATGACTCCAAAAAAGCCGGTGGTCTGACCGTTTCCCACCTGCGCGTGAGTGAACAGCCTATCCGTTCTGCCTATCTTATTTCTCAGGCTGACTTTGTTGGCTGCCACCAGCTGCAGTTTATCGATAAATACCAGATGGCTGAGCGCCTGAAACCCGGCGGTATTTTTCTCCTGAATACCCCATACAGCGCAGAGGAGGTCTGGTCGCGCCTGCCGCAGGAGGTTCAGGCGGTGCTTAATCAGAAAAAAGCCCGCTTCTACGTGGTTAACGCGGCAAAAATAGCCCGCGAATGTGGCCTGGCCGCGCGTATCAATACCGTTATGCAAATGGCCTTCTTCCATCTGACCAACATTCTGCCGGGTGACAGCGCGTTAATGGAACTGCAGGGGGCGATTGCCAAAAGCTACAGCAGTAAAGGTCAGGAACTGGTAGAACGCAACTGGCAGGCGCTGGCGCTGGCCCGCGAGTCGCTGTTTGAGGTCCCGCTACAGCCGGTCAATGCCGCAAGCCCGAACCGTCCTCCGGTAGTGTCCGATGCGGCGCCTGATTTTGTTAAGACCGTAACGGCGGCGATGCTGGCCGGGCTGGGCGACGCCCTGCCCGTCTCGGCGCTACCGCCGGATGGCACCTGGCCGATGGGCACCACCCGCTGGGAAAAACGCAACATCGCCGAAGCGATCCCTGTCTGGAAAGAAGAGCTGTGTACGCAATGCAACCACTGCGTGGCGGCCTGCCCGCACTCTGCCATTCGCGCCAAAGTGGTTTCCCCGGAAGAGATGGAGTCCGCCCCGGCCAGCCTCCACTCGCTGGACGTGAAATCCCGCGATATGCGTGGACAGAAATACGTACTGCAGGTCGCACCGGAAGATTGCACCGGCTGTAACCTGTGCGTTGAGGTCTGCCCGGCGAAGGATCGGCAGAACCCGGACATCAAAGCCATCAATATGATGTCACGTCTGGAGCACGTCGAAGAAGAGAAAGTGAATTATGACTTCTTCCTGAGTCTGCCGGAAATCGATCGCAGCAAACTGGAACGTATTGATATCCGGACTTCACAGCTGATCACCCCACTGTTCGAATACTCCGGTGCCTGCTCCGGCTGTGGGGAAACGCCGTATATCAAGCTGCTTACCCAACTGTACGGTGACCGGATGCTGATTGCCAACGCGACCGGCTGTTCATCTATCTATGGCGGTAACCTGCCCTCCACGCCGTACACCACCGACGCCAACGGCCGCGGCCCGGCCTGGGCGAACTCATTGTTTGAGGATAACGCCGAGTTTGGTCTGGGCTTCCGCTTAACCGTCGATCAGCATCGCGCCCGCGTGATGCGCCTGCTGGACCAGTTTGCCGATAACATCCCTGCTGAGCTGAACGCGGCGCTGCACGCTGAAGCCACACCGGAGGTTCGTCGCGAGCAGGTCGCAGCACTGCGCAACGCCCTGAAGGGTGTAGACGGTGCACAGCAACTGCTGACTGACGCCGACGCCCTGGTCGAAAAATCGATCTGGCTGATTGGTGGTGACGGCTGGGCCTACGACATCGGCTTTGGCGGGCTGGATCACGTGCTGAGCCTGACCGAAAACGTCAACATCCTGGTGCTGGATACGCAGTGTTATTCCAATACCGGCGGCCAGGCATCAAAAGCCACGCCGTTAGGCGCGGTCACGAAATTTGGTGAACACGGTAAACGCAAAGCGCGTAAAGATCTTGGTGTGAGCATGATGATGTATGGTCACGTTTACGTCGCGCAAATCTCGCTGGGCGCGCAGCTTAACCAGACGGTAAAAGCGATTCAGGAAGCGGAAGCGTACCCTGGCCCGTCGCTGATCATTGCCTACAGCCCTTGCGAAGAGCATGGATATGACCTGGCGCTTAGCCACGATCAGATGCGACAGCTGACGGCGACCGGTTTCTGGCCGCTCTACCGGTTCGACCCACGCCGTGCGGACGAAGGGAAATTACCACTGGCGCTTGATTCGCGTCCGCCGTCAGACGCCCTGGCCGAGACGTTAATGCAGGAACAACGCTTCCGTCGCCTTAACGCCCAGCAGCCGGAGGTGGCTGAACAGCTCTGGAAAGACGCCGCAGCCGACCTGCAAAAACGGTATGATTTCCTCGCGCAAATGGCGGGTAAAGCCGAAAAATCGACCAGCGACTAGTTTCTCTGCCCGGCTTGTCCGGGCATTTTTTTGCCATAAAAAAGCCCGGTATTTTCACACCGGGCGCATCCAGATAATTAATGAATATCTATTTAGTTTCCTGAATAACATTCATGGGAATTATGGATAAATAATCTTAAAGGCATATAACGCCGCTAAGATTAACGTAATTTAGTTCAGTTTAATAATTTTAATTTAATATACTTAACCTTAAAACATTCATCAAACCAATGATCATTACTGCTGATTTATTCGGTTTAGATTTTACTTAATTAGTAACAATTATAATTTATTACTCTTACTCAGGAGTGATTTAGCATGAGACAACTTTCTGATTCGGGAAGTTCAACAGATTATTAAATAAAAACAACCGCAAAGGAATATCATAATGCAAAGAAAAGTACTGGCCCTGATGATTCCGGCTCTGTTAATGGCTGGCGCAACGCATGCAGCAGAGATTTATAATAAAGACGGCAATAAATTAGATCTGTACGGAAAAGTAGATGGTCTGCACTACTTCTCCGACGATAAAGGCGCTGACGGGGATCAAACCTACATGCGTCTGGGCTTCAAAGGTGAAACCCAGATCAACGACATGATGACCGGTTATGCACAGTGGGAATACAACATTCAGGCCAACAACACGGAAGGATCTGATAACCAGTCCTGGACGCGTCTGGCCTTTGCTGGCGTAAAAGTGGGTGATTATGGCTCCTTCGATTACGGTCGTAACTATGGTGTTCTGTACGACGTGGAAGGCTGGACCGATATGCTGCCGGAGTTTGGTGGCGATTCCTACACCAAAGCCGACAACTTCATGACTGGCCGTGCCAACGGCGTGGCAACTTACCGTAATACCGACTTCTATGGTCTGGTACAGGGCCTGAACTTTGCGCTGCAGTATCAGGGCAAAAATGAAGACGCCAGCAACAATCAGGAAGGAACCAACAACGGTCGCGACACGCGTCACGAGAACGGCGACGGTTTCGGTATCTCCACCACCTATGACTTTGGCATGGGCATCACCGCGGGCGCAGCCTACACCTCTTCTGACCGTACCAACGAGCAGGTGATGAACACGACCGCCGGTGGCGACAAAGCGGATGCATGGACTGCAGGTTTGAAATATGACGCCAATAACATCTATCTGGCGGCAATGTACTCTGAAACCCGCAATATGACGCCGTATGGTGATAACACCGACGCCGTGGCGAATAAAACCCAGAACTTCGAAGTGACCGCGCAGTACCAGTTCGATTTCGGCCTGCGTCCGACCCTTTCCTACCTGCAGTCTAAAGGTAAAGACCTGGGCAACGGCCAGGGTGACCAGGATCTGGTTAAATACGCTGACATCGGCGCGACTTACTACTTCAACAAAAACATGTCCACCTACGTTGATTACAAAATCAACCTGCTGGATGAAGATGACAGCTTCTACAAAAACAACGGCATCGGCACGGATGATGTCGTCGCGTTAGGTCTGGTCTACCAGTTCTGATTGCCTGAGCCCGCATCACGGTGCGGGCTCGCCAGTTTTTTACGTGTGTCACAAAAAAGGCATTCCTGAATGCCGTGGTTGACTGTAGGTTGAGATAAAAGTGATTAAACTAAGCTGAAAGCCTTTACCCACTAAGGATAATAGCGTTGTTTAATCGAGTATCCCTTACCGTCCTTGCTCTTTTAGCGCTGCTATGGATGGCATTAATTTTTGATTTTGCTGATATTGTCGGGCATCTTGGCGCGCTGTTAAATCACCTGGATGGCAGCTAGCCTTATTACCTGGCAAATAAAAAGCCACCAGCAGAGCCGGTGGCGGATAAACGCAGCTGTTGCGTTATTTTTTCACGGGTTGTGGCTTTTTATCCCCTGATTCCGGGGCCTCACGCGGATCGTCTTTTTCAACACAGAGCATAATTTCTCCTGTTTCAGTTAACCACTCTCCACTATAGCCAGGCTCTTTAAAGAGTGGCCAGGCGGCAATTACGCCTGACCCGTCCCTTTCTCACGAAAAGAGAGATAGCCAAACACCCCGCTTTCACCATCCATGGGATGGTTAACACCGTCCATCACCGTGACCACCGGGAAATCAAAGGGAGAAACGTTTTCTAAACAGGCGACATTCACGCCGTATTCATTGGGATTCGACCGCCGCTGATGAAACGTGTAAATCCCGCACACCGAGCAGAAGAAGTGCCGCGCTGTTCCCGTATTAAAGCGGTACTCGGTGAGCTTATCCTCACCTTTCGTCACCGTAATCCCCGACAGCGGCGCGGAGACAACGACCGCGCCCCGCATTCGACAGAAGGAACAGCTGCAGCGCCGTGCGGTGTTCAGGCCATCAGAGAGCTCAACGGTGAATGCCACCTCACCGCAATGGCACTTTGCATGACGTTTTTCAGCCATTGACTATACCCCTTTTCTTACCAGTTCGGCAGCTTTAAGGAAAACCTCATCTTCAACACCGTCGCCTTTTTGCCTGCCGAGCCTGACGAGTTCATCAACAATGCTATCGCGATGGATCGGTGTTTGTGCTGAAACCAGCCCAATAACCGCGGCCCCAATCGCCAGCCCCACTAGCCCTGTTTGTTCATCGTTATTCATCATGCGCATGCTCCTGGTACAATCCACAAGCTTAGCAGGATTTTTAAAAACGCGGCGTCAGCCCGTATTTGGGCGTTTTAATATTGGCGGCCCAAATTTTGATATCGTTTTGCAGGAGGATAGTGAAATCAGATTTCAGATGCGTCACCATCTCATTGACGCTCTGTGCATCGATCACAGAAAAATGCTCAATTTTGTTTCGCCCGACCTGAACACAAAAATATTTTGCCGGCAGCACTTTACCGTTAACGTTGAGCAGTGGTTTATTCTCGCTGCATTGCCCTTCAGTGATATAGGACACCAGCAAATTGGCAGAACGCCGCTCGGGTTGGGATATGCTGACCATGACGGGGAAACCCTCTGAGGTTTGCGTCATGTCATAAAGCACCGCATTCTTCAGATACCAGGTATTATATTCCCGCTCCTGAAAAGCAGACCAGCAAGGTGCAGAAAAGGCCACCAGTACTGCCAGTGTAATAGAGGCTATTTTCATGGGATGTTGTCGTCCGTGTTGTTGCACGTATTATTCAGATTTTGCAAAAAACAGCAACCCCTCAAAAATAACCCTACCACTATTGGCAGTGACGGAGGGTTAATTAGCCAGGTGCGATGCGCTCATTAAGGAGAAAAAGGGAAAAAATGATACGCTGCCGCCATCACAGCGATGCTGATAATGACGCTGATAAAAAAACAGGTTTTAAAAGGCTGTTTTTGGGTTTTATGGCGAAAGAGTTGTTGGCCTACAATGGCGCCAGGCCAGCCGCCCGTCACGCCGAAGATCAGCAACGTGGCTTCCGGGACCCTGCGCATCCCTTTGCGCGCCGCCATTTTATCCGCGCCATATATGGCCATCGTCAGAACATTGATCAGCAGAAACCAGATAACCAACGGATTCGGGGTCAGCAGACTGCCGATGGCAGCGAAAATCAGGAGTAGATAGCAAAAGCGATTGAGCGTCATTGTTTTGGCCACGGGCGGTTAAACGTTTTGGAGGTCGCATTATAGCTAAAATAGAAGGAGTTTAATTCTGTAAAACAGCGTTGATAAACCTCATTCCACCATTACTTTCACTTTCGGCTTCGACAACAGGACTTTTACCAGTTCCTTAAACGGTGTGGGTTTGTAGAAGTAAAACCCCTGTAAAAACTTAATATGATTTCGGGTGAGATAATCAAGTTGCTCTTGTGTTTCAACCCCTTCCGCCACAATACTGATTGACAGTTTTTTTGCCAGCTCCAGTACCGAATCCAGTATCACGGTTGAGTCCTCACTGGCATTCACCCTCGCAACAAAGCTTTGGTCGATTTTGATGTAATCAATGTGCAGATCCTGCAGGTAGGACAGACCTGAATATCCCGTTCCAAAATCATCCAGGGCAATGGCAAACCCTATCTCATGCAGCGCATTCAGGGTCTTCACGAGATGTTCATCAACATGAAGCGGTTCACGCTCGGTCACCTCAACGACAAGGTTAAGATCATGGCGAACAAAGCTGCGTTTGTACTGCAGACACTCGTCAAAAAAAGTGGAGGAGACAATATGAGACGCACTGAAGTTAATGCCGACATGAAACCCTTCTGGCAGCAACGTTGAGATCGAATTCATCTGCGCAGCAACCTGGCGCATTAAGCTCTGGGTTAAGGGAATGATTAAGCCTGATTTCTCCGCAAGAGGAATAAATGAAGCGGGAGAGATAAACCCTGACTGCGGATGCTTCCATCTGGCCAGCACTTCTACCCCGCGCAACGATCCCTCTTTACCGCTCACCACGGGCTGGTAATAGGGAATGATTTCATCTCTGTCTATGGCGGTGCGCAGCGACTCTGCGGGGGAAACGTCCTTAGAACGATATCGCTGAAGAAGATACGCAGAAAAAGCGGAAATAAGCAGCAGGAATAGCAGCACCCCGCCCGCCCGATTGAATAATCTCGTCAGGCTAAAAAATGGCGGAGAGTGAAATTCAACTGAGAAAGGATAATCAGAGGCTTTTACCGCTAAAATCTCGTTATTTGCAGGCACAGCTGTCGCCACATCATCTGACAAACTTAAAAGACGATTGCCGACGCGTAATGAATATTTCACACCATTTAATGGCATATCCAGGGCATCCCGAATATGGCTGTCGCTGATGCTCACCATCACGCGGCTTCCGGCATGATGTGTTTGATAAACGAGAACAGGCAGGCCGTTGACGGTACTGGCCGAAGGAACGAGTAGCAGCGTTGTTTCGGGTAGCGCGAAGCTGTTGACCAGCAGTACGCGGTTTCCCGGCAACGAAGAGCACCAGACCGCATCATTTTTCAAAATGACGATCGTTCTGAGATGAGGCTGTAGCGCTGCCTCAGTCCCTAGCCGATACTGCCCTTCCACGTCACACTCATGCTCAGCAAGCTGCATCGCCATCTGGCTGGCATGATGGGCCTCTTTAAGAATGACAGTCACATTCCTGACGACATAATTGGCTCCGGCAAGGCTGTCAGCTCGTGCAGAATACCAGACCTGTAAATTGATAATAAAAACGCCCAGGATAAAAATTGTCGTGGCTGCAGCTAAGGGAATAGATGCATGGCGCATTTAAGGTTCTCGACCAGTGTGGAATTGTTATCGTCTTAAGCATGGTTGATAAAGGAAGAAATACCATATAAGGGATCGGTAATTTTCTCTCAAATCAGGTTGCTTCTGTGCACTCTTTCGAACAACAAGGCTACCGCCATGTTTTTCTTCAATTCAAGCGCATGGCATTGCGGGCACTGTCAGGTGTTTGCCCGGTCCAGAGCTGAAATGCGCGATAAAAGGAGTTGGGATCTTCGAAGCCGAGGAGGAACGCGATTTCTGCGCCGGACATCGTGGTATTTGCCAGGTAGTGGCGGGCGAGGCTCTCACGCACCCTATTGACCAGGGTTCGAAAGTTTTCCCCCTCCTCTTCGAGGCGACGTTGAAGCGTACGCTTGCTCAAGCCCAGTCGCTCTGCAGCTTTCTCAATGGTAGCCGCATTACCAGGTAACAGTTCCAGTAAGACAGCACGCACGCGATCCGCAGTAGACGCCGTCGCATCGAGTTCACTGAGCCGACGGCGAAGATCAGGTTCGAACGCGCGAAACATGCTTTCGTTGACCGTCAGAAATGGACGCAAAGCATCCACAGCGGCGAAAGCGATACCTGGGCACTCCCCGTTTTGCACGGGCACACCGAAGAAATTCTCGTAACGTCGGGGATAATGAGCGGACGGAAGCGGCGGAAGGATGACGCGATGCGCCTTAATGGGCTCACGGGTAGCGAGTCTGGCCAGTCGCAAGAAAAACGCAATCTCGGCCACTTGCAGCGAATAGGGCACATCGGTTTGCATCAACAACCAGCGAGGCGTTACTACCAGCTCGCCTGCGTCGCCCGTGTTTACTTCCAGGCTCATGGGAGCCACAAGTTGCTTGTATTTGGCGAGGCGCTGCATGGCCTGTACCAGATTAGCGCTGCACAGGGCAGCGAACAGTGGCGGGTTGAAAGAATCAGCCGAGAGGGTCTCGACGATGCGTAAGGGAAACATGACATCACTTGCCTCAGCTTCCAAAGCGCGCCAGAAACGAAAATAGTCTTCGGTAGACAGTCCTTGTCTCGCACGGGAGAGTAAATCGTCCGGAAGACCGGCCCGACGCAATACATGACCAGGCTGAACACCCAGGTCCTTCAGTATGGCCAGCCAGCCGATATCCATTGGAAACGTTTTGTTTTGCACCCTCAGAACTCCGTCATTATTGCTCATTCAACCGACGCTCAGAGTATAGAGCAGTCATGCGTTAATACTCCTTCAAACTGCGCCACAATGACAGCGCATTGCGCCATCCTGCAGCATTCCGGGGCTCTGGCCCCTGTACTGGCATCTCTCGCATTAAACGTGGCGCGGATTGCCAGAGCGTTGTCGCGGCTTGCGTCCTATAGTGAGCTGTAAATATCGCACCAGGTCGGACACGCTCCATCTGTCCTGAACTGTCCAATCTGAACAATGGAGAAATTCCAATGAATGCTACCAACGCTATCGACCAACTGGCCCCCCAAAAATGGACCGAAACATCTCCCGCAGAACGTTTGCGTCTTCTGGAGGAAATCCGTGCAAACATGAAGAAGTACGGTGATGACCTTGCCCTCGCTGACAGCAAGATGAAGAATGGCATCCTCGGTGCGCCTCTTTTTTCACACCCCATGTCTAAGGTTGCGACCGTCGTTCCTATGGCGAGTACAGTCTCGGCCGCCATTCACCTTTACGAATCCATTCTCGACGGCAAGATGCCTCAACCGCTGAGCGTGGAAAAAGTTAGCGAGGATCTCTACGACATTTATGTCTTTCCGCAGGAGCGGAAGGACAAGTTGATGTACGCGGATCAGAAGAGTCGCATCCGTGTGAAAGGTGAACCGAAACAAATCAATCCGATGGAAAAGCCTGCCGGTATTATTGCCGTGCTGGGGGCCGGCAACTACAGTTCGGCGCTCGAGGTGTTGAAAGCGATCTTCTTCGAGAACTGTGCGGTCGTGCACAAGCCGCATCACCTGAACGAAGAAACCGACAGGATCTGGGCGAAGATCATGCAGCCACTGATTGATCAGCACGTTCTGAGCTTCTGCGATGCCGATCAGGGACAAGACCTGACCGTCGACCCCCGCCTCTCCAGGATCTACTTTACCGGTGGAACCGGAACGGCCGAAGCCATCATGTCAGCCACTGAGACGCCTCTGATCTCCGAATGTGGCGGCAACAACCCGTGCATCATCGTGCCGGGCGACCGGCCCTGGACAAAGAAGGAAATTGAGCACCAGGCAGTGCAGATCGCCACCATGGCAAAGTTCAATGGTGGTGCGAACTGTGGTCGTCCTCAGACCCTGGTGACAAGTAAGTACTGGCCTCAGCGCAAGGAATTCCTTGATGCACTGCGGGTCGCACTCGCGGAGACGACCCCGGCGATGGGTATGTACTACCCAGGAGCTGACAAGGTGGTGGCGGGTTTTCGACAGGCCTATCCCGAGGCGGAAGTACTGCGCCCAGAAGGCGGCAAGTATCCGCATTCCGATGTCATATTGATCACCGGAGTTGAGCCCGGCGGCTACGCCACTTCACATGAAGCGTTCAGCCTGGTACTCGCTGAGGTGCCACTTGACCTGCCAGCCAATGCCACGGGCTTCCTCCCTGGTGCCGTCAAGTTCGCCAACACCCAGCTACTGGGCACGCTCGCCAGTGCGATCCTGATCGATGAGGACACCAGAAAAGCCCATCAGAAAGTACTCGAACAGGCTGTGTCTGACCTGGAATATGGTGCGGTCGCCATCAATGCCATGCCATCTTTCATTTTTCTTAACCCTTATCTTACCTGGGGAGGAAATGAGGCCGGCAAAAAGTTCGTTTCTGGTCGCGGCAACTTCGGCAATTTGCTCAATTACGAAAACGTCGAGAAAGCGATCATGGAAGCCAGGTTTATGTCACCAGGGCACATGCTGTACACGAACAAGCGCGCTTTCGACAACATGGCCGCGAACATGGCGTCTTTCGCAGTCGAGCCAACCTGGATGAACCTGACCTGCCTGATGGGGGATGCCATCCGCGATAGCTTCCGCAAAAAAGATTTCTGAGCCGGAAACTATAGCAGAGCGCATTGTTCCAGTAACTGAACAATGCGTCCTGATAACATTACTTTCTAAGTGGATTTAACAAACTATAATAAATTCACCCTTCGCGGCAACACACTTCCACCAACACACTGTAACTAAAGGGAAAAGGTGACATTATGAGTAAGCCATATGTTCGTTTAGATAAAAACGACGCTGCCGTTCTGATGGTAGACCATCAAACCGGACTCCTGTCCTTAGTACGCGACATTGACCCGGACAAGTTCAAAAATAACGTTCTTGCACTGGGTGATCTGGCAAAGTATTTTGGTCTTCCAACTATTCTGACGACCAGTTTTGAAAACGGTCCTAATGGCCCATTAGTCCCTGAACTTCAAGAACAATTCCCTGATGCTCCCTATATTGCCAGACCTGGCAATATTAACGCATGGGATAACGAAGATTTCGTTAAAGCTGTTAAAGCAACGGGCAAGAAACAATTAATCATCGCGGGTGTAGTCACAGAAGTATGCGTTGCCTTCCCTGCCCTTTCTGCCATTGAAGAAGGATTCGATGTGTTTGTTGTTACCGATGCGTCGGGTACTTTCAATCCAATAACTCGGGATGCGGCATGGGATCGAATGTCTAACGCTGGCGTGCAGTTAATGTCATGGTTTGGCGTTGCATGTGAATTGCACCGTGACTGGCGCAATGATATTGAAGGTCTGGGTAACCTGTTCTCTAATCATATCCCCGATTATCGCAACCTTATGACGAGCTTTAATTTACTGAACGCTAAGTAAATTGATCCTTCGCAGTCCTCCTGTTAGACAGGAAGGACTGCGATTTTATTCCGGTTTGTTGCTTGTGAAGCACTTTCGGAACAATCTTTTCTCGGGGGGGGCCCTCTCGCTTCTGACGCAGACCAACCAGGAATTCTTTCCGCTGCGCGGTTTCAACTCGCTGTCGGTGATTTTCCTCGCTCCTGGCAAGATAGAGTGACCAGAAAACCCATGCCTTTAGGGAGATAACGTCATTTTTCTATTTTAAGAAAATATTTGTTTAATTAAAAGGTAAATAATCTTGTGATTACGAGAATTGTCTTTTCAGGAGCGAATCGCTTTCTCCTAGTAATACAGCTATCGCTGATTGCGAAGCTTCAACATCTCTTTTTTCAAGAGCTATAAGCAATGGGCTAAAACGTGATGGGTTGGTAAACATGCCAGAGTGCCCCTCGTATATAAAATTGAAATATGGACCAAGCCTTAACCACACCTGGAGAAGAAATTCTCTGACTACCGGTTTGTCTGCAATACGATATAGTTTAAAACGTACCAGTCGGTTAGTTTTCAAAGCATTTTGTACGTTATGTTCTTTCACTGACTCTGAAAATAATTCAGTTAGTTCCTGAAGCTCTTTTATCTGTATGTTGGAGATATGCATACAAACTGAAGCTATGATATGTGCTTCAAGATCTCTGCACATGAACATTAAATCATTATAATGCTCTTGTTTAACTTCAGGAACGATGAAAGATCGCGAAAATGATGCTTGAATCACCTCATACGATGAAAGACGCATGAGTGCCTCCCTTACTGGGGTAAGACTTGTTCCCAATCCTTCTGCAATTTCTTGTGCAATAAGACGTTTTCCAGGTTTGAGTGCTCCAGATAAAAACGCGGCTTTAAGACGATTTTCTACCTGTTGTGTAAGGCTATTTTTTTCAATTTTATTGAAGGTCTCTTTTTCTGGCATCTTCGTCTTCCTGATTTAAAAAACAGCAGCATCTGACATTTTCATCTGTGTACCTGTCTGCAGTTTTTAAACACACATTTCACATGCAACTTCAAACATTCCAAAGCCATAAAACACCAATGGATAATGTGGACATTGGCAACCTCAGAGTGTTTCTTATAAGTATGAATTAACATTAAACAGATTACTGACTATTCAGATAAATCACACCTAACCACACTATAAATAAGGTTTTTGAATGATGCCTCTGTTGTGCTTTGTAAGTAACAAATAACTCTCACTTTTCTAAAAATTTTTCAAGAAAAAAATGAAACGTTTGTTCAGTGCTCTGGGTTTTAAGACTATTCTAAAATTGAGAGCGCATAATCTATGAACAGTCATTTTGCATTTGTAACCGCGCCGTACCCGCGTTTGTCAACAAAACAGCGCTGTCTTTGCGTATCTAAACCACACCCAGCGCAGGTATTTGCTTACAGGTTTAGTCCTGCACTCTGGAAAGGATCAGTTCTTCAAGTCGCTGCATATCAACTTCAATGCGCTCCATGTCCGGTAAACCTGAATACCCGCGCAGTGCAAGTAAAAACCAGAACCGTACAATTACTGAGGCCCTATCGATCTCTATTGCATAACATCTCCCACTTTGACGGAGGTCACATTTTTTAATCTCGGCTTCCGCAGCCTGAAAGAGTTGATTATAACTGAGTGAAAACGACATTTGCCCTCCGTTACCAGGAGTCACTAAAAGACAGATACGTAATTATGGCCTTAATGTACATAATTCGTGATTCGATGTGTATTTTTTTGGAGGCTGGGTAGGTAACAGAAATTCGGCTATGAACTTAGATGCCTGAAACCCGACCAAAATGAATATTATTTATGCACAAAATATATTATATCCATTAAAATATATTATGTTATTTTTTTGATAAATCATAAGATGTATGACTATAGCCCTATTCTCGTAGCAATTGCATAATTTAAACCAGGTGTTTATGATATTATAACCTTGGTATATATGAGAAAAGATAAGGGTTATTGTATGAGAATTGGATATCTGTTCCCTTTTGTGATTTTTATGCTTGCTGTGGGACTACTCGCCTGGTTTATTATTGGCGGTTATTATGCGCCAACACATTAAAAAAATGCCCTCACGGGGAGGGCAAAAGGTCTTGTTAAGTTAAG
>NZ_POVL01000067.1 GCF_002939185.1 Enterobacter sichuanensis | reverse complement strand
CCGGGGTGAGGGGCCCAGCGCGCAGAGATCTTACTTCAACGTCCCCACCAGCGCCTTCCGGCTATCTTCCAGCGATACCACGCGTTTACACACGTCTTTGCCGAACTTCTGGAAATCATCTTCCTGGTTCTTCCACTCATTCTGAATGGAGGTCTGCAGGCCGCCCAGACTGCCCAGCACGCCCTGAAGCGGGTTACCGCCGCCTTTCAGTACCGCTTTGGCACCCATCTCGTTGATGCTGTCCTGCAGGATACCGCCCATCGCCTGGTTCACCAGCTGCTGCCCGTCAGCGCGGACCTGATCAATCGCCTTGTAGTGGAACGTCAGGCCGTCGGTACGCGTTTCGATAATCCGGTTCATCTGC
Organism: Enterobacter sichuanensis; assembly: GCF_002939185.1. Classification (GTDB taxonomy): domain Bacteria; phylum Pseudomonadota; class Gammaproteobacteria; order Enterobacterales; family Enterobacteriaceae; genus Enterobacter; species Enterobacter sichuanensis. The sequence goes on along the minus strand of NZ_POVL01000067.1, from coordinate 18,917 downwards.
TCTTTCAACTGCTTATCGAGCTTGGTCAGGCGGGTGCGCATATTGCTGCTCTCCCCCACCTCTTTGGTGATGATCTTATCCAGCGCCACGCGGCTTTTCTCAACGCGCGTCAGCGCGCCTTCGTTAATCCATGGCAGCGCGGTACGCAAATCGGCCTGGTAGTCTTTCGCCTGCTCACGCTGTGCGGCAGTCAGGTTGTACTGTTTGCCGTTAAAGGTGACGTTCCCTTCCGGCGTAATCACCAGATTGCCGTTCTCGCCTTTGACCTGCACGGTTTGCGGGCTTAACACCACGTCATCACGCGGGGTGACGCTACATTTATACTCCGCATGGGCGGTGAATCCGGTTGCCATCAAAGCAGCAGCCAGCAACGTTTTGCGCATCTTAAACACTCCCTCAGACAAAATGGGCCAGCTAATGCTGGCCCTTTACTACTTTATTAGTCCCACCAAACGTCGAAAAGTTCGCTGACGCGAACATCTTCCAGCTTGTGGTCTTCAAGCCATTTACGTACCAGGGCCTGATGTTCTTCGGTGCATTTACCCACTTCCTGGGTGCAGATCAGACCTTCCCACGCCAGATAGCCGCTACCATCGAAGGCCAGTTTGTTTGGCTCGATCACCTCGTTGATGAACGCATCAACGTCCTGATCGATCTGCTCAACGCTGGTGCCTTCCGGGAAACGCCAGGCAACGGAGAAGCCCACTTCCTGGAATTCTTCGATGTGCATCTTTTTACGCAGACGACGGCTACGATTCTTTGCCATTATTTCACCCTCTCGAACATTAAGTCCCATACACCGTGACCAAGACGATGGCCACGCTGTTCAAATTTCGTTACCGGACGCGATTCCGGACGCGGTACATAGTCGTTGCTCGCCGACTGGTTTTTGTAACCGTCCAGCGATGACATCACTTCCAGCATATGTTCCGCATAAGGTTCCCAGTCGGTCGCCATATGGAAGACACCGCCCAGCTTGAGCTTACTTTTTACCAGCTCAGCAAACGGCGCCTGAACGATACGGCGTTTATTATGACGTGCTTTGTGCCACGGGTCAGGGAAAAAGAGCTGAACCATGGTTAAAGAATTGTCAGGAATCATTTTGTGCAGCACTTCCACCGCGTCATGACACATCACGCGCAGGTTCTCAACGCCCTCTTCATGGGCCGTAGCCAGACACGCGCCCACGCCCGGGGAGTGCACTTCAATGCCGAGGAAGTTCTGCTCCGGGCGGGCTTTGGCCATGGTCACCAGCGAGGCGCCCATACCGAAACCAATTTCCAGAGTTACCGGCGCGTCGCGGCCAAACAGCTCGCTAAAATCCAGTGGCTGCTCGCTGAACTCAACGCCCATCACCGGCCAGTAGTTGTCCAGCGCATGTTGCTGCCCTTTCGTCAGGCGACCCTGACGGCGGACAAAGCTGCGAATACGGCGCAGCGGGCGACCGTTTTCATCAAATTCCGGTGAAATGACGTCGTTTTTCATAAAAGAGTTGTCTGCTTGTGAGAATGTTCGGGAAACGGGCATTATCCAAAGTTAAGGCTTCTATGCAAGCATGGGAAAGATCCGGTTTACAGCAGATTGACGCTGTGCTGCAATCGGCGTCCCTGATTATACGAATCGATGACCATGCAAGCCTCTCAATTTTCAGCCCAGGTGCTGGACTGGTACGACAAATACGGGCGTAAAACCCTGCCCTGGCAAATTGAAAAAACGCCTTACAAAGTATGGCTCTCCGAAGTGATGTTGCAACAAACGCAGGTCGCGACGGTGATTCCTTACTTTGAGCGTTTTATGGCGCGCTTCCCGACGGTGACCGATCTGGCTAACGCTCCGCTGGACGAGGTGCTGCACCTGTGGACCGGGCTTGGCTACTACGCCCGCGCGCGTAACCTGCACAAAGCGGCACAGCAGGTCGCGACGCGCCACAACGGGCGCTTCCCGGAAACCTTTGACGAGGTAGCGGATTTACCCGGCGTCGGACGTTCAACCGCCGGCGCCATTCTCTCCCTCTCTTTAGGCAAGCATTTTCCGATCCTCGACGGCAACGTGAAGCGCGTGCTGGCACGCTGCTATGCCGTCGACGGCTGGCCGGGGAAGAAGGATGTTGAAAAACGTCTTTGGGAAATAAGTCAAGAGGTCACCCCGGCAAACGGCGTCGAGCGTTTCAACCAGGCGATGATGGATCTGGGCGCGATGGTCTGCACGCGCTCAAAACCGAAATGCGAACTCTGCCCGGTGAATAATCTCTGCGTGGCGTACGCCAACCAGTCGTGGGCGCAGTATCCCGGTAAAAAACCCAAACAGACGCTGCCGGAACGCACCGGCTATATGCTGCTGATGCAGCACGGCGATGAGGTGTTCCTGGCCCAGCGTCCACCGAGCGGTCTGTGGGGTGGTCTATACTGCTTCCCACAGTTTGAAGATGAAGATTTGCTGCGTGAATGGCTTAAAAAGCGCGGGATTGCTGCCGATAACCTGACGCAGCTGACCGCGTTTCGCCACACCTTCAGCCATTTCCATCTGGATATTGTGCCGATGTGGCTTCCCGTGTCCTCCTTCGCCTCGTGCATGGATGAAGGCACCGCTCTCTGGTATAACTTAGCGCAACCGCCATCAGTCGGGCTGGCGGCTCCCGTGGAGCGCCTGTTACAGCAATTACGTGCCGGTGCAATGGTTTAGCATCGGCTAAAAAAGAGGAATGAGTATGGCCAGAACGATTTTTTGTACTTTCCTGCAGCGTGACGCTGAAGGCCAGGATTTCCAGCTTTATCCGGGCGACCTGGGTAAACGCATTTATAACGAGATTTCCAAAGAAGCCTGGGGGCAGTGGCAGAAAAAGCAGACCATGCTGATCAACGAGAAGAAACTCAGCATGATGAACCCGGAACACCGCAAACTGCTGGAGCAGGAGATGGTGAGCTTCCTGTTCGAAGGTAAAGACGTGCACATCGAAGGCTATACGCCACCGGAAAAATAATATCGAGCGGCTGTTGCCCGGCGGCGCTTCGCTTGCACGGGCCTACGGTTTCGTAGGCCGGGTAAGCGCAGCGCCACCCGGCGAAAGCAACGACTAAGCAAACACAACACGCACTCCCGGAATGATGAAAAAACTTTTAGCGCTAGCCCTTGTTGCGCCGTTGCTTGTCTCGTGTTCGTCAAAAAAAGGTGATGAGTACAACGAAGCCTGGATCAAGGACACCAACGGTTTTGATATTTTGATGGGGCAGTTTGCCCATAACATCGAGAATATATGGGGATTTAACGAAGTTCTTATTGCCGGACCTAAGGACTACGTTAAGTACACCGACGCCTATCTGACCCGTAGCCACATCAACTTTGATGAGGGTACGATCACGATTGAAACCATTGCCGGCACAGACCCTGCCGCTCGGCTCCGTCAGGCAATCATCAAAACCCTGCTGATGGGTGACGATCCGGGCTCAATCGATCTCTACTCCGATGCCGACGACATCACGATATCCAAAGAGCCGTTCCTGTACGGTCAGGTCGTCGATCAGACCGGCCAGCCCATTCGCTGGGAAGGCCGCGCCACGAAATTTGCCGACTACCTGCTGCAGACGCGCCTGAAAAGCCGCTCGAACGGCCTGAAGATTATCTATAGCGTCACCATCAACCTTGTTCCGAACCACCTCGACAAGCGTGCGCATAAGTACTTAGGCATGGTGCGTCAGGCCTCACGCAAGTACGGCGTGGATGAGTCGCTGATCCTGGCGATTATGCAGACCGAATCATCGTTTAACCCGTACGCGGTGAGCCGTTCCGACGCCCTGGGGCTGATGCAGGTTGTACAGCACAGCGCCGGTAAAGACGTCTTCCGCGCGCAGGGGAAATCCGGGACGCCGAGCCGCAGCTATCTGTTCGATCCGCAGAGCAACATTGATACCGGCACCGCCTATCTGGCGATGCTGAACAATGTCTACCTGGGCGGGATTGATAACCCGACCTCGCGCCGCTACGCGGTGATCACCGCCTATAACGGCGGTGCGGGCAGCGTGCTACGTGTCTTCTCGAATGACAAAGTGCAGGCCGCAAACATCATCAACAGCATGGCGCCGGGAGATGTCTACGCAACCCTGACCATCCGCCATCCGTCCGCGGAATCCCGTCGTTATCTGTATAAAGTGAATACGGCGCAGAAGAACTACCGTCGTCGCTAGCCCCCCTCCCCCTAACCCTCTCCCCAAAGGGGAGAGGGGACTGAACACCCTCACCCATACGAAAATGTTATTTGCATCACAATCCAAACTGCAAATTAATGTGGATTGCATTTTTTTGCGGGAGGTAACAAAACATATCGTTGCCAACTGATAGAATTGCATCAAATAACAACCCTGAATGTTCCTATAACAACATATCTCCCGCTCACTTGTGAGGAAAGTAACATGAACCTTAAGCTGCAGCTTAAAATATTGTCGTTTCTGCAGTTCTGCCTGTGGGGTAGCTGGCTGACTACACTCGGCTCCTATATGTTTGTGACGCTCAAGTTCGATGGTGCGTCAATCGGTGCCGTATACAGTTCGCTCGGTATTGCGGCGGTCTTCATGCCAACGCTGCTGGGGATCGTGGCGGATAAATGGCTGAGTGCCAAATGGCTGTACATGCTTTGCCACCTGGTGGGCGCGGGGACGCTGTTTATGGCAGCCCAGGTGACCACACCGGGGGCGATGTTCATGGTGATCCTGCTTAACTCGCTGGCCTACATGCCAACGCTTGGGTTGATCAACACCATCTCCTACTATCGCCTGAAATCCGCGGATATGGACATCGTGACCGATTTCCCGCCAATCCGTATCTGGGGCACTATCGGCTTTATCATGGCGATGTGGGGCGTGAGCTTCGCGGGCTTCGAACTGAGCCATATGCAGCTTTACATCGGCGCTGCGCTCTCCGTGCTGCTGGCGCTGTTCACCCTGACGCTGCCAACCATTCCTGTCTCTAACCAGCAGAAAAACCAGAGCTGGAGCACCATGCTCGGCCTGGACGCCTTCGCGCTGTTTAAAAACAAACGCATGGCGATCTTCTTTATCTTCTCCATGCTGCTGGGCGCGGAACTGCAGATCACCAACATGTTCGGCAACACCTTCCTGCACAGCTTCGATAACAACCCGCTGTTCTCCGGCAGCTTTATCGTTGAACATGCATCGGTGATGATGTCCATCTCGCAGATCTCTGAGACGCTGTTCATCCTGACCATTCCGTTCTTCCTGAGCCGCTACGGCATCAAGAACGTCATGCTGATCAGTATCGCGGCATGGATGTTGCGCTTCGGTCTCTTCGCCTATGGCGACCCAAGCCCGTTCGGCACCGTGCTGCTGGTTCTGTCGATGATTGTTTACGGCTGCGCCTTCGACTTCTTCAACATCTCGGGTTCTGTGTTTGTGGAAAAAGAGGTGAAACCTGAAATCCGCGCCAGCGCGCAGGGTATGTTCCTGATGATGACCAACGGCTTCGGCTGTATTCTGGGCGGCGTGGTGAGCGGCAAAGTGGTTGAGATGTACACCACCAACGGCATCACCAACTGGCAACCAGTGTGGCTGATCTTCGCCGCGTACTCACTGGTGCTGTTCTTCGCGTTTATCGTGCTGTTCAAGTACAAGCATGTTCGCGTGCCGAATGGTGCGCAGCCAGTCGCGCATTGATTGTTGTGCCCGGTGGCGCTAACGCTTACCGGGCCTACAAAAACACCGTTCTTAGGCCGGGTAAAGCGAAGCCGCCACCCGGCTATTTTATTGCAGCAAGCACCCACCCCACCGACAGTAAATCCGCGCTGCCTCCGGGACTCAGGTTCCGTTCAATCAATGCGTTATCCATTCTGAGCAACGCCTCGCGGTCCCAGCCTGCAGCCAGCAGTTTCCGCGCATAACCCTGAACGAAGCGTAGCCCCTCAATGCCGCCGCGCGACACCAGATTGCTGTCCTGATTGACTGACATCAGGCGTAACAGCAGGTCGTGAAGTGAATGTCCGTTCCACTGCGCCAGCGCCTTACGCACCGTCGCAAAACCGCTTTCGGCCTCTCCGCGCGCGCCGGTTAAGCCATACAGCTGATACTGCCGCTCGCCCGCCGTCGCCTGCCCGCTGCGTGCGGCCAGCTCCCGCGAGACCAGCCCGCTGCAGAGGTTACTCACCTCACAACAGAGGCTGTCTGCGGAGACCCTTTTCACACGCCCGGCAGCAAAGCACAGTAAACCAAGGGCAAAAATACCGCCTTTGTGGGTGTTCACCCCGTTCGTTGCGGCATACATCGCCTGCTCGCAGGCCATCCCCATCGGGCGGAGAACCCGTAACTGTTCGTCAGCGGGTTTATCGGCATGCGCGCTGCCCAGCTCAGCAAAGCGCGAAAACCACGGCGTAATCGCCGCAATGCTGCGGACAAACAGCGCGTGGTCCATATCGCGATGGGCGCCGTTATTGAGTTTGTCTACCAGACCCGGCTTGGGCGTCAGCTCCAGCTCCTGCCATAGCGCCGCTTCGGCAAGCGCGGGCACGTCAGCCGGGCGCAGTTTAGTCGCGAGCAAACCAGTCATCGATCATCTTCTCCACGCGAGCCACAACCTGCTCCACTGGATGCGCGCGCGAACGGGAACAGGCATGCGCCGGCTCGTCGCAGATCAGGCAGCGTCTGAGATTCGTCCCCAGCGACTGTCGCCCGACGTGGCCGTGCTGAGGGCAGATCACATCCAGATCCCACAGCCTGCCGAGCGGATGCGTCTGCTCCAGTTCCGCACAGTGCGCTTTGATTTCTGCCGCCGGATGGGCCACGCACCACAGGGCTTCCGGCCCGGTCGGGAGCCACAGTACCTGGCGGTCCAGCACCTGCCAGCGGTTTTCCCACAGCAGCTGGTCGCACATCTGCAGCGCCACGCCCATGGTGTTGCGATAGCGCAGGCTGTCTTTGGCCTCCCCTGGCGTCACCAGGGTGAGGGAAATGACCGGTTGTTGATAGTGCTCAAGCATGTCAGCCTGACGCCCTGCGCGGCGCTCTTTCGCCGCCAGCAGTTCGTCCAGGCTGACACCCGTCCGCACGGGTGTCGCTGAAATCATACGTCCTCCTTTACCTGTCGCACGGTGTCGATCACGCTGCCGTCGCGGTAGCGGATCACCCCGACGATTTTGTCGGTAAACGCGATTGATTTGGGGACGCCAGTCAGGGAAATCGCCCGCTCGTACAGCGCAGTGATGTCCACAACCTTGAGCCCCGCCTTCAGCAGGCGCTCGCGGATCTCCGGACGCGACGGGTTGACCGCAATACCGTGATCGGTAACCAGTACGTCAATGCTCTCTCCCGGCGTGAGGCGCGTGGTAACCCGCTTCACGACCGTCGGAATGCGGCTACGCAGCAGCGGCGCAACGACGATGGTCAGGTTCGCCGCTGCGGCCACGTCGCAGTGTCCGCCGGACGCGCCGCGCATTACGCCGTCGGAGCCGGTGATAACGTTGACGTTGAAATCGACGTCAATTTCCAGGGCGCTGAGGATCACCACGTCAAGCTGGTCGCAGCTTGCCGCCTTACTGCCAGGGTTGGCGTAGACGTTGGTGGAGATCTCCACGTGGTTCGGGTTGCGCGCCAGCGAGGCCGCCGCCTGGCCGTCAAAGCACTGGGTATCGAGCAGCTTTTCAATAAGCCCCTTTTCATGCAGATCCACCAGGCTGCCGGTGATGCCGCCGAGGGCAAAGCGTGCCTTCACGCCGCTGCGCTCCATCTTCTCTTCCATAAAGCGGGTGCAGGCGGTGGCCGCCGCGCCGGAGCCGGTCTGCATCGAGAAGCCCGGTTTGAAGTAGCCGGAGTGCTCAATGACGTCCGCCGCATAGCGGGCAATCATCAGCTCGCGCGGGTTGCTGGTGACGCGCGCTGCGCCGACGCTGATTTTCGCCGGATCGCCCACGCTCTCCACCTGCACGATGTAGTCCACCTGGTCCTGCACCAGGCTGGCGGGCATATTGGGGAATGGCACCAGCGCTTCGGTCAGCAGCACCACCTTACGGGCAAAGTGCGCATCCACCATCGCATAGCCCAGCGAGCCGCAGCACGATTTGCCGTGCGTGCCGTTGGCGTTGCCAAATTCATCGCTGCACGGCACGCCGAGAAACGCCACGTCGATATTCAGCTCGCCGTCCTGGAGCAGCTTCACCCGCCCGCCGTGGGAATGAATTTGCACCGGCTCGTCCATCAGCCCGTGGGAGATGGCCTCTGCCAGCCTGCCGCGCATCCCGGAGGTGTAAATCCGGGTGATCACCCCGCTTTCAATGTGTTCGATCAGCGCGTCGTTGCAGGTCATCAGCGAGCTGGAGGCCAGGGTCAGGTTTTTGAAGCCCATCCGCGCCAGCAGCGCCACGACGGTGTTGATCACCCGGTCACCTTCGCGAAACGCGTGGTGGAAGGAGATGGTCATCCCATCCTGCAGACCGCAGCGCTTAACCGCCTCTTCGACAGAGGCGCACAGTTTGCGGTTGTGCTTCGCGTCGCTGTCCGCCAGCCACGGCGTCGCGCTGTGGGCGGTATCAAACGGTTTTAAGTCCCGCAGATGGGGAAAATTGACATGGAGAAGTTCAGTCTGATTCATTATCTCATCCTTACCGACGCACGCCGGAGGCCGCCGCGCGCTCCAGCACCACCTGCGCGTGGTTAATAATTGGTGCATCCACCATTTTGCCGTTGAGCGACACCACGCCCAGGCCGTTGCGCTCGCCCTCTTCTGCCGCTTCAATCACCCTTTTGGCGTGATCCACCTCTTCCTGGGTCGGGGCATAGGCGTTATGCAGGAGATCGATCTGGCGCGGGTTGATCAGCGATTTACCGTTAAAGCCCATCTTGCGGATCAGATCGACCTCGCGCAGGAACCCGGCCTCGTCGTTAACGTCTGACCACACCACGTCGAAGGCGTCGATGCCTGCGGCACGCGCGGCGTGCAGCACGGCACAACGGGCGTAGAACAGCTCGGTGCCGTCGCCGCGTTCAGTCTGCATGTCCATGACATAGTCAAAGGCGGCCAGCGCGATGCCGATTAAGCGCGGCGAGCTGCGGGCAATCGCCACGGCGTTAATCACGCCAATGGCCGACTCAATCGCCGCCATCACGCGGGTAGAACCAACCTCGCGACCACACTCTTGCTCAATGCGCACCAGGTGGCCTTCCAGCTCATAGATGTCATCCGGCGTATCGGTTTTCGGCAGACGGATCACGTCCACGCCGGCCCGTACGGCGGCCTCCAGATCCAGCAGGCCAAACGGCGTGCTCAGCGGGTTAATGCGCACCACGGTTTCGATATCCTGATACATCGGGTGCTGCAGGGCGTGGAACACCAGCATGCGTGCGGTGTCTTTCTCGCGCAGGGCAACGGCGTCTTCCAGGTCAAACATGATGGAGTCCGGGCGGTAGATAAACGCGGTGGAGAGCATGGCGGCGTTGGCACCCGGGAGGAACAGCATACTGCGGCGGAGTTTGCTCATTTCAGCGCCCCCCAGTTGATGGCCTGTTCATCGGCGGCACGCAGCAGCGCGCTTTGCAGGCGGGCGCGGATCACACAGTCCAGCGCCCCTTTGTCTTCAATAATGATGAGTCCCTGGTGCACGTTCATGGCGCGCAATGTGTCGTTGACCACCTGGCGAATTTGCTCGCCAAACTGCTTAATCACTTCGCTGTGGATGACTACCTCCAGCTCGCCGTGAGCAGGAGCGATTTTCACCATCAGGTCGCTGGACTCCTGCGTTCCGGCCAGCGCCTCCCTTACAATTTTCATGATAAATTCCTGGTAGTTAAGCGACTTCCGCACTCGCCCGATAGTGTGTTTCGAGGTGCGCGAAGGTGGAGTCCGGGACAATCTCCCGGATCCGGGAAAACTGCTGTGTCTTTAGTAAGCGGCGCACTTCGGACGCTGAAATGGCGTTACCGGTGGCCTTGATGCGCGGCATTTCCACCACCTCGATATGCGAGGCCAGCAGGTCGTGCAGCGTCTGGTTGTACTGGCGGGTGATGTCGCAAAACGGCTCCGAGCCGATGAAGCGGTGCGTGATGCCCAGCGCCGGGGCAATGAAATCCCGGAAGATCAGCACATCGATTTCGCTCCACGCCTGCTGCACTTTGCCGGTCTCCTTCAGGAAGTAGGCCGGAAACGTGGCGCGGGAGATGATGTACTGCGAGCCTTCATGCACCACCACGTTCGGCAGATGCGCCACACCCGCGCGCACCATCTCAAGACGCGCGCTGAACGGGAAAAACGAGGCATCTTCACGCACCACGAACAGATGCAGGGCATCACACTGCATAGCCGCCTGTTCCACCAGATGGCGGTGGCCGAGAGTGAAGGGATTGGCGTTCATCACAATAGCGCCAATTTTCTCCCCGGTCTTGCGGTTCGCGCGCAGAGAACGGCAATAACGCTCAATCCCCTGCGGGGTGTTCTCCATCAGTACCGCGTTGTTCCCGCTCTCGGCAATCGGCCAGAAACCGCTGCGGGCGAAACGCGCCTTGTTGCACGGACGGGTGCAGAGGAAGAGGTGAAAATGGCCGCGCTCCAGCGCCGCATTTTGCACCTCCGCCAGCAGCCGTGCGCTGAGGTTCTCGCCGCGAAGTTGCTCGTTGACCGCCACGCATTTGATGACGTTGGCGGCAAGCCCTGCGCAACCCACCAGCTGCGGGCCGGACCAGGCTTCGACAAACAGCGTGATGTCGTTGTCCAGGCCCAGGCCGCTGTCCGCCAGCAGGTAACGGATCTGGCTTAAGCGTTCCGGGTGCTTCGCCACCAGCGTGTGGCGAAAATCGATGGGTTGCGAATGCATGTTGCCGCCTTACTCAGTGTGCTGCCGCAAGCCCTACGGCTGGCGCTTCCACGATCACGTTACTCAGATGACCGATATGCTCGATCTCCACCTCAATGCGATCGCCCTCTTTCATAAACAGCGGCGGGTTACGCTTTTTACCCACTCCGCCCGGGGATCCGGTGATGATCACGTCCCCCGGGCTTAAGCGGGTAAAGGTGCTGATGTACTCGATAAGCTCGGCGACTTTGTGGATCATGCTGCTGGTATTGTCTTCCTGCACCATGCGACCGTTCAGCCAGGTGCGGATCGCAAGCTGGTGCGGGTCAGGGATCTCATCCGCCGTCGCCATCCACGGGCCAAACGCGCCGGTTTTGCGCCAGTTTTTACCGGCGGTAAACCAGGTGTGCTGCCAGTCGCGGGCGGAACCGTCCATGTAGCAGCTGTAGCCCGCCACGTGGCGCAGGGCGTCGTCGCGGCGGATATTCTCCCCGCCTTTACCGATGATCACCGCCAGCTCGCCTTCGTAGTCGAATTCGCTGGAGTGGCGCGGCTTCAGCACCGGCTCGTTGTGGCCGGTCTGGGAATCCGGGAAGCGGACAAACAGCGTTGGAGCCGGGTTGTGCTGGTCAAACTCCTTGCGCTTGTCGGCATAGTTCATGCCCACGCAGAGGATTTTTTCCGGCTGCTCAATCACCGGTAAGAAGGTGATGGCGCTCATCGGCACGTCCACTGCGTCGTTCAGGTAACGGGGGGCCTGTGCCAGCCCGTTGCCCTGCAGCAGCGCTTTAAGGTCGCTGTAGCGGTCGCCCAGACGGCGACCTAAATCAATCACGCCGTCGGCCTGCACGATGCCGTAGCTGCGTTTTCCCTGGTATAAAAAGCTTGCGAGTTTCATTGTTCTTTCCTGAAAACTTAAACGAGGAAGTTGCCCAGAATCAGCAGTGAGACAGAGACGTTAATCGCGCCGCCAATTCGGGTAGCAATCTGGGCGAACGGCATCAGGCTCATGCGGTTGCCTGCGGTCAGGATCGCCACGTCGCCGGTTCCGCCCTGGCCGCTCTGACAGCAGGAGACGATGGCGACATCAATCGGGTGCATACCAATCTTTTTGCCGACGAAGAACCCGGTCGCCACCAGCGCGGAGACGGTGCTGATAATCACCAGCAGGTTGGTCAGCGTGAAGGCCGCCACCAGTTCATGCCACGGGGTGATGGCCACGCCAACGGCAAAGAGAATCGGGTAGGTCACGGAGGTCTGGAAGAATTTGTACACCACCTGCGAGCCTTCCAGCAGACGTGGAGAAGCGCCGTTGCAGAGCTTCACCAGCACCGCCATAAACAGCATGCCCACTGGCGCAGGCAGGCCAATCAGCTTGTGGCCGAGCATGCCCAGCATGTAGAGCAGCACCGCCAGCAGCGCGCCGGAGGCGATGGTGGTCACGTCCGCTTTACCAGAGAACGCAGGCTGAGAGACGGTGGCATCCGCATTCGCGCGGTTCGGCATCAGTTGGCCTTCACCGGTCAGGTGCGGATAGCGTTTGCCGAGCTGGTTCAGGCACCCGGAGATAATGATTGCCGTCAGACCGCCGAGCATCACCATCGGCAGCACGCGTCCGAGCGCAACGCCCTGGTCCATATGCAGCAGGGTGGCATAGCCGATGGAAAGCGGGATCGCCCCTTCTCCTACGCCGCCCGCCATAATCGGCAGAATGATGAAGAAGAAGATCTGGAACGGCTCAAGACCCAGCGCCAGGCCGACGCCCATCCCCACCAGCATGCCGACGATTTCGCCGCACAGCATCGGGAAGAAGATGCGCAGGAAGCCCTGAATCAGCACCGTGCGGTTCATGCTCATGATACTGCCAACGATGATGCAGCAGATGTAGAGATAGAGAATGTTGGTGGATTTGTAGAACTTAGTGGTGGACTCGACCACCACGTCCGGCAGCAGGCCGTAGTAGACCAGCGCGGAAGGGATAAAGGTGGCGCAAATCGCGGCCGCGCCGAGCTTGCCGACAACCGGCAGGCGTTTGCCAAACTCACCGCAGGCAAAGCCGAAGAAGGCCAGCGTCGCCACCATCACCACGATATCGCTCGGCAATTTTCCGCCCAGGCAATCAATCGCAATCAGCGCACCCGCCAGAACGAACAGCGGCAGAGGAATAATCCCAATTTTCCAGGTATCCATAATATGCCACCAGCGCTCTTTGAGCGAAGGTCGCTGAATTTCAATCGGGTCGTGGGTAACAGAGAAAGAATCGTCAGTTGTGCTCATAATAAGCCCCTTGGTTATTTTGTGCGTTCAGCTTAGAGTCACAAAGGCTTACTTTATGTGAGGAAAGGCATATTAAAAGCGAAGTTTTAATGGCCGCTATGGTTTTAATGGTTTCTTTTATTTACTGTGATTTATACCGTATTTATTCCCGTGGTTTTTATGGTTTCTTTTCCGAATTGAACAAACAAATAACATTTATTGCTGCAGCCTGAAGTCTGCCCTCCTTCCGGGCTATGCTTTTACAGCCCCTGCTGTGCAAGGGATCACAAGTTTTCGGCAAAGCGGGCATCCGCACGAAAAAAGATGATATATTGGCCATCTTTGTCGCTACCTCGCGTGATAGTTATGAAAGTCTCTTTCCAGATTAAGCTGTTTATTTCGCTGGTTGCCTTTTTCTCAGTACTTTTTACCTTACTGGGCGGATATTATTATGTCGATGTTGGTAAACAGCTTTATCAGGAAATGAGCGCGCGTGCCAAAATACAGGCTGAAGAGATAGCACTTATTCCGACATTACGTGATGAAGTTGAACAAAAGAATATCAACGCCATTCATGATTTTATGCAGAAGATTTCTGCGCTCAGTGACGCCAGCTTTATTGTGATTGGTGATAATAAGGGGCTGCACCTTTTTCATTCCGTCTTTGCCGACAGAGTGGGGACCACGCTGGTCGGCGGTGACAATGAAGCCGTTTTACAGGGGAAAAGTATCACCACGATCCGCAAAGGCGGGCTGGGCATTTCGCTGCGCAGTAAAGCGCCCATCTTTAACAATGCCGGACAGGTGGTCGGTATTGTTTCGGTAGGCTATCTCACCAGCTATCTGGATACCATTACCGTCAGTAAGGTAGTCAATATCCTGATTGCCGCCGTGCTGCTGCTGATCGCCCTCTTTGTTTTCTCCTGGTTCTTTACCCGCAGCATTAAGAAGCAGATCTTCTCCCTCGAGCCGCGAGAGATCGGTCTGCTGGTGCGCCAGCAGAAGGCGATGATGGAGTCCATCTACGAAGGCGTGATCGCCATTGATAACGAACGACGCATAGAGGTGATCAACCAGGCGGCGCGCAAGCTGCTGGGCCTGAGCCAGCCGGCCCGGGAGCTGCGCGGGCAGTTGATAAGCCAGGTGATTGAGCCGGTGCCATTCTTCGACACGCAAACTATGCTGGCGAAAGATACCCATGACGAGATTTGCCGTTTTAACGACCTCACGGTCATTGCCAGCCGGGTACACATCATGCTTGAGGGGGCGCTGCAGGGCTGGGTGATCACCTTCCGCGATCGCAACGAGATCGACTCGCTGAGCGCCCAGCTCAGCCAGGTCAAACGCTATGTCGATAATCTGCGCATCATGCGCCACGAGCAACTGAACCGGATGACCACCCTCTCCGGGCTGCTGCATATGGGCCGCTATGAGGAGGCCATTGGCTACATTCAGGCGCAATCGGAACATGCCCAGGAGCTGCTGGACTTTATCTCGTCGCGCTTCAGCTCCCCGACGCTGTGCGGCCTGCTGCTGGGGAAAGCCGCCCGCGCACGGGAGAAAGGGGTCGAGCTCAGTTTCGACCCGGCCTGTCGGCTGGACAAGCCGTTCCTGCCGCTGGGGGAACAAGAGCTGATTTCGATTATTGGCAACCTGCTGGATAACGCCATCGAAGCGACGCAACGGTCGCCGCTTCCCCACGCGCCGGTGGAGGTACTGATCAAACTCAGCGAACAGGAGCTGATCGTTGAAGTGGCCGACCAGGGCGTTGGCATTACCCCTGCGATCCGTGACAGGATCTTTGAGCGCGGCATCACCACCAAAACACGCGGCGATCATGGGATTGGCCTGTATCTGATTGAAAGCTATGTCACACAGGCAGGCGGCACAATTGAAGTTGCCGATAACACGCCGCGCGGCGCCATTTTCTCACTGTTTATCCCTGCGACTGGAACCGCCCGGCAACTGGAAGACACCGACTATGCAACATGAACTTATCGACGTACTGATTGTTGAAGACGAGAGCGAGCTGGCGCAGCTGCACGCCGAGCTGATAGGTAAGCATCCGCGTCTGAGGCTGGTGGGCATTGCCTCGTCGCTGGCTGCGGCCCAGGCTGAGCTTGAAAGCAAACAGCCGCAGCTGGTGCTGCTGGATAACTATCTGCCTGACGGCAAAGGGATCTCGCTTATCACTAACCCCCTGCTGGCGCGCGCCAACTGCTCGGTGATTTTTATTACGGCCGCCAGTGATATGGACACCTGCAGCCAGGCGATCCGCAACGGCGCGTTCGACTACATTCTTAAACCGGTCTCCTGGAAGCGGCTCAGCCAGTCGCTGGAGCGGTTTGTGCAGTTTGCCGAACAGCAGCGCGTCTGGAAGATTGTCGACCAGCAGAACGTCGATTCGCTCTATCAGCTACAGGCGAAAAACTACCGCCAGGACAACGGCAGCAAAGGCATTGAGGAAAATACGCTGGCGCGGGTGCAGTCGCTGTTTAACGCCCGGTCAACACACTGCTTTACCGTGGATGAGGTCGTGAGCGAGACGGGGCTGAGTAAAACCACCACCCGACGCTATCTGGAGCATTGCGTGGAGG
The DNA here is from genome assembly GCF_002939185.1 of Enterobacter sichuanensis. Lineage (GTDB taxonomy): Bacteria > Pseudomonadota > Gammaproteobacteria > Enterobacterales > Enterobacteriaceae > Enterobacter > Enterobacter sichuanensis. Next base: position 3,284 of record NZ_POVL01000067.1, on the reverse strand, counting down.
CGGGTTTTCTGACGGTGGAGATGCTGTACGGCAAGATTGGGCATCCGAGGAGGATGTACAAGCGTAGTGCGGTTTAACTCCCCTCACCCCGGCCCTCTCCCCAAAGGGGCGAGGGTGAAAAGACGGCTCCGTGCAATCCCCTCTCCCCTTTGGGGAGAGGGGGTCTACTTCAATACATACCCATACAGCCGCTTAATCCCGTCGGCATCCTTCTCGCTGTAGACCCCCTGCAGTTCCGGCGAGAAGCCCGGCAGCAGGTTGATGCCCTCCTCCAGCGCCAGGAAGTAACGCTGCACCGCACCGCCCCAGACTTCACCCGGCACCACGCACAGCACGCCCGGCGGATAAGGCAGCGCCCCTTCAGCAGCGATCCGCCCTTCAGAATCCCGAATACGCACCAGCTCCACGTTCCCGCGAATATACGCCTGATTGGCATCCTGCGGGTTCATCACCACCTCCGGCAGGCTCTCCTTGCGGAACATCGCCTTCTGCAGATCTTTCACGTCAAAGCTGACGTAGAGATCATGCATCTCCTGACATAACTGGCGGAGGGTATAATCCCGGTAACGCACCGGGTATTTCTGGAAGATAGTCGGCAGCACGTCCGCCAGCGGCGTATCGTCTTCAATATGCTGTTCAAACTGCCCCAGCATCGCCACCAGCTGAGCCAGCTTGTCGCTGCTTTCAGCAGGCGTCAGCAGGAACAGGATCGAGTTAAGGTCGCACTTCTCCGGCACAATGCCGTTTTCTCGCAGATAGTGCGCCAGAATCGTGGCCGGAATACCGAAATCCGTATATTCCCCCGTTTCGGCATCAATGCCCGGCGTGGTCAGCAGCAGCTTGCACGGGTCGACAAAGTACTGCTCGCGGGCATAGCCCTCAAACCCGTGCCATTTAGCACCGGGCTCGAAGCTGAAGAAGCGAAGCTCGCTGGCGATGGCGTGGGTGGGATGATCCTGCCACGGCCGCCCTGCCACCACCGGTGGGATAAACGGTTTGATCATATGGCAATTGGCAATGATCGCCTTACGCGCCTCAATGCCCAGCTCAACGCACTCCGCCCACAGCCTGCGCCCGCTTTCCCCTTCGTGGATTTTCGCGTTCACATCCAGCGCCGCGAACAGCGGATAGAACGGGCTGGTGGAAGCATGCAGCATAAACGCATTGTTAAGACGCTTGTGCGGGCAGAAACGCGCCTGACCGCGGATGTGGTTATCCTTTTTATGGATCTGCGAAGTTTGCGAGAACCCGGCCTGCTGTTTATGCACCGACTGGGTCACAAAGATGCCCGGATCGTTCTCGTTCAGTTCCAGCAACAGCGGGGACGTCTCCGCCATCATCGGAATAAACTGCTCGTAGCCCACCCATGCGGAGTCAAAGAGAATGTAATCGCACAGATGGCCGATCTTGTCGATCACCTGACGAGCGTTGTAGATCGTCCCGTCGTAGGTGCCAAGCTGAATGATCGCCAGGCGGAATGGCCGTGCTTCGTCGGCCTTTTCCGGCGCCGTCTCGCGGATCCGCTCCCGGAGATACGCCTCGTCAAAGCAGTGCTCGTCAATTCCGCCAATAAAGCCAAACGGGTTACGCGCGGCCTCAAGATACACCGGCGTGGCACCCGCCTGGATCAGCGCCCCGTGGTGGTTGGATTTATGGTTGTTACGGTCAAACAGCACCAGATCGCCGCGGGTGAGCAGTGCGTTAGTCACCACCTTGTTGGCCGCCGACGTACCGTTCAGCACAAAGTAGGTTTTATCCGCGTTGAACACCTTTGCCGCAAACTTTTGCGCATGCTTGGCGGACCCTTCGTGGATCAGCAGATCGCCCAGCTTCACGTCGGCATTGCACATGTCGGCGCGGAAGACGTTCTCACCGAAGAAATCATAGAACTGCCGCCCGGCCGGGTGCTTTTTGAAAAAGGCGCCGTGCTGGTGGCCCGGACAGGCAAAGGTACTGTTGCCCATCTCAACATACTGGCTCAGGGTGTCGAAAAACGGCGGCAATAGCGTCTCTTCGTAACGGCTGGCTGCGGTCTCCAGCTCCAGAAACTCCTGAGCTTTACCCGAGATGACCGCGCTGACGCCGTCGGGCACTTCCATGGGCTCCTGCGAGAAAATGAACACCGGCAGCTGAAAGCCCGTGCGTTTCAGTAGCGCAAGAATGCCGCTGCGACTGTCTGTCGTCGTCAGGACGACGGCGGCCACATCGGTGAAATCCGTGTTATCCAGCGTCACCTTTTCGCGGTGCGTAGACACAGTAGAGAGCAGCTCGCGGCTGACGGCGATTTTCATGGTTTTCATAAGCGCAGTTACCCTCACCGAACGGTGAGACAGGAGGAGAAAATTCGCGCAATAATGTCACCTTTTATTTTTAGCTGCAACAAGCAATCCTTATGCATTTAATCACCCAATGCTTACGGCCGGAAAGCAGAAGCATGTCATAATCATGCAATACCAATGAGTAAGTAACAGGAGTTAAGCGTGGTTATCGGGCCATTTATCAACGCCGGCGCCGTATTGCTGGGCGGCGTACTCGGCGCAGTGCTGAGCCAGCGGTTACCGGAGCGTATTCGCACCTCAATGCCCTCCATATTCGGCCTGGCGTCGCTAGGGATCGGTATTCTTTTAGTCATCAAATGCGCCAATCTGCCCGTGATGGTGCTGGCCACCCTGCTCGGCGCGCTCATTGGTGAGTTCTGTTATCTGGAAAAAGGTATTAACAGCGCAGTCAGTAAAGCCAAAAACCTGATTGCCCGGCCGGGCAAAGCGAAGCACGGCACGCATGAGTCCTTTATTCAGAACTATGTCGCCATCATTATTCTGTTTTGCGCCAGCGGCACGGGGATTTTCGGTTCGATGCAGGAAGGGATGACCGGTGACCCGAGCATCTTAATTGCGAAGGCGTTTCTCGATTTCTTCACCGCCACCATTTTCGCCACCACCCTTGGCATCGCAGTGGCGGCGATTTGCGTCCCAATGCTGCTGATTCAGCTGGCGCTCGCCACCTGCGCCACCTTGATTCTCCCGCTGACCACGCCAGCGATGATGGCGGACTTCACCGCCGTCGGTGGCCTGCTGCTGCTGGCGACAGGGTTGCGCATTTGCGGGATCAAGATGTTTGCCGTGGTCAACATGCTACCCGCACTGCTGCTCGCCATGCCGCTCTCTGCGCTCTGGACGCACTTTTTCGCCTAAAGATGCGGCGAAATGGCGAGAGATTGCGCAGTCTGTAACGAAAACAACATTTTTCGTTGACGACAGAGGGCAGATCGGGTTTAATGCGCC
>NZ_POVL01000066.1 GCF_002939185.1 Enterobacter sichuanensis | reverse complement strand
TTGACGGTAATTCATTTGCGGCATTTATGAAAAGTTTTATGTATATGCTCAGAAATGTTGACTACCAGAAGCTTGAGGACATAATGCAACCAGGCTCATTTCAGTCACTGTGCGCTATACCAATAATATTAGCTGCGGAGAAGATTCAAATTGGTGCTGAAATGTTTAATCATCTGAATAGTGACATTCGTGGGATTTTAAGACAATTCACCCAGGCTCTTGATAACGAAGATAAACGCGTGGCTCTAATGAATAGCATTATTGCTAATCCAGACCAGTTGAAATATACACCACCAGAAACAAAAGGCTCTATAATATCGCAGTAAATGGATGTCAATGCATTGGATATGATAGACCACAGAAATCAAAAAAAAGATACAAGAAAATGGGGGTGATGCAGTTAAGGAAAACAGCAATAATGTATTGCTTCAAATGGGTGCAGAGTAAAGCGGATTATAATAATGTGATGCAACATATGACAGCTATACCGGCAGAAGGAAAGGGTAGTGCAGAAGTTAATGAAAAGGCATTGTTTCACTTCTTAGGGACGACTGAGTTTGAATTTATGGGGAATTTCTCCACCCAATATGAACGAAACTTACATACACTTTATTCAAGACTTCCTGACACAGTTGATCCTGATGAGCCCTTTAAACCAATTCCTCACGACGAAATGAAACAATATATCGCCTTGATAAATGACAATCACAACTCTAATACACAAATGGCATAAGGCAGGCTGTAATGAAAAATAGAAATGCAAAAAAAATATTGTTCTTACTTATTTTTACAATGGCTGCCTGTGATAGCTCATCAAAGAATGTAGAATTAGCTAATAAACTTGTTGATAAATCAATTGCAAGCATGGTGAGTGTTAAAGGTGGTGATTTTCTAATGGGAGACTTTGGTCCGCTGATCGGGGAAAAATTACCTTTTAGTATTCAACAAGATGATAAAGTACTTCATAAGGTTGTTCTTGGCAGTTTTATGATCTCGAAATATAAGGTCACAAATGCTGACTATAAAACATATCTGGATGTGACAGGTACCCCTCCCCCCCTGTTGATATTCTTGCTAAAGGCTCTCCGTTGCTTCTGAGTGACAATTATTCTGCAAGTGTTACTTGGCAGCGAGCAAAGGATTATTGCCTATGGCTAGGGGAGCTGTCAGGGAAAAAAATCGATTTACCGACAGAAGCTCAATGGGAGTATGCCGCGCGCTCAGAAGGGAAGTACTTACCCTTTGCAACTGATAATGGAAAAATAGAACGGGGTAGGAATCATCCAACATATGATGAATTGCAGCAATATACAGGCGGGTTATATCTTCCTATATACCCAATTGGTAAATACCCACCCAATCCGTTAGGCCTTTATGATATGGGTTTAAGTGGAAAAGAATGGACGAATGACTGGTATGCATCAGATTATTATTCGCATTCTCCGGTTAAAGATCCACAGGGACCAACTAAAGGAGAGAGGAAAGTTCAGCGCGGAGCTGTAGGTGGGGATGACCAATATGCGTTAACGATTTTCAGACAATCTTCACCACCTAATCCGAAACCAGAAGATGATGTATATAATTATGACGTTGGTGTGTTTCGCTGCGTAGTTAACAATTAGCTTAAAATTAGTAAGGATTTATCTATGCGCTTAACTATTTCTAAAATTATTCTTGTTTTTTGTTCGTTGCTATCTTCATTAAGTGCTCTTGCGAGTAGTCAGCATTATCTAGTTGAAGACATTAAGAACCTCAATCTGTACTTGTGGAACGGTTCAGATGTTAAAGAACGAATGCTAATTGGATACAATTTGTCAGGCGGCATGGACTTCAATGCTACTACCGGGATTATCTGTGGCGGGGTGGGTGGGGCAAGTAGTTATTTATGGGTTGCAAATGTTATGTCTGGTGTTAAGAAGATGCTATTTCCATCGAGAGATGTGTACTCCAGTGTTGCTCCCATAAACAATGTTATTGTTTCTTCAAATGATGGCCATTGTGTCTTTACCGACGGGGTAAATATTTACTCTTATAGCATGAATAATTCTGTGTCCAAGGTTAATTTTTCCGGTGCAAAACTCGATGCATCAGAAAAACCTCGGCGAGTTTTTTAACGATAAAAAAAATATAACCATTGCCCTTTTTGATAAGCATTTCTCTCTTTTATCAAAGGTCGTGAATAAAAATGAGTTAAAAGGTGTTCACTTCCCCAAAGCATTAAATATTCACTTAAATCACTTGGCGATTTTGCTTCCCTTTCTGATAAGGGAGATACTTTATATACCAGTGCATCTATCGAAGATAGTGATGGGTATGGGGTCTCTTCGATATTATCATTTAATGCACGAAGTAGAATTGTGAATAAAATTTTGTTGCCGTATATAAGTGGTGTTAAATATAAAGTAAAACAATTTTATGTTTTTGAAGATGAACGTAAAATAGCAATGTTACTTGAGGGGCGATCAAAGCCTGCTTGGTATGTTTATACTACGAATGCTGTATCGGAAAATAATATTGACAATGGCAGTGAGAACTACAAACTACTTTTTAACAAATACGATGCAGGGTTGGAAGTTGTACAATATCCTGCCGGTAATGAGTAATTTTATTCAATAACTACTGATAAAAGCGATTTAATAAAAATAAATCTCTCTGGTGATTTTAACATCACCTCCTTCGATGTTAAAGGTGAAATGAATCGTGCTGTTACGGTATCGCATGGTGATGCTTCATATCCTTTTGTAGAACCGAAATTATCCAGCCCGAAGAACGGCAGTGCCGTAAAGTGTTAGATGATTTTATGATTTGTAAGGATTTGAATAATTCTCCTGACGAAAAGAACTGTGGCTCGGCAAGAAGTGGCGTTGATGCCGTTGTACAGGAAATAAGGACTGTTGAATCTCAGTAATTTGTAAAAATATCGCCAGAGAAAGATCCGAATCTGGTTTTCTGGACGATTATTGAAAACGTACAGCCAGTCAATCGATTATTTTTTTATAGCAAAAGGAAAATTGTTATGTCCAAAGGCTTCGTATTACTCGGTGATAAAACTACCCATGGTGGTCAGGTTATATCTGCTTCATCCACCATGATAGTTAATGGTAAAAAGGTTGCACTGATTGGGGATAAAGTTAGCTGCCCAATAATTGGTCATGGCATCAACTCAATTATTGAAGGTTCGCCTGAATGGTCCTCAGACGGTAAAGCGATTGCTGTGGATGGTTGCCGCTGTGAATGTGGTTGTCAGCTGATATCCAGCGCACCGGATTGTGTAATAGGATAATTAATGAGCTGGGAGCGTGAGAAATCAACGGTATCCGGGAAGCCTGAAGAACCTTCTTTTGTTCTGTGGCTTATATTGGGGCTTACTGCGGTTGTAGGGAGTGTGATGCTGTTCGTCCTGCATGCTAACAAGCTTTCGGGACCTTTACAGGAATTCAATCTTTGGGCCGTAACCGCAAGTCCAATAGTTATCTGGTTTTTCTTCCTTTGCCTGCGGGGTTGGCTCTATAACAGTGCGTTTGAAAAGTACGAATTCGAGGCTAATGAAGCTAATTATGCCCAGCAACAATGGACTGAATGGGCCGGGCGCAACATTGCTGTGCTGCATAGCAGTGTCATTTTTCCGGATGCTTTGACGCCATATCGTTTTTTGCAGGCATCTGCTGAGCAGATGCAGCACACAACATTGACGCGGCATTTACATTACCCAACTGCCGAAAGCTGCTTCTCGCAACTACTTGAATGTGCTGGTGATGCCCTGGCTAAGGTTCCATCGGATTTACCCCTTAGCGTCACGTTGTTGACAGATTCGCAGACTGATGTCCTGACACTTCAGAACGAATTTGCAAAGGTCTGGCAGGGCTCAGTTCCTTTGCGCCCTGTCCCTGTTTTGAATATACAGACCGGAAAGACCTTTATCTGGCTGGAAGAACGGATCAAATCGCTAACGCTGGATGTAGATCTTATTCTGGTACATCAGATTCAGGGGGAAAGACAATATAGCGATGTTCTGGTCGCGCTGCTGCTGACATCAGACGATGTTGCCACTAAATATCATCTTACACATGATGCCTGCCTGCTACGGCCAATGTCATTAAATATAGGTGATATTGAGAAATCACTGGAAACGTTTTTGTCAACACAAACTCAGGCCTGCACCACAGAAAATATCATCGGCGATCAGGCCGCCTGGGGAGATTTATTTCCGGACCTGCTTGAAGCGGCAATTAAACACGCAGGACGCTGGAAACCTGAACAAACCCACTGGCTGGAAAAATATGCCGGGCTTAGCGGCCCCTTTTCTCCATGGATCATGGCTGCAATAGTTAGCGATATTGTGAATATCCAGAAAGCAGATTGTCTGATGCTTTCTACAGATGGCGATCAGAAATTTATTAATACAGTGCAAACAGGGAACCGAAATAATGACAACAGGTAATTCTTCATGGCGGGGAGGCTGGGGCAGATTGGGGTTCACTTCCCTCATTGCAGGGGGAATTGCCTGGTTAATCTGGAACTTTGGCGATCAGGTTGGGCTGCTCACTACGCTTCTGAAGAGTCTGGCATTTGCCGGTGCTTTGTTTTTGTTAATGATGCTTCGTCATGGTAAAACAATTGGCCTTGCCATCAAGCAGGGCTGGCATCGCTTTCAGGCACAGCGTAAAAATGTGCTGCCTGCTGATGAAGGTCGCCTCAAACAGACCGCACCACGCAACGTCACCGTCGACACCATCCGAGCAGCCATGCGTAACCTCTATGGCCGTCGCTGGGGCCGTAAAACGCGCATCCTCCTGATAACCGGTACGGTGGCTGAAGTTGAGCAACTGACCCCCGGCCTCACCGCCCAACTCTGGCAGGAAGATCGCGGCACGCTGCTGCTGTGGGGCGGAGATCTCAATACCCCAGCCGACAGTGCCTGGCTGACGGCGCTGCGTAAGCTGCGTCGTCGTCCGCTGGATGGCCTGGTGTGGGTCACCTCAGCCTTTGACCAGCTTTCAGCGCCGGGTCTGGAACGACCACTACCGGTTCCTTCTGAAAGCACCATGGATTCCCTGGCTCATGCTATCAGCAACCGCATGGATACGCTGGGCTGGAAACTTCCCCTGTATGTCTGGTCCCTGCATCCGCGCGCCGGTAAACCGGAAGGACGCATCGTGCAGGCGACAGGCTGCCTGCTGCCCGCCGGGTGCCGTACTGAGGGGTTAACAGAACAGCTTGCTGCCCTGACGCCGGAGTTGATTTCGCAAGGCCTGCAGCAGACCTGTAATGATGTGAAACACAACTTCCTGCTGGCCCTTGCCGACCAGCTCATTCGCGAGCCGGCGAGCTTGACCGCGCCGCTGTTGGTGATGCTCAGTCCGTACCGTCCGCTACCGCTGGCCGGTGTGGTGTTCAGCCAGCCTTCTGCCGGTGCTGAGCGTGACGTGCAACACCGCTGGGGCATGGACAGGCGCTGGGATGTGCTGCCTGAATCTGTCCGGATGCTCCCTGCCGCGCTGCGTCCCGTTAAGCCGGGCATCCCCTGGTACAGGGTCATGTCGTCTTCTGTTGCGCTTGCGATGGTGGGCTGGGTCGTGTGGATGGGGATTGCGTATGTGGCCAACCGCAGTCAGATTGGGACCGCGAATGCCCTGGCCGCGCTGGCTTTACGGCAAAATCAGCCGCCGGAGCAGCGTCTGCACGCCCTGGCTGAACTCCAGAAAACCCTTGCTCGCCTGCAGTACCGTTCAGAGCACGGCGTGCCGTGGTATGAGCAGGCCGGGCTGAGCCAGAACAATGCGCTGCTGGCGGCACTCTGGCCATGCTACCAGGACAGCGCCTTGCCGCTGCTGCGTGATGCCGCCGCGGTTCACCTGCAGACCCGGCTTAATGCCTTTAATGCGCTGCCGCCGGATAGCCCGCTGCGCGAGCAGAGGGCAAAAATGGCCTATGACCAGTTGAAACTTTACCTGATGCTGGCGCGTCCTGAGCATATGGATGCGGTCTGGTTCAGCACGGCACTGCTTCAGGCCTGGCCGACGCGTGACGGCGTGAAAAACGGTATCTGGCAGGGCATGGCTCCGTCGCTGCTGTCGTTCTTTGGCTCGCAGCAGGTCACGCATCCGGAGTGGAAGCTCCGTGCCGATGAGAACATGGTCAGTCAGGCGCGGTCGCTGTTGGTTCGCCTGATGGGCGTGCGTAACAGTGAATCGACGCTGTACCAGAAAATGCTCTCTCAGGTGGCGCATCTCTATGTGGATATGCGTCTCGAAGACATGACCGGCGATACCGATGCCGCCCGCCTGTTCAGCACCACGGAAATCGTACCCGGTATGTTTACCCGACAGGCCTGGGAGCAGGCGGTGCAGCCTGCTATTGAAAAAGTGGTGAAGGCGCGTCGAGACGAGCTCGACTGGGTGTTGACTGACAGCAAACGTCCGGTCAGTCAGCAGGATGAAATCTCTCCGGAAGCACTTAAAAATCGCCTGACGGCGCGTTATTTTGCCGATTTTGGTGGTGCATGGCTGGAATTTCTCAACAGCCTGCGCTGGAACCCGGCAGCCACACTGTCGGACTCCATTGACCAACTGACCCTGATGGCCGACGTGCGTCAGTCGCCTCTGGTGGCGCTGATGAACACCCTGAACGTGCAGGGACGTACCGGGCAGACTGGCGAGGCGATTTCCGATTCACTGGTGAAATCAGCCAAAAACCTGCTGGGTGGTGACGATAAGGACGCGATTGACCAGAGCGCCGGTGTCCATGGTCCGCTGGATGCGACCTTTGGCCCGGTACTGGCGCTGATGAATAAAAGCCGCACCGGCGAACAGGCGCAGAGCCTGCAGTCATACCTCACCCGTGTGACCCAGGTGCGTCTGCGCCTGCAGCAGGTGACCAATGCCGCCGATCCGCAGGCAATGACCCAGACCATTGCTCAGACGGTTTTCCAGGGCAAAGCTGTCGACCTGACCGAAACCCGCGACTACGGCAGCCTGATTGCCGCCGGTCTGGGGCAGGAGTGGAGCGGTTTTGGCCGCTCGGTATTTGTGACTCCGATGGAGCAGGCCTGGCAGCAGGTGCTGACCCCGGCGGCGGAGAGTCTTAATGCTCAGTGGCAACAGGCGGTGGTTGCTGAGTGGAACAGTGCCTTTGGCGGTCGTTATCCGTTCAACAACGCCACCAGTGATGTTTCTCTGCCGTTGCTGGCGAAATACCTCAATGCGGATTCCGGGCGGATTGCCCAGTTCCTGCAAACGCGCCTCCGGGGTGTGCTGCATAAAGAGGGTAACCACTGGGTGCCGGACAGTATCAACTCCCAGGGGCTGGTGTTTAATCCGGCATTCCTTAATGCCGTCAACACCCTGAGCCATATCTCGGATGTGGCCTTCACCGAAGGCAACGCCGGGATGAACTTCGAGCTGCGTCCGGGCACTGCCGATGGCGTGATGCAGACAGACCTGATTATCGATAGCCAGAAACTCACCTACATGAACCAGATGCCGACGTGGAAGCGTTTTAGCTGGCCTGCGGATACGGAGGCGCCCGGCGCGGTCTTAAGCTGGATAAGCACCCAGGCCGGGACCCGCCAGTATGCCGATATCCCCGGTACCTGGGGCTGGATACGCCTGCTCGATAAGGCTGTGGTCAGCGCTTACCCGGGGGCCGACAGCAGTTACAGCCTGAGCTGGAAAGCCCGGGATGGTCGCGCGCTCAATTACACCCTGCGTACCGAAGCGGGGGAGGGGCCGCTGGTACTGCTGAAGCTGCGCAACTTCCGCCTGCCGGAGACCATCTTCAGCACAACCGACATGGCCGTGTCAGACCCGGTTATCAGTGATGAAGAGGAGGTTTACTGATGAACATGCTGAACGCCTTACTCAGCGCCTGCCAGGCCGAACAGGTCCCACTGCTTGCCGCCACCCGGGAACGCGTGGCGCAGTGGGAGCGCTGGCTGCAGCCGCTGTCCGGTTCATCGCTCGCTGGTGAAGACCCGGGCTATGATGATGACTTCCAGCAAATTCGCGAGGAAATCAATAAGCTCTCTGGCGCAGACACTGCGCTTATCTGCCAGCATGCAGAAAAGATTTTAACCACCGTTGCGAAAGATATCCGTGTGGCAACCTGGTACTGCTGGGCGAAACTTCACCGGGAAGGTGAAAAGGGGCTGGCCGAAGGACTCGAAATGCTGGCAGGTCTGATAGATCGCTTTGGCGCGCAGTTGCATCCCCGGCGGGAGCGTAGCCGCACGGCGGCGCTGGAGTGGCTGGCCGGTTCGCGTATGACCGACTCCCTTTCCCTGTACCCGGAAGTGGTCCGGGAAGAGGCCGTGCGTACCTCCGGGGCGCTGCTGCTGATAGCGCAGCTTACCGAAAACGAGCCGCCTGAACTTAATGCGCTGTATGGTGCGCTGGAAAGTCGTCTGCAGAAGGCAGGCGGGGTGGATGCGGTGGTCCCGCAGAATGCCGGTACCAGTGACATACCTTCCATGGCGAGCCATAGCGATGCCCCGGCTATCGGGCGGATCACCTCCGGCCAGGATTTGCTGGCGCAGGCCCGGACGCTCAGTGAATACCTGCGCGAACAGCCTGACGGCTGGCTGTCAGCGCACCATCTGATGAAAAGCCTGCGGCATGACACCCTGTGGGCCATTCCGGCCCCGGATGCACAGGGCCGTACGCGCATCGAACCGCCACGGGCGGACCAGCGCGCGCTGCTCAAACGCCTCTACCTGCAGCAGAACTGGGCTGAGATGCTGGAAACGGCCGACAGCGCCTTTTCCCGTGGTGCTAATCACCTGTGGCTGGATTTGCAGTGGTATATCCATCAGGCGCTGACGAAAACCGGGCAGGAGACTCTGGCCGACATCATCGCCGCTGACCTCAAAGGGCTGCTGACCCGCCTTTCCGGGCTCGAAACGCTGGCCTTCAGCGACGGCACGCCGTTTGCGGATGAGGTGACGCTGAACTGGATCCGGCAGAGCGTGCTGGACACGGCGGACGGGTGGGGTAATGACATGCCCTCCGCGCACGTGTCCAGTGGAAACGATGACATTCTGACGCTGGAGCCGGAAGCCGTGGCGCTGGCGGACAGCGAGGGCCCGGATGCGGCGCTGGGATGGCTACAGACCCGGCCGGGCATAACCACCGAACGCCAGAAGTGGCTGCTGCGCCTGCTGATGGGGCGTATTGCTGAGCAGTACGGCAAAAATGACCTGGCTGTACACCTGTTTGCTGAGCTCGGTGAGCGAGCCGGTGACATCACCCTCAGCGACTGGGAGCCTGAGCTACTGTTTGAAGTCCAGGCCCGGCATCTGAAACTTCTGCGACTGAAAGCGGGTCGCAGTGAAGCTGACAGGGCCTGTCTTACACCGGTGATGGATAAGTTACTGGCCGGGCTTATTGCCGTTGACCCTGCCCGCGCCGCCGTTCTTTGCGGTTAGATCCACAGGAAAAAGAATAAATGGAAGATTTGACCCTGCGCTATTTCGACGCAGAAATGCGCTACCTGCGTGAAGCCGCGAAAGAGTTCGCACAGACCCACCCGGACCGGGCCGCGATGCTCGACCTGGATAAGGCCGGGACCCCCGACCCGTATGTTGAACGCCTGTTCGAAGGGTTTGCCTTCTCGGTGGGGCGGCTGCGTGAAAAGATAGACGACGACCTGCCGGAACTGACTGAGGGGCTAGTCAGCATGCTCTGGCCACACTACCTGCGCACCATTCCGTCGCTTTCGGTGGTGGCACTGACCCCGGCGCTGCATGCCATGAAAATGGCGGAAGTGGTGCCCGCAGGCCTTGAAGTGTACTCCCGGCCGGTGGGACCGAAGAACACCGTCTGCCGTTATCGCACCACTCAGGATGTGATGCTCAATCCCCTGAGCATATCGGGTGTTACCATGACGACGGAGCCCGACGGTCGCTCGCTGCTGCGGATGCGCTTTGCCTGCAGCCGTCAGGCGGACTGGTCCGGTGCTGACCTCAGCCGTCTGAGCCTGTATCTTGGGGCGGATGCCCCGGTCAGCAGCCAGCTGCACCTGATGTTGACCAAACGGCAGGCGGCACTGTACCTGCGCCTGCCCGGGCAGACTGACCGTATTCGTCTTGACGGATATTTCTCACCGGGTGGCTTTGCGGAGGAAGACGGACTCTGGCCGAAAGGGGATACCGCCTTCAGCGGCTACCAGCTGCTGCTGGAATACTTCACCTTCCGGGACAAGTTTATGTTTGTCCACCTCAACGGCCTTGACGGTATCACGCCGCCTGCTGGGGCCGAGTATTTCGACATTGAAGTGGTGTTCAGTACGCCATGGCCGTCTGACCTGCCGGTTACCGGTGAGGCCGTTCGCCTGCACTGCGTGCCGGTGATTAACCTGTTCACCCTGGAAGCGGACCCGCTCACCATCACCGGGCTTGAAAGCGAGTACCTGCTGCGCCCGAAACGCCTGCAGGACGGACATACCGAGATTTATTCTGTCGATTCAGTTACCGGCTCAAACCGGACCCATGACGCGGAGTACGTCCCGTTCAGTAGTTTCCGCCACAAGGGCGGGATGATGCGTCGCCACGCGCCGCCACGCTACTACCACACACGCGTGAAGCGCAGCGTGACCGGGCTGTATGACACCTGGCTTATCCTCGGCGGACACCAGTGGGAAGAAGACCGCCTGTTTGAGCGCGAAGCCGTGTCGCTGCAAATCACCGGTACCAACGGTCAGTTACCGCGCCGGGCGCTGCAGAGCACACTGCTTGACCGCTGTGAACAGGTGGTCAGTACACCGCTTTCGGTACGCAACCTCTGCAGGCCGACGCTGCCCGTCTACCCGCCTGCGGAAGACCGTTTTCACTGGCGGGTGCTGAGTCACCTGGGTTCCGGGTTCCTGAACATGATGAGTACTGCTGAAGTGCTGCGCGGGACGCTTGCGCTGTACAACTGGCAGGAGGATGAACTGAACACCCGCCGTCTGGAGGCGATACAGCAGGTGACGCATCACCGCCTGCAGCGGTTCGAGCAGGGTTACCTGCTGCGCGGGCTGGATATCGAAATCACGCTCGACAGCAACGGTTTTACGGGGGAAGGGGACATTCACCTGTTTGGCGAAATGCTCAACCGTTTCTTCGCGCTCTATGCAGACATGAACCAGTTCAACCAGCTCACCCTCATCGTTCAGCCAGAAGGAAAATGTATCCGGTGGAAAGAGAACCACAGTCCGCGGCTGCCCGGCTGACAGCGCAGCTACGGCAGTACCTGCCGTACATGAACTTTTATCGCTTTTGCCAGCTACTGGAGCAGAGCCAGCCGGGTCAACCGGTTACCGGCAGCACCTGGCAGGTTAAGCGTGAGCCGGTGCGATTCCGGCCCCATCCCGGGATGGGGTTCCCGGCTTCTGAAATCAAAGGGGTGGAGTTACCCGAGCATCCCCATCTGCCGCCGACGGTGCGCATCACCTTTATGGGGCTCTACGGCGTGGAATCTACCCTGCCGACGCACTATACCGATGACATCACCCGTCGCCGGGAAGGGTATGAGGCCACTGCCGGTTTCCTCGATATCTTCAACCACCGGCTGATTGCCCAGTACTACCGTATCTGGCGTAAGTACTCGTATCCGGCAACCTTTGAAGAAGGCGGCAGGGACAAAACCTCGCAGTACCTGCTGGGGCTGGCTGGGCTCGGGATTGATGGCTGTACGGACAGCATCGCCGCGCCGGCTTCACGCTTTCTGGCGCTGCTGCCGGTGATGCTGTTGCCGGGACGCACGGCGGAAGGCATGGCCTCTCTGGTGCGTCTGCTGGCGCCCAACACTCAGGTAAAAATTTGGCACCATGACAAACGCCGTGTGCCACTGAAGAACCCGCTGGCGATGTATGTTCGCCAGCCCGTTACCCTGAAAACCCGCCCGGTGATGGGCAGCTACGCAACCGACGCGAACAGTCAGGTGCTGATGCGCCTGACCACTACCGACGCGGCGGAAGTGACGGGCTGGTTACCCGGCGGAGAGCTTCACACGGATTTGCTGGCGCTGCTGCACGTTTATCTTGGTTCGCGCCTCGATGTGCGCCTGCAGTTGTGTGTCGACCGTAACCTGTTGCCTGACGCGACGATAAACACTCAGCCCGGTGCCGGCGCGGTGCAGCTGGGCCGCACCGCCGTAATGCGACCGTTGAATGCGGCAAACACCGCCACGCATCCCAAAACAATAACCATCAATCTTGGCCGCTATGAGCGGATACAGGAACATATTCACCGCAGGGAGACCGATGAAGATGGCGATTACCTCTGGTAAATTCCCCCTGGCCGCGCTGGCCACGGGTATTTCACTGTTACTGGCAGGCTGTGGCCTGACCCAGAAAGTCACGGACGGTACCGTCGCTGTGACCAAATCCATATTTTATAAACAGGTGAAAAGCCTGCATCTCGACATTCGCGCCCGTGAGGCAGTGAACCACAACGCCGGTGGGGTGGCGCTGTCGACGGTGGTGCGTATTTATCAGCTTAAGGAGCGTAAGACGTTTGATAGTACGGATTACCCGTCACTCTTTAATGCCGACAGTCAGGCTATCAGAGCAGACCTGGTGGCGGAGAAAGATATCCGTCTGCAGCCGGGTGGGGCGGTAATGGTCGATATGCCGATGGACGAAAAGGCACAGTATGTGGCGGTAGCCGGAATGTTTATGTCGCCGGACCAGGAGGACAACACCTGGCGTGTAGTACTGAGCCGCGATGAGCTTGATCCGGACAAGGCTCGGGTGATTGAAGCGGGTGACAACCGGCTAACGCTGAAGGCACTGAAAGATGAGTGAGCCCTCCCGTCCATCGCTGTATGAAACGCTTTACGGCAACTTTACCGGCGGCCTCGATCTGCATCAGGTCAGCGAAGAGAATCAGGTTATCCTTTCGGTACTGGACAACATGCAACGTATCCTCAACTGCCGCGCTGGCACGCTGGCGCACCTGCCGGACTACGGTCTGCCGGATATGACCAAAATTCTGCAGGGCATGCCGGGTACCGCGCATGAACTGATGGGAACGTTATCGGCTGTATTGCTTAAGTACGAACCGCGGCTTAAGAAAATTGATGTGGTTCTGCTTGAGCAGACTATTCCGGGTGAGCTGCGTTATGCGATTGATGCCGAACTCAGGGGGATTGGTCTGGTGCGTTATGGCACGGCGTTTATGCCCGAAGGGCGTGTGCTGATCCGTCACCTCAAACAGCAGCAGTATCTTGATGCCCGGACCCGCCTTTAATCTTCTGACGGACAGTAAAAGCATGACGGCAAAAGCACGATTTTTAAGAAAACTGCAGGACCAGCATCCCCGCTGTGAAGCTTTTGACACGAAGGCGGAAGCGGATATTGCGGCGTTCCGCCTGCGAATCAGCCAGCTCCAGGCGTCAATGGACACGTGGCTTGCCGGAACAGAAATCCGCACGGAAGCCACTGCCACTGCGCTGGTTGAATTTCTCATCGGCGGGAGCGCGTTTTCGGTGCCGGGTATCACCCTGCACTACGGAAAGCGAAGTATCCGGTTTACCCCCATTTTCCTGTACGGGCCGGGCGTGACCGGCTGTATTGAGGCCTGTCTGCATGCGCCGGACGCTATCCGGCCCCTGTACCGGTTGTTTATGCGCAGCGGCAGGCAGAATGACTGGACCTGGTGTCCGGCTGGCGTGCAGGGCGGTGATCCTGCCCGGCTTGATGAAGAGGCATTCTTTATGATGATTGCCCCTTTGCTTCCTGAGTAAACCCTGAGCCTGACTCTGGCTCGCTTTTCCCCGGAAAATGAAACATGCATGACGAACACCCCCGCCCGGTGAGAACCGGCGGCGATCCGCGTTCACTGCCTCAGTTTACGGCGCTGCGCGATGAGATGAGCAAACTGACACACCCGGCACGTCCGGACGTCGACTGGATGCAGGTGGAAGAACTGTCGCTTTCCCTGTTTGAAATCAACGGTGTTGAGCTGCAGACCGGTGCCTGGTATACCCTTGCCCGCAGCCAGCTGGCGCAGGTCAGTGGTCTTAAGGAGGGGCTGGCCATCCTGACAGCGATGCTGAGCTACCAGTGGGCTCAGTTCTGGCCGCAGCCGGTGCAGGCCCGGGCTGAAATTCTCAATGGACTTTTTCAGCGCTTGCAGAAACTTTTCCGTACATGGTCACTCCAACCTGCTGATTTCACGGCACTTGAGCTGGCTGAAAAGCAACTGCAGGCGCTGGACGACATTCTGAAGCGTCAGGAACTCAGACACGCCTGTAACCCGACATCCCTGCTGCAGCAGATACGTAGTGCTTTAAGTCGCCTGGAAAACGGTGCTCTGCATGAGGAAATCTCCCAGGGCACTGCTTTGCCTGAGGAAGCGGTGCGACCATCCAGCCAGCTGGTCTATGTCATCCATAAGGAGCCTGAGGTCAGGGTGCGGGTAGAGGAAGTGCCACGAGTCAAACCCAGACGATGGCCCGTCTTTGTGGCCGGCATGGCAACCTCGCTGGTGCTGGGCGCAGCAACGGCTTTTGGGTGGCAGGTCCTGAATCAGCCGGATGACGCCACAACTACCCTGGCTGCCTCCGTTGCCCCGCTGCCTGAACCCATGACGGCCCCGCAAATCGAGGCGTTCAGGAAGACGGATAACAGCCGGACAGAGTCTGCCATGTGGCTTGAGCGAATAACGCACCAGGTCAACGGGATCATGAACCAGTCACCAGGATGGCGGCTTCGCTATGGGCAGGGGCTGGTTTCGCAGGCAAAAGCCCTGTGGCCAGACGACCCGGCAACCCGTGAGCTGGTAAAACGCTGGGAGCAATATCAGATGGCCCGGACGCTGCCCGCAAGCAAGCTCCAGGGCTGGAATGAGGGAATGACGCAACTTGAGGCGCTGTCGGCAAAACTGGTTGCGCTGGATCACCAGAAGGGAAAATACCTGACGGGAAGTGAACTGAAGACGATGGTCTGGCAGATCACCCGTTCGTTTGCCAGTGCAGTGCCGGCTGAAGAGCAACTGCGGCAACTGGTTAACGCACCGGGGGAAGGTAACACCCCCGGAGTCAGTATTGAGGAAGCCTCACGTCATCTGGATTCTTTGAGCTTTATCCTTCTAACAGCGCAGTGAACTTCGCCAGCCACTGCGGATGCGCGGGCCAGGCGGGAGCGGTCACCAGGTTGCCGTCAACATGGGCCTGATCGATGCCGATACTGGCGTAATGTCCGCCGCTGAGACGGACCTCAGGCGCACAGGCCGGGTAGGCGCTGCAGGTCCGTCCCTTCAGTATGCCAGCGGCAGCGAGCAGTTGCGGGCCGTGACATACCGCAGCTATCGGTTCGCGCGCGGCGTCAAATGCCTGAACCAGCTTTAACACGTCCTCATTTAAGCGCAGATATTCGGGCGCTCTGCCGCCGGGGATCAGCAGGGCATCATAATCCTGCTCTTTGACGCTGGAAAAGTCGGCGTTAAGGATAAAACGGTGGCCGGGTTTTTCGCTGTAGGTCTGTGCGCCGTCAAAGTCATGGATCGCCGTCATGATGTAGTCGCCCTTCGGTTTGTCGGGGCAGACAGCATCGACCTGGTGGCCCAACATCTGTAACGCCTGAAATGGCACCATGGTTTCGTAATCTTCGGCGTAATCACCCACCAGCATCAGGATTTTCTTGCTCATCATTCCTCACCTTTATTAACAAAGATGATTAAGATATAGCCTGGCGTGGCTGAATTGCCGGAAATAAAAAAGCCCGTCAGAGAACGGGCAACATAAGCAAGTGAATAAGTGATTCGTTATCAACGTTGTTGGAGGATAACGACGCGTATCTTACGCGGCTGTCTGGCATGCAGGTACCTGACAAATTCGGTAGGTGAAACAAGAGATTAAACGTGCGTTATAGGGCATCGAAGGTCGGGTAAAGGGTGTTTTCCAGAAACGCGACGAAATACCAGATTTCACCGCTAAAGATAAACCAGAAGCCAAATATAATAAGGAGTAAAATAATTATGGTGAGTATTATTTCTGTTTTTCCCATTGCAGATTCTACCCACCTGAAATTATTTTATCCGAGGCAGGCATTGTAGCGGGGCTTTGTCGGATACTCCAGTTTCATGCCGCAAGGACTTTATTACGTCCGTCATTTTTAGCGCGATACAACGCATCGTCGACACGCTTAAACAGCTCATCAATACTCTCACCCTGATTATGTCGCGCCACGCCAATGCTGACGGTAAAGCGGGGCAACCCCGGAAGCGTTATACGGGCAACGTCCGCACGGATCGACTCGGCAATCTGCAGCGCAGTGTCGAGAGGGGTACGCGGCAGTAAAATAACGAACTCTTCTCCCCCCCAACGAAAGACCAAATCCTCTTTTCGGCTGCAGGCTTCCAGCGTTCGGGAGAGCGCGATAAGCACCTCATCGCCCTTCAGATGACCGAACAGATCGTTGATGTTCTTGAAATGATCGGTATCCACCAGCAGCAGGCTAAACTGCTGCTGCGCGGGAAGATGATTCAGGTCGCTTTGATCGGTAATCGCGTAGAACTGGCGCCGGTTGAGTAATCCCGTCATGGAGTCACGTAACGCAGCATGTTCCAGCTCCTGCTCCAGCCTTTTTTGCTCGGTGATATCGTGGATGATGCACAGCATCAGCTTGTCACCGTAGATCTCAATGGGGCCGGCATACGTCTGAACATGACGGGTAGTACCGTCGGCAAGACGGTGAACAAAGTTAAGCGGTTTATGGCCACCGGGCAGCGCGGCGATCGCCGTCATAATGGGTATCACATCTCGTCCCAGGGTATTTATCTCCCAGGTATGCTTACTGCACATATCATCATGCGAATAACCATAAAAATTCAGCGCGGCCAGGTTAGCATCGACGATCAGGCCGTCACGCGCAGGATCGATTAACAGCATCGGTGCGCTGTTGGTCTGGAAAAAACGGGCGTAAAACCCCTGTTTTTTCCGCCGGTAGGTTGCCGAGCGGCTGGCCTTCAATCCTGTGAGGAGTTGCGGGGCGAACCCCTCGAAAACAATCACATCTCCCCAGGGGGCGTAACGGGCCAGTGAGAGCCGGCAACTTAACGGTGTATCCTGCCCATCCTGGCTTATTGTCCAGATTTCGACGATCTCCTGCTCTGTTTTCAGTTCAGGGACATACATCGACAGGAGGGTTTGCGCCGTTGCGGAATAGGTGCCTTTACGCAGCGCATCGAGAGTTTTATCACTCATGACCTGCAGAGCGGCCACATTGGCAAAAATTATCTGTTCCGACACGGGTGAAATGAGCCACACGGGGGTTTTAATAACATTCAGCGCATCAAAACAAGGTTGCGACATAGGCGTTTCCTGCTCATCGGCACACTGTGCCTGACCATCATGACTGAATTAACTCACGTGTACTCATTTGAAACATACTCTACTTAACCCCGTCAGGCATGATTTTTTTGTGAAATATAGGCGCTGTCGGTCTGCGTTTTATTAATGGGGATAATTTGTTTGTCTGAGTTTTTCTGTAACAGCAGCCACGGGACCTGTTCGGCAGGTAACGGGCGAGAGAAAAGGTATCCCTGCAGATAGTCGCAGCCAAGACGGGTGAGCTCCGCCTGCTGTGCTTCCGTTTCTATCCCTTCTGCCACCACATTCATCTCCATGGTGCGGGCAATACTCATAATGGTTTCGACCAGCTTGTAGCTTTTTTCATTTTCCAGCATCGACGTGACAAAGCTTCTGTCAATCTTCAGTTCTTTTGCCGGGAGTACGCTCAGCATCAACAGGTTGGAATAGCCGGTACCAAAATCATCGATCGAGACTGTGATCCCCGCACGATTAAACGCTTCCAGTAACTCGATGCTGCGGTCGAGATTTTTGAGCGCGGTGCTTTCTGTCACCTCAAGAATTAACCTGGACGGCGACAGGTTGTATTTTTCCAGCATCGACGACACGACAGGGAAAATGTCCTGCTGTTCGAACTGGACGGGGGATAAGTTGAGCGACAGCGTCCACTGGCTGAAACCTTGTTCCGTCCAGAAATGAAGCTGCCGACACGCCGCTTCAATGGCCCAGTTACCCACCGGAATGATTAAGCCGGTTTGTTCCAGCGTGGGGATAAACAGATTAGGCAGTAACACACCCTGCTCAGGATGTCGCCAGCGAAGAAGGGCTTCAAAACCATGTATCGTTTTATCTTCCGCATGCCAGGTGGGCTGGTACCACAGTTCAAACTGGTCACGCTCCAGCGCCTGAGACAGCTCCTGCAGAAAACCGGGTTTTGCCGGGACTGCGGTTGACATCTCGGTTCTGTAAATGGCCCAGTCATTGCGGCCCTCTTCTTTAACATGATGTAAGGCAGCATCGGCCTTGAGCTTTAGCTCATGTAGCGTTTCGCCATCCTGAGGGTAGCGGCTGACGCCCGCGCTGATTGTCGTGCTCAGCGTATGTCCACAGAGCGAAAGCGGACGTCGCATATCCCCAAGCAAGGCGTTGAGCAGGGCGTTGAGTTTGTCGTCGTCACATTCCGGTACCAGCAGGATAAAGGCATCCCCACCCAACCTGGCCAGGGTCATCTCCCGTGTGAGCCGGGCCGTAATGCGCTGCGCAACAGTGATCAGTAACTCATCCCCGACGTTGTGTCCCCAGGTATCATTAACCCGCTTGAAGTGATCGACGTTCAGGAAAATCACGGCAAATTGCCTGTTACTCAGCAACGCACTGCGCAGACAATCCTGCATGCGGATATCCATCTGTTGACGGTTAGCCAGCCCGGTGAGCGCATCGAAGCGCGCCTGTAGCTCAAGCTGGCGATTGAGCTGCCGCAGATTATCTGTCAGCCGGTTGGTACGCCAGTGAGAATCGATAAGCGAAATGATTAACATCACCCCGAGCAGGCAAAGCGTGGTAACCGAAACCCAGATGGACAACCCCAGTTCGCCGATCCCGCCGGGCAGAGTGTGCGCCATTTCCTGAAAATGGGCAGCACTCATGCCGGTATAGTGCATTGCACTGATTGCGGCACCCATGACCAGGGCCGCGAGAAGGCGATCGATAAAGACCCCTTTGTGTTTATCACGCAGGCGGAATGCCAGCCACAGTGCCGCCCCGGAGGCGACGACGGCAATTACGACGGACAATGCCACAAGGCGCCAGTCCCAGAGGATGCTGTCATTGAGCATCAGGGCCGCCATACCGATGTAGTGCATGGATACCACGCCCGCGCTCAGGATCGTCGTGGCAAGGATCAGTCGAACAGGAGAGAGTTTTTTGCCGGTAACGGCAATATTAATGGCCGTGGTCGATGCCACCACCGCGACGCCGAGAGAGGCAAGGGTTAACCAGAGGTCGTAACTCATCATCATTGGCATTTGCATCGACAGCATGCCAATGAAGTGCATCGACCAAATCCCGATGCCCAGCGAGCACCCTCCGGCCATGCGCCAGAACATGGCCGCCTTTCGGCTGGAAAGGGGGACTTTCCCGGCGCTGTCCAGCGCCACAAAAGAGGCGATGAAAGCGACCAGATAAGAAATAGCG
>NZ_POVL01000065.1 GCF_002939185.1 Enterobacter sichuanensis | reverse complement strand
ATATTAATACAGTGAAAAGAACGTTACTATGGCAATCGCCTGGCGGATCAACTCCGCCCGGCGATAACATCGGGGAACCTTACTCCTCCTCGTTCCCACCCTCTTCATACGCGCCAAACGGCTTAGCCGGAAGAACGATATAGGTGCCTTCAAACACCGCGCCCGGTGTTTTATCGCCAAACAGTTCAACCTGCATCTGTACGCGGGCCTTGCGACCGCGTGCCAGACGGTCCAGATCGCCACCCAGTGAACCCAGATCGGCCACGGCGCTCGGCTTGCCGCTTATCGGAGCGCTATAACGGATGTGCGCATCGGCAAGAATGATCGTGCCGCCCAGATGGCGCTCGCGCAGCATTAGCCAGATAAGCCCCCAGCCGGTGAGCGTGGCGAGCGAAAACAGGCTGCCGGCAAACAGCGTGTGGTGCGGGTTCTGATTGCCGGTTTCCGGCATGGTGGTAATAAATTTTTGCCCGGTGTACTGCTGAATGCGTACGCCCATTTTTTCACTGAGCGGAATGTGCTGATACCAGGCCTGCTGGAGCTGTCCGCACCAGTCGGCGCGATGGAGAATATCATCCAGCGTGGCGATGGGCTTAATCATCAAAAAATGGCGAATTGGCGTGGTTTGCGGGGTCGTGATCTCCCCCTGATTCACAAAACCGAGCTTGGCAAAGAACTCGACAGCATCTTCACGGGCGCTACAGGTGACGCGCTTAACGCCTTCCTGGCGGGCAACGGACTCCAGGGTCATCGCCATCAGCGTTCCCAGACCTTTGTCCTGCACGGAGGGATGAACCGCCATAAAGCGAATAGAGGCTTCGTTATCGGCGTTGATATACAAACGCCCGACGGCGACGAGGTTCCCCTCTTCGTCCATCACCATCTGATGGTGGGCCATCGCGTCCCAGGCGTCACGTTCAGACCCTTTAGGCTGATGTAATGGCTTGCGCAGCATTTCCCAGCGGAACTGGTAATAAGCTTCTAACTCTTCTTCCGTTTGCGGTACTCGAAGGTGATACATAGCTGTACTCTCTCTTGTTACCCGCGGCCAAGCCGCCAGCTGGCTCATACCTGGAGCCAGAATGTGACGGGGCCATCGTTCACCAGCGAAACCTGCATATCTGCAGCGAATCGTCCGGTTTGCGTATTCATTTCCTGCTGGCGACAACGCTCAACAAAGTATTCATAAAGTGCTTCTGCACGATCCGGCGCGGCGCCTTTAGAGAAACTCGGGCGCATGCCGCGCTCGGTATCGGCGGCCAGCGTAAACTGGGAAACCACCAGCACGCTGCCGCCCGCCTGCTGGACGTTCAGGTTCATCTTGCCTTCCGCATCGCTGAAAATACGGTAGCCCAGCACGCGCTCACACAAGCGGTTGGCTTTTTGTTCGTCATCATCCTTTTCGACACCTAACAACACCAAAAGTCCTGGGCCAATTTCACCCGTCACCTCTCCCTCCACGGTGACGCTGGCACGGGTTACGCGCTGTATCAATGCAATCATGGTTGGTCTGCTTCTTGTTGTTTTTCAGCTTCTGCTGCTTTTTTAAGTTCGCGGTATACGCCGAGAGTGACAGTTATTTCCGCACCAAGCAAGACGATACACCAGGTCCAGTAAACCCAGACAAACAAAATAGGGATCACCGCCAGCACGCCATAAATCAGCTGATAGGACGGGAACATGGTGATGTAAAGGGCAAACCCCTTCTTGCCCAGTTCGAAGAGCACCGCCGCCACCAGCGCGCCAACAACGGCATCACGGTTAGGCACGCGCGTGGTCGGCACCACGCTGTAGAGCAGCCAGAAAGAGAGCCACGACAAAATCAGCGGGAAGATACGCAACACGTTATCAATGGCGCCGTTGAGATCGCTGGCCCAACGCAGTGACAGCAGATACGAACTGATCGCCAGACTCGCACCGGCCAGCAACGGCCCAAGCGTGAGGATCATCCAGTACACGGCAAAGGAATACACCTTTGGCCGTGTCTTTTTACTCCGCCAGATAGTGTTCAGCGCGTTATCAATGGCGTACATCAATAACAGCGCCGTCACGATAAGGCCGCACGCCCCCACTGCCGTCATCTTGCTGGAGTTAGCCACAAACTGCTCAATGTAGTTCTGTATGACATCCCCGGTTGCGGGAATGAAATTGGCGAAGACAAAATGGCGAAGCTGCAGGCTGACGTCGGCAAACATCGGAAAAGCGGAAAACAGGGCAAAGATAACCGCCACCAGCGGCACTAATGAGAGCAACGACACGTAGGCGAGGTTACCTGCCAGCGTGGTCATGTTGTCCTCATCAATGCGGTGCCAGAGCAGTTTCAGCCAGGCCCTGAGCGGGCGAGTATGGTGCGTGGCTTTTTGATGAACGGTTTTTAGCATAACTGCTTCGCAAAGTAGTTTGGTATCGTCTCTTTTCCGGTCACCAGAACAGACGTGATACCCAACTGGTTAGCTCCCTCTATATTATCGGCATTGTCGTCGAAAAAGACCGCATCGGCCGCGGTAAATCCTTCCGCCTGGAGAACAGCCTGATAAATTCGCGCTTCAGGTTTACGCATCCCCATCTCCTGAGAGAGGTAGATTTTGTCTGCGGCGGCCTTAACCTCAGGGTACTCCTCAGGCCAGAACGTGGTGTGCAGGCGGTTGGTATTCGACAGCACAACCACCCGGTGGCCCTGCTCGCGCAATTTATGCATGATGTCGATCACCTCAGGCCGTATGGCGACAAAAACCGCCTGCCAGCCGTGGGAAAACTGCTCGTAGCTTAACGGTAGATCCATCTCCTGGCAGAAACGTTCCGCGAATTCTTCATCGCTGATCTCACCGCGCTCATGCTGGTGGAAGGTCTCGCCCATTGTGAAATTCTGCTTTAACGTCGCCAGCGGAACACGGCTAAAATCGCTCCATGCGCCCAGCACCCGATTGAAATCGATATCGACGATTACGTTTCCTAAATCAAAGATATAAAGCATGTTTATCTCCTGCTCGCCGTGGAAAAGTAACTGTAGCGGGAAAGATAAGGTTTGGCTATGAAGTCCACGCCGGGTAGAAAAAGAAAAACCCCGCCACAAGGACGGGGTTTTGTTGACCAGAGAGGAGTGAATTACTCTTCTTTCGCACCGCGCATAGCACGTTTACGATCGTTCTCGGTCAGGTGACGTTTACGGATACGGATAGACAGTGGCGTCACTTCTACCAGTTCGTCGTCGTCGATGAATTCCAGAGCCTGCTCCAGGGTCATCTTGATCGGTGGAACCAGAACCGTTGCTTCGTCAGTACCGGACGCACGCATGTTGGTCAGTTTCTTACCGGTCAGGCAGTTTACAGTCAGGTCGTTAGAACGACTGTGAATACCGATGATCTGGCCTTCATAAACTTCAGCACCGTGACCCAGGAACAGCTTGCCGCGATCCTGCAGACCGAACAGCGCAAACGCAACCGCCTTACCCTGACCGTTGGAGATCAGTACGCCGTTGTTACGCTGGCCAACTTCACCCGGACGCACGTCGTCGTAGTGGCTGAAGGTAGAGTACAGCAGACCGGTACCAGAGGTCATGGTCATGAATTCAGAACGGAAGCCGATCAGGCCACGGCTTGGGATCACGTAGTCGAGACGTACGCGGCCTTTGCCATCTGGATTCATGTTTTTCAGGTCACCTTTACGCTCACCCAGCGCCTGCATCACAGAACCCTGGTGCTGCTCTTCAACGTCCAGCGTCACGTTTTCGAACGGCTCTTGTTTACGGCCGTCGATTTCGCGGAAGATAACTTTCGGACGGGAAACCGCCATTTCGAAACCTTCACGACGCATGTTTTCGATCAGAACAGACAGGTGCAGCTCGCCACGACCAGAAACGCGGAATGCATCAGCGTCTTCGGTTTCTTCAACGCGCAGCGCAACGTTGTGCACCAGCTCTTTGTTCAGGCGGTCAAGGATCTGACGAGAGGTAACGAATTTACCTTCTTTACCACAGAACGGAGAGGTGTTGACGTTGAAGAACATGGTAACGGTTGGTTCATCAACAGACAGGGCTGGCAGCGCTTCCACGTTCTGCGGATCGCAGATGGTGTCAGAGATGTTCAGCTCGCCCAGACCGGTGATAGCGATGATGTCGCCCGCTTCAGCCAGATCGCTGTCGATACGCTCCAGACCCAAGTGAGTCAGCACTTTGCCGACTTTACCGTTACGGGTTTTACCTTCGCTATCGATGATAGTAACCTGCTGGTTTGGCTTCACTTTACCGCGTTTGATACGGCCGATACCGATGACGCCAACGTAGTTGTTGTAGTCCAGCTGGGAGATCTGCATCTGCAGTGGACCATCCAGATCAACATCCGGTGCCGGTACGTGATCGACAATCGCCTGATACAGCGGGGTCATGTCTTCCGCCATATCTTCGTGATCCAGACCCGCGATACCATTCAGCGCAGAAGCGTAAATGATAGGGAAGTCCAGCTGTTCGTCGGTCGCGTCGAGGTTAACGAACAGGTCGAATACCTGATCAACAACCCAGTCAGGACGTGCGCCAGGACGGTCAACCTTGTTGATAACAACAATAGGTTTCAGGCCATGGGCAAATGCTTTTTTGGTCACGAAGCGCGTTTGCGGCATAGGGCCGTCAAAGGCGTCAACCACCAGCAGCACGGAATCCACCATGGACATCACGCGCTCAACTTCACCACCGAAGTCGGCGTGCCCTGGGGTATCAACGATGTTGATACGGTAGTCATTCCATTTAATAGCGGTGTTTTTCGCGAGGATGGTAATCCCACGCTCTTTCTCCAAATCGTTGGAGTCCATCACACGCTCTTGAGTTTCGGCACGCGCATCAAACGTACCGGATTGCTGCAGCAGCTTATCAACCAGGGTAGTTTTACCATGGTCAACGTGCGCGATGATGGCGATGTTACGCAAATTTTCGATCACAACTTTGCCTCAGGCATTAGAAATAGCGCGTTATTGTACACGGATTAATCGCACTACAAAACAGGATCACAAACATCCTCCGCAAACAAGTATCGCAGAGATGCTTTGTGATCGCTTTCACGGAGCGAAAAAGGGCACTTTAACGAAAATTGCACCAATATGGTGCTCAGTGTTCACACTGAAGCACTATACTGGTGCAACATAACCATTGTGGTGCAGCCCTTTTGCACTATGGTGCGCATGATAACGCCTTTTTGGGGTGTTTTAAAAGTTGGCACAGATTTCGCTTTATAAAAAATACATGGCAACAGCCAGTACAAACAGAAACTGAAGACCTCGTTACCACGACGACAATGACCAATCTGGAGAGTTAAGTATGTCCGCTGAACACGTTTTGACGATGCTGAACGAACATGAAGTGAAGTTTGTTGATCTGCGCTTCACCGATACCAAAGGTAAAGAACAGCACGTCACAATCCCTGCTCATCAGGTGAACGCCGAATTCTTCGAAGAAGGCAAAATGTTTGACGGCTCCTCCATTGGTGGCTGGAAAGGCATTAACGAATCCGACATGGTTCTGATGCCAGATGCAACCACTGCGGTCATTGATCCGTTCTTCGAAGAACCTACTCTGATTATCCGTTGCGACATCCTCGAGCCAGGCACCCTGCAGGGCTACGACCGCGACCCACGTTCTATCGCGAAACGCGCTGAAGAGTACCTGCGTTCTACCGGCATCGCAGACACCGTTCTGTTCGGGCCAGAGCCAGAATTCTTCCTGTTCGATGACATCCGTTTCGGCGCGTCTATTTCTGGTTCCCACGTTGCTATCGATGACATCGAAGGCGCATGGAACTCTTCCACCAAATACGAAGGTGGTAACAAAGGTCACCGTCCTGGCGTGAAAGGCGGCTATTTCCCGGTTCCTCCGGTCGACTCTGCACAGGACATTCGTTCCACCATGTGTCTGGTGATGGAAGAGATGGGCCTGGTGGTTGAAGCGCACCACCACGAAGTGGCAACGGCTGGTCAGAACGAAGTGGCTACCCGCTTCAACACCATGACCAAAAAAGCGGACGAAATTCAGATCTACAAATACGTTGTGCACAACGTTGCGCACCGTTTCGGTAAAACCGCGACCTTCATGCCAAAACCGATGTTTGGCGATAACGGTTCCGGTATGCACTGCCACATGTCTCTGTCCAAGAACGGTACCAACCTGTTCTCTGGCGACAAGTATGCCGGTCTGTCTGAGCAGGCGCTGTACTACATTGGCGGCGTAATCAAGCATGCTAAAGCGATCAACGCCCTGGCGAACCCAACCACTAACTCCTACAAGCGTCTGGTCCCGGGCTACGAAGCGCCAGTGATGCTGGCTTACTCTGCGCGTAACCGTTCTGCTTCTATCCGTATCCCGGTGGTGGCGTCTCCTAAAGCGCGTCGTATCGAAGTTCGCTTCCCGGATCCAGCGGCTAACCCATACCTGTGCTTCGCAGCACTGCTGATGGCGGGTCTGGATGGTATTAAGAACAAGATCCACCCAGGCGAAGCGATGGACAAAAACCTGTACGACCTGCCGCCAGAAGAAGCGAAAGAGATCCCACAGGTTGCTGGCTCTCTGGAAGAAGCCCTGCAGGCGCTGGACGCAGACCGCGAGTTCCTGACTGCAGGTGGCGTATTCACTGACGACGCTATCGATGCTTACATCGCCCTGCGTACCGAAGAGAACGACCGCGTGCGCATGACTCCGCATCCGGTTGAGTTCGAACTGTACTACAGCGTTTAATTAAGTTGTTTTACCCGGCGTGACAAGCGCCGGGAGTAGTTGCCGTGGAAACTTTTAGCCCATCTCCGGATGGGCTTTTTTCTCCACCAACAACCTGATCTCACGCGCTTTTTACGCCGAAAACGCTATACTGCACTAAATTAGTGCAAACAACTCCAGGAGACTGCTGAATGGCAACTGGCACGCTGCCCGATGCTGGGCAGATCCTCAATTCTTTGATTAACAGCATTTTGCTGGTCGATGACGAGCTGGCCGTGCATTACGCCAACCCGGCGGCGCAGCAGCTGCTTGCCCAAAGCGCGCGTAAACTGTTTGGCACCCCGCTTCCGGAACTCCTGAGCTATTTTTCACTGAATATTGGCCTGATGCAGGAAAGTTTGCAGGCGGGCCAGGGGTTCACCGATAACGAAGTGACGCTGGTGATCGACGGGCGCTCGCATATTCTGTCGCTTACCGCGCAACGTCTTCCTGAAGGATTGATCCTGCTGGAAATGGCGCCGATGGATAATCAGCGTCGACTGAGCCAGGAACAGCTTCAGCATGCGCAGCAAATTGCCGCCCGCGATCTGGTACGGGGCCTGGCGCATGAAATCAAAAACCCGCTGGGTGGGTTACGCGGCGCAGCGCAGCTTCTGACCAAGGCGCTGCCCGACCCTGCGCTGGCGGAGTACACCAACGTCATCATTGAGCAGGCAGACCGTCTGCGTAATCTGGTTGATCGTCTTCTCGGGCCGCAACAGCCGGGAATGCATGTCACAGAAAGCATCCATAAAGTGGCTGAACGGGTGGTGAAACTCGTCTCTATGGAGCTGCCGGAGAACGTCACGCTGGTGCGTGATTACGACCCAAGCCTGCCGGAACTGGCGCATGACCCGGACCAGATAGAACAGGTCCTGTTGAACATTGTGCGCAATGCGCTGCAGGCGCTGGGGCCGGAAGGGGGCGAGATTGTTTTACGCACCCGCACCGCTTTCCAGCTGACGTTACACGGCGTGCGCTACCGTCTGGCAGCCCGAATCGACGTTGAGGATAACGGGCCCGGTATTCCCTCGCATTTGCAGGATACCCTGTTCTACCCGATGGTCAGCGGGCGCGAAGGCGGGACCGGCCTGGGCTTATCCATTGCCCGCAGTTTGATCGACCAACACTCTGGAAAAATTGAATTTACCAGTTGGCCGGGACATACCGAGTTTTCGGTTTTCCTGCCGATTAAAAAATAAAGGTGACGTTTATGCAACGAGGGATAGTCTGGGTAGTCGATGACGATAGCTCCATCCGTTGGGTGCTTGAACGCGCGCTCACAGGGGCAGGATTAAGCTGCACGACGTTTGAGAGCGGCAGCGAAGTGCTCGACGCACTCACCACTAAAACGCCGGACGTGCTGCTTTCGGATATTCGTATGCCGGGTATGGACGGGCTGGCGCTGTTAAAGCAGATCAAACAACGCCACCCCATGCTTCCGGTCATCATCATGACGGCACACTCCGATCTGGATGCCGCGGTGAGCGCCTATCAGCAAGGGGCGTTCGATTACCTGCCCAAACCGTTTGATATCGACGAAGCCGTGGCGCTGGTTGAGCGCGCGATTAGCCATTATCAGGAGCAGCAACAGCCGCGCCATACGCCCGATTTTGGTCCAACGACAGACATCATCGGCGAAGCGCCGGCGATGCAGGATGTGTTTCGCATTATTGGCCGTTTGTCCCGCTCATCCATCAGCGTATTGATTAACGGTGAATCAGGAACCGGTAAAGAGCTTGTAGCGCATGCATTACATCGCCACAGCCCGCGGGCAAAAGCGCCGTTTATTGCTCTGAATATGGCGGCAATCCCGAAGGACCTGATTGAGTCCGAACTGTTCGGCCATGAAAAAGGGGCATTTACCGGTGCGAATACCATTCGCCAGGGGCGCTTCGAACAGGCTGACGGCGGCACGTTGTTCCTGGATGAGATCGGCGATATGCCGCTGGATGTCCAGACCCGCCTGCTGCGCGTGCTGGCCGACGGGCAGTTTTATCGCGTGGGCGGCTATGCGCCGGTGAAGGTGGATGTGCGTATTATTGCCGCGACCCACCAGAACCTGGAGCAGCGGGTACAGGAAGGTAAATTCCGTGAGGATTTATTCCATCGCCTGAACGTGATTCGCGTTCATCTGCCACCGCTGCGTGAACGTCGTGAAGATATCCCTCGCCTGGCGCGTCATTTCCTGCAGGTGGCCGCCCGTGAGCTGGGCGTGGAGGCCAAACAGCTTCACCCGGAAACCGATGCCGCGCTTACGCGTCTGGCGTGGCCAGGCAACGTACGTCAGCTGGAAAATACCTGCCGCTGGCTCACCGTGATGGCCGCCGGGCAGGAAGTATTGATTCAGGATTTACCGGCTGAGCTGTTTGAAGCCACGGCTCCCGAAAGCAGTACCGGGCACGCGCTGCCGGACAGCTGGGCGACGCTGCTGGCACAGTGGGCCGACCGTGCGCTGCGTTCCGGTCATCAAAACCTGCTTTCTGAAGCTCAGCCAGAGATGGAACGTACGCTGTTAACCACCGCGCTTCGTCATACCCAGGGCCATAAGCAGGAAGCCGCTCGCCTGTTGGGGTGGGGGCGTAATACCCTGACGCGCAAGCTTAAAGAGCTGGGTATGGAATAATATCCGCTCTTGTGTAAAGGTTATTAATTGAGCGCAAATTGCCGTTATTTTGCGCTTTACTGTTTCATTGAGTTTTGTATGATCGTGCCCGGAAATTGGGGGTGAACATCATGCTGGAAACACTGGTGACTATGCTCTCTAGCGGAGCCGCTGAAAGCCACACGCCACAAACCGCCGTTGCGGCTGTGCTGTGTGCGGCGCTGGTTGGGCTGTTTAGCTAACGAGCTGTCAATGAAAAGCCGGGTGGCGGTTACGCCTTACCCGGCCTACCTTTCGTGCTTTTGCGGCTTAAATCACCCGCGAGAACTGCTGCAAACGCGCTTTCTGCCGCAGGTAGGCGTCAAAACACATGCAAATATTACGAATCAACAGACGCCCTTTCGGCGTGACCTCAATCGCACTCTCCGATACCGCCACCAGCCCGTCTTTCGCCAGCGGTGCCAGAAGATTCAGATCCTCTGCAAAATAATCGTTGAACTGCAGATCCCATTGCGACTCAACATCGCTGAAATCGAGGCGGAAGTTGCAGATCAGTGCCTTAATCACATCACGACGAATGCAGTCGTCACGCGTTAACGCTATACCGCGCCACAGCGCGTTTCCGGTTTCATCCACCTGCTGATAGTACAGCTTCAGCTCTTTCTGGTTCTGCGCGTAACAGTCGCCAATCATGCTGATGGCGGAGACGCCCATCCCCAACAGATCGGTATCGCCCTGGGTCGTATAGCCCTGGAAGTTACGGTGCAGTACCCCGTCGCGCTGAGCAATAGCCAGCTCGTCATCCGGACGGGCAAAGTGATCCATACCAATAAACTGATAGCCGGCCCCGGTCAGCGAGGTGATGGTCTCCTGCAGGATATCCAGCTTCTGTTGGGCGGAAGGGAGATCGGCGTCTTTGATTTTGCGCTGAGCCGCAAAGAGCGTCGGCAGATGCGCATAGTTAAAGACGCTCAGGCGGTCCGGGTTGAGTTCGGACACGCGCTTCAGCGTGAAGGCGAAGCTTTCCGGCGTTTGCTTTGGCAGGCCATAAATCAGATCGATATTGGTCGAAGTGAAGCCAATGTCACGCGCATGGTTGAGTAAGGCAAAGATAAATTCTTCGTCCTGCTCGCGGTTGACCAGACGCTGGACCTCTTTGTTGAAGTCCTGCACGCCCATACTCAGGCGATTGAAGCCTTCGGCGCGTAAATGATCCAGCACATCCAGCTCAATTTCGCGGGGATCGACCTCGATCGAGATTTCAGCATCATCGTTAAAATGGAAGTGCCCGCGCAGAAGCGTCATCAAACGGCTGATCTGCGCTTTATTCAGATAGGTTGGCGTGCCGCCGCCCCAGTGAAGTTGGCTGACGTGACGACCGGCAAACAGCGGCGCGCGATGCACAATTTCTTGTTCGAGTGCATCAAGGTATTGGTCGGCTTTGTGCTGCTGACGGGTCACAATTTTATTGCAGCCGCAGAAATAACAGAGCTTGTGGCAGAACGGAATATGGACGTAGAGCGACAGCGGACGCTCAGGATAGCGCGCGACAGCCTGCTGAAAATCATCCTCGCCAAAGGCATCAGAGAACTCCAGCGCGGTGGGGTATGACGTATAACGCGGCCCGGAATAGTTATATTTCTGGATCAGGGCCAAATCCCAGTCGATAGATGGTACAGACATGCTCACTCCTTCCGTTGGTGTCGCGTTCGTATACGGCGGCCCGTTCTGACCCCATTGCGGGCCATTAATCGGGTGCGCAGCCACTTCTGTCGCCGCGACAACCGCCGTAGTTTAACGAATAACCACACCAGATAACATACAACCGGAAGGGTTATAAGCAGGACTATCGTTCCTGCCGGGTGCAAATGTTAGTTTCCACCCTTCAGAAGACGCATCATATCTTCCTGCTTTTCTTCTTCTTCATCTTCGTCATCGTCGTATGACAGGCCCAGCTTCTGCATCAGCTCGTCGATGCGATCCAGTTTAGCATCCACCCATGACTGCTCTTCCGCAGTCAGGGTTTCCCCCTCTTCAAGACGTTCCAGCAGCGCGTCCAGGCGCTCATCGTTCTCCAGCAAATCCAGCTCAGCCTGCGGTGAAAGCATAGGTTTCTCGCTCTTTGGTTTGTGCTGCTTAGTAACCGGGGTGTCTGTCACGCCCAGTGGAATGGGAGTTTTACTGCCGATACGTGGATCTTTCTGCGGCTTATTTTTCGCAGAAGCACCTGCTGTACCGCCACCGTTTGCACGGCTACCCGCCGCATGACCGCGATGTTTTTTATCGCGTTTGCGATCGCGCGCTTCCTGGTTCAGTTCTTCGCGCGTTTTGCGGCGTGCTTTGGCAGGGCGTTTAGCGCCCGCTGCGGAGGTCGGTTTTTTCATGATGTTTTATCTTTAAGTCGTTTTCTTCAGTATAGAATTGCGGCGAAATCTAGCAGAAAGCAAGCAAAGAAAAAAGGCGACAGAGCAATCTGTCGCCTTTTTTCCTGACTCACAACCCTTAGCGGGTCAGACATTCCTTGTTTGCCAACAACAAACCCTGTTTATCCCTTGGCTACTACCGTCCGTGATACGGTTCCCTTTCCTGTTAAAACGCCTCCAGGCGTTTGTCATCCTGACAATCCTGCGTCTTCGCCTCCTGGCGCTCCTGACCCTTATCCTTAAGTCATTGTCCTGTTGGCTTCCTCGCCTTGCCGCATACTTTACCGTGTTCGCTTAAACTAACAAGCAACGAAACGGTACAAAAACGGATTTTCAGATAATTACCCGGAAATAAGATTATGATTTAAAACAGTTTGTCTTTTTTTACCCCTGCGATTTCTCTGAAATCTCCCATAGTACTTATAGCCGATCTCTCACAGCGGCCAGGGCTTAAGCCTACAGGCGGAGTGCAATGAAAAAAGTCTTTTGCCCGCATTCAGGTATAATCCCCCGCAGATTACGATTTTTGGAGACGACCACGTGACTACCTGGAACTACCAACAGACGCATTTTGTCACCAGTGCGCCCGATATTCGCCACCTGCCTTCTGATACCGGTATCGAAGTGGCCTTTGCTGGCCGTTCAAACGCGGGAAAATCCAGCGCACTGAATACGCTGACCAATCAGAAGAACCTGGCGCGTACCTCAAAAACACCTGGCCGTACCCAGCTGATTAACCTGTTTGAAGTGGCCGATGGCAAACGCCTGGTCGACTTACCGGGTTACGGTTACGCCCAGGTACCGGAAGAGATGAAGATCAAGTGGCAGCGTGCGCTCGGTGAATACCTGGAAAAACGCATGTGCCTGAAAGGTCTGGTGGTGCTGATGGATATTCGCCACCCGCTGAAAGACCTTGATCAGCAGATGATCGACTGGGCTGTCGCAAGTGATATTGCCGTGCTGGTGCTGCTGACAAAAGCGGATAAGCTGGCGAGCGGTGCGCGCAAAGCGCAGGTGAATATGGTTCGCGAAGCGGTGCTGGCCTTCAACGGCGACGTACAGGTTGAGCCGTTCTCCTCGCTGAAAAAGCAGGGCGTGGACAAGCTGCGTCAGAAGCTCGACACCTGGTTTAGCGAGCTGGAACCCGCGACGGAAGCGGAAGAAGAGTGATACCGGGCGCGGCAATGGCCGCGCTTTTTTTTACCTGAATTTTTCTTTGCCACAATAAAAAACGCCCCAGTCATTACTGACTGGGGCGGCTAAAATATTCAGCCAAATCCGATTACGTGAAGTAAAAGGTCTGAAAGATAGAACATCTTACCTCTGTACCCTACGTCGCTAACTCTACCCCTTTTTTTGCCGCAGAAAAAGCACTTTTTGTAGTTTTTTTTCATTCTTTACATAGGGAATTCTAATGATCGTCACAAAACGCACATCGTTATGTTGCTAACTTACATAAAAAGCGCGTTATTGCCCGAACCGTTAGTGAGCCTGATCCCAGTTTTCACCACTTCCCACTTCCACCAGCAACGGCACGTCAAGTGTCATGCTGCTTTCCATCAGTTCGTGGATCTTCTTCGACACGGTATCAAGATCGTCTTTGTGCACTTCGAATACCAGTTCATCGTGTACCTGCATGATCATTTTCACGCGTGGCTTCTCCTGTTCCAGCCACGCATCCACCGCGATCATGGCGCGCTTGATAATGTCCGCTGCGGTTCCCTGCATCGGGGCGTTGATTGCTGCACGTTCTGCGCCCGCACGACGTGCCGCGTTGCTGGATTTAATGTCCGGTAAATAGAGACGACGGCCATCCAGGGTTTCAACGTAGCCTTTCTCCTTCGCCTGAGCACGGGTGCGTTCCATATAGTCCAGTACGCCCGGATAACGCTCAAAGTAGAGATCCATATACTTCTGCGACTCTTTGCGTGGGATATTAAGCTGGCGAGAAAGACCAAATGCACTCATGCCGTAAATCAGCCCGAAGTTGATCGCTTTCGCGCTGCGGCGCTGTTCGTTTGTCACGCTCTCCAGTGGCAGACCGAAGACTTCCGCCGCGGTCGCCCGGTGGATATCCTTCCCTTCGGCAAACGCCGTCAATAGCCCCTTGTCACGGGACAGGTGCGCCATAATACGCAGCTCAATTTGCGAGTAGTCCGCAGAAACAATCAGATAGTCATCGGGTGCAATAAAGGCCTGGCGAATACGACGGCCTTCTTCGTTACGTACCGGGATGTTCTGCAGGTTTGGATCGGTTGACGAGAGACGACCCGTTGCCGCGACAGCCTGATGGTAGGAGGTGTGTACACGACCCGTTTTCGGGTTGATCATCAGCGGCAGCTTATCGGTGTAGGTCGATTTCAGCTTCGCCAGACCGCGGTACTCCAGAATCACTTTTGGCAGCGGATAATCCAGCGCCAGCTCTTCCAGAACCTCTTCTGAAGTTGATGGCGCGCCACCAGGGGTTTTCTTCAGCGGTTTGATCCCCTGCTTTTCAAACAGAATGGTTTGCAGCTGTTTCGGAGAGGAGAGATTAAACGGCTCACCGGCAAGCTCATGCGCCTTTTGCTCAAGCTCGGTCAGGCGCTGGGCAAGCTCCCCGGAGTGGTTATGCAGTACCGTCGGGTCGATTTTGACACCGTTACGTTCGATGCGTGAAAGCACGGGAACCAGCGGCATCTCAATGTTCTGGAATACGTTCAGCGGCCCTTCATGCTTCTGCAGTTTTGGCCACATCTTCAGGTGTAGCTGCAGCGTGACATCAGCGTCTTCCGCAGCGTAGCGTCCGGCTTCTTCGAGAGCAATCTGGTTAAAGGTAAGCTGATTTTTCCCTTTACCGGCAATCTCTTCAAACGTGATGGTTTTGTGCTTAAGCCAGCGGTCAGAGAGGGAATCCATATCGTGGCGGCCCGCGACGCTATCCAGAATGTAGGATTCGAGCATAGTGTCAAAGGCAATTCCACGCAGTTCAATGCCGTAGTTTTGCAAAATGCCGCGGTCATACTTGAGGTTCTGCCCGACCTTCAGCGCCTTTTCGTCCTCCAGGATTGGCTTCAGCAACTCAAGCACACGGTCGCGCGAGATTTGCTCCGGCGCATCCAGATAATCATGCGCCACAGGAACATAGGCCGCAACACCCGGCTCTGTCGCAAAGGAGAGGCCCACCATATTGGCAGAGATGTTATCGAGACTGTCTGTTTCGGTGTCAAAAGCGAAGACAGGTGCCTTTTTCAGTTTCTCAATCCAGGCAATGAGCTGCGATTCTTCAAGAATGGTTTCATAGTTGTCGAAGGAAAGCGCCACGGCTTCTTCTTCCGCCTGCTCTTCGGCATCAATAACAATGGTTTCCTTCGGCTTTGCAGCAGGTTTGGCCCCTTTTGCCTGCAGCCATTTACCGGCTTCCACGTCAGTGGTCCAGCGTTTAAATTCGTATTTCTTAAACAGGCTCAGCAGCGCGTCAGCGGAAGGCTGTTGTACCTCCAGCTGTTCACAGCCCAGTTCCAGTTCGACATCGGTTTTGATGGTCGCCAGCTGATAAGAGAGATAAGCCACCTCTTTGTTCTCTTCCAGTTTTCCGGCCATGGTTTTTGCCCCACGGAAGGAGAGCCCGGCGATTTTATCCGACTCCGCGTAGAGCGTATCCAGCCCGCCCAGCCCCTGCAGCAGCGCCTGTGCCGTTTTTTCACCGACGCCCGGCACACCAGGGATGTTATCCGAGGAGTCGCCCATCAACGCGAGGAAATCGATAATCAGCTCTGGCGGCACGCCATACTTTGCGACCACCTCTTCCGGCCCCAGAATGGTGTTGGTCATGGTGTTAATCAGGGTGATCCCTGGCGTCACCAGCTGCGCCATATCTTTATCACCGGTGCTGATCAGTACCGGACGGCCCATCTTTTCTGCTTCACGCGCCAGCGTACCGATGACGTCATCCGCTTCAACGCCTGAGACGGCCAGCAGCGGCAGACCCATCGCTTTCACCATGGCGTGCAGCGGCTCAATCTGCGCACGCAGATCGTCAGGCATTGGCGGACGGTGGGATTTGTAATGCTCAAACAACTCATCGCGGAACGTTTTACCTTTCGCATCGAAAACGACGGCCGCATGGGTTGGCTGATACTGAAGGATCAGGCTGCGCAGCATATTCAGCACGCCGTACATTGCGCCGGTAGGTTCCCCTGCGCTGTTGGTCAGAGGAGGAAACGCATGGTACGCCCGATACAGGTAAGAAGAGCCATCGACGAGAATAAGAGGGTTTTCTGGGATCTGAACCATAATGTCCGTGCCTTTAATCAATTTATGCCTAAAGGATGCCACAGAAGGATGAAAACATCAGGTATTAGCGCCAGATACAGGAAAAGATTTTGCGATCGTCAGGATCGCTCGCAAAAATAAAACTGTGGATAAGTTTGTGTATATTTTCACTTCATATGAATAACAGACGCAAAAAAGACATATGGGATGATATTTAGATCTTAATAATCATATTGTTAGTGTGTTGGATCCTATCTATAGAGCCAACTGATGACAATTTAGTCTATGTGGATATAAGCCTTGATAAGCGAAGAATCATAGAGAAATCTTCTGCGCCAGGGTGAAAGCGGCCCACTCCTGACATGAAAGCGCCATTACTTTGTCTGTTTTCTGGTAAAATCAGCGCCCAGCGCCAGATAGCCGGCCGCTCATTTAAAGCTAATTACTTGAAAAGACTAATCATGTCGAGATTGCTCGCTGCAATAACTTTACTGTTAAGCATCATTTTAACTATCCTGGTGACTATCGCCTGCTCTGTGCCGATCATTATCGCCGGGATCATTAAACTGCTGCTGCCTGTCCCTGTGGTGTGGCGAGCCGTATCCGCATTTTGTAACTTCATGATGTACTGCTGGTGCGAAGGTCTGGCGATCCTGCTGCGCCTGAACCCGCATCTGAAGTGGGACGTCGAAGGGCTGGAAAACCTTAATAAAAAGAACTGGTATCTGCTGATCTGTAATCATCACAGTTGGGCTGATATTGTGGTGTTGTGTGTGCTTTTCCGCAAACACATCCCCATGAACAAATACTTCCTGAAACAGCAGCTCGCGTGGGTGCCTTTTATCGGACTGGCCTGCTGGGCGCTCGATATGCCGTTTATGAAACGCTATTCG
Source organism: Enterobacter sichuanensis (assembly GCF_002939185.1). Lineage (GTDB taxonomy): Bacteria > Pseudomonadota > Gammaproteobacteria > Enterobacterales > Enterobacteriaceae > Enterobacter > Enterobacter sichuanensis. The sequence goes on along the minus strand of NZ_POVL01000065.1, from coordinate 3,685 downwards.
CGCAGCTATTTGATTCGTCATCCAGAACGTCGCGGTAAGGACGTGGAGACAACACGCCGTTCCTGTGAAAAATTTCGCGCGCATCCCACCACCATCGTGAACTTCGTTGAAGGCTCCCGGTTTACACAAGAGAAGCGCCAGCAAACGCGCTCCCCTTATCAGAACCTGCTGCCGCCAAAGGCCGCGGGCATAGCGATGGCGCTGAATGTGCTGGGCGCACAGTTCGATAAACTGCTGAACGTCACGCTCTGCTATCCGGAAAACGATAAGACGCCGTTCTTCGATATGCTCAGCGGCAAACTGACGCGCATTGTTGTCCGTGTTGAGCTGGTGCCGATAGACGCTGAACTGCACGGTGACTATGTAAACGATAAGAATTTCAAACGTCGTTTCCAGCAGTGGCTTAATACGCTCTGGAAAGAGAAAGACGAACAGATAGACAATATAAAATCTTCATACAAAAACGCCGGTCAGTGACCGGCGTTTTCACATCAGTGAGATTACTTCTTCTCAACCAGGTATTTCACGGTATCGGCATACTGCTGTACAAAGATATCCATGCTGCTGGTGTCCATGCCCTGCATGTTCAGCTGATATTTGCCGTTAACAAACATCGCCGGAACGCCCTGAAGCTGGAGATCAGCCGCCGCTTTTTCCTGCTGGGCAACCAGTGATTTCACTACGAAGCTGTTCCATGCTGCATCGTACTCTTCACCTTTCACGCCGGCATCAACGAACACTTTGCGGATATCCGCAGTGGTCTGAACGGTCTGGGTTTTCTGTACGGCTTCAAACATTGGCGACGTGATCTTATCTTCCACGCCCAATGCCATAGCCACCGCCCATGCCTGAGTCAGATCTTTGCCCAATGGACCCAGGAATTCAACGTGGTACTTGGTCATTTTGGTGCCTTCCGGCAGTTTTTTCTTCACGTTGTCAGAAACATGCAGCACCTGCTCAAACTGATAGCAGTGTGGGCAATAGAACGAGAAGAACTCCAGAACCTGTGGCTCGCCAGCGACCGGTTTGTCCAGCGTGATGTACTGTTTGCCGTCGGTAAACTGCGCAGCAGAAGCGCTAAATGCCAGAATCATACCTGCCAGCGCCAGCCAAATTTTTTTCATGATTAACTCTCTCCTGGGTGTGTCCAATTAATACATCGGCGTTAATTGCAGAGGGGGCTCCTGAAGAACCTTGACCTGCTCAGTAAATGTAGATATCTGGCTACGCCAGTAATCCTCTCCGGTAAGCCACGGGAAATTTCGAGGAAATGCGGGATCGTCCCAACGCCTGATTAACCATGCGAGATAATAAACAAAACGCATAGCACGTAAAGGCTCAATCAGGGCAATTTCGTCTGAATTAAATGGGCTAAATTCTTCATAGGCTTCAATAATGGTTTCAAGCTGCATGCGTTGCTCAGCTTTGTCGCCATTGAGCAGCATCCACAGGTCCTGAACCGCTGGCCCCATACGCGCATCATCAAGATCGACAAAGAGCGGGCCATCGCGCCAGAGAATATTTCCGGCGTGACAATCGCCATGCAGGCGCAGGACGGAAATATCATCACGCCAGCAGTTTTTCACCGCAGCAATAAGCTTATCGGTAGCGTTGAGGAAATCATCCTTTAGCGCAGTGGGGATCATGGCAGATGTTTCGAATATGCCACGTGGTTCAAGAAGGTATTCCTGAATGCCAATAGTCGGACGGGCAATAAAGGCTTTTTTACGCCCCGTCTGATGTATGCGCCCCAGATAGCGAGCCACCCACTCCATCTGATCGATATTATCCGCTTCAAACTGACGACCGCCCAGACTCGGGAATATCGCGTAATAAAACCCTTCGTGCGTCAGGAGCGTTTGGTTATTGAATTTTAGCGGTGCGGCAACGGGGACATCGTCATCCAGCAGATCGTGGGCAAACTGATGTTCTTCCTGAATCTGTTCTGCGGACCAGCGTTCAGGACGATAGAACTTTACGACGAAGCGCTGACGATCCTCGTCCTGGAATTGATAGACGCGGTTTTCGTAGCTGTTTAACGGTGTTAGCCCGGAATCCACCCGAATGCCCTGTTCAAACAGGGCATCCATAATGGTGTCAGGGTGTAATGTCTGGAAAGTAAAAGCCTGGTCGTTCATCCGATCATCCGGAAATTATACGAATGATTCAGGATATCATCTTGTGGCGATTTCGGTGCCGCCGCTTACAAGCTTTTACTCTTTAATTACGCCTCGGGCGCGCAACAACGCAGTCTTAAAATCTTCCTCATAATCTTTCTGAATACCAGGAATAACAGCATCTTTGGCAGAGTCACGCATTTTAAGATGATAGATCAGGATGTCGTCAGAAAGGTCTGCCAGTTCGCCGTCAAAACCTGACTCTTTCGCCAGTTTCTGTAAAAATTGCATCAGATTCAGCTCTGGCTCTTTTTGCCAGGCGGGCTGGAGGAGTTCAATAACTTCATTCAGACGTTTACATTTCATGGTGGTGCTCCTTTCATTTAGAGTGACACGTTAGCAGGGTCAATCCCACAATAAAAGAGGCGATATTCGTGAATCTTAATCAGGAAATCATTGGGGTCGTTCTGGCTGGTGGTCGGGCGACACGAATGGGTGGGAAAGATAAGGGGTTACAATGTCTGAACGGCAAACCTCTATGGCAATGTGTCGCAGATACACTCGCAGACCAGGTGACAACAATGGTCATCAGTGCGAACAGGCATATCGACACTTACCAGCGCAGCGGGTATGCCGTTTACCCGGATAACCTGAAAGATTATCCGGGACCGCTGGCCGGTATGCTTTCCGTTATGCAACAGTCTCAGGGCGAGTGGTTTATCTTCTGCCCCTGCGATACGCCCTTTATTCCGCCCTGTCTTGTCGAGCGGCTGTTCCGGCTTCGTGGTACAGCACCCGTGGTTTGGGTACACGACGGGGAGCGTGACCATCCTGCTATTGCGTTGATGCACCGATCGCTCGCACCTGCTCTGCAGGAGTACCTCACGGCAGGCGAACGCAGAGTGATGGTCTTCATGCGCGAGTCTGGCGGCCATTCCGTTGATTTTAGCGATGTGAAAGCAGCGTTTGTGAACGTGAATACGTGTGAAGAGTTGCAGATGATGCAGGAGAAAAGATGAGACCTGTTCTGGCTATTTCTGCCTGGAGTGGCACCGGGAAAACCACGTTGTTAAAAAAGCTCATTCCTGCGCTGTGTGCCAGAGGTATCCGTCCCGGACTGATTAAGCACACCCACCATAATATGGATGTCGATAAACCGGGCAAAGATAGCTATGAGTTGCGTAAAGCGGGTGCAGCGCAAACGATGGTGGCAAGTTCTCAGCGCTGGGCATTAATGACAGAAACGCCGGATGAAGCGCCTCTGGATCTCGCGTACCTGGTGAGTCGAATGGATCATTCCACGCTGGATCTGGTGCTGGTTGAGGGGTTTAAGCATGAGGCCGTGCCAAAGATCCTGCTGTTCAGAAGCGATGCCGGGCATGATGTCAGCGAATTAACGCTTGATGAGCATGTGATTGCCGTCGCCAGTGATGTTATGTTGCCGCTTGAGGTTCCGGTACTGAATTTAAATGATGTGGATGGGATTGCGGAATTTATTGTGGCGTGGAGTGCGGCCTGACTAGCCGGGTGGCGGCTTTGCCTTAGCCGGCCTGCAAAATTCATTGGTT
>NZ_POVL01000064.1 GCF_002939185.1 Enterobacter sichuanensis | reverse complement strand
CCCTCAAGGGAGAGGGGGTCGTCTGTGCAGACATTATTTTGTGGGGATCCCTCAGCCCACAGGGAGAGGGTGACAACCTATTCCCTGTGGGTGAGGGATGAGGGAAAATTACGTCCGAAACGCCTCTAACCGCGTAATCTGCCGCCCCTCCCCGTCAAAATTCTCCGCCGCCAGCCAAGCGCGCAGTTCCGCGTCTCTTTGCGGCCATTCGCCGTCAATAATAGAAAGCATATCGCTGTCGCGGTTACGCCCCTTGCGCACCAGCTTCTGCCGCAGCCGCCCTTCCCAGACAAACCCCAGACGCTCCGCCGCCCTGCGCGAGGCGATGTTCATCGAATCGCACTTCCACTCCACCCGGCGGTAGCCGTGTTCGAACGCATTTTTCAGCAGCAGCCATACCGTTTCGGTCCCGATGCGGGAGCCTTTCATCTTCCGCGACCAGGTCACGTGACCGATTTCGACCGACCCCAGTAGCCGCTCGTTGGCCATATAGCTCACCAGCCCCACCGCGCGCTCGGTGCGTAAATCAATGACGGCAAACGGCACCAGCTCATCGTCCATCACCTTCGCCATGATCCAATGCGCAGTGGCTTCCACACTCATGGGCTGCGTGCTGGCAAGCCATGTCCAGTCGCTGTCGTCACCCAGCGCGTAGGCCTCGTAAAGATCGGCCGCGTGGCGATCGGCATCCAGCGGCTCCAGACGGCAATACAGGCCGAACAGCGGCGTGCGGGTCAGCACGCGCGCGCCTTTCCAGTCGGGAACAATATCGTTGACGGTTTGACCATGTTGATTGATTTCGGGCACGGCAGTGACTCCCTGAAAGGTAAGGATTTTGTTATAGCAGGTTAAAAAGCGGGCGAAAAGCAGCGTATGTTAATAGCCCGAACGCATGCATTATTCCTGGAGGGCATAAGCAAAGCAGAATTTCGACTTTGCGTATGTCCTTCGCCAGCCTAACGTAGCGGAACATAAAACAAACAATATATTTTCTTCAGGGATCGCTATGACAAAAAAACTGCTGCCTTTACTGGTGCTGGCTACACTCTCCGCTGCGGCTCACGCGGCTACGCCCCCCAATACGCTGGTTGTCGCCCAGGGACTTGATGACATTGTGAGCCTCGACCCGGCCGAAGCCAACGAGCTTTCCAGTATCCAGACCGTGCCCAGCCTGTATCAGCGCCTGGTGCAGCCGGACCGCAACAACCCGGAAAAAATCACCCCGATTCTGGCGGAAAGCTGGCAGGCGGACGCGGCAGCAAAAACCCTGACTATTAAACTCAGGCCCGATGCCAGATTTGCCTCCGGCAACCCGCTGCGTCCGGAAGACGTGATCTTCTCCTATACCCGCGCCGTGACGCTGAACAAATCCCCGGCCTTTATTCTCAACGTGCTGGGCTGGGAGGCGAGCAACATCGCCAGCCAGCTGAAGAAAGTGGATGACCACACCGTGCAGCTGCACTGGACGGCGGACGTCAGCCCTGCCGTGGCGCTCAACATTCTCTCCACGCCGATCGCCTCCATCGTCGATGAGAAGCAGGTCGCGGCGAACGTGAAGGATAACGACTTCGGCAACGCGTGGCTGAAAATGCACTCGGCGGGCAGCGGCGCGTTCAAAATGCGCGTCTACCAGCCGCATCAGGCCATTGTGCTGGAAGCCAACGACTCGGCGCCCGGTGGCGCTCCGAAGCTTAAGAGCATCATCATTAAAAACGTTCCCGATCCGGCTTCCCGCCGCCTGCTGATCCAGCAGGGCGACGCGGACGTGGCGCGCGATCTGGGTGCAGACCAGATCAGCGCGCTCGACGGCAAGCCGGGCGTGAAGGTACTGAGCATCCCGTCTGCGGAGCAGAATTACCTGGTGTTTAACACCGGCAACAGCGCCAACCCGCTGCTGAACAACCCTGCCTTCTGGGAAGCGGCGCGCTGGCTGGTGGACTATGACGGCATTACCAAAAACCTGCTGAAAGGCCAGTATTTTGTCCATCAGAGCTTCCTGCCGGTCGGTCTGCCGGGCGCGCTGGAAGATAATCCGTTTAAATTTGATCCGGCGAAAGCGAAAGCCATCCTCGCCAAAGCGGGTATTAAAGACGCCCACTTCACCCTGGACGTGGAGAACAAGCCGCCGTTTATCACCATCGCGCAGTCGATGCAGGCGAGCTTCGCGCAGGGTGGCGTGAAGGTGGATCTGTTGCCCGCCGCCGGGAGTCAGGTGTACGCCCGCGTGCGTGCGAAACAGCATCAGGCGGCAATTCGTCTGTGGATCCCGGACTACTTTGATGCGCACTCCAACGCCAGCGCTTTCGCGTGGAACGACGGCAAATCCAGCACCGTGGCCGGACTGAACGGCTGGAAAATTCCGGAGCTGAACAAGGCCACGCTGGCGGCGGTGGCCGAGCCGGATCCGGCGAAACGTCTGGATCTGTACAAGAAAATGCAGGAACAGCTGCAGCACAACTCGCCGTACGTGTTCGTCGACCAGGGCAAAACCCAGATCGTCGTGCGCGAAAACGTGAAGGGGTATCAGCAGGGGCTGAACGCGGATATGGTCTGGTACGATCGCGTTACGAAGTAGCCCTTGTTGCCGGGTGGCGCTGCGCTTACCCGGCCTACGTTCTCGGTTTTTGTAGGCCGGGTAAGGCGAAGCCGCCACCCGGCATGAAGAGATTTCCCATGCCACATCTTTCCACCCGCGTGCTTCAGGGTCTTCTGACCCTGCTGCTGACGCTTTTCGGGCTGCTGCTCGTCACCTTTGCGCTTTCGGCGTTTTCCCCGGTCGATCGCGTGCTGCAGATCGTCGGCGATCACGCCAGCCAGTCAACCTACAATCAGGTTCGCCACCAGCTCGGGCTGGATCGGCCCCTGCCCGTGCAGTTCTGGCACTATCTGCAAAACCTCGCCCACGGTGATTTAGGCACGGCCAGCGCCACCGGACAGCCGGTGCTGCAGGATCTGCTGCACGCCTTTCCCGCCACGCTCGAACTGGCAACCCTGGCGCTGATTATCGGTACCGTACTCGGCGTGATTGCCGGGGTGTTGTGCGCCCGCTACGCCGGATCGCCGCTCGATTTAGCCCTTCGCACGCTCACCCTGCTCGGCAACTCGGTGCCGATTTTCTGGCTCGGGCTGCTGATGCTGGCCCTGTTCTACGCGAAGCTGCAGTGGAGTGCGGGTCCCGGCAGGCTGGACGATATCTGGCAGTTCACCGTGGAGCCGAGGACCGGCTTTGCGCTGGTGGATACCTGGCTTTCCGGCGACCGGGAGGCATTTCGTAATGCCGTCAGCCATCTGGTACTGCCGGTGCTGCTGCTGGCCTATTACTCGCTGGCAAGTATCACCCGCCTGACGCGCTCCGCCTGTCTGAGCGAGATGAACAAAGAGTACATTCTGCTCGCCCGCGCCAAAGGGGCCGGGGAGATGACCATCCTGCTGCGACACGTGCTGCCCAACATACGCGGTACGCTGCTGACAATCATCGCACTGGCCTACACCAGCATGCTGGAGGGCGCGGTATTAACCGAAACCGTCTTCTCGTGGCCGGGCATCGGGCGCTACCTCACCACCGCCCTGTTCGCCGGCGATACCACCGCGGTGATGGGCGGTACGCTGCTGACTGGCGTCTGCTTTGTGCTGATCAATAACCTTACCGACCTGCTTGTGCGGGCGACCGATCCCAGGGTGCGCTGATGCCGTTTTATCTTTTCTTACGCCGCCTGCGCCGCTCCCCCGCCGCCTTTTGCGGGCTGGTCGCCATCGCGCTGCTGGTGCTGACAGCCCTGTTCGCGCCGTGGCTTGCGCCGGTGGACCCGAACTGGCAGGACGCCGCCGCGCGCCTGCAGGCACCGAACGCTCAGCACTGGCTGGGCACCGACAGCTACGGGCGCGATCTGCTCTCGCGCCTGATTTACGGCACACGCCCGGCGCTCGGGCTGGTCGCTTTAGTGACCGTTATCACCCTCCCCGCCGGTCTGCTGGTGGGCATATTATCCGGTTACTACGGCGGCTGGCTGGAGCGCATCCTGATGCGCTTTACCGACGTGGTGATGTCGATGCCGCGCCTGATCCTCGCCTTCGCGTTTGTGGCGATGCTCGGCCCGGGGCTGGTCAACGGCGCGCTGGCGCTGGCCTTAACCACCTGGCCGGCCTATGCGCGTCAGGCCCGGAGTGAAATTCAACGCCTGCGCCACAGCGATTACCTGGCCGCCGCCGGGATGATGGGCATTCGCGGCCTGCGCCTGCTGGTCGGCCATATTCTGCCCCTGTGTCTGCCCTCCGCGATTGTGCGCTTAGCGCTGGATCTGGCAGGCATTATTCTGGCCGCCGCCGGGCTGGGCTTCCTCGGCCTCGGCGCACGTCCGCCTATGGCTGAATGGGGAGCGATGATAGCTGACGGCATGCAGGTGATTTTCGACCAGTGGTGGATTGCCGCCATTCCGGGCGCGGCCATTCTGTTTGCCAGCCTGGCCTTTAACCTGCTGGGCGATGGCCTGCGCGACGTACTGGAGCCACAGCATGACTGAACACCGCGTTATCGTCGATGCGCTGAATATCGACTACCCCGCCGCCCGCGTGGTCAACGGCCTGAGCTTTACGTTAGGCAACGAGCGGCTGGCGCTGGTGGGTGAATCCGGCTCGGGGAAATCCATGTCTGCCCGCGCCCTGATGGGGCTGGTACGCCAGCCCGGCATCGTGCGCGCTAAGCAGCTTAACGTGCTGGGCAATGATGTGCTGACCCTGAACAGCCGCCGCTGGCAGGCGCTGCGCGGCAACGGCATTGCGATGGTCCTGCAGGATCCGCGCTATGCGCTTAATCCGGTGAAAAGCGTCGCCGCTCAACTACAAGAGGCACTGACTCTGCATCAGCGCCTGCCCCGTTCAGAACGCCTTGAACGTATACACGATATTATCCGCGCCGTCGGGCTCAATGAGCACGTGCTTCAGCGTTATCCCGGCGAACTCTCCGGCGGCATGGGGCAGCGGGTGATGATTGCGATGGCGCTGATCAACAACCCGCAGGTGCTGATTGCCGACGAACCGACGTCGGCGCTGGACGCCCGCCTGCGTAACCAGATCCTCGAACTGCTGGTGCAGCAGTGCGAAGCGCGCCAGATGGCGATGCTGCTTATCAGTCACGATCTGCCGCTGGTGGCAGAGCACTGCGACCGGGTGCTGGTGATGTATCAGGGCGAAAAGGTCGACGAGATGGCGGCACGCCAGCTCCCGCAGGCAACGCATCCGTACACCCGCACCCTGTGGACCTGCCGCCCGAACGCCAGTACCTATGGACAGATGCTGCCGACGCTTGACCGTTCGCAGCCGTGGAAGGAGGCCGGTGATGTCGCTCGTTGAGGTGAATCAGCTCCATGTGAGCTTCGGGGAGAAAACGGCGGTATCCGCCGCCAGCTTTAGCGTCGAAAAAGGGGAAACCTTCAGCCTGATTGGCGAATCCGGCTGCGGGAAATCAACCCTTCTGCGCGTGCTGGCGGGGCTGCAGCGCGAGTGGCGCGGAAGCCTCTCGCTGCTGGGCGACGCGGTTCGGCCAGGGCAGCGTTTTACCGGCCCGCTGCGCCGCAACGTGCAGATGGTGTTTCAGGATCCGTGGGCCTCGCTGCACCCAAACCACACGATTGCACGCACCCTTTCGGAGCCGTTAACAATCCACGGTGAAACGCAGATTGCGGAAAAGGTAGTGGATGCGCTACAGCAGGTGGGGCTTTCCGCCGATGCGGGTAAACGTTATCCACACCAGCTTTCCGGCGGCCAGCGTCAGCGCGTGGCGATTGCCCGGGCGCTGCTGCTGCGCCCGCAGCTTCTGCTGCTGGATGAACCCACCTCGGCGCTGGATATGTCCGTCCAGGCGGAAATTCTGAACCTGCTCAACCGCTTAAAAGCCAGGCACGAGATGACCTATCTGCTGGTGAGCCACGACGCGGACGTGGTTGCGCATATGTCCGACCGGGCGGCGTTTATGGCGCATGGGGAGATCCAGAAGGTGTTTGACCGGGAGGCGATGTTGCGGGGCGAGCACAGAATGGGGTAAACCGTGCGGCGGCAAGTGCCACACGGATTTCGTAGGCCGGGTAAGGCGTCGCCGCCACCCGGCAACAAATCACTTGAGCAGCTTCACCGTGGCATCGATGTCGATCTCATCTTCGGTGAAGATCAACGTCGTATTCTGGAAGGTGGTGATCGCCAGCTTCTTCACCGTGCGCATTTCGCCCGGCTTTTTGTCGGATTTCGGTTTGATGCTGTTCATCAGCAGCCCGACCGACAGCACCGCATTCTCTTTATCGATTTTGGTATCCACGGGCTCTTCTTCGCTGAACACCACGAAGGATTTGATGGAGGTGAGCTTCACGCGCTCGCCCGCAATATAGAGATGCTTGCTTTCCGGGATTACCTTCACCGCATAGGCGGAAAGCCCTTTGTTGTTGGTGGTCGGCTCGAAGGTGACCGCCGCGTCTTTCTTAATCAGATCAGGGTTGGCGACCTTAATCACATGAAAATAGCGGTTGTCGCCGTTTTCATCTTTGATAAATCCAAAGCCTTTATCTTTAAACCACGTCGTGATTGTTCCGTTCATCGCTGTTACCGCCTGTCAGATCGTAATGACTAAAGTTTTGCAGCGCGCAGTGTAATGCACAATGGCGGAGGAGACAAAAAAAAGCCCCTGCACGGGGGCAGGGGAAAACTCATGTCAGAGCTTATTAGTATTGAGTATTTAGTTGAACACCATCCCACCATCAATCAACAGCGACTGGCCGGTCATGTAGTCGGAATCGGGTCCTGCCAGGTATGAGACGCAGGCAGCGACATCTTCCGGTTCGGACAGGCGGCCAAGCGTGATGCGTTTGGCAAAGGTTTCGGTGCCGTAGCCAAGCGGTTTACCCGCTGCCTCGGAGACCTGACGGTCGATCTCCGCCCACATCGGCGTTTTCACGATGCCCGGGCAGTAAGCGTTAACGGTGATCCCCAGCGGCGCGAGATCCCGTGCGGCGGTCTGGGTTAAGCCGCGCACCGCGAACTTGCTGGAACTGTAGACGGCCAGCTCCGGGTTACCGGTGTGGCCCGCCTGGGAACAAGCGTTGATGATTTTCCCGCCGTGCCCCTCTTTACGAAACGCGTCAATCGCGGCCTGAATGCCCCAGATCACCCCTTTCACGTTAATGTTGTAGACCTTATCGACAATCTCCGGGGTGATGGATTCGATCGGGGTGGACGGCGCGATCCCGGCGTTGTTAACGATCACGTGGAAACCACCCAGCGCGGTGCGGGCTTTCTCCACCGCGGCAAATACCTGCTCGCGGTCAGAGACATCCACCTTCACGGCGACGGCGTTACCGCCGTTGCGGATGATTTCGTCGGCAACGGCTCTTGCCGTCTCAGCGTTATAGTCGGCGATGGCGACGGCAAAGCCATCTTTCACCAGGCGCAGCGCAATCGCTTTACCAATCCCCTGGCCTGAGCCTGTTACGAGAGCAACTTTTTGCATTTCTCTGTCCTTATCGTGAGTCACAAAATCTGGCTGAGATGGAGCTGGCCCATCAGCAGCGGGTTATCGCTGTAGTCGACGGGAATGGCCACCACGGCCGGGCCATTGACATCCATCGCCGCGCGCAGCGTCGGCTCGAGCGCCCCGGCGCTCTCCACGGCAAAGCCCTTCGCGCCGAAGGCATCGGCATAGGCTTTGAAATCGACCGGGCCGAACTCGACGCCGGAAAGACGCTGGTACTTTTTCTCTTCCTGAATGGCGACCATGTTGTAGCCGTTATCCACCCAGATGATGTGCAGCACGTTGGCGTTGAGACGTACCGCAGTTTCCAGCTCCATGCTCGACTGCAGGAAGCCGCCATCACCGGAGACCGAGACCACCTTGCGCCCCGGGTTGACCAGCCACGCACCAATGGCCCACGGCAGCGCGACGCCCATGGTCTGCTGACCGTTGGAGATCATCACCTGACGCGCCCGGAAGCTGTAGAGGTAGCGGGCGATCCAGATGTGGAAGCTGCCCATATCCACGGTGAGCGTGACGTCGTTATTGACGATGTCCTGCATGGCGCGAACGATGCGCAGCGGATGCAAGGCAAACTGGTTGAGGGACGCGCCACGGCGATCGAGCAGATCGCGCTGATGCTGGCGGTCGACCAGGATCTCTGAGGCTCGCTGGCTCAGCTCCAGCTTGTGATCGATGCGGTTCGCGAGCAGATTCAGGGTTTCGGCGATGTCCCCTACCAGCTCCAGATCCGGCACGTAGTTACGCTCTTCATAGGCGGGCAGCACATCAATGTGCACCAGCGTGGCATCACCGCTGTTCCACATCGACGGCTCGTATTCCACCGGGCTGTAGCCGATGCAGATAATCAGGTCCGCCAGATGGAGCAGCCTGTCGCCCGCCTGGTTATTGAACAGACCGACGCGTCCGGCGAAGCGGGTAAAGTGCTCCTGGTTCACCGCCCCGGCGGCCTGATAGGTGCTGGTGACCGGAATACGGCTTTTCTCCAGCAGCTTGCGCAGCGCCGCGCTGTTGGCCGGCTGGCTCGCCATCAGCCCCAGCAGGATGACCGGGTTTCTGGCCTTTTCGATAAGCTTCGCCACGTCGTTAATGGCGGACTCCGGCGCCGGGCCCATCAGCGCCGGGCCGCTGGCAGGTAAAATTGCCCCTGTAGCGGGCTGGTCGACAATATCCTGCGGCAGGCTGACGAACGCGCCCCCCGGCCTGCCGTGCTCGGCGGCGCGAAACGCGTTCGATACCACTTCGGCAATCGCATCCGGTGAACTGACTTCCACGGCGTATTTGGTGACCGGGCTGAACATGGCGACGGTGTCCATGCTCTGGTGCACCAGCTTGGCTTTATCCGCCCGCTTCACCGCCCCGCCCAGCGCCACCACCGGGTCGCCTTCGCTGTTGGCGGTGGCAATGCCGGTGATCAGGTTCGAGCAGCCCGGCCCGGAGGTGACCAGTGCCACCCCGGCTTTACCGGTCAACCGCCCTACTGCCGCCGCCATAAACGCCGCGTTGGCCTCGTGGCGCACGGGGATGATTTCAATGGACGAGTCCAGCAGGGAATCAAAGACTTTGTCGATTTTCGCACCCGGGATCCCGAACACCTGCTTCACGCCCTGCGCTTCCAGCTGGCCGACAACCAAATCGGCGCCGTGCGCCCACTGACGTGACTGTTTCTCACTGTTCACGGTAGTTCTCCTGTTAGTTTTCGACGGAACGGATCGCGGCATCGAGGTCGCTGGGGTGCAGGTTGGCCTGTAAAAACGCGCTGTCGGCGGGCAGGTCAATCATCAGCTTGTGAATTTCACCGAAGGTGAGCACGCCGCTCTCCAGCTGGTAGTCGAGCAGATGGCCTCCGCCCTGGCGGTCGTCGGTGATGAAATGTTCGTGGTAACCCGCCACGTTGATCCCCTGCATATGCTGCGGCGTGCGGAACCCGACCAGCACCCCTTCGCGCTGGTTGAAGCGGAACACCGGCTGGTCGTCCAGCACGTCGGTCATCGCGCGGTACGGCGGCGTCTGGCGCGGTACGGTGCGGGTGTGGGCGTGGCGGAAGTTGCCGTCGATACGCAGGGCGCAGAACAGGTTATCGGAGGGGATCTGTTGGTCGATCACGTCGTGGATCTGCTGACGGCTGACCGGCACCTCGAAGGTTTTGCGATACTGCGGCTGGAACCAGGTCATCACCGCGAACGGCGTTTTCTGCTCTGGCTTCGCGGCCCGGGCGCTGCCGTCGGCGCGCAGCTGATACACCTGGCTGCTGAAGGCAATCATTTCGCCGTCCAGCTCGTTGAAGGTGCCCAGACCAAAATCACCGTGCGCCAGCAGATCGGCGATGGTGGTCTCCCCCTCATACACGCCGCTTAGCAGGGCGCTCATTAGCGATGTCTGATAGATCACGCTGTCAGGATGCCGGGCGGAGAACCCGCGCAGGGTCTCGCACAAGCTGGCCTCACAGTCGCAGGCAGATGAATGCATCATCACGCTCGTCCTCTTCAACTTTATTTAGAAAGGTTAAATAAATGTTGACCCGATTCAGCAGAGAGTTCCAATATAGAATCCATGGTGGTTTGAGACGTTTTTGATATGGAACTTCGTTATCTGCGGTATTTTGTCGCGGTTGCACGCGAGCGACACTTCACCAGGGCGGCCGAAGCGCTGGGTATTTCACAGCCTCCTCTGAGTCAGCAGATCAAACGGCTCGAAGAGGAAGTGGGCACGCCGCTGTTCAGACGCCTGACGCGGGGCGTGGAGCTGACCGAGGCGGGAGAAGCCTTCTACGAGGACGCCTGTAAAATTCTGGCGCTAAGCGACGCCGCGCTGGAGAAAGCCCGCGGCATCGCCCGCGGGCTGAACGGCAATCTGTCGATTGGCATCACCAGCTCCGACGCTTTTCATCCCAAAATTTTTGCCCTGATTCGCCAGTATCAGGTGCAGAACATGGCGGTGCAGGTTCACCAGGTGGAAGCCAATATGTCGTCGCTGACGACGATGCTGGCGGAGGGTGAACTGGATATCGCCTTCGTGCGCCTGCCGTGCGAGAGCAGCAAGGCGTTCGAGTTAAAAATCCTCGACCGGGAGCCGATGGTGGTGGCGCTGCATCGCGACCATCCGCTGGCGACGTGCGGCGATCTGGCGCTAGACCAGTTGCGTGATACGCCGGTGGTGCTGTTCCCGCAGGAGGTCGCGCCCGGCCTGTACGACCGGGTTCACGGCTGCTGCGAGCGGGCCGGGATTGACGTGCAGCACGCGCTGCAGTCCTCACAGCTTTCATCCTCCCTGAGCATGGTTTCCGCGGGTGGCGGCTTCGCGCTGGTACCGAAATCCATGGCGGCCATTTCTCCGCCGAATGTCACCTACCACGCGCTGAGCTCGCCGGAGCTTTATACCGATATCGCACTCTGCTGGCGGCGCTTTGAACGCTCGCGGACGGTGAAGCGGTTTCTGGCGATGATGAGCGAGGGATAGCGGCCAGTTTGGTTGGTGGTTTTTGTAGGCCGGGTAAGGCGTAGGCGCCACCCGGCAATGCCCTTCTGGGAGCACAACAACAGGGTTACAATACGGCTATCGAATGCTAAGGTAGATTCCCTTCTGTCTTTCGAAACCCCTGATGTAATGGAAAAGCCCCTGTCCCGTCCACTGACGCCAGCAACGCTAACCGTAAAGAGCGTAAATAGTAGCTATGAATCCAAGGGAAAATATTGTTAATACATTCAGAGAATTGTCTGCCGAATTACAGCGCGCTGCCGAGTTCTCGCTACAGAATACCAATCAACTGGTCGTGCTATCGATGCGCGCCTTCGCCGCTGAAGCCGGTGTAAAACCCGCTACGTTGTTACGACTGGCGCAGCGATTAGGGTATAACGGCTGGGGGGAACTTAAGGACGCTTTCATTGATGAGCTTGGACTGCGTAATGATACATATGTCTCCAAAGCCGAGAAACTGATCGCCAAAGGCACTCAACCCCAGCTGTATGAAGAGGTGTTTCAGGCACATCAGGCCAATCTGGCGTTTACACAAAATGAAAACCATCAGGCCATGGAGCAAGCGGTATCGCTGCTGGACGCGGCGGAGAATGTCTACATTTGCGGCTTCCGTGCCAGCTTTCCTATTGCCTGGTCGCTGTTTTATGTCTATCGATTGTTCAATCGGCAGGTGTCGCTCATTGATGGTCTGGCGAGCAACATCGAGGTGTTCACCCGCGAATTAACAGCACAGGATTGCCTGTTACTCACCAGTTTTGCGCCCTATTCGCGTGAGTCGCTGGATGTTTTACGCGCGGCCCAGCAGGCGGGCGCGACCATCGTCGCCATCACGGATTCCCCCGTCTCACCATTAGCACAGGCTGCCGATTGCACGCTGCTGTTCTCCACAGACAGCCCGTCGTTTTTCCCTTCCGTGGTTTCGGGCATGGGGCTGGCCGAGTGTTTACTGGCGATGCTGGTGGCTCGTCATGGTCGGGATGCGGTGAGTAAAATCGAAAATGCTGAACGCTATCTCATCGACTCGGGTGCGTATGTCGTGCCCCGGAAACCCTGAAAAATGATTCATTTGCCTCCAGCATAAGAAAAGAGAATGCATTTGAATCCAAATAACGTTGACGTGATACAAATGAATCCTGCAAGATGCGCTTTATTAACACAGCGTATTCAGGAGCAGGACCAGCATGAGTCATATTATTCACCGCAGCCTACGCAGCACGCCCGCCGTCGCGGCGCGTGCGCAAGGGGCGTACATTTTTGATGCACAGGGAAAGCAGTATCTGGATGCCTGCGGTGGCGCCGCCGTTTCCTGTTTAGGTCATGCGCATCCTGATGTGCTGGCGGCAATGCATCGCCAGATCGATCAACTGGCCTATGCCCACACCAGTTTTTTTACCAGTGACACCGTTGAACAACTTGCTGAACAGCTGACGCGCACGGCGCCTGGCGATCTTAACTACGCCTATTTCGTTTCGGGCGGTTCGGAAGCGGTCGAAACCGCACTCAAGCTGGCGCGTCAGTATTTTGTTGAGCTCGGCCAGCCGTCGCGCACCAAATTTATCGCCCGTAAACAGAGCTATCATGGCAATACCCTTGGGGCACTCGCGGTGGGAGGCAATGAATGGCGTCGCCGTCAGTTTGCTCCCCTGTTAATCGACGTTATCCGTGTTTCGGCCTGCAATGAGTATCGCGACCGCCGCGCTGACGAAACCCAGCAGCAATATACCACGCGTTTGCTGAACGAACTGGAGCACGCCATTCTTGAGGCCGGTCCGGAGACCATTATTGGTTTCTGCGCAGAAACCGTGGTGGGGGCCACCACCGGCGCCACTCCGCCTACTCCCGGCTATCTTAAAGGGGTACGCAACCTGTGCGATAAATACGGCATTCTCTACATCGCGGATGAAGTCATGTGTGGCATGGGACGCACCGGTACGCTGCATGCGTTTGAACAGGATGATGTGGTGCCGGATTTGGTGACCATCGCGAAGGGACTGGGGGGCGGCTATCAGCCGATTGGTGCAGTATTAGCAAGCGAGAAGATTGTCTCAGCGCTGCAAACCGGCAGCGGTCTGTTCCAGCACGGACACACCTACATTTGTCACGCGACTGCCGCTTCCGCAGCCCTGGCGGTGCAGCAGGTGATTGAGCGCGATAATTTGCTCCAGGCAGTCAGGCAACAGGGTGATTACCTGCACAACGCATTGCGTGAAGTGCTGGGGGAATTACCCCACGTCGGTGATACGCGTGGACGTGGCTTGTTTGCGGGTGTTGAGCTGGTCCGTGATAAAGGCAATAAAACTCCCTTCGATCCTGCCCTGAAACTGCATGCGGCGATCAAAGCAAACTGTATGTCACGCGGGCTGATGGTCTATCCGATGGGGGGAACCATTGACGGGCAGTATGGCGACCATATTTTGATCGCCCCACCGTTTATTATCACCCCAGCCCAGCTTGATTTTGTGGTGGACACGCTGAACACCGTGATTCGCGAAGAGACGAGTAAATTATGATCAATCGTTTACCGCCCCTGGCGGAGCATGAGTGGGACGATCGGCAGCGTTCCTTAGCCGAAGAGATCATCAATGGGCCACGCGGTGCCCTGCTGCCTCCCTTCGAGCCGCTGCTGCGCAGTCCTGAGCTGATGGCGCATGCACAACGCATGGGGGAATATCTGCGTTATCGCAGTGCCCTGGGACAGCGTTTGTCGGAGCTGGCGATTTTAATGACCGCACGGCACTGGTCGCAGCCTGTGGAATGGGCAATTCATGCGCCAATAGCTCGCGAGAAAGGCATCTCTGCGGCAGCGGTGCAGGCGATTAATGAAAAACGTCTTCCTGAAGATCTGCAACCGGATGAATGGGTAATTTATCACTTCTGCAAGGAGTTACAGGATGAGCAGAAGGTCAGCGATGCCACCTGGCAGCAGGCTGTCGCGCTGTGGGGCGAAAAAGGCGTGGTGGATCTGATCGGAATCACGGGTTATTACAGTTTTCTCTCAATGGTAATGAACGGCGCGCAGACGCCGGTACCCGACACGCGGGATGAGATTATTCCCGCATAAGCTATCGTTTTAACGTTGGCGCATGAAAGTGCGCCCTGCCTGTCACTATTTTTATTTCCCACTCCGTCGATTTTATTTCGCCGGATGATATTCATGCACGCTGTTTCACTGACGCCGAGGGTTATTATGTCTGGATTACTGACCAAATTAAAATTTACGTTAGCGCTGGTCGCTTGTTCCGCCAGTTTTGTGGCAGGCGCGCAGGATAAATTAACGGTTGGAGTTGATACCGCTTTCGTACCCTTTGAATTTAAACAAGGCGATAAATATGTCGGTTTTGATATAGATTTGTGGGATGCCATTGCCAAAAAGATGAATGTCAGCTACGAATTGCGCCCAATGGATTTCGGCGGACTGATTCCCGGTTTGCAATCACGTAATCTCGATGTTGCGATGGCGGGGATTACTATAACCGACGCGCGTAAACAGGTCGTTGATTTCAGCGAGGGTTATTATGATGCTGATTTATTAATGGCGGTTAAAAGCAGCGATAATACCATTGCTAAATTCAGCGATTTAGCGGGTAAGAAAGTGGGACTGAAGCAGGGAACAGCGGCGGCCAGTTTTATGAAAAGCAAATATAAGGCGAATTATGTCGAGTTCCCGAATATCGATAACGCCTATCTTGATTTGCAGGCAGGTAATCTTGATGCCGTGGTACATGACTCACCCAACGTGCTCTATTACGTCAAAACGGCAGGTGATGGCAAAGTGAAATCTACCGGCGAGACCGACAGCATTCTGCCGCAGCACTACGGCTTTGCGATGCAGAAAAACAGCACCCTGACGCCAAAGATCAACGCTGCACTGGAGGCCTTACGCGCGGACGGAACCTACAGCAAGATCTACGTGAAGTGGTTTGCGAAACAGCCAAAATAATCCCGCCAGGTCGGAGCGATCCGACCTCGTTGCATCTTAACGGGTAGAATGATGAATTTCGACAGTAAATATATTTGGGAGTCCCTGCCGCTGTTGTTGCAAGGACTACAGCTGACGCTGATTATTTCTTTATCAGGTTTATTGGGTGGTTTTGTTATTGGCCTGCTGGCAGGAACCTGCCGTGCGCTTGGAGGAAAGATATCAAAAACCGTCTCGTTAGTCTTTGTCGAGTTAATCCGCGGCACGCCGATTATGGTGCAAGTGATGTTTATTTACTTCGCACTTCCCATGGTGTTACCAGTTCATATTGATCCGGTAACGGCAGCCATTACGACAATTGTGATTAACTCGGGTGCTTATATTGCAGAAATCACCCGCGGGGCGATTCTCTCAATTAATAAAGGATTCAGAGAGGCCAGCCTGGCGATGGGATTATCACAACGCAGCACGCTATGGCATGTCATTATGCCGCTGGCATTACGCCGTATGATCCCTGCGTTAGGTAATCAGTGGATTATTAGTATAAAAGACACCTCGCTGTTTATTGTGATTGGTGTGGCGGAATTGACGCGTCAGGGGCAGGAAATTATTGCCGGTAATTTCCGCGCACTGGAAGTCTGGACCGCAGTGGCAATGATTTACCTGCTGGTAACGCTGTGTCTGAGTTTCCTCCTGAAGCAACTGGAGAAAAGGATCCATATTTTATGAGCATGGTTGAATTTAGCGCAGTGTCGAAGAACTTCGGTTCCACTCAGGTGCTGCACGACATCAATTTAAAAATTGAAGCCGGTGAAGTGGTGGTGATCATTGGTCCTTCCGGTTCGGGTAAATCGACGCTGCTACGCTGCATTAATAAGCTGGAGGAGATTTCCTCCGGCACGCTGCTGGTAGCGGGAATGCATATTACCGATCCTCACGCTAATGAGTGCGATATCCGCCGCGAAGCCGGGATGGTGTTTCAGCAGTTCCATCTCTTCCCCCATCTGACGGCGCTGGAGAATGTGATGTTTGGTCCGGTTCGCGTGCGCAAACAGAGCAAAGCTGCCGCGCGTGAACAGGCACTGGCGCTACTGGACCGTGTGGGCTTACGCGAACGCGCTCATCACTACCCATCAGAGCTCTCGGGCGGTCAGCAGCAGCGCGTGGCCATTGCCAGAGCTCTGGCAGTGAAACCGAAAATGATGCTGTTCGATGAGCCGACCTCAGCGCTGGATCCCGAATTACGGCATGAGGTCCTGAAAGTGATGCGCTCGCTGGCCGAAGAAGGCATGACCATGGTGATTGTGACCCATGAAATCGGCTTCGCCCGCGATGTGGCATCACGGCTCATCTTTATTGATGGCGGCACCATTGCCGAAGATGGTCCACCTGATATGCTGCTGAACAGCAGCGCTAATCCTCGCCTGAAAGAATTTTTGCAGCATGTATCCTGAACAGAAGTGAATGATAACACCATGAAAAAATTAGAAATTAGTGGTTCCGCTTTTGCGGTGGGTCAGGAACTTGGCGCATTCGGCCGCGAGGCCTGGCATGCAAAACTGACGCAAACGGCGTTGTGGCAAACCGTTACCGCCATGAAAGACGCAGAACAGACCCGGCGAATGCGCTCTCGCGTCCAGTCTCAGTTTCCCTTGATTTGGCAGGAGCTGGAGGGACTCGCCAGGGGGCTGGAGGCACCGCTTGATGAGGTGTTTGCCTGGAACTGTCGCGGCGATTTGGTGCGCTCTACCTCTGACGGTTGTACCACCGTAGCGGGAAGCACTGCGGAGGGGGAGCTGATTATTGCGCATAACGAAGACGGTTTCCCTCAGCTTCGCAGTGACTGCGCCATCGTCAGTATCACCCCTGATGACGGCCTGGCGTTCACCAGTTTTGCCTATCCGGGATCGATTTGCGGACATACCTTTGCCGTAAACGAAAAAGGTGTGGTGAATACGGTGAATAATATTCGCGCTGTACACCGTCCGGACGGAATGCCGCGCCAGATACTCGCCCGCGCCGCGCTGAATGCCGCCACCCTGGATGAAGCCATCACCATACTGACCTCAGAGCCACGCGCCGGAGCCTTTCATCACACGCTGGGGCAACGGGGAGACCGTCGTCTGTTTAGCGTAGAAGCCACGGGAACAGGCTGTTCCATCATGCCGTTGCGGGAGGTTTTCGCCCATGCTAATCACCTTATCCACCCTCAGCTTGCTGCGGTTAAGCAGGTGATCACGGACAGTTCCCGTTCACGGCAAACACGGCTAAACGCCTGGCTTGAGACGCAATCTCAGCTTGATGGTGCGGCGGCACTGGATATTCTTTCTGACCAGCACGACTCCGCGCTCCCGATTTATCGTCTCTCGCCACACGATCCGGATGAAGAGAACACGCTAGCCACGGCCATTTTTACCCTGAGTACCTCGGCAATAAAATGGCAGATCTTCACTCACGATCGGCAAAAACCCGTTTTACAGTCTTGTTCTGTCGGCCATAAATGTGGATGACCCAATCTGCAGTTTTCGTAGGCCGGGTAAGGCGTAACCGCCACCCGGCAATGGCCTTCTGGAAGCCGCCTCGCAAACCTGCAAGCAACCTTATGTAATTCAGGGGCATCCCTTTTCATCCCTTCATCACGGCCGTAAAGTGCCTGCGTTGCGGCATATTCGTAACCGGGCGTAGGAACCCGTTAGCATAACATGTCATTTTTTTGCCCGAAGAGGATGCTAAATGGCGACTATCCCTGCATTTTCTTACGCGTTCTCTGAAGAAAGCGCTGTTTATCACCTTATTAACCTTCAGCTCCCCGATTCTGCGGATCTTTTCGAGCTGGCTGATACCTGCGCTGCCTATGTCAGCGTGCTGGTGGAAACTGACGATGCAGTAACGTTTGCCACACTCTGCAGACGATTGCTGGCCGTGCTCAAACGGCTGCGGGAGTGCTGTGACGCCGAGCTTCCGCCGTATCTGGTTGAACAGCTGATTGCGGGAGAAAAGCTGACCTCCTGCGTACCGGACTGCTGGCAGGAGACGGCGTTGCAGGTGGATTATGCTGTCGCGTTGACGCTGGCGGTGATGGGCGGTGCACTGCCTGCGAGCGTGGCGAGAGAGCTCACCGGGCTATTGCATGATATGGTCTGGCTGTTGGCGGAATTCGTGAAGGAGCCGTATCTCACGGCACACTGAGGCCGGCGAAGAGAGGCCGGAATGCTACCGAAGCAAGGTACGGTTTCGGCCAGATCCCCCTCTCTTTTCCTGGTAATTGTCTGCGGCAAGCCATCTGTTACTCTGGCTGAGTTCAAAGGATGACAAGGAAGAGAGATGCTAAACCCAGGATTCGTTACCCACAAAGCGCTTTCTCACTGGCGTGATGCTCCCGTTTTCCTGCCCCAGTTTCAGTTTCATGAGAAACATCGAACGGTTATACATACTGCTCATCCAGAAACTATTCTGCCGTTGATTGCAAACTTTGACGTCCGGCAAGACCCAGTGATTCGGCGGCTAATGTCATTACGCCAAATACCGCAGAAATTACTGCGCAACACGCAGTCTAACGCGATCGGCAACTTTGGTTTGCACAGCTTTACCCTGTTGAAAAGTTCACCCTCTGAGCTGTGCTATGGCTTAAGAGGGCAATTCTGGCGTACGGATTTCGGTCTGGAAAACGTGCCGGACGCGAATACTTTTCAGACGCCCGCTGCGCCGGGCAGCGCGAAACTGCTGCTGCGCTATCAGGTAACGGAACTGGCGCCAGGCCAACATGAGCTCTCTACGGAAACCTTCGTCTATTGTCCGGACAGAAGCACCAGGCTAAGAATGACAGCTTACTGGCTGGTAATACGGGCGGGCAGCGGCTGGATCCGTAAGAGGACGCTGGAGGCTGTTAAAGGGAATATTGAAAGTCAGGAGTAAGGTTCGCCTGTGAAATGTTCCGCGTGGGACCCTCGCGGGAATATTTTCCCGCACGTAAATGGATTGAAAAATGGAGATTTTAATGAATAAGCGCACTATTGCCTGTTTGCTTTTACTCAGTGCATTTACCGTAAATGCTGCTGATGGCGGTAAGGGTGGTGATGGAGGAAATGGCTCCGATGGCGGAAACGGTTCTGATGGCACCGTCTCATCTGATGGCCGGGCGGGTTGTCCGGGCGGAACAAATCCGGATCGATCAGGAAATTTTTATCTTCCCGAAACAAAACAGCAATGCAACCCGGGGAAGCAGGATGCAATGAAAAACGCCAGGCAATAAGATAATGCGTGGCAATACGCTGACTCATCCTGATTCAATTTCCTCACCAGCCCCTGCTCCCGGAAAAAAATTTAGCAAGGAAACAGACAGGCATCCGCCAAACTGAACGAAGACACAGACAAATAAGCGTTTGTTGAAAGCTTCTCACGAAAAATCAATTTGAACTCTTCGGGTTGCATGAGGTTGAAAAGCGCTATCGGCCCAGTGTGATTTTAAAAATAAAATTGGCCTTATCTGGGATCGGTATATTCATCCTTTGTTTATGCGCCTGTTCACGATGTCATTCACATAATGTTCAATCGAAATATTGTGCTCCCGATTAATCTGAGAAATGAATGCGCTGAGATGCTCTTGCGATGCATGCAGGACAGTGGCAATAAGGTTATCAAAATCGTTCTGCGTAAATCTGTTATGTCCCTTCAACGTCGAGTGCTGAAGCAGAGTGTGTGCGGTCACTTCCAGGACGGCCCGCCGGTAATAATCGGACAGCAGGACGTCAAGATCGGTCTGACGAATATCAAACTCAAAATGAAAGCTGACAAATCCCGATTCGACAGGTATTGAATAAATCAGTTTGTCACCTAATTGCTCAACGTACGGTTCATATCCTTCTCCCATTACTCGCGTCGTCTGCATGTAACCCCTCTCCTTTCATGTAACGGATTAATTCCACTTGAATAAATATACAGCATTACTCTTTTAAATCTTGCTTAATATACCTGTAAGAGTCACAGGGAACATCACCTCGCTAAAAATAACATTTTCGCCGTGCTGGTTTACCTTGAATGAAAATAATCACCCATAAAAATAATTATAAAACGCATTGAAATTTTCATTACCGATAAGTGGTACAATCCTTTCCCGCAACTCATCAATGAAATTATCTTTTACTTCGTCATTATCATCTGCTATATCAAAGATATCGTAGTGACCATAAACCAAATCAATTAGCTCAGCTAGAGAAAATATGAACCCAGAGAGACTACTGGCTATCTGAAACGGTTCAATAACATCATAACTAGCATAAACAGAAGAATTCCCTTCATCGATAACCGCAATTATAGGTTTACCTCCACCTAAATCATCACCAATAACAAGATAATTATCTGGTAAGTATTCATAACCACTTTGAGCCTTCGTGAGTTCACTGACAGAGTGAATTTTAATTGGTGTGAAACCTGTTTCAATCTTTAAGTTTTCAGGATTATAATTTTTATATAAGAAATCGATATCTGTTGAACGAGGTAAGTTGGACGGGAATGTATTATCCAGGTCACTGACGGTGCTGAAACTCCCTGACAATGAGTATTTTTTGCAAATAGCGGCTAGCTGCTTCAAAGCCTCTTTAATCCCTCTCATCAGCCCTCCCAAAAGTATCTATGATTACACTCCACGTAGTGAGTAAAAAATATACTTTACGAAACATGCTTCCGTTCATAATAATATCGTTTAATAAAAAAGGCGAATTTTTTCTTTTCGCCAGCCATATTTCACTTATGTTGCGTACAAAGCAATAACAAGATAGTTGGCTCCTCACCAAATAAAATACTCCTATTATTTATCTCTTGAATTGACAAAAGAAAATCATGCTTCAATTCCTCATCCAAATTATTGATATTACTTATCTTAAGTAATAAAAACTCGTCTTGCTTTAGGTTTAAAGATGTCATCCCCTCTTCTGGGAATCGCAAACTAGTCAGACAATCTATGAACGCATGGAAATTATTACCATAGAAATCAGGGAAGCCAAACAACTGCTTAACCCTATTATGAAATTCTGAAACATCATTTATTTCTTTAAAATCAATAGATAAAGTAATTACTTTCATTACTTCCATCCTCCTGGACTGATCTCTATGAAAGTGTTGTAATGGTCGTGACTATAAAATGCTTGACCTGTTTTTGTATCCACAACTATACGCCTAGCTCCTCGATTTCCTACACCAGGTGTTTTCACTGTCCACTCTCTATAAGGACCGCTTCCTGTGTTAAGGCGCTGACTATCTGGTGAAATTTTGAAATTATTTTCAAAAGGTATCCCATCACGAGGAAAAGCTGGTCTATTCAATTTAATATTATCGATTGTTTTTTGTACTTCCCTCATTTCTGAGGCGGTCAATTTATGCCCCCATTTTTCGTTTACAACAGCATGGAATTCTATAGGATTCTTTGCTGAATGAGAACATTTAAGACCCAGCGGATCAATCCACCCCAACGGGTTCGGCGCATACTGATAAAGGTTCCACCCACCATTCAA
>NZ_POVL01000063.1 GCF_002939185.1 Enterobacter sichuanensis | reverse complement strand
AAGTACTGGCTCTTAGTCTGTTCTATGAGTTGGTAATCATGATGCAACGCTCCAGACAGACCGTATCCTACCCAGCCCTCATATAACTTCTCCATCGGGAACAACAAAGAAATTCCCTGATGCGACCCATGTTGAAAATCCGGATTCATCTGTTCAAGAACGAGTTTGCACCACGGTTTTATGGCGCGATAACCCAAAAGATATTTACCATCACTCCATTGCCTCATGGATTGTGTTTTACTACCACAAATAGGCTTAATGCCATCCAGTTGGTGGCTAAGTGAATTTGCCTGCCTCCAACTCTGTCCTTGCCTGGTCATTTTAAGCGCCCAATCCAAAGCGGTCCGCAACAGACGGTTCTCGATACGCTGTGGGGAAAACTCGGCATAACGCACATGAAAATGAGTCTCTCTGCCCGGAGGCGTTCTCATCTGCGCAGTGACATTCCATTGACCACGGATGAACGCGCTATGTTCATCCTCGATAAGGTGGTAATCAAAACGCAGCCCTTTACGCACTAACTCAGTAAGATGCCGCAAAAATTCACTGATTATCCATTCATGTAGAGGCTGGTCACTACATTGCAATGCCGCCTGGTTCGCCTCACGGGGTGTAATACCTAAAGAGGTGCTTAGCATTCGGCGTAAAAGCAGACGCAGGGAGACTACTTCAGTTGGAGCTTCAAATGTGGTTTTTGGTAAAATTTCAATTGATTCGCCATTCGGGGATTGGAGATAACCGACATAACTTCCCAAACGCAAAAAACGCTTCCCTTCTCGGTTGAGAATTTGAGAAGTACCACTCCACTTTTGTTGCAATTGCTCAAGCCAGGAAAAGGTTGCCTCAGAGACAATCCCCAAGTCCATACTGGCTAGTTGAGAGTTATCACAGGTAAGCAGAGCGTATTCCCGAACCTGGATCATCATGCGACAATACCCTGATAAGCTTCTGCCGACACGAAAGCATGCTCATTGATACGGAAACGCCTGTCAGACAAACTATCCGCAATATCTTTCGGGAATAGAGCAGAAAATGATGGTAGTTGTGCTGACTGTTGCAACAGGATAAAACGATTTTCTTTCGCTTTCACCGAATCATTCAGCACCCAACCGATACGCTCATAATCGTCAAAGAAATACTCTCTCAGCAATGGAATGATTTTGTCCTTGAAAATGCTGGCAAGACAGGCCTCGCGGTCGTCATTATCATCTAATTTCTTTAATGGCATAAAGTAAGCATGACCAATCATATGCTCACTATCCAACAGCGCTTCGATACGTTGATTAATACGCGTCAACAACGTTTCGACATTAACGCCAAATACCGTGACCCCTGCTAGCAGTTCCGGGCGTGAGGGCATTTCGGTAAAGCTAAAACGTCGTCTTAGTGCCAGGTCCATTTGAATCAGGGATTTATCCGCAGTATTCATCGTCCCAATAACATAGATATTTTTTGGCACTGAGAATGTTTGTTTTGAATAGGGGAGCATGAGTGACCGCTCGTCATCAGCCCCCTGACGCTTGTCCGGTTCAAGAAGAGTAATAAGCTCACCAAATATACGCGCTATATTACCGCGATTGATTTCATCTATTATCAGTACATGTGGAAGATCCTGACTATCGACATTCTCAACTGGAGCCAACAACTGTGTTAATTTTTCACGATCAATCGTCGTATCCTGCAATTCATAAAGGGTCATCTGAGATAGCGACTTGGTGAAAATTTGCTCTTTAGGCAGACTTGGGGTGTATGTTCTTAACCATTTAACTGAGCGCATTTGATGGTAATACTCACGCTCATCATTGGGGAAGTAACTATATTCTCCAGTAATTTCAGCTATAGCACGGAACTTATGATTCCCATCAGAGACGACGACTAAATCACCTTTCTTAATAATATTTTTAAAAGTATTAACGGCGACTGCCATATAATTACTGGTGCCTTCCAGTGACTGTTTTGCTGATGCAATCCGAGCTTTAACTGATTCATAGGTTGGGCAATTACTAAAGTCGATATCTTCTCCCCAGCCCAGGAGGACATAATTGTTTGCCAGGCAATCTTCATACACATCCTCTTCTCCCCCCATGGTATTACCCAAAGACATTTTCCAGATCCGTCGACCTTTGAGAGAGATAGATTGTGTAGCATTCCCCTGGATCTTAACCCTGGCATTCAGACACAGCTGTTTAAAAATACCATCCACCACGTCGTAGCGTAGCGCGCCCGATTTTTCATCAGTTGTCGCGCGAATTCCTTCAATAAAGTCTTCATAGGAGAAACTCTGATGGAAAGTGGTAAACATAATGCGCTGCTTTTCTACCAAGGCCTTATAGCGTTCTTTTACCAACTCC
Organism: Enterobacter sichuanensis; assembly: GCF_002939185.1. Taxonomy (GTDB): domain Bacteria; phylum Pseudomonadota; class Gammaproteobacteria; order Enterobacterales; family Enterobacteriaceae; genus Enterobacter; species Enterobacter sichuanensis. Next base: position 20,873 of record NZ_POVL01000063.1, on the reverse strand, counting down.
CGAAAGTCATTGCCATGTTGTTCTCGCGTAGCTTGTTGGTACCAGGCATGATCGGCAATTTTGACCGCCATTTCGGTCGTCGTATAGGTTTTACCTGTGCCAGGTGGTCCGAAGAGAATCTGATTTAAGGGGTACATAGGCGATCGTTCCTTGTGTTCGTTGTCTCTTTTTAGTTCGGTTTGAGGAATCGAAGAGGGTTGACCACCCAGTAAAGTCACCAGCGCCAGTAGCGCTTCGACTGATTCAACATCAGCCGCGAAACCATATTGAGACGTACCATTATCTTTCGGGTAACGACGGTAGCTGGTGCTTTTTACTTTTTCCCAAAGGCAGTGTATACCCGCAATACGATCAATTTCCGCCTTTAAGGATAGGGTTTCTGGTGCAAGAACCAATGGGCTCTTGTTAACCACGCCATCCCGGCTACGTTTGACATACAGATACTTTCCATTCCCAAGCGCATGCTCGGATGCATAGCTTGGCTCGAATTTTCCAGCCTCAAGCCGGTAACCCAATTCATTCAACGCCTGGTATATCTCGAGCGAATTCAGCATTTCCTGCACCACACTCCTTGATGAAAAGGCGTTAAGCCCCTTCCAACATATCTAACACAACCCGATCAAAGCCGTTCGCCAGTCAGAGTTAGAGAGGTATTGCACCATCAACTCTGCTATCTGGTAAATGCGTTGCCATGTCATCACCTATTCATTTTCGCTTACCTCACCCAATCAAATTTTGGGTCAGGCAATGGGCCAGGTAACGATATTACTGCCGCAAACATTTACGGGCAAAGAGAAACCAAGGTAAAGAAATAACACAATGATTTATATCACCTTAAATCAAGGCCCCGCATAAATGAGAACATATAGGAAATAATGATTTTTATGATTCATAATCGCTTAGTCGCTGGTTCAAGTCCAACAGGGGACACCAAATTATTGCTTAAGAATCATTTAATTAAGCCACTCTAACGAATGGCTTTTTCTATGTAACTGACAGTATCCCATTACCGTTACATAGCATCTTAACTGAACCCGATCTCGATCCAGCCCCCAACAGTATGACGTAAATCTGAACACACTAACTCCGCCTCACCTGCCGCCTTGTGGATCAGTTTTGAAGATTAGCTTTTGTATCGAGTGACATGGCGGTAAATTTTTGTCGTTACAAAAATGGCGAGTACACCCATCAGAATGGAAGCTAAGCCAAGGAAAATCAATAAAGAAAGGATATGACTGAACAAGCCGCCAAAGCTTGTAAAATCACTCAATCGAGCAAACTGCTTCGGAGTGAGTACACGAACGACGACCTCTGGAATAGTGAGAAAGAAAATAATCACCACCAGAACATAAATTGCCACTCTACCGTTTTTTTCATTTTCTTCCTTGCCCCTATAACGATGATGATCAATTATTAGCAGGGTAATTTTACCACAAGGCATATGATAATGGCAGACAGCTATGTAAAAATGAAGGTGAAATCAGAAAGGAATTTTACCCTGACGATTACTGCCGCAATGTCTGTCGCGAGGTAATAAATGAATACCACCGTCCGACATTAGCACTTGTCGAAATCTATAACCGAAACGATGTTGCTCTTGATATACCACAAATGGCAAAAATATTTTATAAAATTCTCTCAGATGGTAACAAAGAAGAAATAATCGGCGATGCTTTATATGAGTTATTAAAAAGATGAAACGAGCAATATTATGGTTTCTGCAGTCCTATATTTATTATATCCCTATAGCGCTCATCGTTGCTGGCGCTTATCTGTTCGCGCGTTTCATCCCTGACTATTTTGGTCTTCTTACCCTGGCATGGATCATCATCGTTACCTATTTTTATGTAAAACATAATCGTTGGTTTTGATGGGAATCAGGAAACCTACATGCCACATGCGTGCAAGAAAAAAGCCAACCCCGCACTTCCACGGTGTTGGCCCTGTTTTAAAGCAGTGACATTTACAACAGGTTAAAACACGTAACGCATGCCCAGCGTAAATTCGTTAGAGACGATATGCGCCTTCATCTGCTCATCCTTTAAGCCACGCATGTTCGCATAGTTGTTATATCCACTTTCGATCTTACCCATATCGATATAGCGATAGCCCAGATCGACATACAGACGCTCAACCGGCGTGTAGCTTACGCCTGCGCCTAATGCGTAAGTCAGGTTGTTTTGCGTCGTCGAGCCGTATTCACGGCCAGGATTGCCCTGCCAGCCGCCGGCTTTAATCCTGCTCACACCAAGTCCTGCGGTACCGTAAAGAGAGACACCGTAGCCCAGTTCATAATCACGATAGACGTTCAGCATCAGACGTTCTGTTTCCGTCTTAAGATGATCAAAACCGTTAGGGAAGGCGCTGGAACCGTTGGTGTATTCGGTTTTCTGCTTAAAGGTATATTCACCTTCAGTGCGCCAGCCGTTACCAAACTGATAACCCGCAGCAATCGCCGCGCCGCCTAAGTGTTCTTTTTGTTTACCGCCCACAAACTGCCCGACACCCGGACGGGAGCTGGTATCCATCTCTTTGGCCCGCTGTTCAATCTGCAGATATTTTGCCGAACCGTAATACCCTTCTTCCGTATTTGCCGCCAGAACGGTAGCCGGGATCATCACGACAGGCAGGGCGACTACAATAGCTTTCATCTTCATCTACACTCCTTTGGAAAAACATTCCGCACGGCGAACCATCGTCTGCCGGTGTCAGGAAAAGTCAGTGAGACGAAGCATAAGCACTCCCGAAAGGGCAAACTATTCGGAGGAATACGCGTTTTACCTGGTAATTTTACGTAGGGACTGGTCTTGTTTTTAAAACGATTGTTATTTCTTTCAATGGATTAGCGCTTATCATCAAAATCAACTTGCTCATTTCATCTGTTACGCGCCCATCTTCACATTCTGCAATTCTAAAGAAATCCCCCATCGCGCCGATCATCATCCGTGTGTATTATTTCCTGTAGCTTTTACAACAACTACCCTTAACTCAAATACTTAAGCGCCAAAGCGAAAGGCATCATGAGCACACCGATCAAACGGCTAGAAATCATTAAAAATGCCATTGAACTGGAAGATGACGACATCATCCAGAGCCAGCTGACACGCCTGAAAAATGAAGCGTTTGACGATGCGCTACAGGCAATCGTCGTGGCGCTTGAGGAGAAGAACTACACCGCGGCGATGGCAGCAATCGTCGCCTGGCTGCAGGGCCAGCGCGCCGTGACCCCATGGCGCGACCCGCAGGTGGCGGCCAGCAAGCTGGAGCTGAAGGCGCTGGAAGAGCGTCTTCGCGATCTGATTGACCGTCGCAACGCGCGGGTGCAGCAGCTGGATGAATTTAACGATCTCTATTTCTCCCGCCTCGGTCCCCTGATGCAGCAGATCCTCGCCCTGCGTAAAACCCTGGCGGAGCTAAACCTGCGTCGTCAGCAGGCGGAGGCGCGTCGTCGCGAGGAAGATTACCGTCGCTGCCAGCACTATATGGCGCAGGCGGTAGAGGTGCTGGCGACGCTCACCCAGCGCTGGCGCGATCTCCCGGCAGATTCCGTACAGGCCGCCGAGGCGCGTAAGCATCTGGAGCAGCAAAGTAATCTGATTGCCAACCTGCTGGCCGAGGCGCTCGAGCTGGAGAGCGGCTTAACCCGCGAAGAGGAGCCTGCGCGGCAGGCCCGCGACGAAGCCAACGAAGAGTATGAGAAGTATCGCGAGCAGCATCACGATGCCGAAGTGCGGATGCGCAAGGGGAAAGATCTTTCGGACGAAGATCGGAACGAACTGAAGCGACTCTGGCGACAGGCGAGCAAACTTTGCCATCCGGACCTGGTGGCAGACGACCTGAAAGAAGAAGCCAACGCGATGATGGTGCAGCTTAACCAGGCCAAACAGCGTGGAGATGTGAAAGCCATCCGCTCACTGGTGGCCCGTCTGCAGCAGGGCTTCGAGCCGTTGATGGCCAGCGACAGGCTGAACGATCTGGAGCGTATCCGCAAAAAAATGGCACAGGTGCGCGAGCAGATCGACATTTTAGTGAACGAGCTGGCGGAGCTGGAGAAAGAGGAGTCCTGGCTGCTGGTCTCGTCGCTGAGCAATATGGAAGCGTACTTTGCGCAGCAGGAGAAGGCGCTGCAGGAGGTCCGCGCCTCGCTCGAACATCAGGTGAACGAAGCGCAGCTGGATTCCGCCGCCTGACTATTTGTCGTGCCAGTATGCGCTGGCACGCACCAGCTGTGGGTCAATCGCGTCGGTTTCAAACTGACGGCTCAGCGTTTTCACCACCTTCCCTTCCCCGGTGAGCCAGATGAAGTAGTCCTCCGCCGGGACGCTCAGCGCCGCCAGATGATCTGCGACCGCCTGCTCGCTGTGCCCCACCACCCAGGTGATATCGAACCCACTCAGGTGCGCCAGATACGCCTTATAAGACTCGTCTCCAACCGTCACTACCGCATGAACCTCCGTGCGAACCGGCAGTTTAGCAAGGCTCTCTAAGCGCCGACGCAGCGCAGGCATGCCGGATTCATCGCACACGAACAGCTGCCAGGCGTAATCTTCCGGCACCACCAGCGAACCGCGCGGGCCGCCGATGGTCAGTCTGTCGCCCGCTTTCGCCTCAAGCGCCCAGCGGCTGGCAATACCGCCGTCATGAATGAAGAAATCAAGCATCAGTTCATGACGGGCTTCATCGTACAGCGGTGTATAGTCGCGCGCCTGCGGACGCACGCCTTCACCCCAGTCGATGCCTTCATCGGTCACCACCGGCGGTACAAACGTTGTCCCGGGGGCCGGGAAAAAGACTTTGGTGTGGTCGTCGAAACCGCGGGAGCTGAAGCCCTCCAGCGCCTCGCCGCCCAAAACAATACGCTGGAAGCCCGCGCTGACGCGCTCAACGCGAAGCACGGTCAGCTCGCGAAAACGCAGCTCATTACGAACACGCTGTGGGTAACGGGTAGATGCCATTTTTAGACCCTTCTCTGGTGAATACGATATATCTAAATCAATTTTCAAATGATAATGATTACTAATCATAGAAAAAGCAAGATCTTTTAGATTGCATCTGAATATATCTTAGATATAGTTTAGATATATCAAATCAAAGGGAATAGTATGCGACACGAACACGAGGGCGGCGGACGTCGACCGCGCTTTTTCGGCCACGGCGACCTGCGGCTGGTGATTCTGGATATCCTGACCCGCAACGCGAGCCACGGCTATGAGCTGATTAAAGAGATCGAGAACCTGACCCAGGGAAACTACACCCCAAGCCCTGGGGTGATCTATCCGACGCTGGACTACCTTCAGGATCAGGCCTTTATCACCATTACCGAAGAAGACAACGGGCGTAAGCGGATTGCGATTAGCGCTGCAGGACAGCAGTGGCTGGATGAAAACCAGGAACAGCTTGAACACATACAGGCCCGCATTAAAGCGCGCTCCGTCGGCTTTCAACTGCGCAAAAACCCGCAGATGAAGCGGGCCCTGGATAACTTCAAAGCGGTGTTAGACCTGAAGGTGAATCAGGGAGAGCTCAGCGACGCGCAGCTTAAGCAGATCGTCGGCGTGATTGACCGCGCGGCGCTGGAGATCTCCCAACTGGATTAAGCCGGCGCGTGTTCGCTCACGCGGAAGACGCGTACCAGCTCTTTAAGGTGCATCGCCTGTTCGTTAAGCGATGCCGCCGCCGCAACCGACTCCTCGACCAGCGCGGAGTTTTGCTGGGTGGTGGCATCAATCAGGCCAATCGCGCTGTTGATCTGCGAAATCCCCTCCGTCTGCTCATGGCTGGCCTGGCGGATCTCACGCAGGATCACATCCATCTCCTCCACGTTGCCGACCATCCCGTTGATCAGCGCGCTCGCTTTCTCCACCAGGTTCATCCCGTCCTGAGTCTGGCTGGTGGAACTCTCAATCAGCTCGCGGATTTCACTGGCTGACGACGCGCTCTTCTGCGCAAGCTGGCGCACCTCACCGGCCACCACCGCAAAGCCGCGACCGTGCTCGCCGGCACGCGCCGCTTCCACTGCCGCGTTCAGCGCCAGAATGTTGGTCTGGAACGCAATGGCGTCGATCAGGTCGATAATGTCGGACATCCGGTTCGAGGTCTCATTAATCAGGCGCATTTTGCTGGTCACCTGCTTCATCATCTCACCGTTGTTTTTGACCACCGTGGCGGCATCTGCCGAGAGGTTGGTCGCTTCCCCGGTGTGTGCGGCCGTGTTTTTCACCGTCGCGGTGATCTGCTCCATTGAGGCGGCGGTCTGCTCAACAGAACTTGCCTGCTCTTCCGTGCGCGCGGCCAGATCCTGGTTCCCGGCGACAATCTGCGCGGCTGCGCTGGAGATATTCTCCGAGCCGGTCTGGACCTGCTGCACAATATCCAGCAGACGCGACTTCATCTCCATCAGCGCATGCAGCAGCAGGCCCGTTTCGTCTTTGCCGTGCGGCGTGATGCTCCCCGTCAGATCGCCTTCTGAAATCGCTTTTGCAAAATTCACCGCCTCGCCGAGCGGACGGGTGATAGCGCGCACAATTAACCAGCCAATCAGGCTACCTGCCGCGACGCTAAAGAGAGTAATCAGGATCAGCAGCAAACGGCTGGACCTGAAATCCCCTTCCACCTGCGCGCCAGCACTCTGCATCTCGCTGTTTTGAATGGCAATCAGCTCCTTCACCTTCGCTTTATAAGCCTGCTGCACGGCGAGAGTGGTGGTCATCATCTCCTGAATGGCGCCCTCACGATTGTTGTTCTGCACCGCCTGCAAAATGCGGTAGCGCGAGTCCAGATACTGCTGGCGCACGCTGCGGATCTCCGCCAGCACCTGCTGAGACTTTTGATCCTGCAGGGCGTTGTTCAGCTCTCCCAGGATCACCGTGATATGCTCGCTAATCTCTTTCAGGCGCTGCTGAGACTGCCCCGTGTAAGTTCCCCGTTCATCCAGCAGCATCAGTTGCTGAGTGCTAATAAATTCCTGGAAGTTATCAATTAACTGGTTCGCTTTTACCGTGGTGGGATAATCACGGGTAATAATGGATTGCATCCCGTTATTTGCCCGGTTCAGGCTCAGCAATGACAGGCTCGCGCTGATGACCATCAGGACAATAAAGAACCCAAACGCCAGAAATAATTTCGTGCCGATCTTTACGTCATGTAGGAACATATTTTCTCCATCGATGTGATTATTTCTCAGACGATCGCTGTTATCGGTAACGAACTAGCTAACTTTATGACTTTGATCGTTTTTTTATTTCATAACCATCACAATGGATAGGTAGCGGCTATTAATATTGCTTCATCGATCGTTACCAGACCGCCGGACGGGGCTTTTTCGAAATAGCATTCTGAAGAACTGACTTAGGCAGGAATAAATAACTGAGGCACTTTCTTTAGTTATTTAATATAAGATTAACATTAAACCACATGAATAGTTACAATCAGAAAAATAAAAAGCCGCTTATTCCTTACGGTATAAACGGCTTTTCTGGAACATAATGGCTTAATGGAGCACGGTCACGGCATCCTTAAGACGTCCGGCGCGGTGTTTCACCATCGCAGAAATGTGCGCGCTCTCCTCGACCAGGTCGGCGTTTTTCTGCGTGATGCTGTCGAGCTCAGCCACCGCACGGGTTAACTCTGACAACCCGGTGGCCTGCTCGGACGTGGCGTGGCTGATCTGGGCGATCAGCTGCGTCACGTTTTGCACCTGCTCGACAATATCATCCATCGTGCGGCCTGCGGCGTGGACCTGTTCGGAGCCGGACTGCACCTTGCTGGCGCTGGCATCAATCAACTTACGAATATCATTTGCTGCGCTGGCGCTGCGGCTGGCGAGATGGCGCACTTCACCAGCCACCACGGCAAAACCTTTCCCCTGTTCGCCGGCCCTTGCCGCTTCAACAGCCGCATTCAGCGCCAGAATGTTGGTCTGGAACGCGATGTCGTTAATCAAGGAGGTAATGGAGCCAATGCGCTGCGTGCTGTCGGCAATGTCATCCATGGTTTTAACGACGGTCTGCATCGCATTACCCCCTTTCGTCGCCGCACTGCTGGCAGCCACGGAGAGTTTATCCACCTCGGCGGCGGTTTCAGAATTACTCTGTACGGAAGCGGCCATCTGGTTCATTGTCGCGACGGTCTGCTGCACGTTTGCCACGGTCTGACGCGTACGATCGTTCAGATCGTCATTTCCCTTCGCCAGCCTGTCGCTGCCGTCGCGGACGCTCACCACCTGGCTCGAGACGTCATTGATCAACCAGCGGCACATCAGGCCCAGCTGCCCTACCGCCCGCAGCGTTAGCCCCAGCTCATCGCTACGGTTCAGATGCTCCACGCTGTTGCGCTCACCGGTTGCGACCCTCAGCGCCTGTCGCGCCACATTCTCTACCGGGCGGACAATCTGTTGCTCAAACAGCAGCGTCCCCAGCAGCATCACCACCGCAGCAGCGGCGAGCGGCGTCCAGCCTGCGGAGGTGGCAACCAGCGAGGCGGCAAGTACGGCAAAGAGTACCGCCATCACGCTGCGCACGCGCCAGCGCAGCGGCATGGCCGGTAGTTTACCCAGCCAGCCCTTTCTGACCACCAGCCCTTTATGAATACGTTTCTTACAGCTTCCGTCATTCAGCGCCCGGTAGAGCGGCTCCACGGTGGCAATTTCCTCCGCAGTGGCCCTGGTGCGAATCGACATATAGCCTGTCACCTGCCCGTGGCGCACCATCGGCACCGCGTTAGCACGCACCCAGTAGTGGTCGCCGTTTTTACGTCGGTTTTTGACGATCCCGCTCCACGGTTCGCCCTGCTGCAGCGTGTACCACATATCGGCAAACGCGGCTTTTGGCATATCGGGGTGGCGCACCATATTGTGTGGCTGGCCCGTCAGCTCATCGAGCTGGTAGCCGCTCACCTGCACAAAGGTGTCGTTGGCGTGGGTGATGTAGCTGTGGATGTCTGTGGTAGACATTAAGGTGGTGTCATCGTCCAGAGGATATTCATTCTGGGTGACATAGGTTGGAGAGGACATCGTGGGCATCCCTTGCAGGTTATTTGAATGTTAATTTTGTGGGTCAATGTTTTTTCGGCGGTAAACAATTTATCTTTAGTTGTTAAACTTGATGAAGATCGCAGATTTGACTTAAACCATACTTTTTGTACGATTTTATAATCCATTGATTTCAAATACTTTCGATAAGAAATTACCCACAGTGCATGACCCATTAACGCCCACTTAAGTCGCATCACCTGCACCTCTTTAGTGCAACATGGCGCTTACCCCCTCCCTGATGCTCGCAATCCGGTACCGCGAAATCCCGTTTCGGTTGTATCGGCATGATTAAATATTGTGCAACATTATTTTAACCTGGCGTTTATCCCGATTTTCGTTAAGGCAGCTGAAGTGGCGTAATCCCTGCAATACTTAAACCAGTATCATGTGATACGCGATCCCCGGGAGCATATTTTGAACAGGTTACCTTCCAGCGCCTCGGCTCTTGCCTGTACCGCGCACGCACTGAATCTCATTGAGAAGCGAACGCTTGATCATGAGGAGATGAAACAACTTAACCGAGAGGTCATCGATTACTTTAAAGAGCACGTCAATCCAGGGTTTCTGGAGTATCGCAAATCTGTTACCGCCGGCGGGGATTACGGAGCCGTAGAGTGGCAAGCGGGGAGTCTGAACACGCTTGTCGACACCCAGGGACAGGAGTTTATCGATTGCCTGGGAGGTTTTGGAATTTTCAACGTGGGGCACCGTAATCCAGTTGTGGTTTCCGCCGTACAGAATCAACTTGCGAAACAACCTCTCCATAGCCAGGAGCTGCTCGATCCGCTTCGCGCCATGCTCGCGAAAACGCTGGCAGCCTTAACGCCCGGCAAACTGAAATACAGCTTCTTTAGCAACAGCGGCACGGAATCGGTCGAAGCGGCGATTAAGCTCGCCAAAGCGTACCAGTCGCCGCACGGGAAATTCACCTTCATTGCCACCAGCGGCGCGTTCCATGGTAAATCCCTGGGCGCACTGTCGGCGACCGCGAAATCCACCTTCCGCAAACCGTTTATGCCGCTGCTGCCGGGCTTCCGCCACGTGCCGTTTGGCGACATTAACGCCATGCGCACCGTGCTGACGGAATGCCGTAAAACCGGTGATGACGTGGCCGCGGTGATCCTGGAGCCGATTCAGGGTGAAGGCGGCGTGATCCTCCCGCCGCAGGGCTATCTGCCTGCCGTGCGTCAGCTGTGCGATGAGTTTGGCGCATTGCTGATCCTCGACGAAGTCCAGACCGGGATGGGGCGCACCGGCAAGATGTTTGCCTGTGAGCACGAGAACGTTCAGCCGGACATTTTGTGCCTGGCGAAAGCGTTGGGCGGCGGCGTGATGCCAATCGGTGCGACGATCGCCACCGAAGAGGTCTTCTCGGTGCTGTTCGACAACCCGTTCCTGCATACCACCACCTTTGGCGGTAACCCGCTGGCCTGTGCGGCCGCGCTGGCGACCATCAACGTGCTGCTTGAGCAAAACCTGCCTGCGCAGGCGGAGCAAAAAGGTGACATGCTGCTGGACGGTTTCCGCCAGTTGGGCCGTGAATACCCGGATCTGATCCAGGAAGCACGCGGCAAAGGGATGCTGATGGCGATTGAGTTTGTTGACAACGAAATCGGCTATAGCTTCGCGAGCGAGATGTTCCGCCAGCGGGTGCTGGTCGCCGGCACGCTGAACAACTCGAAAACCATCCGCATTGAACCGCCGCTGACGTTGACTATTGAGCAGTGTGAGCAGGTGCTAAAAGCGGCACGCAAAGCGCTGGCGGCGCTGCGCGTGAGTGTGGAAGAGGCGTAATCAACGCCGGGTGGCGCTACGCTTACCCGGCCTACCAAATACGGCATATGTAGGCCCGGTAAGCGTAGCGCCACCGGGCTGCTTTTTATCGGTGAAACTCCGCAACCGTCATGGTGAAGCGAAGTACGGTATTGCCTTCATTGGCATAGCCGTGCGCGGCTTCCGTTTTCGCCACTGCCGACGCCCCGGCAGCCACCTGCGTCACCGTCTCGTCCACCGTCAGCGTTAACATGCCCTCATTCACGTGCAGCAGCTCAAAGGTGCCCGCCGGGTGTCCCGAAGAGCTAAAACGCTCTCCCGGCTGCATCTCCCACTGCCATAGTTCAATCATATCCGGGCCCGCGGTGCCTGCCAGCAGTCTGGCGTAACCGCCCTGTGTGCCCTGCCACAGCACCGGAATCGCGGCTTCTTCGATAACGTGCACCTGCGGCTCGCTGGAGACGTTAACGATATCCGCCACTGAGATACCGAGCGCGGCGGCCAGCTTGCACAAAATGGCGATGCTGGGGTTGGCTGCGCCCTTTTCGATCTCCACCAGCATGCCTTTGCTGACGCTGGCGCGGCGGGATAGCTCATCCAGCGACAGTTTTTTCTCTTTGCGCCAGTTGCGTATGCGGTTCGCGACGGCCAGGCTTACCTGGGCAATATCGGCCCCCTGCTCAGTCATTATATTGACTTTATCAGTCATTGGTCACTACCATGGTATAAAACAGTCAATACAGGATTATTTATGTCTCTCGTTACGCCGTCAATAGACTCACGTCTTGCCGGGATTGCCCCAGGCTTTCGGGCGCTGAGCATTCTGGTTGAAGCTGCGCCGATTACCCACCCGGAAGTGGCGACCGCCGCGCTGGCGCAGGCCTGCCAGCAGATGCTTAATGATGATGTGCCCTGGGCTGATGCACACCTATCAGGCTGGGATGAGGTGTTTAAAGCCTTCGGTGCGAAACCGAAACGCACGCCCTGCTCGGCATCCGCCCTGCGTAAGCGGGTCCTGAAAGACGGATCGCTGCCACCGCTGGATCCGGTGGTGGATATCTATAACGCGGTGAGCATTCGCTACGCCATTCCGGTCGGCGGAGAAAATCTCACGGCGTATTCAGGCGCGCCGCGTCTGACGCTGGCCGACGGCAGCGAGCCGTTTGATACGTTCAAAGAGGGACAGCCGGTGGTGGAACATCCGGAACCGGGCGAGGTTATCTGGCGCGACGATCTCGGCGTCACCTGCCGCCGCTGGAACTGGCGCCAGGGGATACGGACGCGTCTGGACAGCCAGGCGCACACCATGTGGTTTATTCTTGAAAGCCTGCCGTCGATGCCGCTTGCGGCGCTGGAAGAGGCGGGTGCGGAGTTGGTGGATAGCCTGCAGCGACTGATGCCGGGAGCCAGGTCTCAGGTTCAACTGCTGGCGCTGTCCTGAACAACGCCGGGTGGCGCTACGCTTACCCGGCCTACAAACCTTTATAACGCCTGTTACTCTGGCAACAACCCAACAAAACTGCGTTTTTTGCGCGGCTCGGACATTAACTCTTCAAGCTTATCCACGCACGCCAGATAGTGCGGGGTTTGCTTGTGCGCCAGCACCGCCTCTTCGTCTTTATAGGCCTCGTAGATAAAGAACCGGGTTTTCACCCTGGGGTCCTGCAATACGTCAAAGCGCAGATTTCCGGGCTCCTGAATCGCCCCCTCGTGGTTGGCGCGAAACACCTCCAGAAACTCGTCCACCCGCTCGGGCTTAATGTTGATTTCAACCAGCGTCACGTTCATTTTGCTTCTCCCTGTTTCTCTTCCTGCCAGAACTGGAACGCCTCCCGGGCGTTCATGTTCTCGTGAACCACTTTCTTCACCGCTTTCAACATGGCGAGCGGCGCGCTGGACTGGAAGATATTGCGTCCCATGTCCACGCCGGAAGCCCCCTGATCAATCGCGCGCCAGCACATCTCCAGCGCCTCGTGCTCCGGCAGCTTTTTGCCACCCGCGATGACGATCGGGACCGGGCAGCTGGCAGTCACTTTTTCAAAGCCCTCGTCCACATAGTAGGTTTTGACGAACTGCGCCCCCATTTCGGCGGCGATGCGGCTGGCGAGCGAGAAATAGCGCGCATCCCGCGCCATCTCTTTCCCGACGCCGGTCACCGCCAGCGTCGGCATACCGTAGCGCGCCCCGGCGTCCACCAGCTTGATGATGTTGTTGATCGACTGATGCTCAAACGGGCTTCCGATATAGACCTGCGCCGCCACCGCGCAGACGTTCAGGCGCAGCGCGTCCTCCATCGCCACCGCCACACACTCGTTGGAGAGCTCCCCCAGAATCGAATTCCCCCCGGAGGCACGCAGCACCACTGGTTTGTTCGTCGCGGCTGGTACCTGGCTCCTGAGGATGCCGCGGGTACACATCAGCACGTCGGTTTCGCCGAACAGCGGCGCGATGGAGAGATCGATACGCTCAAGGCCGGTGGTCGGCCCCTGAAAATAGCCGTGGTCAAAGGCCAGCATCACCGTGCGGTTGCTTTGCGGGTTAAAGATGCGCGCCAGCCGCGACTGCATTCCCCAGTCCAGCGAGCCGCAGCCTTTCAGGGTGAACGGCACATTTTGCTGCGGCGTGCCGATGCCAAAATCCTTACCGTCTTTGATGTCGTCTAAATCAGCCATTTGCTCCCCCGTCAGAAATCGTATTTGTTGATGTTCTCTTTGGTGAACACCACGCGCTCCGGCAGCAGCACGATGCCGTTGCCCTTCGCCTCATACTGGTAGCCCTGCACGCTGTTCGGCTCGACCTTCAGCGCCCCGATGTTTTTTACGTCCACGCTGTCGCCAACGTTAAGATCGCCTTTTTTCAGCAAACGATCGGCGACATTGACCGCAATTTTTCCCTGTTGTACGACATCCCACAGGCCGAAGGCTTTCACCGTGCCGCGCTCCACGTACGGGCGCATCACGTTCGGCGTGCTGAACCCGACAATCGCTACCCCTTCCCGTTTCAGGTTTTCTGCCGCCTGGGCGGCGGCGGGAAGTGCGTTGGCGTCCGGCGCGATGATGGCATCCAGATCCGGATACGCTTTTAAGATCCCCTCGGCGGTCTGCAGGGATTTGGTGGCGTCGTTATAGCCAAACTGCGTGGTCACGATCTGCCACTGAGGATGGTCTTTCTCAATTTTGGCCTTCGCCTCTTTCACCCACTGGTTCTGGTCGGTAACGGTGGGGCTGGAGTAGAAGAACGCCACTTTGGCATTCGGTTTGGTGACCTGCTTGCCCGCCATCTCCACCAGCAGGCCGCCGAGCTGTTCCGGCGTCCCCTGGTTGATGTAGATGCTGCGGCACTCCGGTTTGGTGTCGGAGTCCCAGGTCAGGACCTTGACGCCGCGCTGCATCGCGCGCTTCAGCGCCGGGCAGAGGCCGTCCGGCGACACGGCGGAGACAATAATCGCGTTATAGCCCTGGTTGACGAAGTTATTGATGAGCTGCACCTGGCCGGAGACGCTCGGCTCGGTGGGGCCGTCGTAGGTGACGTCCACGCCAAGATCTTTCCCCGCCTCTTTCGCACCGTTGCCGCCGCTGGTGAAGAAGCCGACCCCCACCAGTTTCGGGATAAAGGCAATGCGGTCTGCGGCCTGCGCCGAGGCGAAGCTGAGGGCCATTGCCAGGACGAGCAGTTTTGTTTTCATCTTACGCTCCGGGTAGTTTTCAGGAAGATATTGCGCACCCATTCACGGTGCAGACTCAGCGACCGTCCCATCACCACCACAACCAGCAGCGCCCCTGACAGCGCGCTCGACACCTGGTTGGGGATGCCGACCATCTGTAAACCCTGTTGCAGGTAGCCCACCAGCAGCGCCGCCAGCGCCGTACCGACAACCGAACCTGACCCGCCGTAGATATTGGCCCCGCCGAGCACGGCGGCGGTGAGTGCGGGCATCAGCAAATCGCGCCCCAGATCCGAACGCGCAGAGCCGAAATAGGAGACCATCACCAGCGCGGCAATGGCCGAGGCCACGCCCACCAGGCCGTACAGCGCGTAAGGCATGCCGTTCACCGACAGCGCTGCGTAGCGCGCCGCGCGCGGGTTCTGCCCGATCAAGAACAGATGACGGCCAAAGCGCCCGCGGTGGGCAATCAGCCAGAAGAAAACGGTCATCACCGCGAACAGCACCAGCGGGACTGGCAGGCCAAGCACCGTGAGGTTAGCGAACGCGGTAAAACTGTCCGGGAAGCCGCCAATCCCCTCATAGCCCGTCGCTCCCGCCATGCCGGAGAGCAGCAGCGCCCCGCCGCCGTAGAGGTAGAGCGTGCCGAGGGTGATAACCAGAGGACTAATGCCGGTGTAGTGGATCAGCGCCGCATTCAGCAGTCCGCACAGCAGGCCCAGCAGCAGCGTCAGAGGAATGGCAACCGCCATCGGCCACCCGGCCTGCATCATCACCCCCAGCGCGATAGCGCACAGGGCGACGGTGGACCCCAGCGAAATATCGATCCCGCCGCTGACGATCACCAGCGTCAGCGGCAGCGCCACAATGCCAATGCAGATGAAATCGCTGGTGCTGAACAGCAGCATGTTGATGTCGAGCATGCGCGGGTTGAGGGCGCCAAAGAGCAGGATCTCCAGCACCAGTAACATCAGCAGCGCGCTTTCCCAGTTAAGCTTCATTTACGCCACCTCTTTTTTGCGTTTGGGAAAGGGGGTGACGTGCTTTCCCCCTCGGTTGCCCGGCTGGAAGCGGCCGTACTTGAGCGCCCGCTGATGACGCGCTAGCGCCTGGCGCAGCCGCCCGTCGAGCACCAGCACGCCCAGCAGCACCAGCCCGGCGATAAAGTCGTTCCACCACGCCGGGAGCTTAAACAGCACCAGCACGGTGTCGATTTGCGTCAGGAAGAAGGCACCGAGTAACGCGCCAATCAGCGTGCCCGTGCCACCCAGCAGTGAAATGCCGCCGAGCACGCAGGCGGCAATGGCTTTCATCTCCAGACCGCTGCCGGTCTGGTTCGGCACAAAACCGATCTGTGAGGCAAAGACGATCCCGGCGCAGGCCGCCAGCATGCCGTTAAGCGTAAAGGCGATCATCCGCGTGCGGTTCACCGCCACGCCCAGCTGGCGCGCCGCGGCAAGGTTATCCCCCACGGCATAGAAATCACGACCAAAGGCGGTGCGCGACAGCGTCCACGCACCTGCGGCGGCTAAAAACAGCACCACCATACCGAGCGGCGAAACGCCGAGGGCCACCGGCTCTGAGAGGGATTTCAGCCCGGGCGGCAGCCCCTCAATCCACTTTCCGTCGGTCCAGAGCAGCATTGCCCCGCGGTACAGCCCCAGCGTGCCGAGGGTGGCGACTATCGCCGGAATGCGCAGCCCCACCACCAGAAAACCGTTGAATGCCCCCGCCAGCGCGCCAACGGACAGGGCAAAGAGCATTGCCACCGGCAGGCTGTAGCCGCTGTTGAGCGCCACGCCGACGGCAATCGCCGACAACCCGACGGTAGAGCCCACGGAGACATCAATATTGCGGGTCAGCATCACCAGCGCGGCACCGAGCGCCAGCAGGATCAGGATTTGCGCGCTGGCGAAGATCATCCCCAGCGTCTGAAGGCTCAGGTACGCCGGATTGAGCGCCACCAGCACGACAAACAGCGCCAGAATGGCGAGAAAGGCGCTCAGCTCGCGATTTTTCAGTAACGTCTTCATGATTGTCCTCCGAACGCCAGCGCCATCATGCGATCCAGGCTGACGGCGTGGCGCGGCAGTTCGCCGCTGAGCACGCCCTGGTGCATCACCAGCACGCAATCGGCGAGGCCTGGAAACTCATCAAGATCGCTTGAGATCATCAGCACCGCCACGTTCTGCGCCGCCACGCTTTTGAGCAGCTGATAAATATCGGCCCGCGCCGCCACGTCCACGCCGCGCGTGGGCTCATCGACGATCAGCAATAACGGATTGGCTTCAAGACAGCGTGCCAGCAGCACCTTTTGCTGGTTGCCGCCGGAGAGGGTGCGCACGGGTTGATCCGCATGATTGAGCTTGATCCCGAGCGCCCGGTGGTAGCGTTCCACCACCGCAGACTCCCGCTTGCGCTGCTGCCAGAGAGACGGCTCGTTCAGGGCCACCGTGTTCCAGCGAACCGGCGCATCCAGGAACAAACCGGATACCTGCCTGTCCTCCGGCAGGTAGACCAGGCCTTTGTCCAGCCGTGCGCCAACGCTCTCGTGCGTGATCTCCTGATTCTCCAGCCAGACCCGCCCGCCGCGCACCGGGCGCAGGCCGTAGAGGGTTTCGGCAAACTCGGTGCGCCCGGATCCCACCAGCCCGGCCAGACCGACGATCTCTCCCGCGTAGATCTCAAGGCTCAGATCGATAAACCCCTCCCCGGTGAGTGAGTCCACCCGCAGCACCGGAAAGTCCTGCGGCTGGGTGCGGCGATTGCCCGGCAGCGCCAGCCACAGTTTTTGCGCATCGCTTAAGCCTTTCTCCCGGCTCACCGGCGTCATGGCGGCGATCAGAGCGTTATCGTCGAACTGCGCCGTTTCGCCGCTCAGCACCACCGCACCGTCGCGCATCACCGAGACGTGGCTCGAAAGCATGCGGATCTCCGGCAGCTTGTGGGAGATAAAGACAATCCCGACGTCGAGTTCCTGCAGGGCACGGATCTGCCGGAACAGGCGCTCGGTTTCGCCGGGCGTGAGCGAGGCCGTGGGTTCATCAAGGATCAGGATCCTGGCGTTGCGCATTAATCCGCGCAGGATCTCCACCATCTGCTGATCCGCCACTTCAAGGGTGCTGGCGGTGGCGTCGAGGTTGAGCTGGCACTGCAACTGCTGGAGCTTATCGGCCAGCCGCTTTTCCAGATCCCGTTCGCGCGGCAGGCGGAAAAGGATGTTCTCCCTCACCGTCAGGTTGGGGAACAGCAGCGGCTCCTGCGGCACCAGATAGATGCCTGACTTGTGCGCCTGCACCGGGGAGAGCCGCGCATATGACTGCTCCCCGACAGAAAGTTCACCGCTGTCCGGGGTCTCAACCCCGGCGATGATCTTCATCAGGGTCGATTTTCCCGCACCGTTACCGCCCATCAGCGCATGTACCTGACCCGCAAGCAGTGTGAAATCAATGCCTTTCAGAACCGGCACACCGGAGAACTGCTTGCAGATATCGCGCGCTTTAAGAAGTGGGGTCATCATCGCTCCGCTATTGAACAAATGATTTTTAGATTTAATAATGTTCAAAAGCGTAGACGGTGAACTATATTTACAACCGTGCAGGGATCACAGTTTTATCGATTAAGATCCAGATTAAACAGAAAGCACCATAAAGATCCGTTTTGTCGCGTGGCTCACATTTTCCCTGCGCGCCAACGCGAACATATGATCTAAATTTTTATAAGAGTTCAACTATGAGCGATAAACGCACTGCGGAAGAGGGACGGTTTGCCGGGCTGGCACTGGCGGAAGAGGAGCTGGTGGCCCGCGTGGCCTGGTGCTACTACCACGACGGGCTGACCCAGAATGACATTGGCGAACGGCTTGGCCTGCCGCGGCTTAAAATCTCCCGCCTGCTGGAGAAAGGGCGTCAGTCCGGGGTGATCCGGGTGCAGATTAATTCCCGCTACGAGGGCTGTCTGGCGCTGGAAACCGAGCTACAACAGCGCTTTGGCCTGAAGCTGGTGCGCGTACTGCCTGCCCTGAATACCCCGCCGATGAGTGTGCGGTTAGGCATTGGCGCTGCGCAGTCACTGATGGGCGTGCTGGAACCCGGCCAGCTGTTAGCGGTGGGATTTGGTGAAACCACCATGAGCAGTCTGCAGCACCTGAGCGGCTTTATCAGCTCACAGCAGATCCGCCTGGTCACCCTTTCCGGTGGCGTGGGGCCGTATATGACCGGAATCGGCCAGCTGGACGCCGCCTGCAGCGTCAGCATGATCCCCGCCCCGCTGCGCGTGTCATCCGCAGAAGTTGCCGGGATCTTAAAACGCGAAACCAGCGTGCGGGACGTGATCCTCGCCGCGACCGCAGCCGACGTGGCGGTGGTCGGCATTGGTTCGGTGAACCAGCGCCGTGACGCAACGATACTGCGCTCCGGCTATATCAGCGAGGGCGAACAGTTGATGTACGCCCGTAAAGGCGCGGTCGGCGACATTCTCGGTTATTTCCTCAATGCCGAAGGGGAATGCGTCGAGGAGCTGGAGATCCATAAAGAATTACTGGGCGTCACGCTGGATGAACTGGCGCAACTGCCCACCATCGTTGGCGTGGCCGGCGGTGTTGAAAAAGCCGATGCGATTTATGCCGCACTGAAAGGTCGCCGTATCAATGGCCTGGTGACGGAAGAGACGACAGCCCGCGCGGTGCTGGCTCTGGCCGGATAAGAGTCGCCCTGCGCTAACTACGAGGCAAGCTCATGAGTTACCTTTTAGCGTTAGATGCAGGGACAGGCAGCGTTCGCGCCGTTATTTTCGATTTACAGGGCAACCAGATTGCCGTTGGTCAGGCCGAGTGGAAGCACCTGAGCGTGGAAAATGTGCCGGGCTCGATGGAGTTTGACCTCGACACCAACTGGCGGCTGACCTGCCGGTGTATTCATCAGGCGCTGGCGCAAGCGGGCCTGAGCGCGGGGGATATTCAGTCCGTCGCCTGCTGCTCCATGCGCGAAGGGATTGTGCTGTATGACCGCAACGGCGAGGCCATCTGGGCCTGCGCCAACGTTGACGCCCGCGCCAGCCGCGAGGTGGCGGAGCTCAAAGAGATCCACGACGATCGTTTTGAATCCGAAGTGTACGACGTCTCCGGCCAGACCCTGGCCCTGAGCGCGATGCCGCGCCTGCTGTGGCTGGCGCACCATCGTCCGGACATCTACCGCAAGGCCGCAACCATCACCATGATCAGCGACTGGCTGGCGGCGAAACTCTCCGGCGAACTGGCCGTTGACCCCTCCAACGCGGGCACCACCGGCATGCTGGATCTCTTCTCCCGCGACTGGCGTCCGGCGCTGCTGGACATGGCCGGGCTGCGGGCCGATATCCTCTCGCCGGTGAAAGAGACCGGCACCGTGCTGGGGGCCATCACCCATGAAGCCGCGCAGCAGAGCGGACTGCGCGAAGGGACCCCGGTGGTGATGGGCGGCGGTGACGTGCAACTGGGCTGTCTGGGGCTGGGCGTGGTCCGCGCCGGGCAGACAGCGGTGCTGGGCGGCACCTTCTGGCAGCAGGTGGTCAACCTGCCGCAGGTACGCACCGACCCTGAAATGAACATCCGCGTGAACCCGCACGTCATCCCCGGCATGGCGCAGGCGGAGTCGATCAGCTTCTTTACCGGCCTGACCATGCGCTGGTTCCGCGACGCCTTTTGTGCCGAGGAAAAACTGATTGCCGAACGGATGGGGATGGATACCTATTCCCTGCTGGAAGAGATGGCCAGCCGCGTGCCGGCAGGCTCCCACGGGGTGATGCCGATCTTCTCCGACGCGATGCATTTTAAGCAGTGGTACCACGCTGCACCGTCGTTTATTAACCTCTCCATCGACCCGGAAAAGTGCAACAAAGCGACTCTGTTCCGCGCGCTGGAAGAGAACGCGGCGATTGTTTCGGCCTGTAACCTGGCTCAGATATCCCGCTTTTCCGGCGTGACGTTTGAGAGCCTCGTCTTCGCGGGCGGCGGGTCAAAAGGTGCCCTGTGGAGCCAGATTTTAAGCGACGTTACCGGCCTGCCGGTGCGTGTGCCGGAAGTGAAAGAAGCCACGGCGCTGGGCTGCGCGATCGCGGCCGGAACAGGCGCGGGACAGTTTGCGGATATGGCCTCGACGGGCGAGCGGCTGGTGAAATGGAGCCGCGAGTTTACGCCGAACCCACAGCATCGCGAGCTCTACGACGGCATGATGCAGAAGTGGCAGGCGGTGTACGCCGACCAGCTTGGGCTGGTAGACAGCGGGCTGACGACGTCGATGTGGCAGGCGCCAGGGCTGGTGCGGGCATCCCCCTCACCCCGGCCCTCTCCCCAAAGGGGCGAGGGAGAAAACCAGATCGAGCCAATACATTAAGACCGCACCGGCCAGTCCCCTCTCCCCTTTGGGG
>NZ_POVL01000062.1 GCF_002939185.1 Enterobacter sichuanensis | reverse complement strand
TTAGAAATCGTTCAAAGTGGCTCAGGAAATACTGAAGAAAATTATAAGGAATATTTAAGATGAAACTTAAATTAGTTGCAGTGGCAGTGACTTCCATGTTGGCAGCAGGCGTTGTAAACGCGGCTGAAGTTTATAACAAAGACGGTAACAAGCTGGATCTGTACGGTAAAGTGACAGGTCTGCACTATTTCTCTGACGATAGCGATAACGACGGCGACAAAACTTACGTTCGTCTGGGCTTCAAAGGCGAAACTCAGATCAACGATCAGCTGACCGGTTACGGCCAGTGGGAATATGAGTTCAAAGGCAATCGTTCTGAATCTCAGGGCTCTGACGGCAACAAAACCCGTCTGGCCTTCGCAGGTCTGAAATTCAACGAATTCGGTTCTTTCGACTACGGTCGTAACTACGGTGTTGCTTACGACATCGGCGCATGGACTGACGTTCTGCCAGAGTTCGGTGGCGATACCTGGACTCAGACTGATGGCTTTATGACTGGCCGTACGACTGGCGTTGCAACCTACCGTAACACCGACTTCTTCGGTCTGGTTGACGGTCTGAACGTTGCCGCTCAGTACCAGGGTAAAAACGACCGTAATGACATCACCGAAGCGAACGGTGACGGCTGGGGTCTGTCTTCTACCTATGAAATGGACGGCTTCGGTGTGGGTGCAACCTACGCGAAATCTGACCGTACTGACCGTCAGGTTGCTGCAGGTCGCGTTGCAAACACCGTTAACGCTGGCGGTGAAAACGCAGAAGTATGGGCTGCTGGCCTGAAATACGATGCGAACAACATCTACCTGGCAACCACCTACTCTGAAACCCGCAACATGACCAACTTCGGTGATGGTTATATCGCGAACAAAGCACAGAACTTTGAAGTTGTTGCTCAGTACCAGTTCGACTTCGGCCTGCGTCCATCCATCGCTTACCTGAAATCCAAAGGTAAAGACCTGGGTTCATACGGCGACCAGGATCTGGTTGAATACGTTGACGTTGGCGCGAGCTACTACTTCAACAAAAACATGTCTACCTATGTTGATTACAAAATCAACCTGGTTGACGACAACAGCTTCACCAAAGCAACTGGCGTAGCGACCGATAACATCGTCGCTGTAGGTCTGACCTACCAGTTCTAAGATATGCCACGCCAGAAAGCCAGCCCATGTGGCTGGCTTTTTTTATACGGATTTCTGGCGTCAAAAAGGAGTACGCCATGCATATTTTCAAAGGACGCTGCTTGTGCGGAATGAGTCAATTCAGCGTGAGCCTCAACAATTTCGACGTGGTCGCCTGCCACTGTACGCAATGCCAGAAGTGGTCCGGGGGGATCGCCATGTATGTGGAGGCGTCGGGCCAGCCGCTTGTCGAGCAGGACTCCATCGCCCCTTCTCATTTCAGTTCATCGGATCGTGGGGAGCGCGGGTTTTGCCCCGGCTGCGGCTGCCCACTGTGGTTCAAACTGACTTCAGCTTCGCGCTATTTCATTCCCTGGACACTGCTTGAGATGAGCGAAGATGAGCGACGTCGGCTGGTGCTGGCAGCAGAAATCTATACCGAAACCCAACCGGCGTTTTTTGGTCTGACCGGGCAATACGCGCGCTACACCGGCGCAGAAATTGAAGCGCTGGATAAACACTGCCTGCTTACGCTGTAACAGGATTCACACCCGCTTCCCGACGAAGCCAGTTTTGCAGCAGCTTACCGTCCTCGGTCATCTCTGAATCTGAACGCACGCAGAGGTAATAGTCGCGCCCGTCATCAATGGGTAAGTCAAGGATCTTCACCAGTTCAGCGCTCTCAAGATACGGTGCAATCAGGGGTTCACGCATTAACGCGCAGCCCAGCCCGGCCTGCACGCCCGCCAGCGTCAACAGCCCGTCCTCGAACAGAGGGCCGCTGCGCCGGAGAGGACGTTTTACCCCCTGCAACTGAAACCACTGCGGCCAGCTGGTTCGTTCCTCATCGTGCAGCAGTGGCATTTGCAGCAGCTGTTCAGGCGTGTCGATATGGCCGTGGATGCGCAAAAATGCGCGGCTGCACACCGGTACCATCTGTCCGGAAATCAGCTTTTCACTCTGATAACCCGCCCACTGACCGTTGCCAAAACGAATCGACATGTCCGACGCATCACTCAGATAGTTGCGATGGTTAGCATACACCACGTTAATTTCGGTTTGCGGATTGGCACGCATGAAAGCGGGCAACCGCGGAATAAACCACCCCATACCAAAAAGCGGGATCAGGCTGATTGTGACCTGTCGCGTTTGCGCCTGCTCTGCCAGGTGCTCCGTCGCCTGACGCAACACGTTAAAGGCCGCCCGGATTGAACGGTAATATTCACGTCCATGCTGGCTTAACACCAGCCTGCGCCCCTGACGCTCCGTCAGCGGCATTTGCAGATACCCTTCGAGCACCCTGAGCTGATGACTCACGGCTGATGGTGAGATCGCCAGCTCCTGCGCGGCCAGCGTGACGCTGCCCAGCCGGGCGATGGCTTCAAACGCGCGCACAGCCCGAAGCGGCGGGTCGTTCGCCAGACGACTTTCTGCATACGCCGGGAGAACGGCCAATTGTTCTGTTTTATTCATATGTTGATTTCTTTACGCTTTTCTGCCGAAAGCAGGGATTTACTATATTTATATAAATCATATAGATAACGCAATACCGGTTTATCATAAGAAATAATATATGTGTATTTTACAATTTAATTCATTTATCGGAAGGTAGCCGCAGAAAGAGCACTTTGCGGGTACAGACGTTGGACACACTCATACAACAATTGATCAACGGTGTGATGCTGGGAAGCATTTACGCGCTGATCGCACTGGGCTATACCATGGTGTATGGCATTTTGCGCATTATTAACTTTGCTCACGGCGATATTCTGATGGTCGGTGCGCTCACCACGCTCTCCGCCATTAACGCCCTGAATGCCACCTTCCCTCATATGCCGCTGCTGCTGCAGCTTGGCCTGGCTCTGGCGATTGCCATGGTCGTCTGCGCCCTTCTGGCCATGGCCGTGGAACGTTTTGCCTATCGCCGACTGCGCAATGCCCCGCGCCTGGCGCCGCTGATCTCCGGTATCGGCGTCTCGGTCCTGCTGCAAACCGTGGCAATGATTATCTGGACGCGCAACCCATTAATGTTCCCGCAGATCCTGCCCATGGACCCCATTGCCGTTACCTCGGGAAGCGAACTGCATCCGCCTGCGATTGTGACCGTCACCGGCATTGTCACCGTGGCGCTGGCGCTTGCAGTGATGACCGGGCTGTGGCTGCTTGTGGAAAACACTCGCCTGGGTCGTGGCATGCGCGCTGTTGCGGAAAACCCGCGCGTGGCCACGCTGATGGGGGTTAACCCAAATGCCATTATCACCCTGACGTTCGCCATTGGTGGCGCGTTTGCCGCGCTGGCCGGCGTGATGATGGCCAGCAACTACGGTAACGCCAGCTTCTCGATGGGCTTTTTACCCGGAATCAAAGCCTTCACCGCCGCCGTACTGGGGGGCATTGGTAACATTCGTGGCGCCATGATTGGCGGGATCCTGCTCGGCATTATCGAAGCGCTGGGCGCGGGCTATCTGGGTGAGCTGACCCACGGCGTGTTTGGCAGCAATTACCAGGATGTCTTTGCGTTTATCGTGCTGATCCTGGTGCTGGTCTTCCGTCCGGCAGGCCTGCTGGGCGAGCGCGTGGCAAACAGAGCGTAAGGGGCATTATGACTACTCTTCAACTCCAGGCTCCGGCGACCTCGCGCAAGTTCTGGTCCGGCATGACGTTATTCTGCCTCGCGCTGCTGATTGCGCCCGTGGTGGCCACGCAGCTCGGCGGCAACTACTGGGTGCGCGTTATCGACTTCGCCCTGCTTTACATCATGCTGGCGCTGGGGCTCAACATTGTGGTCGGCTACACCGGCCTGCTGGACATGGGCTTTATCGCCTTTTACGCGGTCGGGGCCTACCTCGCGGCGCTGATGGCGTCGCCACACTTGCTGGCGGTGTTCCCGATCCTCGGAGTCTGGTTCCCGGACGGGCTGCACACCTCTTACCTGCTCATTATTCCGCTGGCCGCACTGGTTGCGGCCGTCTGCGGCATTTTACTGGGTGCCCCCACGCTGAAGCTGCGTGGCGACTATCTGGCGATAGTGACCCTCGGCTTTGGGGAGATTATCCGCATCCTGATGCGTAACCTCGACCGTCCGGTAAACATCACCAACGGTGCAAAGGGCATTACCGGGGTGGACACGCTGAACCTGTTCGGCCTGAAGTTCAGCGGCGTATACCACTGGTTTGGCGTCAAGGTGCCCGCGCTTTGGCTGTGGTACTACCTGCTGATGCTGGTGATTGTGGCGATCATTTTCGTCTGCCTGCGTCTGCAGCATTCCCGTATCGGCCGCGCCTGGCACGCCATCCGTGAAGATGAGGATGTGGCCCGCGCGATGGGGATCAACGTGCGTAACTATAAGCTGCTGGCCTTTGCGATGGGCGCCTCTTTTGGCGGCGTGGCGGGCGCACTGTTCGGCGCGTTTCAGGGCTTTGTCTCCCCGGAGTCCTTCACGTTACAGGAATCCATCGCCGTGCTGGCGATGGTGGTGCTGGGCGGGATGGGACACATTCCGGGGGTGATCCTCGGCGCGATACTGCTCACCGCCCTGCCGGAACTGCTGCGTAGCCAGGCGGCCCCGGTACAGCAGGCGCTGTTCGGTACGGTGCTGATAGACCCGGAAGTATTGCGTCAGCTGTTCTACGGCCTGGCACTGGTGCTGGTGATGCTGGTTCGTCCTGCCGGCATCTGGCCGGTACGCCACAAGGAGTTAAAGGCATGAGTCTGTTAACCGTTCGCAACATGTCAAAACGCTTCGGCGGGTTGACGGCCGTGGATGATGTTTCAATCACCGTGGACAAAGGTGAGATCTACGGGCTGATCGGCCCCAACGGGGCCGGGAAAACCACCTGCTTTAACCTGATCACCGGGCTGTATCCGGCGGACAGCGGTGAGTTTTCGATTGCCGGTAAGCCCTATTTCCCGAAGCACATTGAGAAAGTCACTGCCGCCGGAATTGCGCGCACCTTCCAGAACGTGCGCCTCTTTAACGATATGTCGGTGCTGGAAAACGTGATGGTGGGCCGCCACGTGCGCACCCGTAACGGTCTGTGGGCCGCCCTGAGCCGCCACAAGCGCGCCCGCGCGGAAGAGCGGCAGACCCGCGAGCAGGCGTGGCACTGGCTGGACTATACCGGCATTGCGCAGTTCGCCCACTATCGCGCCTGCGATCTGGCCTATGGTCACCAGCGCCGCCTTGAAATCGCCCGCGCGCTGGCAACGGATCCGCTTCTGCTGGCGCTGGATGAGCCCGCCGCCGGGATGAACGCGGCGGAAAAAGTGGCCCTCGGCGAGCTGCTCATCCGCATACGCGATGACGGCAAAACCCTTTTGATGATTGAGCATGACGTCAAGCTGGTGATGAATATCTGCGATCGTCTGACGGTGCTGGATTACGGCAAAACGCTTGCCTGTGGCACGCCGGAAAGCGTGCGCCGCGACCCTCTTGTGATAGCCGCCTGGCTTGGAGGTAGCGCCCATGTCTGAACTCCTGAAAGTCGAACGTCTGGACGTGCATTACGGCGGTATTCAGGCCGTACGCGGCGTCTCCTTTACCCTGCACGAGGGTGAACAGGCTACGCTCATCGGCGCTAACGGCGCAGGGAAAAGTTCCACCGTGCGCGCCATTACCGGGCTGGAACGCTTTGGCGGCAGCATTGAATTCAACGGTAAAGCGGTACGCAAACAGCGCCCTGACACCTTACTGCGCGACGGGCTGGTGATGGTCCCGGAGGGCCGCGGGATCTTCTCCCGCATGACGGTTCTGGAAAACCTGCAGATGGGGGCCTGGCTCAGACGTGACACTGTCACGATAAAGCAGGAGCTGGCGGCGATTTTCGAGCGTTTCCCCCGTCTTGGCGAACGACAGCACCAGCTCGCCGGGCTGCTTTCCGGCGGTGAACAACAGCTGCTGGCCCTGAACCGCGCCCTGCTCAGCCAGCCGCGCCTGCTGATCCTCGACGAACCGTCGATGGGCCTTGCTCCGAAGATGGTCGAGAATATTTTTGCCGTTATTGCCAGCCTGCGCGAGCGCGGGGTTGCCCTGCTGCTGATCGAACAAAACGCCCGCCTGGCGCTGGAAGTGACCGACAGCGCGTGGGTGATGGACAGCGGCAGCATCGTTCATCATGGCGAATCGAAAGCGCTGCTTGATGACGACCAGATTGCACAGATTTATCTGGGCGAAATGCCCGTTTAACAACACCAGCCAACACCAGGGAAATACAATGAAAACAGTAAAAATCAGTGCGCTAAGCGCCGCTATTCTGCTCGGTGGGTTCGCCTCAACGGCCACCAGAGCCGCCGACAGTGAAACCGTGGTTATCGGTCTGGCGGGCCCGCTCACCGGCCCGTCTGCCCGTATCGGTAAAGATCTGGAGAATGGCGCGCAGCTGGCGATCGAAGACATCAACAAACAGCACCCGACCATCGGCGGCAAAGCGGTGACTTTCAGGCTGCAGTCCGAAGACGATCAGTCCGACCCGCGCACCGCGGTTGCCGTGGCGCAGCGTCTGGTGGACAGCGGCGTGGCGGGCGTGGTCGGCCACTGGAACACCGGTACCAGCATTCCGGCGGCCCGCGTTTATCATGATGCCGGCATCGCACAGGTGGCACCGGTCGCGACCGGTCATGCCTATACTCAACAGGGTTTTGATACCAGCTTCCGTGTGATGGGGCACGACGACGACGGTGGCCAGCTTGCCGGACAGTACGCGGTGAACACCCTGAAAGCCAAACGCATTGCGGTGATCGACGACCGTACCGCCTTTGGTCAGGGTCTGGCAGACCAGTTTATTAAATCGCTTGAAGCACAGGGCGTGAAGATTGTCGATCGTCAGTACGTGGATGACAAAACGGTCGATTTCAGCGCCGTACTGACTGCCATTCGCAGTAAAAATGCCGATCTGATCTTCTTCGGCGGCGTCGACAGCCAGGCCGCACCGCTGGCGCGCCGCATCAAACAGCTGGGCATGAACGCCACGCTGATGGGCGCAGGCGGATTCGTCAGCCAGACGTTCCTGCAGCTGGCACAAAAAGAGGGAGAAGGCGTGGTCGCCCTGGAGCCGGGTCTGCCCGTTGACCAGATGCCGGGTGGTAAAGCGTTCGAGCAGGCGTATCAGTCCCGCTACCACACCCATATCGAACTGCACGCCCCATTCGCCTATGACGCTACCCGCGTGCTGGTGGCGGCGATGGAAAAAGCAGACTCCGTTGATCCTTCCGCGTATCTGCCTGCCCTGCGTGCCATAAGCTACGCTGGCGTCACCGGCCAGATTGCGTTTGATAACGAAGGCAACCTGAAATCGCCGTCGTTCACGGTCTACAAGGTTGTCGACGGCAAATGGCAGCCGCAGACCGTGCTGGGCGGCGCAAAAGCGAAGTAACGCAGCGAGGCAATGTGATGAGTGATAATAACGAGCTGGGCATTCTCGCCCGCCGCAAAATTGAAGCCGAAATTATTAAGCCAATTTATGAAATCCTGGTGCGCGAGATAGGGAAAACCCGTGCCCAGGCGGTGATTGGCGAGGCCATTGAGCAGGCCGCGATTGACGCTGGCAAAGCGTTTGCCAGCAAAGAGCCCAACGGCACGGACGTGAAGAGCTTTATCGCTCTGCAGTATCTGTGGGAAAAAGATAACGCCCTCGAGGTGAAGGTGATCGACGCCGACGACCAGCAGTACAACTACAACGTGACCCGCTGCCGCTACGCGGAGATGTATCACGAGATGGGGCTGGGCGAAATTGGTCACCTGCTCTCCTGCGCGCGCGACGAAAAATTCATCGTCGGCTATGCCCCGGACGTGAAGCTGACCCGCACCACCACCATCATGCAGGGCGGCGCATGCTGTGATTTCCGCTACCGCAGCACTAAGGACAAGCCATGATCCGCGTCAACGCCGAACGGCTCTGGTCAACGCTTGCGATGATGGCGCAGATCGGCGGGACGCCCGCCGGTGGCGTGACCCGTCTGGCACTCAGCGAGGAAGATCGTATTGCGCGTAACCTGCTGCGCGACTGGGCGCTGGACGCCGGATTTACCTGCGACGTCGACCGCATGGGCAACATGTTTATCCGCCGTGCGGGGAAAAACCCGGCGCTCGCCCCGGTCATGACCGGATCGCACGTGGATACCCAGCCGCTCGGCGGCAACTACGACGGGGTTTACGGCGTGCTGGCCGGGCTGGAACTGCTGCGCACCCTCAATGATCATCGCATTGAGACGGAGCGTGACATTGTGCTGGTGAACTGGACCAACGAAGAAGGTGCCCGCTTTGCGCCAGCTATGCTCGCCTCAGGCGTCTGGGCCGGCCAGCTTACCGAGGCATTTGCTTACGCCCGAATGGACAGCAAACGCGTGACCGTTCGCGAGGCGCTGGAAGAGATTGGCTATCGTGGAGACATACCGGCCTGCGCGTTTCCGGTTCACGCCTGCTATGAGCTGCATATCGAACAGGGCCCGATTCTGGAAGATGAAGGTCTGGATATCGGGCTCGTCCGCGCCGCCATGGGCCAGCGCTGGTTTACCCTGACGCTGGACGGATTTGCCGCCCACGCCGGAACGACGCCAATGCACAGCCGTCGCGACGCGCTGACCGCCTTCGCGGAGCTGGCGCTGAAGGTGGAAGAGATTGGCTATCGGCATGCGCCAGACGGACGCGCGACGATCGGTATGGCGCAGGTTACGCCGAACTCGCGAAACGTCGTGCCCTCTCGTGTGGTATGCAGCGTGGAGTTTCGCCATCCTTCGCAGGCGGCACTGGAAGCTATGGAAGCGGCGCTGCATAAAGTGGCTGAAAGCCTCACCCTGCGCGGCGTGACGGCTGTCGTTGAGCGCATTTTTGATTATGCGCCGATTGCGTTTGATGCCACATGCCTGGCGCGTACGGAGAAGGCGGTGGCCGAACTGGGCTATTCGTCGAAACCGATGGTCTCTGGCGCGGGGCACGACACCTGCTATGTCAGCAAAGTCGCGCCTGCCAGCATGATCTTCATCCCCTGTGTGAAAGGCATCAGCCATAACGAAGCAGAGAGGATCCTGCCGGAATGGTCAGAGAAAGGGGCAAACGTGCTGCTGCACAGCGTGCTGGCCGCCGCCCAGGAAAAGTAAGCCGGGTGCTTACCCGGCTTTACGACACCGCGCCCGCACGCCCGGTAGGCGCAGCGCCACCGGGTGTGTTTCAGGACTTCGGCACCTTCGCCAGGCTAAACCAGATCCCCACGGCCAGCAACAGCAGCATGCCTCCCGCACTGCCCAGCGCCACGCTGTGCGAGGTGATAAACGCGCTTTTCGCCGCCTCAATCACCGATTCTGCCAGAGGCGTCGTCAGCTCCTGCGCCACCTTCATCGCTTCACCAATAGACGACGCGGCTTTATCGACCAGAGAAGCGTGCAGCCCCTGCGGCAGCTCAATCGACGCCGAGAAGCTGCGGGTCAACAGCAGGCCAAAAATGGCGATCCCCAGCCCGGCCCCCAGCTCATAGGACATGGTTTCAATCGCCCCTGCGGCAGCGGCCTTCTCTTTCGGCGCGGCAGCCATAATGGCGGAGGTCGAGGCCAGCAGCGCGCTGGCGGCGCTGAAACCGAGCAGCACCATCAGCCCCCACGCCTGCCACTGCTGCGTGCTGAAGTCGAGCATCGACAGGCCGATAAAGCTGACGGCGCTGAGCCCCATACCGCCAGCCGCGACGATGCGCAGCCCTAAACGCCCGACCAGGAAACCTGCTATCGGTCCGCTGAATCCGCTGGCGACCATCACCGGCAGCATGAACATCCCCGCTTCAAACGGCGTGAAGCCGTGAACAAACTGCAGCTCCTGAGCCATCAACAGCTCAAACCCGACCAGGGCAATCATGGCGGTCATCGCCATCACCACGCCGCTCAGAATGATGCGGTGGCAGAACAGGCGCATGTCGATCATTGGCACGCGGGCGCGAAGCTGAATACGCACGAAGACAAACAGCAGCACCGAGCCAGCAACCAGCGCACTGACAACCAGCCACGGCGAGAGCACACCTTTAAGCGCGGTTTTGGCGCTGTAGACCAGCAGCAAAATCGCCACAATCAGCATGATTGCATGGCTAATATTGAGGGGTTGCTCCGGACGCCCCTGCTGACGGGGTACAAAACGCGCCGCCAGCGAAACCACCACCAGAACGATCGGGACGTTGATCAGGAATACCGATCCCCAGTAAAAATGCTCAAGCAGCATACCGCCGATCAGCGGACCGAACGCCGCACCACCGGACCCCACCGCCGCCCAGACGCCAAGCGCAATGTTACGATCACGCGTATCGACAAACAGCGTACGGATCCCGGCAAGCGTAGCCGGAATGATCATCGCCGCGCCGATGGCCAGCGAGGCGCGGGCCGCAATCAGCCACCCTGCCGACGGGGCAAACGCGGCCGCCAGGGACGACAGGCCAAACAGCGTACTGCCCATCATCAGCAGGCGTTTAAAACCAATCCGATCGCCCAGGGCGCCCATCGGCAGCACCATTCCCGCCATCACCAGCGAGTAAATATCAATGATCCACAGCAATTCATTGCCGCTGGCACCCAGCGTCATGCTCAATGTCGGCGCCGCCACGTGCAGCACCGTCGCGTCAATCGCCACCGGGATATACACCAGCACGATAATCACTAACGCTAACCACTGACCAAACATAAATTTCCTTTTCATTGCAAATATGGACACATGTCCAGAATGCGATCCTACGGAAAGTTGAACGTGTGTCCAGCTTTTTGTTACACTCGTTTCGTTCCCATTGAGAGTGAGTCAACATGCGATATCTGAGCAAGGATGAACGGCGGGAAGCCATCTTACAGGCCGCCATGCGCGTGGCGCTGGCTGAAGGACTGACGGCCATGACGGTACGCCGCATTGCGGCTGAAGCCGGGGTCGCGACCGGACAGGTTCACCATCATTTTACCTCCGGTGGGGAGCTAAAATCGCTGGCCTTCGTTCGGCTGATCCGTGCGTTACTGGATGCCGACGTGGTGGGTGAAAACGCCAGCTGGCGGGAGCGGCTGCACGCTATGCTCGGCAGCGATGACGGCGGGTTTGAGCCCTATATTCGCCTGTGGCGGGAGGCGCAGCTCCTGGCCAGCCGCGACGCTGACATTAAAAGCGCCTATGTGATGACCATGGAGATGTGGCATCAGGAGACCGTGGCGATTATCCGCGCCGGGGCGGAGGCCAACGCGTTTACGCTTACCGATCGGGCGGAAAATATTGCCTGGCGGTTGATCGGGCTGGTGTGTGGTCTTGACGGGATGTATGTCCTGAATATGCCTGAGATGGATGACGCGGCATTTAATCAGCATCTCGACAAGCTGATCTCCCTCGAATTGGGTTAATACTCCTGAAGGACGGGCTGGGCAACCTGGGCGCGTGATGCCGCTGATCGCCGTTGATTTTGTAGGGTGGCGGCTACGCCTTACCCGACCTACGTTCCGGTTCCTCCAGGCCCGGTAAGGCGTAGCCGCCACCGGGCTGAAATCAACTTATTGAACCTCCGGTGAGCAGAGAGAGAATAAATAACAGCAACAACACCGCGACGATCAGCCCGAACGCAAGCAGCACAGCATGAAAGGTAAGCGTTAGCCCTGAGAACAGAAGTGCCCCAGAGATACCCCAACGACTCTCCTTGCACATTCCTCCGATGAACGAAAGCCCCAGTGCCACAACAGCGAGAATAATCCCGGCGTTAAGAAGAATGCTGTCAATATCAACCTTCGTTTTTTCGATTCGGGCAGCAGGACGCTCTCCCTTTAGCCCCGCAATTACCCCTTGTTTTACAGCCGACACTTTCTCAGCAACAATAACCTCAAGCGCTGGCGGCTTCGGAGAAAACGGTCCGAATGAAAACTGAACGATTGAGAGAATGAGTGCAATTCCCCCCAGAAACATTCCCAATGAACTGAATTTATTTCGTAATACGATTTCCATATCAACATGCCTTCGAGTAATGCCGCCGCGTGGACTGTAGGCCCGGTAAGGCGTAGCCGCCACCGGGCGATTAATACTGCAGCATACCGTGCTGCATCAGGAAACCCCACCACGGTATGCCGAGGAACATATGGACTAAAAACGTGCCCAGCGCCACGATTGTGCCGATTGTCCACCATGACTTAATGTCGTTATAGCCGGAGGCGAAGATAATTGGCCCTGCCGCGCCACCATAGTGGGTGATACAGCCACCATACGAGTTGGAAAACAGAATGGCAAGCGCCAGCAGTACGGGCGCCGTGCCGGTGACCAGACCCACGGTGGCGAAGACCGGCACCATGGCCGCCACGTAGGCCCCGCCGGAGGCGAAGAAATAGCGAACCAGTACGCTGAGAAACACGATAATCACGATGGTCATATTACCGGCGCTGAGGAAATCCAGATGCGCTGACAGGAAATCAGCCAGCCAGCGGAAAAAGCCCTCTTTGCTCAGGGTGGCGCTCAGACCAATGATGCCTCCGTACCACATCAGGGTATTCCAGCCACCTTTATTTTTCTGAACATCACTCCAGCCGATAATATTAAACAGCAGTGCCGCCCCCATCGCGATAATGGCGACAGCGGATTCATTCAGTCCAAGATGGCGAGAAAAGATCCACCCCAGTAACGCGGCGATAAAAATCACCACCAGCCCTTTCTCTTTGAGACTCATCGCCCCCAGGCTTTTCAGCCCATCAGTCGCAATCGCGACATTATCAATCTTTTTAATTTCCGGCGAGGCGACGCGGTAACAAATATAGGGAATAATACACAGCATCAATAATCCCAGCGGTGCACCCGCCAGCATCCAGCCGATCCAGCTAATATGAATATGGAAAATGTCGGAAATAAGCTGTAGCGCTAATGCGCTCCCGGCAAAACCGGTTAAAAACATATAGCTAGTCGTTTTAGTCACCATATAGACATTGACCATTAAATAACGTCCGGCCTTGCGCGGTGACTCTTGTGGTGTCGACCCCAGTACGGTCGCGATACTGTTAATAATAGGGAAAACCACCCCACCTGCCCGCGCGGTATTTGAGGGTGTGGCGGGTGCCAGTACCAAATCCAGCAAGGCGGTTACATAGCCCAGCCTCAGCGTCGTGCTGCCAAATTTCAGGATAAACCAGTAGGCAAGCCGTTTCCCCAGACCGGTTGTGACAAACGCCGCGCTAAGGGTAAAGGCGCTGAACACCAGCCAGGTGGTGCCGGAGGCGTATCCGCTCAGAACGTCCATGGATTTGACGGGAGAATCGGGGAATTTGGTCACGGTAAAACAGGTTAATGCGACCGCGACCAGCATGATGACAGGTTCAGGATAGGGTTTAATCACCAGCCCTACAATTGCGGAAAGATAAATGCCTGCCAGGATCCACGCTTCTTTGGTTAATCCATCAGGCGGAGGAATAAATATTGATAATAATATAATAATGGCAAGTAAGATTGTTTTTAAAACATTGGATTTAAGCATATCTCACCCATGAGAAAAGGGTCCCTGAAGAGCAGAGACCACTCCTGCGAGAGGTCTCTGCCGGCTAAATAATATTTATCAAACAAATAATAAAGAATTACACGGTAACAATCTGGATATTATCACCTTTTGTGGTTGGATATTCAGCCAGGGTGTCAAAACTGAGATAACGATAGATATTTTCATGGGCGTCATGAAGTTTATCGGTATAGCGAAAATACTCGTCAACGGTGGGCATTTTACCCAGGATGGCC
This sequence comes from Enterobacter sichuanensis, assembly GCF_002939185.1. Classification (GTDB taxonomy): domain Bacteria; phylum Pseudomonadota; class Gammaproteobacteria; order Enterobacterales; family Enterobacteriaceae; genus Enterobacter; species Enterobacter sichuanensis. The sequence continues at coordinate 9,616 of NZ_POVL01000062.1, read as the reverse complement.
GCAACAGTACTTAATTCAGCCGATGCCAGGAAAACTTTGGCATTTGTTCCCAGTCGATGCGGGAAATTTCGGGTGGACGTTGATACCACGTGACTTCCTTCGCGCACCCTCGCCTGGTTCCCCATACAGAGTGAACAGCCCGCGGGCTCAATGCGCGCGCCCGATTGAATAAACTGATTAAAATAGCCTTCACGAGAGAGTTGTTGGGCATCCATTTTTGTCGGCGGAGCGAGCCACAAACGCGCCTGACTTTCACTGGCCTCGGCCATGATTGTCCCGGCCGCGCGGAAATGGCCGATATTGGTCATGCAGGAGCCAATAAAGACCTCTTCTATCGGCGTGCTGGCCACCTCAGAAAGCAGGCGGGCATCATCCGGATCGTCCGGCGCGCAGACCACCGGTTCGGTGATCTCATTGAGGTCAATCTCAATGACGGCCGCGTATTCCGCATCTGGATCGGCGCAGAGCAGCGACGGGTTAGCCAGCCAAGCCTCAATCTCCGCGATACGACGTTCAAGCGTGGCGGCGTTTTCGTACCCCTGCTGAACCATCCAGCGCAGCAGAGCCGCATTGGAGCGCAGGTATTGCGCCACCTTCTCTTCCGCCAGGCGCATCACGCAGGCGGCAGCGGACCGTTCAGCCGACGCGTCGGCCAGTTCAAACGCCTGCTCTGCACTTAATGCTTCCAGCCCCTCGATTTCGAGGATTCGGCCCGAGAAAACATTGCGCTTATTCTTTTTCTCGACCGTCAGCAGCCCCTGTTTTCTGGCATACAGCGGAATAGCGTGAACAAGATCGCGCAGGGTGATGCCTTTTTGCATCTCACCTTTAAAGCGAACCAGCACCGATTCCGGCATATCCAGCGGCATAATGCCCGTTGCCGCAGCGAACGCCACCAGTCCGGAGCCGCCCGGGAAGGAGATCCCCAGCGGGAAACGGGTATGGGAATCAGCACCGGTGCCTACCGTATCCGGCAGCAGCATGCGGTTTAACCAGGAGTGGATAATGCCGTCACCCGGTTTGAGCGCCACCCCGTTACGGTGGGTGATAAACTGCGGCAGCGTTTCATGCAGCCGAACATCCACCGGCTTTGGATACGCAGAGGTGTGGCAAAAAGACTGCATCACCAGATCGGCTGAAAACGTCAGGCACGCCAGATCGGTCAGCTCATCACGCGTCATCCCGCCGGTGGTATCCTGTGAACCGACTGTCGAAATTTTTGGCTCGCAATACTGTCCGGGACGGATCCCCGCGACGCCGCAGGCTTTACCCACCATTTTTTGAGCCAGCGTAAAACCGGCGGTGGAAGACGCAGGTGCCGCAGGCTGGCGGAAGACCTCAGAAGGCGCAAGCTTCAGCGATTCCCGCGCTTTCGCCGTCAGGCTGCGTCCGATAATCAACGGGATCCGCCCGCCGGCACGCACTTCATCCAGCAGCACCTCGGTTTTAAGCGTAAAGGTCGTCACCAGACGCTGGCTTTCGGTCTCACGAATTTCGCCTTTCCAGGGATAAAGATCGATCAGCATCCCGGTCGTCAGCGTGGAGACATCCATCTCTACCGGCAAGGCACCGGAATCTTCGAGCGTATTAAAGAAAATGGGGGCGATCTTGCCGCCAAACACAAACCCGCCGTTGCGTTTATTCGGCACGAAAGGAATATCGTTCCCGATGTGCCATAAGATGGAGTTGGTGGCGGATTTACGTGACGATCCGGTTCCCACAACGTCGCCAACATAGACCAGCGGCCAGCCAGCCACTTTTAATTCTGCCAGCTGGCGCAACGGCCCGCGCGCGCCGGGTTCATCAGGCTCAACCCCTTCCCGGGCATTACTGAGCATGGAGAGCGCATGCAGCGGAATATCCGGCCGTGACCATGCCTCCGGTGCCGGAGACAAATCGTCAGTATTGGTCTCACCGGGCACCTTAAATACCTTCAGGGTGATTTTTTCAGCCATCGCCGGGCGGCGAGTAAACCATTCGGCATTCGCCCAGGCGTGAAGCACCGCTTTCGCATGGACGTTACCGGCCATCGCTTTGGCTTCAACCTGGCTGAATTTTTCGAAAATGAGGATGGTCGTAGAGAGCTGCTCTGCGGCCAACGGCGCCAGGTCCGGATGGTCAAGCAGCGCAATCAGCGGCTGGACATTATAGCCGCCCTGCATGGTACCCAGCAGCGTGGTGGCCGCTTCGGGGGAGAGACCGTTAACACGGTAGTCCTGCAACGCCACCTTAAATAAAAACTCGGCTTTTAACTTTGCCGCAGGATCGACACCCGGTGGGACGCAGTGGGTTAATAGATCGATTAATTGCGGGTGATGTGTCGGCGCATCGCGAAGTAAACGCTGGATCAGCACCGCTGTCTGTTCCGCTGTTAACGGTTTCGCCGGAATACCCGCCTCCTGGCGGACTTTCCGGTGCTGAGTGTAATCATCTAACATAGGTTCTCCTGTTAAAGCTAAAGTTGTTCACAAAATTCTGTTAGTCGTTCAAGTCCGTAAGGCCATTCACCGTGGCCAGATTCGGCATTAATATGTCCGGCCTCGCCGATATCGATTAACTGCCCCTTCCAACAGGCAGCCCAGAACTGCGCGCGGGAGAAGCGCATCAGGGGATCGTTTCTGCTGGCAAACATCAGGCAGGGAACCGGTAATGGCGCAGGCTGAATGGACTCTTCAAGGCCGAAAAACGCGGGCTCTGCCGGTGCGACCATCACCACCCCGGCGACGTTTACCGGTCGCGTTTGCAGCAGCCGACACGACGCCAGCGCACCAAAGCTATGCCCGACGAGGATGGCGGGCAGCGGGCACTGCGCCAGCTCCCGGGTAATGGCGGAGATCCAGTTTTCAATATCGGGCTCGAACCAGTTTTTCTGCTGAATTCGCTTCCAGAAAGGAAAACGTCGCCCCCAGCAGCTTTGCCAGTGATGTTCATCGCTGTCTCTCAGACCCGGCACCAGAACCACGGTATAGACGCTACTGAGCTGCTGGAGGCGTTGTTCAATCATGACGTTTTCCTTTTCGATTATTCGGAGGGAAACTGTGACAATAACCATCCGACGGCGATGAGATCTGCGCTCCCACCCGGGCTTAAATTCCGGCGAATAAACTGAGCGTCCATGCGGGTTAAGGCGTGAACTAATCTCTCCGGCGTCAGATGTTTCACCGCTAAAAGTCGTCTGGAATAGCGTCTGGCATAATTCAGCCCTTCGGGTCCCCCCCGTGAAACAAGATTGGTATCCGGATTCGCCGCCATCAGCCCGAGCAACATCCTCAGTAACGCGTCGTCCTCAGAGGCTCCCTGGCGCAGTGCCATTTCAAAGTGAGGCAGCCCGGCGTGGCGGACGGTGGCAAAACCGCTTTCAGCTTCCCCTCGGGCGCCGGTTAAACCGTAGGCCAGGAACTGCTGCTCGCCCTTCGTTTTCGCAACGCCGCGATTCTTCAGCTCCAGTTCAACGATGCCAGCGCAAATCGCCCTGCTCTCATCGCACAGGCTGCGTTGCGTGAGGCTTTCCTGCCTTTGCGTCAGACGCCCCGCCGCGGCACAGAGCAGCCCCAGGGAGAAGATGCCGCCTTTATGGGTATTCACCCCGCCGGTGGCGTTGAACATCGCCTGCTCGCAGGCCAGACCGACCGGCCTTATTGCCCGCAGCGTTTGCGGCCCGGTAAGGCGGGCCGTCTCCCTGCCGACGTTAAAGAACGCGGTGAACCACGGGGCAATGGCCGTGATACTGGCCATAAACAGCGCGTAATTCATATCGCGATGCGCTCCGCTGTTTTCGCGATCCACCAGGCCCGGTTTCGGGGTTAAGCGGATTTCCCGGTACAGAGCCTCGACCGCCAGCGCCGCGACGCTCTGCTGGGGGGCTGGCGTATTACAGCTGGCAAGCGAAGTAGTCATCGGTTAACGCCTCAATTACGCGCATAAGCTCGGGCAGGGAATGGCGTCGCATACGCGAGCAGACATGAGCAGGTTCATGACAGATAAAACATCTGCGCATCGGTTGCTGGATGGCGCTTCTTTTCAGCAGTCCCGTTTTCGGACACAACACGTCGATATCCCACAGGCGTCCCAGAGGATGGTTATCTTCGAGATGCGCGGTGACGTGCTTGATCATCCAGGCCGGGGCCGCCACCGACCAGAGCGCTTCCGGCCCGGTGACCGGCTGCAGGGTCTGCTGGCGGCAGACCGTCCACTGATGCGTGCGGAATAGCTCACCGAGCGCCTCATTCGCAACGGCCATCACCCGTCGGGCCAGACCGGTATCCTTCACCGCCCCCGGCCAGACCAGCGTGACGGATACCACGGTATGATCCGACTGAAACAGCCACGCCTGCTGTCGGCGTGCGCGCTGCTCTTTTGATGTCAGAACCTGTTCCAGCGAAACAGAGGTATTCGATGCGTTATCCGTCATGGGGATCACTCCTTCACCTGGTGAACCACATCAATTACGCTGCCGTCGCGGTAGCGCACCACGCCAACGATCCGGTCGGTAAACGCCACCGGCTTAGGCTCACCCGAGATAAGCAACGCCTTCTGGTACAGCGCCTCGATGTCGACGACGGTCAGCCCGGCGTGAATCAGGCGTTCGCGGACCTCCGGGCGCGCCGGGTTAACGGCAATACCGTGATCGGTAACCAGAACGTCGATACTCTCCCCCGGTGTTACCAGGGTGGTGACCTGCCTGACAACGGTTGGAATGCGGCTGCGGATCAGCGGAGCAACTACAATGGTGAGATTGGCCGCCGCCGCGACGTCGCAATGCCCGCCTGACGCGCCGCGCATCACCCCGTCGGAACCGGTGAGGACATTGACATTGAACTGTGTGTCCACCTCCAGCGCGCTGAGGATGACCACATCGACCCTGTCGCAGCAGGCGGCTTTGGCCGCCGGGTTGGCGTAGACGTTAGTGGAGATTTCAACATGGTTGGGATTGACTGCCATGGAGGCCGCCGCCGCACCGTCAAAGCTTTGCGTATCGAGTATCTTTTCAATTAAGCCCTTTTGATGCAGATCGACAATGCTGCCGGTGATCCCGCCGAGCGCAAACCTGGCGACAATATTGTGTTTGCGCATCCGGGCTTCCATAAACCGCGTACAGGCGGTGGATGCCGCACCTGAACCGGTCTGAATGGAAAAGCCGTTGCGGAAATAACCAGAGTGTTCGATAACGTCGGCAGCAGAACGGGCAATCATCAGTTCGCGTGGATTACTGGTCACCCTGGCGGCGCCGACGCTGATTTTGGCCGGATCGCCGACGCTCTCAATCTGCACCACATAGTCAACCCGATCCTGAACGATACTGGCCGGCAGATTAGGGAATGGCTTCAGGGTTTCGGTAAGCAGGACCACCTTTTTGGCATACTGCGCATCGACCATGGCGTAACCCAGCGAGCCGCACTGCGAGGTACCGCCGTTGCCGCTGGCATTGCCATATTCGTCGCAGCAGGAGACCGCCAGAAAAGCGATATCAATGGTAATTTCGCCCTTCTGAATCAGATTCACCCGTCCGCCGTGGGAGTGGATCTGTACCGGTTCGTCCATCAGTCCGTGTGAAATCGCGTCCGCGAGTTCACCACGCATCCCGGAGGTGTAGATTTTGCCAATCACACCATTGCGAATGTGCCCGATAAGCGGCGTATTGCATGACATTAACGAACTGGACGCGAGCGTGAGCCCTTTAAGACCGCGCTGAGCCAGCTTATCCATCACATAGTTGATCACCTTGTCGCCTTCCCGGAACGCGTGATGGAAGGAGACGGTCATGCCGTCATGCAGATCGCAACGGTCCAGCACCTCGTCCACGCTGGCAAAAAGTTTGCGCTGATATTTTTTCTGTGCATCAGAAAGATACGGCGTCGTCGCGTTAGCGCCGCTGAAGGCGACGTATTCACGACGCGTGCCGGGAATATGGTGCAGGGTTTCAGTGAGATTTTTCATTATTCATCCTGTCGCTTGCGAAAAAAGGTGATTACTGACGAATGCCAGAGGCATTTTTGCGTTCGATAACAACACGGGCATGGTTGATAATCGGTGCGTCGATCATTTTGCCGTTCAGCGAGATCACCCCGAGTCCGTTGCGTTCGCCCTCTTCTGCGGCGGCAAGCACGCGTTGTGCGTAATCCACTTCTTCCTGGGTGGGAGCGTAGGCGTTATGAAGAATTTCAATTTGTCGCGGGTTAATCAGCGATTTTCCGTTGAAGCCCATCCGGCGGATAAGATCCACCTCTTTCAGGAAACCAGCCTCATCATTCACATCGGCGTACACCACATCGAACGCGTCAATACCGGCTCCGCGCGCGGCATGTAATACCGCACAGCGGGCATAGAACAGCTCTGTCCCGTCGCCTCGCTCGGTTTGCATATCCATCACATAATCAAAGGCGGCCAGTGCAATACCCATTAAACGGTCGGACGATTTCGCAATGGCGACCGCATTAATAACCCCCACGGCAGATTCAATCGCGGCCATTAATTTCGTGGAGCCAACAGGACGGCCGCAGGTTTCTTCAATGCGGACGATTTCACGTTCGAGCTGATAGATATCTTCCGGAGAGTCGGTTTTCGGCAGACGAATAACATCCACCCCTGCCCTGACGGCAGCTTCAAGATCCTTTAAACCGAAAGGGGTATTTAGCGGGTTAATTCGAACAACGGTTTCAATATCGTTGTACATCGGGTGTTGCAGGGCATGAAATACCAGAAGACGGGCGCTGTCTTTTTCTTTCAGCGCCACGGCATCTTCCAGGTCAAACATAATGGAGTCTGGTTTATAGATAAATGCCGTCGACAACATGGCAGCACTTGAACCGGGAATAAATAACATACTGCGGCGTAACTTTTTCATTATAACGTTTCCCATGCAATGTCTTCCCGGGCTGTCCCTCTGAGCAGTGCAGCCTGCACGCGGGCGCGGATCACGCAGTCCAGCGCGCCTTTATCATCAATAATGATCTGCCCCTGTTCGATGTTGAACGCAGAGAGCGTTTCATTCACCACTTCTGCAATTCGGTCGCCGAATTGCTTATAGACTTCGCTGTGGATGACCACGTCCAGCCCGCTCTCATCGGGGCTGACCTTAACCATGAGGTCGCTGGACTCCAGCGTTCCCGCCATCGCGGCTTGTACAATTTTCATATCCATTTTCCTGTGATAATGCGCTTAAACCGCTGCCGTCAGCGGCTCGGATAAGCAACGCTGATGCTGCACCCCGTTATTCAGAAACGCGCGCGTGGTGGCTGGCACCATGCGGCTGGCGGCAGCGATGTTGTTTTCTTTTAATAAACGACGAACGGCTGAAGCCGAGACCGGCACATTAAAGCCATCCGTTTTTCTTTCTATTTCGTGGACGCAAATACGGGGCGCCGCGCTGGTTTCGTCTTCCAGCCAGCGATGCATTGCCCGGTTATATTCAGCGGTTAACGGACAGAACGGTTCGGTACCCACGAAACGATGATGAATATTCAACGCCGGGGCGATGTAATTTCTGAACAGCAGGAGGTCAATGGCCGCATAGACTTTATCAATGACCTGCTTGTCTTTCAGGAAATAGCCCGGGAAGGTGCCGCGAGAAATAATATACGCAGACCCCGGATGCACCGTGACGTTAGGAATATGCCGGGAACCGTCCCTGACCATCGCGAAGCGTTCTTTAAATGAAAACGTGGAGACATCTTCCTGAACCACGAAAACATGCAAGTGGTCGCACCGGCTTGCTGCATGCTCGATCAGATATTGATGGCCCAGGGTGAACGGATTCGCGTTCATCACAATCGCGCCAACAGTATTTCCCGGCACGAGATGATGACGGCGAAGTTCGCTGCAATAACGATGAATCCCCACCGGCGTATTCTCCATTAATGCCGCACGCTTCCCGACCGTCACCAGCGGATAAAAGCCGCATCCGCGAAATGACTTCACGTTATCCGGACAGGTAAAGAGAAAGAGTTGATGTTCACCGTTCTGTGCCGCCTGCAGTTCGGCCTCATGGATTAACGTCAGGATTAACGACGTGCCCCGCCACCCGGCATCCACTGCGATGCACTTCAACGTGTTACCCGCAATGCCGGTGCAGGCGACAAGATGGCGCTGATAGCGGGCAACAATAAATTGCGCAATATCGTCATCAATACCTAAACCGTTGCGGGCCAGGAAAGCGGCAACCTCCTCTCTGGCCTGAGCGTTACCGGCGTTAATAACCTCAAACTCGGGTGTTCTGGCGCTGAACATCTTCTCTCTCCTGGGCGTTTAGACAGCGAGCTCTTCCGGCTGCGGTTGAGCTTCCACAATGGTGTTCATCAGGCGACCAAGGTTTTCGATCTCAACTTCAACGCGATCGCCATGGTGCATAAACAGCGGCGGATTACGCTTTTTGCCGACGCCGCCTGGCGAACCGGTAATAATGACGTCGCCAGCGCTGAGAGAGGTGAACGTACTGATGTAGGCGATAAGATCCGCCACTTTGTGGATCATGCTGCCGGTGGAGTCATTCTGAACCAGCATGCCGTTCAGCCAGGTATGAATGGTCAATGCATGTGGATCGGGGATCTCATCCGCCGTGGTCATGTAGGGGCCGAAGGCGCCGGTTTGCGTCCAGTTTTTACCGGCAGTGAACCAGGCGTGCTGCCAGTCGCGAACGGAACCATCCATATAGCAGCTGTATCCCGCGACATGACTGAGCGCGTTATTCACGTCAATCCGGCTGCCAGGTTTACCGATAATAACGGCCAGCTCGCCTTCATAATCGAATTCGCTGGAGAGAACCGGTTTTATCACCGGCTGCGCATGCCCGGTTTGTGAATCAGGAAAGCGAATAAACAGCGTGGGCGCATTATTGGTCTCGGCAAACTCTTTTCTTTTTTCAGCGTAATTCATACCAACGCAGAAAATCTTTCCAGGCTCTTCAATAACGGGTAAAAAGGTAATCTCTTCAGGCATCATATCCACAGGGCAATCGAGATATTGCCTGGCAACGTCAACCGCATCCCACTGAAGGAGATCTTTCAACGTCGCGTAGTGATGGCCGATTTTATTACCCAAATCGATAATGCCGGATGGTGTATAAATCCCGTAGCTTTTACGGCCCTGATGAATATAACTTGCTAATTTCATGATGATACCCGATTGATATACATATTCGTTCTGTGTTCACGCCCTGAGGCGTGAACACCTTGCCTGATGTTTTATTCTGCTGACTGCGCCGTTACCAGCACCGGTTTATTACCAGATGCCAGATACGTTGCCACCACAACGCCAACCCCGAGTAAGGCCAGAATAAATCCTGTCATTCCCAGCCAGTCCATTGAATGGAAAACAAAACCGTTGATAAAACCAATAACCGAACCGCCCATGTAGTAGAAGAATAAATAGAGCGCGACGGCCTGGCCTCTTGCATGGGTTGCATTTTTACTGACCCAGCTTAAGCCAATAGAGTGGCAGCCGAAGAAACAGCCGGTAAAAATGACCGCGCCCACAATAAAGGTGACAACATTCGACGTCAGCGTCAGCAGCATGCCAAAGGCCATGACCAGGAACAGCACGCGCAAGACTTTCATTGCGCCATATTTCGCTGATAAGCGACCGGCCTGCGGAGCCGTAAAGAAGCTCAGGGCAAAGCTAA
>NZ_POVL01000061.1 GCF_002939185.1 Enterobacter sichuanensis | reverse complement strand
AAAAAGCCTGCTTTTAAAGCAGGCTTTTTGCTTTGCGGATGAGGGAAAATGAACGCTCTGTTTGTCTACGGCACGCTGCGCCCGGGCCACTCTAATGCGCATATTCTGGAAAACATCGGCGGCGAATGGCTGCCCGGCTTTGTATGCGGCACGTTTTACGAACGCGGCTGGGGCGCTGCAGCTGATTTCCCGGGGATCGTGCTCCACCCGGATGGCCCCCGCGTTGAAGGCTATCTGTTTATCTCTGATAACCTTGCCACACACTGGCCAATGCTGGATGAATTTGAAGACGGCTACGATCGGGTTGAGGTGATGGTGACGACCCATGAAGGTAAACGGGTAAATGCCTGGATTTATCAGCTTCAGCCGCGTTCTGAATCATAAAAAAAGGCTCTCTGTCACCAGAGAGCCTTTTTCACGATTCGTTGCGATTACTCGCTTTTTGCTTCGCCGTTTTTGATTTCGCCCATCACTTTCAGCTTCTTAGAGATGTCACGGCGCTCTTTGGACAGCTCAGCGTTTTTGATGATGTAGTCATCAACGCGGTCTTCATAGTCGCTCTTCATGCTGGCGATGATGCCCTGAATAGCTTCAACGCTCATACCCGGCTTGATGTAGTCGCTCAGGTTGTCGAGAAGCAGAACACGTTTCTGGTTGTCACGGATCTTCTTCTCAACGTCCTGGATTTCACGCTGCAGCTTGTTTTTGCGGCGGAACAGGCGGACGAATTCCAGAACATCCTGGAACGAAGGCTTGGTAGTTTCCATTTTTACACCCCTGATAATGTGAGATTCGGATTCGTTAAAGCAACCGTTGTAACAATAACCTTACTGACAGCGGCTGCGAATGACAATGGCTATATCGTTTAAAGCTATCATAACCCCAATTGCTGCTGAATCGAAGCAGCAGGCGTCACATACGCCTTTTATTTGCGCAGCGCCCGGCAAATCAGGTGCGATAACAGCTCGAGCTGTCGCGCCAGCTCCATGCTCAGCCAGACATAACCGTGAATCGGCGTTTCTGCCACGTTATCGCTCTGACGCTCGTTGATCAGCAGCTTCAGCTCCGCCACGATTTCGTTGAGACGTTCGCTGTTCGCCAGGATCGGCTGCGGGTTGCCTTCGTAGAGCGCATGAGCGATGGTCAACAGCGTTTGCTGCGTCATCATCTGAGTCTCTTTGAGGGTCTGCGCGTTAAGCATCAACAGGTGGCTGGGGCGCGAGGCCCAGTGCGCATTGATTTGCAGCTCCAGCATGCACACCAGATTGCGGCTTACCGTCTGGATGGCTTCGAAAATCGCTTTCTGAATATGGGTTTCCTTGCTGGCGGGCGTGATCAGACCGCGCATTTTGACCACGTCGTTGAGGATAGTTTGCAGATGCTTTTCCAGCCGGGGACGTTCAACCAGGTTTGGAGAAAAACCGGCCTGATAGACGCGGTTAAATGCGGTCACATAGTTGGCCATCTGAATACGCCAGTGCAAGAAAGCGCGCTGCGGCCAGATACCGGTGAAGAGCATGGCCAGCAGTGAACCGAGGATAACATCCCCGCTTCGCCAGAGCGCGGTAGTCATATCCCCGGCAGGGGCGCCGACCACCACCGCGAGAGTAATACCAATCAGCAATGCCTGATATGGCTTTTTGCCCAGCGCCAGCCAGCCGCACAGGAACATGGCGGCACCACACCATGCCAGCATGACCGGAAACGAAATAAGCTCCAGCTTCAGGGCGATAAGCCCAAGTGCCGAGCCTGACACGGTCCCACCAATTCGCTCGAAGGCGCGTGGGACGACGTTTCCCCAAAACGAGATGGGCCCCATCACCACCACCAGCGTGATCAGCGGCCACGTCCCTTCCGGGATATCCAGCAAACGGACCAGTACAAACGTCAATACGAACGCCAGCGCAATGCGACACCCATGCACCACGCGGTAGTGTTTGTATAACCGAATTTCAAAAGGGGTTAATGATTTGTCGGGACGCACACCCGCTCTCCAGCTACACGGCAAATCACAATTGTACTGTGTTTTCAGCCGGGCGGATCGCTCCCGGCTGAAAAACCCTTCATTTAACAAGCTTAAACGGGTTTGTGCTCCACCGCGATAAACATCTCAATATCCCAGTAGCCGTCTGCATTGCCGTCATTGAGATAGCGCTCGAAGCAGGGTTTGAGCGCCATCTGGTATTTATTGTCCTGCAACAGGGAATTGAAGAACTGATACCACGGCGTCGCGAAGTCGTAGTTTTCCACGCGGGCCGTTGCCACAGCATAGTCCCCACCCGCGATTTCCGTCATCATGACGCCTTCACTGTTTTCCGGAATGATGAAATCGTCCGGCACCGTGACGGCCGTATCACAGCGCAATTTTTCTGCCGGGACCTCATCCGGGTTGTCGTAGTAGACCGCAACCCACTCCAGCGGCTGAATGTGACGCCCGTCCACCCACATCACCAGCTGTTCAAAGCCCTGTTTTACCGTATGTTCCCACGGCCCGACCAAATGAAAACCGGCAATCTTACGTTTCTGTTGCTGCTTAATGCTGTAGTCCATGCTGCCTCCATTTATCACTGTATATTTATACACTATAAAGCGGATTATGCGGGTTCAGCAAACGTGAAGTGTTTATTATGTGAGCAGACTCGCAACCCTGCCAGTCTGCTCAACGGCACTTAAAGAGCGTGATGCAGATAATCGCTCAGGCGGGAGAACATGCCGCCTTTATCAACGGCTTCCAGCGTCACCAGCGGCCAGTGCGCCACCACTTTGTCGCGATCATAGAGCTGGATCTCCCCGACCCGCTGATGCGCGGCAATCGGTGCTTCCAGCTCTTTTTTGTCCAGCACGTACTTAGCTTTGATGTTTGGCACTTCCGCTTTCGGCAGGGCCAGCCAGAAGTCCTGGTCGGTGCCCAGTTTCACCTGTTCTTTATCGCCGTACCAGATTCGCTCTGTCCCCACCTTTTTACCGTTATGCAGGATCTGGACGGTATCGAAATTCTGCTGCCCCCAGTGCAGGAGTTTCCGGGCCTGGTCCTCACGCCCTTTCGGGCTGTCCGCGCCCATTACCACGGCAATCAAACGACGCTGACCGTCAACGGCAGACGCAATCAGGTTAAAGCCCGCCCCCGAGGTGTGCCCCGTTTTCAGCCCGTCCACGTTCATGGTTTTATCCCACAGCAGACCGTTGCGGTTTTGCTGGGTGATCCCGTTCCAGGTAAGGCTCTTTTCGCTGTACATATGGTAAAACTCAGGCTCGCCGTGGATGATGGCCCGGGAGAGGACGGCCAAATCGTAGGCCGAACTGTGCTGGCCCGGCGCATCCAGCCCGTGGACGGTTTCAAAGTGCGTATCACGCAGGTTCAGCTTTTGCACATAGTCATTCATCATCTTCACAAACTGCGGCTGACCGCCCGCCACGTGATCGGCCAGCGCCACGCAGGCGTCGTTACCGGAATCGACAATCAGACCGCGGCTTAAATCGCGTACGGAGACACGATCGCCCTCTTTCAGGAACATGAGCGACGATCCGTCAAAAACCGGGTTCCCTTTGGCCCACGCATCACGCCCAACGGTGACAATGTCGTCCGGCGAGATACGATGGCTGTCAATGGCCCGATCCACCACATAGCCCGTCATCAGCTTGGTCAGGCTCGCCGGATTACGTTGTTGATGTTCGTTGCCCGCCGTTAAGATCTGACCAGTCGTGTAATCCATCAGCACCCAGGAGCCCGCCTGAATGGCCGGAGGCTGCGGCGAAAAATCCAGTGGTTCGGCCGCAAAGGCAGATGAGACACTCGAAGCGAGTAAAGAAACAGCAATAAACAGACGGCGTTTCAACGGCATATCCTCAGGTCATTAAAAATCGATGACCTTTTTACGGGAGTTCCGCTGTCGTTACCTGGCTTAATTGCAAAAAAATGTGACAGAACGCATATTTCTCTCTGAAGACGACGCGCAAATTTGCAACACGGCGGCGCTTTTTATTCGGTCTGACCCGCACGATCGTTTACCATAGTGACGTCAATTTTTAACAGGATGGTATTACTGGTGTCTGACTCTGCCGCACGCCCGACTTTTTTATTCCACGACTATGAAACCTTTGGCACACACCCGGCGCTGGATCGACCGGCGCAGTTTGCCGCCATCCGCACCGACGACGAATTCAACATCATTGGCGAGCCTGAGGTTTTTTACTGCAAACCCGCGGATGACTATCTGCCTCAGCCCGGCGCGGTGATGGTCACCGGGATCACCCCTCAGGAAGCGCGGGAGAAAGGCGTTAGCGAGGCAGAGTTCGCCCGCCGCATCCACGATCTGTTTACCGTTCCCCATACCTGCGTGGTGGGTTACAACAACATCCGTTTTGATGATGAAGTGACGCGCAACATCTTCTATCGCAACTTCTACGATCCCTATGCCTGGAGCTGGCAGAACCGCAATTCGCGCTGGGATTTGCTCGACATCATGCGCGCCTGCTACGCGCTGCGTCCTGAAGGCATCAACTGGCCAGAAAATGAAGAAGGACTCCCCAGCTTCCGACTGGAGCACCTGACGCGTGCCAACGGCATTGAGCACAGCAATGCCCACGACGCGATGGCGGACGTCTACGCCACCATTGCCATGGCGAAACTGGTGAAAACTGCACAGCCCCGGCTGTTTGAGTATCTGCTGAGCCATCGCAACAAGCAGAAACTCATGACCCTTATCGACGTACCGCAGATGAAACCCCTGGTGCATATTTCCGGCATGTTTGGGGCCTGGCGCGGCAATACCAGCTGGGTTGCCCCGCTGGCGTGGCATCCGGACAACCGTAATGCGGTCATCATGGTGGATTTAGCCGGTGATATTTCACCGCTGCTGGAGCTCGACAGCGATACCCTGCGCGAGCGGCTGTACACGCCGAAAAATGAGCTCGGCGATCTGCCTGCGGTACCGGTCAAACTGGTGCATATCAATAAATGTCCGGTCCTGGCGCAGGCGAATACGCTGCGACCGGAAGATGCGGACAGGCTGGGCATTAACCGCCAGCACTGCCTCGATAACCTGAAAGTGCTGCGTGAAAATCCGCAGGTGCGGGAGAAAGTGGTGGCCATTTTTGCAGAAGCCGAGCCGTTCGTGCCGTCTGAAAACGTGGATGCTCAGCTGTACAATGGGTTCTTCAGCGATGCCGATCGCGCGGCCATGAACATCGTTCTGCAAACCGAGCCGCGTAACTTACCGGCGCTGGATATCACTTTCGCCGATAAACGCATCGAAAAACTGATGTTTAATTACCGGGCGCGTAACTTCCCCGGCACGCTGGATGAAGCGGAACAGGAACGCTGGCTGGAGCATCGTCGCAACGTGTTTACGCCAGAGTACCTGCACAGCTATGCACAGGAGCTGGAGATGCTTTACGGCCAGTATGAAGGGAATGCTGAGAAACAGGCACTGTTGAAATCTCTGTTCCAGTACGCGCAAGAGATAGTTTGATCGATGGGTATGAAAAAGCCGGAGGCGATGTCTCCGGCTTTTTTTTGCCCGTTGGCGCTGCGCTTACGCGGACCTACGGGTTTTGTAGGTCGGGTAAGGCGTAGCCGCCACCCGACACAGTATTACGCGACGTCTTCGTACTGCGGAACCGGGTTACGGAAGCTCTTCGTGACGCAGGCCAGATAAACCAGGCCGATACCCGCCCAGATCAGGCCAAGCACCATTGAGCTCTCTTCCAGGTTAACCCACAGCGCGCCTACGGTCAGCGCACCACACATCGGCAGGAACAGATACTGGAAGTGATCTTTCAGCGTTTTGTTACGCTTTTCACGGATCCAGAACTGAGAGATAACCGACAGGTTAACAAAGGTGAACGCCACCAGCGCACCGAAGTTAATCAGCGCCGTTGCCATCACCAGGTCAAAGTTGATTGCCAGAAGCGCAATAGCACCCACCAGGATGATGTTCATCGCCGGGGTACGCCAGGTTGGGTGAACGTAGCCGAAGAAGCTTTTCGGGAATACGCCATCACGACCCATAACGTACATCAGACGCGCAACGCCTGCATGAGCGGCCATACCGGACGCCAGTACAGTGATGGTGGAGAAGATCAGCGCGCCAACCTGGAACGCTTTACCCGCCACATAGAGCATAATTTCCGGCTGAGACGCATCCGGATCCTTGAAGCGGGAGATATCCGGGAAGTACAGCTGCAGGAAATAGGTCGAGAAGATAAAGATCAGACCACCAATCAGCGCCGTCAGGAAGATAGCACGCGGGATCACGCGCTCTGCATCTTTGGTTTCTTCAGACAGGTTGCTGATCCCGTCAAAACCGGTAAAGGAGAAGCAGAGAATGGTCGCCCCGGTAATCATCGGGATCACATGCGCATCACCAGACCAGAACGGCTTGCTGCTCGCCAGCGTACCCGCGCCTTCGCCGTGGAACACACCGTAGATCACCATGCCAAGAATAACGGCAATCAGCACAACCTGAAGCACAACAATAACGGAGTTAAAGTTGGCGACAGACTTAATGCTGCGCAGGTTAAAGGCGGTCATAAAGGCCACCAGCGCCACGACGAACATCCAGGATGGAATCGACGGCACCAGCGCTTCAAAATAGATTTTTGCCAGCAGAATGTTGATCATCGGCGCGAACAGATAGTCGAGCAGCGAAGACCAGCCCACCATAAAGCCTACTGTCGGGCTGATGGATTTCTGGGCATAGGTGTAGGCGGAACCCGCAGACGGATAGCGACGCACCAGTTTACCGTAGCTCAGCGCGGTAAAGAGGATCGCCACCAGCGCGAAGGCGTAAGCCGTCGGCACATGACCGTCAGTGAGGCCTGATACGATACCGAATGTATCAAACAGCGTCATTGGTTGCATATAGGCCAGACCCATCATGACAACCGGAATCAACGTAAGCGTTTTACGTAATTCCACGCGAGAGGTGTTTGGAGTTGCGTTATGCGACATAGTTATTCTCCTTTACGGTGATAACCGCCACGTAAGCGAAAAATTGCCCCATTTCTTTCTTCCTCAGCGACAACAACTGTCGGATTTTAGTAAATATCTATCCGGTACGAAGCCCGGCCTCTTGGTTTTTAGTTTCGTTTCGTACATGCAAAAAAAAATAACCGACGCCTTTTATATCGTCGATTATTCATTTGGTTGCAGCGGCGGCATTTTGCCCCACATCGGATACAAAAGGCAATACTTTGCAACGCAGCGGGTCATTTTCTTTTTTCTAACTGGCTGATTTCTCGACACTGCCCTGCGCATAAACAGCAGCGATAGCACTATTTGCTAAAATTTCGTCCCGCCACCAGGCACTGGCCAGCCCGGCGGTCTGTTCATTCCAGCCCACCCACACCGATTCGTTGCTGTTTTGAGCAAGTACCTGTTTTTCAACAAGCGCACCGCTATCGATAAAGCGCTGCGCCAGATAGCGGGGTAAATAGCCGCAACCCAGACCGCTTATCTGCAGCTCCAGTTTGGTTTTAAAGTCAAAAACGGTAATTGCTTCCTGTTCATCAAGCAGTTGCGAGGAAACCGCACATTCCGGACGCGAACTGTCCCCAACCACTATTGCGCGGTAACCCTTAATCACGCGCCGGTTTATAGGTTCAGGCTCCTGCGCCAGCGGATGATGGGGCGCCACGGCGAAGACCTGCTCCAGCACGCCCAGGCGGGCAAAACCAAAATCACTCAACTGGGGAGGCTCATGGAGTGCGCCAACAAAAATGTCTGCCCTGCCCTGGGTTAAGGCATCCCAGGATCCGCCCAGCACGCCATTGATGAAAATAAGCCGGGTCACGCTGTGGTGCTGGTAGAAGGCCTCAATTAGCGGCGTCAGGAGAGAAAAGGGAAAGGTATCATCCACGCCAATCACCAGCTCGTTTTCCCACCCCTGGTGAAGCTTAATGGCCTGTTTTTCCAGTTCACGCACGGTATGGAGGACTTCACGTCCTTTTTCCAGCAGCATTTGTCCGGTACGGGTGAACCGCGCGCGATGCCCGGAGCGATCGAGGATCTGAATATTGAGATCGCTTTCCAGCTTTTGAACGGTGTAGCTCAGCGCGGAAGGGGTTTTGAAGAGCTTTGCCGACGCAGCCGCAAAGCTCCCCTCTTTTTCCAGTGCATCCAGAATAATTAGAACATCCAGCAGCGGTTTCATGCTCGCCCCCCTTCTGGTGTGCGATCGTCTCCGCTGCGGGACTTATTCCATGGGCATCACCAGCGGATCGGGATACTGATACTCAAACCCCAGCTCATGACAAATGCGATTGCCATCAACAACTTTGCCTTTACCACCATCCTTTGCTTCACCAAAAACCGGCGGAGCCAGACCCAACTGACGTGCCATCAGCGGGTAAAACGTGCTGCGCGTCGGATGAGACGGTGCACATATATTATAGATGTGTCCACCTTTTGGAGCCTGTAAGAGCAGTTCAATCGCGGCAATCACATCGTCTAAATGCACCAGATTGACGACATGCTGACCGTCTGGCGCAGACTTACCGGCAAAAAAACGTCCCGGATGGCGCCCGGGTCCAACCAGTCCCGCCAGACGCACGATATCAACCTGCGTACCGGGCAGATTATGCAGCCAGTCTTCCAGCTCTTTCAGAACCTGCCCGCTCACAGTCACGGGACGGCGCTCGGAAGTCTCTTTTACGACGCCTTCCACCTCGCCATAGACAGAGGTCGAACTGGTAAAAATAATGCGGGGAACATGGTGCGCCAGCGCGCTGTCGACAATCTCCTGCATCGCCTGCAGATAAAATGACTCACCCGGCCCGCTACGCCGGGCGGGTAAGGTGATCACCAGCGCATCGACGTTCATCAGCGTGTCCAGATCGTCAGCATCACATATCAGCTCCGGCTCAAGACGCAGCTCAACGCCATCAATACCGCACATGCGCGCTGCCTCGACCCCATCCGCTGTGGTTTTGCTTCCGGTCACCTGCCAGCCTTTTGCGGCTAATGACATCGCCAGCGGCATTCCCAGCCACCCTAAACCGACAATCGCGACCTTTTTCATGCGAATTCTCCTGACTCTCACTCTTCTTTCATAAGGCTACGCCAGCCCGGCAGAACACACAATTCATAGCATCAATATGAAATGAATTAATGATCAAAAAAAGCCCTTGCAATATGTCGCACAACTGGTTTAGGTTAAAAGACATCAAATGAATAAGCATTCATCGAGAATTTATATGACACGCGTTCAATTTAAACACCACCATCATCACCATCATCCTGACTAGTCTTTCAGGCGATGTGTGCTGGAAGACGTTTGGATCTTCCAGTGGTGCATGAACGCATGAGAAAGCCCCCGGAAGATCTTCTTCCGGGGGCTTTTTTTTGGACCGAATTCAGACAGGTTAAAACAGGTTAACGAGGAATAAAGAATGTTAGATAACTCACGCTTACGCATAGCTATTCAAAAATCAGGCCGTTTAAGTGACGATTCACGCGAACTGCTGGCCCGCTGCGGGATTAAAATCAACCTGCACACCCAGCGCCTGATTGCTCTGGCTGAAAACATGCCCATCGACATTCTGCGCGTGCGTGATGACGATATTCCCGGCCTGGTCATGGATGGCGTCGTTGACCTTGGCATCATCGGTGAAAACGTGCTGGAAGAAGAGCTGCTGACCCGCCGTGCGCAAGGGGAAGATCCGCGTTACTTCACCCTGCGTCGTCTGGATTTCGGCGGTTGCCGCCTGTCGCTGGCGACGCCGGTTGATGAAGCCTGGGACGGCCCGGCCGCGCTGAACGGCAAACGTATCGCCACATCTTACCCCCACCTGTTAAAGCGTTACCTGGACCAGAAAGGCGTGCAGTTTAAATCCTGTCTGCTGAACGGCTCAGTTGAAGTGGCCCCGCGCGCGGGTCTGGCGGACGCCATCTGTGACCTGGTCTCCACCGGCGCGACGCTGGAAGCGAACGGCCTGCGCGAAGTGGAAGTGATCTACCGCTCCAAAGCATGCCTGATCCAGCGTGACGGCGAGATGGCCGATGCCAAGCAACAGCTGATCGACAAACTCCTGACCCGTATTCAGGGCGTGATTCAGGCGCGTGAATCCAAATACATCATGATGCACGCTCCGACCGAGCGTCTGGATGAGGTGATTGCCCTGCTGCCAGGCGCTGAGCGCCCGACCATTCTGCCGCTGGCGGGCGATCAGCAGCGCGTCGCGATGCACATGGTGAGCAGCGAAACCCTGTTCTGGGAAACCATGGAAAAACTGAAGGCGCTGGGGGCAAGCTCCATCCTGGTGCTGCCAATTGAGAAGATGATGGAGTAACGGCCATGAGCTTTAACACAATCATCGACTGGAATACCTGTAGCGACGCGCAACAGCGCGAGCTGCTGATGCGCCCGGCGATTTCCGCTTCCGAGAGCATCTCACGCACCGTGGCGGAGATCCTGGATAATGTCAAAGCCCGTGGCGATGACGCGCTGCGTGAATACAGCGCAAAATTTGATAAGACGGACGTCGGCGCATTGAGGGTGACCGAGCAGGAAATCCTGGATGCCAGCAATCGTCTGGGGGATGACATCAAGCAGGCGATGGCCGTCGCGGTGAAAAACATCGATACCTTCCACACCGCGCAGAAGCTGCAGGCCGTGGATGTCGAAACCCTGCCCGGCGTGCGTTGTCAGCAGGTAACCCGTCCGGTCGCGTCTGTGGGGCTCTATATTCCCGGCGGTTCGGCTCCCCTGTTCTCCACCGTCCTGATGCTGGCCACCCCGGCGCGCATCGCCGGTTGCCAGAAAGTGGTGCTCTGCTCCCCACCGCCCATTGCCGATGAAATTCTCTACGCGGCAAAACTGTGCGGTGTGCAGGCGGTGTATAAAGTGGGCGGCGCGCAGGCGATCTCTGCCCTGGCGTTTGGCACCGAATCCATTCCGAAGGTCGACAAAATTTTTGGCCCGGGTAATGCCTTCGTGACCGAAGCCAAGCGCCAGGTCAGCCAGCGTCTGGACGGCGCGGCCATTGACATGCCTGCCGGCCCGTCTGAAGTGCTGGTGATTGCTGACAGCGGCGCAACGCCAGATTTCGTGGCGTCTGACCTGCTTTCCCAGGCGGAACACGGCCCGGACTCGCAGGTGATCCTCCTGACTCCGGATGCCGATATGGCCACGCGCGTTGGCGAAGCCGTCGAGCGCCAGCTTGCCGACCTGCCCCGCGCCGACACGGCACGCCAGGCGTTAGCGGCCAGCCGCCTGATTGTGGCGCGCGATCTGGCGCAGTGCATTGCCATCTCCAACCAGTACGGCCCGGAGCACCTGATTATTCAGACCCGTAACGCGCGCGAGCTGGTCGACAGCATCACCAGCGCAGGCTCGGTGTTCCTCGGCGACTGGTCTCCGGAATCCGCTGGCGATTACGCCTCCGGCACCAACCACGTTCTGCCGACGTATGGCTATACCTCAACCTGTTCCAGCCTGGGCCTGGCGGATTTCCAGAAACGCATGACCGTGCAGGAACTCTCCCGCGAAGGGTTTGCCTCACTGGCATCCACCATTGAGACGCTGGCCGCCGCCGAGCGCCTGACCGCTCACAAAAATGCCGTTACGCTGCGCGTTGCAGCCCTGAAGGAGCAAGCATGAACATTGAAGAATTAGCCCGCGAAAATGTCCGTCGCCTGACGCCTTACCAGTCTGCACGCCGTCTGGGGGGCAAAGGGGATGTCTGGCTGAACGCCAACGAATTCCCGACCGCGGTGCAGTTTGAGCTGTCGCAGCAGACGCTTAACCGTTATCCGGAGTGTCAGCCGAAAGCGGTCATTGAGAACTACGCGCAGTACGCAGGGGTGAAGCCAGAGCAGGTGCTGGTCAGCCGCGGAGCCGACGAGGGTATTGAACTGCTGATCCGCGCGTTCTGCGAGCCGGGTAAAGATGCGGTGATGTACTGCCAGCCGACCTACGGCATGTACAGCGTCAGCGCAGAAACCTTCGGCGTGGCGTGCCGTAACGTGCTCTCTCTGGAGAACTGGCAGCTGGATCTGCAGGGCATTGCCGACAATCTCGACGGCGTAAAAGTGGTGTTTGTCTGCAGCCCAAACAACCCGACCGGGCAGATTATTAACCCGCAGGATATCCGTACCCTGCTGGAGATGACCCGCGGTAAAGCTCTGGTGGTGGCCGACGAAGCCTACATCGAGTTCTGCCCGCAGGCGACGCTGGCAGGCTGGCTGGAAGAGTATCCACACCTGGTGGTACTGCGTACGCTGTCGAAAGCCTTCGCCCTCGCGGGTCTGCGCTGCGGATTTACCCTGGCGAATAAAGAAGTCATCGACCTGCTGCTGAAAGTGATCGCCCCGTACCCGCTTTCCACGCCGGTTGCCGACATTGCGGCCCAGGCGCTGACCCCACAGGGGATCAACGCGATGCGCGAACGTGTGGCGCAGATCCTTGAGGAGCGTCAGTATCTGGTGACCGCCCTGAAAGAGATTCCTTGCGTGGAGCAGGTCTTTGACTCGGAAACCAACTACATTCTGGTGCGCTTCACCGCTTCCAGCGCCGTATTTAAATCTTTATGGGATCAGGGCATTATCTTACGAGACCAGAATAAACAACCTTCCCTGAGCGGTTGCCTGCGCATTACCGTAGGCACTCGCGCAGAGAGCCAGCGCGTGATTGACGCCCTGAAAGCGGAGAAAGTATGACCCAGAAGATCCTTTTTATCGATCGTGACGGCACCCTTATTTCGGAGCCACCAGCCGATTTTCAGGTCGATCGTTTCGACAAGCTGGCTTTTGAACCCGACGTGATCCCGGTGCTGCTGAAGCTGCAAAAAGCAGGCTTTAAGCTGGTGATGATCACCAACCAGGACGGTCTGGGTACCGACAGCTTCCCGCAGGCGGATTTTGACGGCCCGCATAATCTGATGATGCAGGTGCTCACCTCTCAGGGCGTGGTCTTTGATGAGGTGCTGATTTGCCCGCACATGCCAGCCGATGAGTGCGACTGCCGTAAGCCAAAAGTGAAGCTGGTAGAGCGCTATCTGGCGGAAGATGTGCTGGATAAAACCAACAGCTACGTCATCGGCGATCGCATCACCGATATCACGCTGGCGGAAAACATGGGTATCGCGGGGCTGCGTTATGACCGCAACAACCTTAACTGGGCGATGATTGGCGAGCAGCTGACCAAACGTGACCGCTATTCCCACGTTGAGCGTAACACCAAAGAGACGCAGATTGACGTGAAGGTCTGGCTGGACCGTGAAGGCGGCAGCAAGATCCACACCGGCGTCGGTTTCTTCGACCACATGCTGGACCAGATTGCCACCCACGGCGGTTTCCGCATGGAGATCACGGTCAAAGGCGACCTGTACATTGACGATCACCACACCGTGGAAGATACCGGCCTGGCGCTGGGTGAAGCGCTGAAGCTGGCACTCGGCGATAAGCGCGGTATTAACCGTTTTGGCTTCGTTTTGCCGATGGACGAATGCCTGGCACGCTGCGCCATGGATATCTCCGGACGTCCGCACCTGGAATATAAAGCAGACTTCAACTACCAGCGCGTGGGCGATCTGAGCACCGAAATGGTGGAGCACTTCTTCCGCTCACTGTCCTACACCATGGGCCTGACGCTGCACCTGAAGACCAAGGGCAAGAACGACCACCACCGCGTAGAGAGTCTCTTCAAGGCCTTCGGCCGTACCCTTCGCCAGGCGATCCGCGTGGAAGGTGACGCCCTGCCTTCATCGAAAGGAGTGCTGTAATGAATGTGGTGATTCTGGATACCGGATGCGCCAACCTGAACTCCGTAAAGTCGGCCATCACCCGCCACGGCTACGAGCCGGTGGTGAGCCGTGACCCGGACGTGGTGCTGCGCGCCGATAAGTTATTCCTTCCGGGGGTTGGCACCGCGCAGGCGGCGATGGACCAGATCCACTCGCGCGAGCTGGTCGATCTGATCAAGGCCTGTACTCAGCCGGTGCTGGGGATTTGCTTAGGCATGCAGCTTCTGGGACGTCGCAGCGAAGAGAGTAACGGCGTTGACCTGCTGGGCATTATCGACGAAGACGTGCCGAAAATGGCCGACCACGGCCTGCCTCTGCCGCACATGGGCTGGAACCGCGTCTACGCCAAAGCGGGCGACCGCCTGTTCCGCGGCATTGAAGACGGGGCATATTTCTACTTCGTGCACAGCTACGCCATGCCGGTGAACGCGAATACGATCGCCCAGTGCAACTACGGCGAGGCGTTCACTGCGGCCGTGCAGAAAGACAATTTCTTCGGCGTACAGTTTCACCCGGAGCGCTCTGGCGCAGCGGGCGCGCAGCTGCTGAAAAACTTTCTGGAGATGTGATGATTATTCCCGCTTTAGATTTAATTGACGGCACGGTTGTCCGTCTCCATCAGGGTGATTACGGGCAGCAGCGCGACTACGGGAACGACCCGCTGCCGCGCCTGCAGGAGTATGCCGCCCAGGGTGCGCAGGTCCTGCATCTTGTGGATTTGACCGGCGCGAAAGATCCGGCGAAACGCCAGATCCCCCTGCTGAAAAACCTGGTTGCCGGTGTTGATGTGCCCGTCCAGGTTGGCGGCGGCGTGCGTACGGAAGACGACGTCGCAGCACTGCTGGAGGCAGGCGTGGCGCGTGTGGTGGTCGGATCAACCGCGGTGAAAGATCCTGAGACCGTAAAAGGCTGGTTCCGTCGTTTTGGTGCCGATGCGCTGGTACTGGCGCTGGACGTGCGCATTGATGAACAGGGTAATAAACAGGTGGCGGTCAGCGGCTGGCAGGAAAATTCCGGCGTGACGCTGGAAGCGCTGGTCGAGATGTATTTGCCCGTTGGCCTGAAGCACGTGCTGTGCACGGATATCTCCCGCGACGGCACGCTGGCTGGTTCCAACGTTTCGTTATATGAGGAAGTCTGCGCCCGTTATCCGCAGGTGGCGTTCCAGTCATCTGGCGGCATCGGTGGCTTAGCCGATATCGCCGCGCTGCGCGGGACCGGTGTGAAGGGCGTAATTGTGGGCCGGGCCCTGCTGGAAGGAAAATTTACTGTGACGGAGGCGATTCAATGCTGGCAAAACGGATAATCCCTTGCCTGGACGTGCGTGACGGCCAGGTGGTAAAAGGCGTGCAGTTCCGCAACCACGAGATCATCGGCGATATCGTCCCGCTGGCAAAACGCTATGCCGATGAAGGCGCAGATGAGCTGGTATTTTACGATATCACCGCCTCCAGCGATGGCCGCGTGGTGGACAAAAGCTGGGTCGCGCGCGTGGCGGAAGTGATTGATATCCCCTTCTGCGTGGCGGGCGGGATTAAGTCCGCTGACGACGCCGCCAAAATTCTCTCGTTTGGTGCCGACAAGATCTCCATCAACTCCCCTGCCCTGGCCGACCCGGAGCTGATTACCCGTCTCGCCGATCGCTTTGGCGTGCAGTGTATTGTCGTGGGAATCGACACCTGGTATGACGCCGCTACGGGTAAATATCACGTCAACCAGTATACCGGCGATGAGAGCCGGACGCGTGTGACGCAGTGGGAGACGCTCGACTGGGTGCAGGAAGTGCAGAAGCGCGGCGCGGGCGAAATCGTGTTGAACATGATGAACCAGGACGGTGTGCGTAACGGGTATGACCTTGAGCAACTGAAAAAAGTCCGTGCGGTCTGCCACGTACCGCTGATTGCCTCCGGCGGCGCGGGCACCATGGAGCACTTCCTGGAAGCCTTCCGCGACGCGAACGTGGATGGCGCGCTGGCCGCCTCCGTGTTCCACAAACAGATTATCAATATTGGTGAGTTAAAAACGTACCTGGCCGACCAGGGCGTGGAGATCAGGGTATGTTAACAGAGCAACAACAGGCACAGCTGGACTGGGAAAAAACCGACGGATTACTGCCGGTGGTTGTGCAGCATGCGGTTTCAGGCGAAGTGCTGATGCTGGGGTATATGAACCAGGACGCGCTGGCAAAAACACTCGACAGCGGCAAAGTGACCTTTTACTCCCGCACGAAACAGCGTCTGTGGACCAAGGGTGAAACCTCGGGCCATTTCCTGAATGTGGTCAACATTACGCCTGACTGCGATAACGACACCCTGCTGGTACTGGCCAATCCGATTGGCCCGACCTGCCATAAAGGCACCAGCAGTTGCTTCGGTGAGGCAAGCCACCAGTGGTTGTTCCTGTATCAACTGGAACAGTTATTGGCTGAGCGTAAAACAGCGGATCCTGAAAGCTCCTATACCGCGAAGCTGTACGCCAGCGGCACCAAGCGTATTGCGCAGAAGGTGGGTGAGGAAGGCGTTGAAACCGCGCTGGCCGCCACGGTACATGACCGCGAGGAGCTGACCAATGAAGCGTCGGATTTGATGTATCACCTGCTGGTACTGCTGCAGGATCAGGAGCTGGATTTAACGGCGGTGATAGAAAATCTTCGTAAGCGGCATAAATAAAAAAACCGGGGAAATTCCCCGGTTTTTTTTATCTGCGGTGAATCAGGCTTTGGGTTTGTAGTTTCGCAGCGCGTTGCGGCCCAGAACCACACCAGAACCGATAAGTCCACCAAGCAGGACTGCCAGAATTAACGCAATTGCCTTTTTCGGGCTATCACGTCGGATAGGGAGATCCGGCTTCATGACGTAACGATACACATGGATGGTATCCGGCTTCACGTTCAACTTCTCGATATCCAGTAAGTTTTGTTTGGTCTGATAGTAAGCCGAGGAGAACACCAGCGGGCGAGAAGCTTCGTTATTAATCATCGATTTCAGCGCGTCGCTGCCCAGCAGGAACATGGTTTCCTGGGTAACGTCCTGAGTTTGCTGGATCCGCGGAGTGGTAATTTTCGCCGCTTCAGCATTCTTGAGCGCTTCCGTGATCTGCTTGATACGCAGATCTTTCTGCTCCTGAGCCACCTTCTCCTGGTTTTCCAGAGAGTCATTTAGCGTAGCGATCTGCTGCTTGATGTTATCTTTAAGGTCAAGCGCGAGTTCCTTCGCCGTTTGCTCGTCGACCTGTTGAATATACTGTGCCAGCTGCTTTTGCGCCGCGTCTGCAGATTCCCCCTGGTAGGAGACGCTTAACGGCAGCGGTTGACCCTTAACGGTAGTATCGATGGTCAGTTTCTCAGGTTCTTCCTGGTTTTCGAGCGCCTGGGCTAAAGCAGAAAATGAGGAATTGAAACGGCTAATTGCACGGTTTTGGATATCCGACATTGAGGGCGCTGCGCCGCCGTAAAGGATATTCAGTGCGTTAGCATAAGTGGCAATCTGCGCCGCATCTGGCTGAGAAATGATCGCGGAAGAGGTCCATTTCTCTTTTGCGACAGTGATATAAATACCCGTCAGGACAATAAAAGCAGCAACAAAAGCGCCAATTACCCGCTTTCCACGCCACAGCTGTAGAACTAAATCAAGTAAATCAATTTGCTCCGGATCATTACCGCTATTAATCGGAGTATTGTTGTTCTGCGTCATACAATCCCTAACAGATATAAAGGGCAAAAATAGTGATGTTTACATAGTGTATCTGTTGCCAGCGATTTTTCTATCAGAATCCGATGAGTTATATCGGAAAGATGGGTTATGTAACTCGCAGCCAACGCGCTATCATATAGCAATTCTGATGCTGCAGGCATCGACGAGATAGAAAAGTTAACGAGGGAAGATATGAAATTTTTGGTTACGGGCGCGGCAGGGTTTATCGGTTCTCATGTCAGCAAACGCTTACTGGACGCCGGACACCAGGTCGTCGGGATTGATAATCTCAATGACTACTATGATGTGAACCTTAAGCTGGCACGTCTGGAACTGCTCAAATCAGCAAAATTAACCTTCCACAAGATGGAGTTAGCCGATCGTGAGGGGATGGCGGCGCTGTTTGCCAGCGAAAAATTCGATCGCGTCATCCATCTGGCTGCACAGGCAGGGGTTCGCTACTCTCTTGAAAACCCGCACGCCTATGCGGACGCCAACCTGGTGGGTCACCTCAACGTGCTGGAAGGGTGTCGTCATAACAAGGTACAGCACCTGCTGTATGCTTCATCAAGCTCCGTTTATGGTCTGAACCGCAAGATGCCGTTCTCCACTGACGACTCCGTAGACCACCCGGTGTCACTGTATGCGGCGACCAAAAAAGCCAATGAGCTGATGTCGCATACCTATTCCCATCTGTATAACCTGCCGACCACTGGCCTGCGTTTCTTTACCGTATATGGCCCGTGGGGCCGTCCGGATATGGCGCTGTTTAAGTTCACCAAAGCGATGATTGAAGGCAAAAGCATCGATGTTTACAACTACGGTAAGATGAAGCGTGACTTCACTTACATTGACGACATCGCTGAAGCCATTATTCGTCTGCAGGATGTCATTCCTCAGGCCGATGCAGACTGGACAGTTGAGACCGGTTCCCCGGCAACCAGCTCCGCGCCTTATCGCGTTTACAACATTGGTAACAGCTCTCCGGTCGAGCTCATGGATTACATTACGGCGCTGGAAGAAGCACTCGGCAAAAAAGCAGAGAAAAACATGATGCCGATTCAACCGGGTGACGTGCTGGAAACCAGCGCGGATACGAAAGCGTTGTATGACGTTATTGGCTTTAAACCGCAGACCTCAGTCAAAGACGGGGTGAAAAACTTTGTCGACTGGTATCGCGCTTTCTACAAGGTCTGAAAATAAAAAACCCGGCCATGTTGCCGGGTTTTTTATGCGTGTTAGAAGCTATCAATCGCTTCCGAACAGATCGCGGGTATAGACTTTATCCGCCACGTCCGCCAGCTCTTCCGCCATGCGGTTAGAGATAATCACGTCCGCTTCCTGCTTGAATGCATCCAGATCGCGAATCACGCGAGAGTGGAAAAACTCATCTTCCTGCATCGCTGGTTCATAAATAATAACCTGAACCCCTTTCGCCTTAATACGCTTCATGATGCCCTGAATGGAAGAGGCACGGAAGTTATCGGAACCGCTCTTCATGATCAGACGATACACGCCGACGACTTTAGGCTGACGCGCAAGAATAGAATCTGAGATGAAATCTTTACGCGTACGGTTAGCGTCAACGATCGCCGAAATCAGGTTGTTCGGTACAGCCTGATAGTTGGCCAGCAGCTGCTTCGTGTCTTTTGGCAGGCAATAACCGCCATAACCAAATGACGGGTTGTTATAGTGATTTCCGATACGTGGATCCAGGCAGACGCCTTCAATAATCTGACGGCTGTTCAGACCAAGGCTTTCTGCGTAGCTGTCCAGCTCGTTAAAGTAGGCAACGCGCATGGCAAGGTAGGTGTTTGCAAAGAGCTTAATCGCCTCGGCTTCAGTGGAGTCGGTGAACAGTACCGGAATATCCTTCTTAACGGCACCTTCCTGAAGCAGTGCGGCAAAACGCTCTGCGCGCGCTGAACGCTCGCCAATAACGATACGAGAAGGATGCAGGTTATCGTACAGCGCCCTTCCCTCACGCAGGAACTCTGGCGAGAAAAAGATATTATCAATACCGAACTTCTCTTTAATAGATTTTGTGAAACCTACCGGAATAGTCGATTTAATAACCATCACCGCTTTTGGATTAATCGCGATAACGTCTTTGATCACCGCTTCCACCGTAGAGGTGTTGAAGTAGTTGGTTTTTGGATCGTAGTCCGTTGGTGTCGCGATGATAACGAAATCCGCATCACGATAGGCGTCTTCTTTATCGGTGGTTGCACGGAAATTCAGCGGCTTGTTCGCCAGATACTCCTGGATCTCTTTATCGACAATTGGGGACTTCTTCTGGTTAAGCATGTCCACTTTGGCCTGCACGATATCCAGCGCAACCACTTCGTGGTTCTGCGCAATCAGGATACCGTTTGAAAGGCCAACATAGCCTGTTCCGGAAATGGTTATTTTCATTCGTTTGGCTTCTTCAGTATGAGTTTCTGGTGACATTCAAACAGTCACCACAATGATTAACTGGTGGTTTTTTATCGCTAACGCTATTTCACTGTCAAGGTTATCCCTGGGCGGATAAACGCACTTCCTCCTGAATGGGGGTTGCCTGAACAGGGCTCAAAGCGCCTTTCATCCAGCAACATTGCGCTTTTTCACGATGCCGCAGAGTTTATCACAAGCAGGTTCAAATCAGACTAATCCCTTAGTCAGATTGAGCAGGTATTGCCCATAGCCGGTCTTTTTCAAAGGCTCTGCAAGTGCACGAAGTTGTTCGGCATCAATGAAGCCTCTGCGGAATGCAATCTCTTCGGGACAAGACACTTTCAAACCCTGACGCTCTTCAATAGTGGCGATGAAGTTACTTGCCTCAATCATGCTCTGGTGCGTCCCCGTATCCAGCCATGCATAACCGCGTCGCATCATCGCAACGGATAATCTTCCCTGCTGCATATAAAGCCGGTTGATATCGGTTATTTCCAGTTCGCCCCGCGCTGAAGGGCTTAAGCTCTTCGCCATCTCAATGACATCGTTATCGTAAAAATAGAGGCCCGTTATGGCATAGTTACTTTTTGGCTGCTGAGGTTTTTCTTCAAGACCTATCGCTGTACCCTCTTTGTCGAACTCAACCACGCCGTAACGTTCTGGATCGCTGACATGATAGGCAAATACGGTCGCCCCATCTTCCTGGCTGGCGGCACCCTCTAGCAATCGAGGAAGATCGTGTCCATAGAAAATATTATCGCCTAAAACCAGCGCACAATTGTCCTCGCCGATAAACTCTTCGCCAAGAATAAACGCCTGAGCTAAACCGTCCGGACTCGGCTGTATCTTATATTGCAGGTGTAACCCCCACTGGCTGCCATCACCCAGAAGTTGCTCAAAACGAGGGGTATCCTGCGGTGTACTAATGATAAGAATATCTTTGATACCAGCAAGCATCAGCGTTGAAAGCGGATAGTAGATCATCGGCTTGTCATAGATGGGCAACAACTGCTTACTCACTGCCATTGTGACGGGATAAAGACGAGTGCCCGAGCCACCCGCTAAGATAATACCTTTACGCTTCGCCATTACTTGCGCTCCCCATAATTCTGTTCAATCCAGCTCTTATAGGCGCCACTTTTAACATTCGAGACCCATTCCGAATTGTTTAAATACCACTCAACTGTTTTACGTATACCGCTTTCAAATGTTTCCCTGGGTGTCCAGCCAAGTTCACGGCTAATTTTATGCGCATCTATAGCATAACGGCGGTCGTGGCCAGGCCGATCTGCGACATAGGTTATCTGCTCACGATATGATTTTTCCTTCGGAACGATTTCATCCAGCAAGTCGCAAATGGTGTGTACAACCTCAATATTTTTCTTCTCGTTGTGACCACCGATATTATACGTTTCGCCGGGTTTGCCTGTTGTCAGAACGGTATAAAGCGCGCGGGCGTGATCTTCCACGTACAGCCAGTCGCGAATTTGATCGCCCTTCCCGTAAATCGGTAACGATTTGTTCTCAATGGCATTAAGAATAACCAGCGGGATTAATTTTTCCGGGAAGTGGAAAGGTCCATAGTTGTTTGAGCAGTTAGTGACTATTGCTGGCAAGCCGTAAGTACGGATCCACGCCCGGACTAAATGATCGCTGGATGCTTTGGAGGCGGAGTAAGGGCTACTCGGTGCGTATGACGTGGTTTCTGTAAAAAGCGGTAATGGCGCAGAATCAGTTTGCTCATCAGGATGAGGTAAATCACCATACACTTCATCCGTTGAAATATGATGAAAACGGAACGCTGCTTTTGCCGCGTTATCCAGTGAAGACCAGTAAGCGCGGCAGGTTTCCAGCAGGACGTAGGTACCGACAATATTGGTTTCAATGAACGCCGCCGGACCGGTTATAGAACGATCGACATGGCTTTCCGCCGCCAGATGCATTACAGCATCCGGCTGATGAGCGGCAAAAATGCGCTCCATTGCCGCTTTGTCACAAATATCAGCATGTTCAAATACGTAACGTGCGTTATCGCTGACTTCTCGCAGGGACTCCAGGTTACCGGCATAGGTCAATTTATCAACGTTAACTACGCTATCTCGAGTATTGCGAATAATGTGTCGGATAACCGCGGAGCCAATAAAACCGGCCCCACCAGTAACAAGAATTTTCACGCGATCTATTCCGTTAAAAAGTGAGTGGATTGGGCGGGATAAAAAAGCCCGGTATCGCTACCGGGCTTGATAGAATGGCAACAACTAATTCAGATTAATCCAGCCATTCGGTGTGGAACACACCTTCTTTATCAGTGCGTTTGTAGGTATGCGCACCGAAGTAGTCACGCTGAGCCTGAATCAGGTTGGCAGGCAGAACGGCAGCACGGTAGCTGTCGTAATAGGCCACTGCAGCGGAGAAGGTTGGAACCGGAATACCGTTCTGTACAGCGTAAGCAACCACATCACGCAGCGCCTGCTGGTATTCGTCTGCAATTTTCTTGAAGTATGGCGCCAGCAGCAGGTTCGCGATACCTGCGTTTTCCGCATAGGCATCAGTGATTTTCTGCAGGAACTGCGCACGAATGATGCAGCCCGCACGGAAAATCTTCGCGATTTCGCCGTAGTTCAGATCCCAGTTGTTTTCGTCTGATGCCGCACGCAGCTGAGAGAAGCCCTGTGCGTAAGAAACGATTTTGCCCAGGTACAGTGCGCGACGCACTTTCTCAACGAACTCGGCTTTGTCGCCGGCTGGTTTGGCCTGCGGACCAGACAGCACTTTGGATGCCGCCACGCGCTGCTCTTTCAGAGAAGAGATGTAGCGAGCGAATACGGATTCGGTGATCAGAGACAGCGGTTCACCCAGATCCAGAGAGCTCTGGCTGGTCCATTTACCGGTACCTTTGTTTGCTGCTTCATCCAGAATCACATCAACCAGGTATTTACCTTCTTCATCTTTCTTGGTGAAGATATCTTTGGTGATGTCGATCAGGTAGCTGTTCAACTCGCCTTTGTTCCACTCGCTGAAGGTCTCAGCAAGTTCTTCGTTGGAGAGGTTCAGGCCGCCTTTCAGCAGCGAATACGCTTCAGCGATCAGCTGCATGTCGCCGTATTCGATACCGTTGTGAACCATCTTCACGTAATGGCCTGCACCATCTGCGCCGATATAGGTCACACACGGCTCGCCATCTTCCGCGACAGCGGCGATTTTAGTCAGGATAGGAGCGACCAGCTCGTACGCTTCTTTCTGGCCACCCGGCATGATGGATGGGCCTTTCAGCGCACCCTCTTCACCACCGGAAACACCGGTACCGATGAAGTTGAAGCCCTCGGCAGACAGTTCACGGTTACGACGGATGGTGTCCTGGAAGAAGGTGTTACCGCCATCAATAATGATGTCGCCTTTGTCCAGGTAAGGTTTCAGGGAGTCGATAGCAGCATCGGTACCTGCACCCGCTTTCACCATTAACAGGATACGACGAGGCGTTTCCAGGGACTCAACAAACTCTTTAACCGTATAGAAAGGAACCAGTTTCTTACCTGGGTTCTCAGCGATGACTTCTTCGGTCTTATCACGGGAGCGGTTGAATACGGAGACGGTATAACCACGGCTTTCGATGTTGAGCGCCAGGTTGCGCCCCATCACTGCCATACCGACAACGCCGATCTGTTGCTTGGACATTACATACTCCTGTCAGGTGTGGTCACCGCGACTTATGCGCGGCTTGAAATGTGGTTGAGATGTTAACTCAGTATTAGGTGACATGAATAGCTTTTGCTGATCTATGTCACACTGATTGCATAACACCAGCAAAGTCAACCCGCCAGAAGTAAACTGGCGGCAGACTTTCACTTCCAGAGCAAAGCCAAAATTTGTTGCGTCATCTCTTCCATCAGCGCGGTGTCGGCGCGG
>NZ_POVL01000060.1 GCF_002939185.1 Enterobacter sichuanensis | reverse complement strand
CTAAAACCAGGCACTTTTACCATGGGAACCCTCGTAATGCAATTTTGTATCGTTTACGTATTACTGACTCAGTCGTATCGCCATCAAGCGTGATTGTTGGGTTTTTACCTCCCCACAATCGATGCCACACCTTATATCCCTGTGTTTGTAACGTAAAATCATCCGCAATAATCTGCGCCTGTTGTTCCATGGGATATTCACTTAACAGGCGACCATCAAGGGTATAACGATAGCTGACCAACCAGCTTACCAGGCCCCTGCCAATGACATTCATTCCTTTCGTCCGTTGCCAGACATGGCTCATTTCATGAATAAACAGATGCTGCATATCATCGGTCGACTGCGAAAAGTCATCATGGTACTGGTTCCGAAAATAGAGCTCACCGTTCGGTGTCATCGCCGTATTTTCATTTTGCAGGTTAAAAGGAAGATAACTGGCTTTATGGATCCAGACTTTTGGATACTCGATAGTAGACGCAAATACCGACTGTGCCAGTTTAATTTCCCCCGTCGTCAGCAATCTGAGACCGTCTTCCTTTAAATTCTCCTTATCCTTTTTTTTCTCAGTCATGAGTAAACTCCATCACAATGCCCTCTCCCTCATCCCATCCGAGCATCAAAGAGTGTGGTTTTTGCTTCGCCGCCATATGGATTAACAACTGCTGGCTCAGTACCGGCAGGATCTGCTGGTTCAGCAGGCTGTCGACATTGCGCGCACCGGTATCCGGCAGCAGGCAGGCCGCCGTCAGCGCGTCATACAGGCTCTCATCGATTTTAGTGGTCAGCCCGTAGTGACGGTGCAGGCGCCGGCTCACCTGCCCGAGCTTCATTTCCACGATGGTGCGCATGGCGGCTTCGCTGAGCGGCCGGTAAATCACCGTCTGGAAGCGTGCCAGCAGCGCGGGCTGGAAGTGGTCGCGCAGCAGCGGGCGCAGCCGTTCATGCAGGTCGGATTCGGTGGACTCCGGCTGTTCCTCCAGCAGTTGCATGATGTGGTCGCTGCCGAGGTTCGAGGTCATCAGGATAACGGTGTTGCGGAAGTCGATTTCCCGGCCTTCACCGTCGCGCATAAAGCCGCGGTCAAAGACCTGGTAGAACAGGTTCATCACATCCCGGTGTGCCTTCTCCACCTCATCGAGCAGGACCACACTGTACGGGCGTTTGCGCACCGCTTCGGTAAGAATGCCGCCCTGACCGTAACCGACGTAGCCCGGAGGCGAGCCCTTCAGTTGCGACACGGTGTGCGGCTCCTGGTATTCGGAGAGGTTAATGGTAATCAGCGATTTTTCACCGCCGTACAGCACGTCTGCCAGCGCCAGCGCGGTTTCGGTCTTGCCGGTGCCGCTCGGCCCGGTCAGCAGGAACACGCCCTGCGGACCGTTCTCCGGCGCCAGGCCCGTTTTACTGGCGCGCAGGCGCTGTGCGATGGCGTTCAGCGCCGCGTCCTGGCCCACCACGCGCCTGCCCAGGCTCGCTTCCAGGCTCAGCAGCTCCGTCTGCTCATCCTTCATCAGCGAAGAAAGCGGCACGCCGGTCCAGTCGGCAATCACCGTGGCAACGGTGCAGACGTCCACATCTAGCCCCAGCAGCGGGGTGGGCTGCTGAACAGCCGTGAGCTGGTTCTGCAAATCCGCCGTTTCTGCCTGGCGCGAGATATCTGTGCGGCAGGCAAGAAGCGCTTCCGTCAGCTTCAGCTCCTGGCCGTACTGCGTTTCCAGCTGGTCAAGCTGCAGGATAATACGGACTTCGTCCTGTTTGATGGCGGCAAGGCGTTCGCCGTGGTTGCTGTTGCCCAGTACGGTATCTTCCAGCAGCGCCTGCTTCTCCATATCCAGGGCCGTGAGCTGCGCCTTCAGGCGGGTCAGCGGCTCCGGCACCGTATCAAGACTCATGCGGATGCGGGCGGAGGCGGTGTCCAGCAGGTCCACCGCCTTATCCGGCAGCTGGCGGCCTGTCAGGTAGCGGCGGGAGAGCGTGACGGCGGCTCGCACCGCCTCATCGCTGATGTGCACCCCATGGTGCTCAGCGTAGCGGGATTTCAGGCCCCTGAGCATCAGGCAGGCGGTGTCGTCGTCCGGCTCGTCCACTTTCACCATCTGGAAGCGGCGCTCCAGCGCAGCATCGCGCTCGAAGTACTGCTTGTACTCGCTCCAGGTGGTGGCGGCAATGGTGCGCAGTTCCCCGCGGGCCAATGCCGGTTTCAGCAGGTTAGCCGCATCGGCCCCGCCCGCCTGGTTGCCCGCGCCAATAATGGTATGGGCCTCGTCAATAAACAGCAGCACGGGCAACGGGGACTGCTGTACCGCCTCAATAATGTTCTTCAGCCGCTGTTCGAACTCGCCCTTCACGCCTGCCCCCGCCTGCAGCAGGCCGAGGTCGAGGGTGCGCACGGAGACGGGTTTCAGCGCGTCCGGGACGTTGCCTTCCGCAATGCGCAGCGCCAGCCCTTCCACAAGTGCCGTCTTGCCGACTCCCGGCTCGCCGACCAGAATCGGGTTGTTCTTGCGGCGACGCGACAGGATATCCACCATCTGGCGGATTTCATTGTCACGGCCAAACACCGGGTCGATTTTACCCTCACGGGCGCGGGCGGTGACGTCGAGGGTGAATTTATCAAGTGCATTCTGCAGCGCCGGGTTCAGCTCACCCACTTTCGGTTCTGCATCAGCTGGACGTCCGACAAATTCAACTTCCCCGACACTGGCCAGCTCCGCCTCCAGCTGTACGTCCGGTCGCTCATCGGACTGCGCGTCCAGCAACGGACGCAGGCGCTCCAGCTGACTCCGGGCGAGCGTCAGCAGCGGCCACAGACCATCGCAGCGAATCAGACTCTGTTTTTCAACCAGCGCCATCAGCAGGTGAACACTGCGGATCTGCTCTTCACCACTGAGCGAGGCAATCATCCAGGCGTCCTGCATCAGCGTCCGGATGTTCCCGGAGAGCTGCGGTCGATGGCGTACCGAGCGACGTTGTTTGTCCAGCCAGCCGAGCAAATCCTGCCACAAGCTGTCCATATCCCACTCGTAACGACGGGCCAGCACCGTCAGGTCACCCTCACCCTGCTCCAGCAGTTTCAGCAGCCAGTGTTCAGGCAGGATTTCCGCGTGGGCGCGGGTCTGGCACAGGGAAGCGGCGCCTTCCATCGCGCGGGCGCAGTAAGGGTTCAGACGACGTAACAGGATGGCTGGATTTTCCATGAGATTCTCTCTTTGTCGGTTCCTGGACACGCTACCGCCCCTCGCTGTTCACCAAAGCGCATAAGGTCAGGCAGGCAATTGTGTTTTTCTTTGCTGAACGCCCGCGTCTCAGGCGCTCAGCAAAAAACTGCGGACAGGAAAGCCCTGCCCGCATCAGGATTACGCGGTGGCGCGTTCGTTCCAGGAATCGGAATGAATGATGTTGCCGTCCTTGTAGGTCCAGGTGATTTTTTCGTAGCGCAGCTCCACGCGCTC
This sequence comes from Enterobacter sichuanensis, assembly GCF_002939185.1. Classification (GTDB taxonomy): domain Bacteria; phylum Pseudomonadota; class Gammaproteobacteria; order Enterobacterales; family Enterobacteriaceae; genus Enterobacter; species Enterobacter sichuanensis. The sequence continues at coordinate 21,370 of NZ_POVL01000060.1, read as the reverse complement.
AAGATGGTTATGTTTCTCTTTGGAAGGATCCTTGATGTCGTACATTTCAGGATTCACTTTCACCACTTTCACGTTCTCAAGTTTGGTGTTGAAGTACTCCACTTCCTGACCTGCGTCGTTGATTTTGTACCACTTGAATTCAGCAGACTTGAGGGTCTGACCGGTGGTCACCGCCTTGTACAGATACGGGCTGGAGGAGTCGATTTCCTTGGTGAACAGGAACGGCGTGTGGATACGCGTGCCGGTCAGCTTGCCGGTGTTGTTATCGGTCGGGATGTACAGGTTGTGCTCCTGAGCCACCACTTCGATACTGCCTTCACGATCCTGAACGTCTACAGACCCTTTAATGTCCGCGCCGCCGTCGTCTTTCAGCCAAAGATAAACAGGAATTGCCATGTTAATTACTCCGTTTTATTTTCTGGGACGCCATCATCCTGCGATGGCGCCGGGTTTTTGCCGGGTATCTGACAGGCACTGGCCTGAGGTACCAGACTGATTTCGACACGGCGGTTAAGGGCACGCCCATGTGCCGTGTCGTTAGAGGAGACAGGACGGCTTTCGCCATAGCCCTGCACCGCAAAACAGCTTTCCGGCACGTCGCCGGTATCACGCATCCAGTTGCGCACGGACTCCGCACGCTTCAGCGACAGCGCCTGGTTGGCCTGTTCATCGCCGGTACTGTCGGTATGCCCCGCCACCACAATCAGCCAGCCTGGCTTCGCTTTGATGCCCACGAGGGAGTTCACCAACAGCTTCGTCGAGCCAGGTTTAAGGTCGTATCTGCCGGTATCGAACAGCGACATGCTGTCGAGGCGTACAGTCTCCGGTCCCTGGACAATCTTTTTGATAACCGGGGGCGGTGGCGCCCAATTGTTGATGGCAGCCTCTAAAGGAGGCACCAGACGCAGCCCCTGATACAGCCCGAGGCGGTAACGCAGGGGTTCACCCCGACGCAGCCAGTTGTCCAGCAGTGCGCCGTCGGCCCGCAGCCGCTGCTGTGCCCGCAGTTTCGGCGCCACCGGTGTACCGGTGAGGTGGTGGTACAGGGCAAGATGGTCGCCGACATTACGGATCAGGCGCTGGTTGTTCATCCAGGACGCCAGCATGGCCAGCGCGAGGAAAATCCCGCCCAGTAATCCGACGTAACGGCAGAACACCATCCGGCGGCTGACGCCCCGACGGCGCGGCAGCCCCGACAACAGGTGTTCAGGCAACGGCAAAGGCTTACCACATTCAGCCGCATCCGGCGGCAGGGCGGTAACGGAGGCGATGTGCTGTTGCCAGAGATTACCGGCAACACTGTTCACCGGCACCATACACAGCCCCTGTACACAGAGTTTCAGGACCGGTAGTTCCCCCTGACGCACCGACAGCAAACTGGTGACAGCGCGGTCCAGCCAGACGAGCCCACTGTCAAACCACAACCCCAGGCTCAGGCGGGAAAGTCGCTCACCCGCAGCCGTTTCGCGGATCCAGTCTGCCAGCGACAGATTACCCAGCCCCGGCTGATATACCTGACGTTGCCTTCCCGTGATAAACCAGACGGGCTCTGTGCCTGCGCAGGCTGCTGGGGGTGATATCCAGGCCACACTCCACAGAGGGGGGATCGTGCCGAATGCCGCACGGCACTGTACGACAGCACGCTGCCAGCCCCGCAGGGACTGGGTAAAATCATCACAAGAGGTGTGATGCTCAGGTACCACCGCCAGCATGACGGAGATTTGCGACACCAGCGCCGGGCGCACCAGACTCAGGTGCTGCGCAAACAAGGGCAACTGCTCTGCATTCTTCACGCGCAGATACCAGCCCTGACGGGTCTCACGGTACGGTGTACCCTCAGCGAAAAGCGCGCGGTTATCGCCACACGTAAGAATGACTGCGCCCTGAAAATCTTCCGGGGGCAGACTCTCGTCCGCAATGTCCCTGCACGCCTGCGCCTGCATCCGGGATGTCCGGTGCTGACACCACAGCATCCCCCCGCACACCAGAATGACCAGCAGGCTGAGCGCCACGCGACTCCCGGCCGACAGCGGCCAGAAGCCGAGGACAAGCCACAGCGCCAGTACGCCCGCCAGCACGGTTAACAGACTCCGGTAAACATCACGCATGGCTTACCCCGGCCTGATCGTCTGGCTCACCAGTTCGGTGAGGGAGGAAGAGAGGACGAACCACAGTGCCGCCAGAGCCGCTGCACCGATAATCCAGGACAACCAGTACAGCCGGCGGCCACTGCGTAGGCGGGATGCCCTGACGACAACCGGCGCATCCTGCGAAAGCGCAAAGGCAGGCACCCGCTCGCCCAGCGCACGTACCACGTCTTCACGGTGCTCATCATCCTGCGCCCGGTACTGGCCAACAAACCCCAGCTGCAGGGTGCGGTACATGCAGGTCAGCACCGCTGTGTCCGGTGCAGGCTCTTTCAACAGGTTGCGGATACGCTCCCACAGCTCCTCACCCGCATTCAGGGTACCGAAGAAACGGGCCTGAAGCGGGTCCCGGCGCCAGGTCAGATAACCCTCATCGGTCGTTCCCCTGTTCATTACGCTTTCATCAAGCAGGGCGCACAGGGCATACAGCATATGGTCGCGGCTGAGATCACTGAAACCGGCGTCCGTCAGTGCACTGCGGGCCTCCTGAACCAGACTGCAGGCCCGGCGATAGAGTCCCTCCCCGTCCCGGACTTCCTGTCCACCCCGTAACTGGCTGGCCATCAGCCAGCCCGGGTAGAAAATACGTTCTGTCTGACTGAGACTGGATGTATTCATGTGCGCAGCACCGCAAAGAGTTCAAGTTTCACATCCCCCAGCGAGCGCGGGGTGTAGAAGGTACAGCTTTCCGCTTCCAGCATCGCCCTCGCCGCATCGGTACTCAGGTCCAGAGAGAAGTACTGGTTTTCAAGGCGCAGAGGGATCGCCGCCGGAACATGGCTGAGTGGTTTGATAACCATGCCGCTCAGTGCCACGTTCACCACATCCGAGACATCCTCAAAACTGCCGGCTTTACACAGCTGCGGGAATTTCGTCTGCAGTTCGTGGTTCGGCATGGAAGCGCGTACGGAGAGGTAGAAGTCGGCCCCTTCGCGCAGGCGGGCATCATGCAGCGGGCCTTTCCAGATCTGATCGACATGCTCCAGTTGAATACTGATAACCCGGGAGGGAAGACTGGCTTCCAGCAGTTTATCCAGCAGCGTCAGTAATGGCGGGAATACACGTTCAGGCGCATCATGCCGGTAAACGGGAATGTCCCCGGCATCGTGCTCAAGTGAAAACGTCAGCAGGCTGCCCGCAAGACGGGTCAGCTCGCGGTAGATCAACTCAGGGTGACGTCCCGGGGTCTGCAGCAGTTCGGTCAGCACAGGCTCGGCGCTGTTCAGGGCATTGAGCAGCCAGAACAGGGAAACATCGGCCACAGCAAAATCCGCCAGACGCTCGTTGCTTTCACGCCGCATCGCCATCAGACGCTTGCGTCGTGCCTGCAGGCGAACCAGCAAATCGCCCAGTTCGGTCACAAGCACCGGGCTTGCCGCAACCGAGAACATCGGCGGGATAAAGGACAGATCACGGCTCCACTGCCCCTTCACATTAGGCACCAGACGAGCCACCGGACAGGTCAGGTAAGCACTGTTTTCCTGCGTGGACAGGCGCAGCGTGATGGCATGACGCAGCACGGCCAGTTCACCACTTTCATGCCCGGCAAGCTCCTGCACCACCACGCGCTCGGCTTTCCAGCGGCGCGGGCGTTCGCTGTCCTGCCCGTTATCCAGATTTCCGCCATTCGCGCTCAGCAGCGGCAGTGCCGCCACGACATCAACGGCTTCACTGCCGTTTGCAGCGGATAAATCACAGACCGGAGGAAGGTTATCTGCCAGCTCAGTATCAACAATCGTGCCGTCCTGAAAACGAACCACCAGACGGGTGGCATTCAGGCGCGAGAGTGCGAGCGCCGCATCATCAAATTCTGCCGCAACCACACCCCAGGGGTGGGAAATCCCCATCCCGGCAACGGTGTCGGCAATATAGGCGTTCCAGCGGGCCTGCTGCTGGAACTGTTGCGGGGCCAGAACGGCCCCATCCTCCCACAGTGGGCGGTAAATTTTCATCCCTGCCGCCTTATGCTTTAGCCTTCGGCATCCGGGAAACCAGCGACAGGTTGACATCCATGCCTTCCACCTGGAAGTGTGGCACGGCGTACAGCTTCACGCGGAAGAAGCCCGGGTTGTCTTCGATGTCTTCCACCACCACTTTTGCGTCACGCAGCGGGTGTGAGGCCTGCAGTTCGTCGCCCGGATCAGTCATTTCCGTCACCAGAGTGCGCACCCAGGTGTTGAGCTCAAGCTCCAGCAGACGACGGTCTTTGGTGGTCCCGATGTTTTCGCGCTGGATAAGCTTCAGGTAGTGCGCGATACGCGACAGCAGGAAGATGTACGGCAGGCGCGCGTTGATACGGCTGTTGGCAGTCGCATCAGCGGTGTCATACAGCGCGGGCTTCTGGGTGGAGTTCGCCGAGAAGAAGCACGCGTAGTCACGGTTCTTGTAGTACGACAGCGGGATAAAGCCGAGATTCGCGAACTCAAACTCACGGGTTTCCGGGATCATCACCTCAGACGGGATTTTCACCTGATTGCCGGTGCCGAGATCGTACAGGTGGATCGGCAGATCCTGAACCGCACCACCGGCCTGCGGGCCACGAATTTGCACGCACCAGCCGTTGTTAATGAAGCTCTTCACCATGTTGGCCGCAAAGGCGAACGAGGCGTTGGTCCACAGGTATTTGTCGTGGTCCGGGCCTTTGACCTGCTCAACGTAGTTGAAGCTGCGTACCGGGACGGTGTCAGGTCCGTACGGCAGGCGTCCCAGCACGCGCGGCATCACCAGGCCGAGATAGCGGGAGTCATCCGTCTCGCGGAAGCTTTTCCATTTGATGTACTCGGCGCGGTCAAAGTAGTTGCCGATGTCTTTGATGGCTGCCACTTCTTCCATTGAGGACTTCATAAAGAACGCCGGACCCGCGGAGCCAATAAACGGCATGTGGGCAGCCGCAGACACTTTTGAAATATTGCGCATCAGCGCCACGTCCTGCGCAGACGCATCAAACTCATACGCGGAAATCACCGCAGCAATCGGTTCGCCGCCGGGCGTGTCGTACTCCATCGTGTACGTCTGACGGTACAGGCCACTCTGGATAATCTCCGGCGAGTCCTCGAAATCCTGACGCAGTTCGTCTTTGGAAAGGTCCAGAATCTCGATTTTTACGTTCTGACGAAAATCCGTCTTATCCACCAGCGACTTAAGACCGCGCCATACGGATTCAACTTTCTGGAATTCATCGCTGTGCATCACTTCATCAAGCTGGCGGCTAATCTGGAAATCCAGTTCCGCGATGTGGTGATCCAGTAATGTTTTATCGAGCTTCTCAACTTTCTGGCCAGACTTCTGCAGGCACTGCATGAAGACCTGGACGGCTGCCGTAACGCGCGCATCAGCGGACGTTTCCGCCATTATGGTATTGTCTTCAAAACCATTCAGGTCACCAATTTCAGCAACCGGCGTTAAATTAATTTTGTTGAACAGGGACGCATAAACGTCATTCTGTGGCAGCGTCTTTTCAATTGTCGCGCCGCCTGTCTGACTCTGGAATTCATTATTGACTGACATAAGCATTTTACTCGTTATTGTTCCGTTAACATGTTCCGGTAATTAACCCTGGACCGGGGCAAGCGCGTTCAGTTCGCGGCGCAGTTCATCAGTGAGCGCCGGGTCCTTTAAAATAGTTTCCAGTTCTTTCCTGAAAGTGACGTTATCCAGAAGATTGGATTTCAAATCCCGCAGTAAATTACGCATGGCGAGCATTGCACGAAGCTGGGGAATTTGGCGCGCCACCGCTTCCGGCTCAAAATCTTTCATATTCTGAAATGCCAGCTTCACGTTTTCTTCAGAGCCATCGTTCGCCAGGGTATTTTTAACGGTGATATTCACTTCGGGGTGAAGATCAGCGAGAACGCTGTTGATATTATTTTTATTGATGTTGATTTTTTCGCGTTCTGAAAGGGTCCCTTCCGCCCTGCCATTGCTGAAGTCAGCCACAGTCAGCAGCTTCAGCGGCAGCTCAACTTTCTTCCGGGCGCCACCCGTGACCAAATCCAGTTTTATATTTACACGTGCGCGAGGTATCTCGTTCTGAAATGATTCAGACATGGTTATTTATCTCCTGAATAAATTAATCCCTTGTTGGGTTGAATATCGCCACATAAACGCAAGGGCGTTTTATTTTAACCAGTAACTTGCGTTAAGACAAAACGGCTAATATAAAAATTAATTTCAGTACAACTTACTGTACATTTAAATCTGAATTAACTACCGCGCCCGGATGGACATGAGCGCCAAACCGACAGACCACTCGGCCAACCTGCAATAAAAATGGCTACAAATTAAGATTTATCCCGGATGATATTACAGGATAGCCCTTAATACTGAAAAGCCCTGAAAATGTCCAACAGTGGACTTATGAATAAAACTCGGGATAACCAGAGAGACTATTTAATATATCTGGTGTATCGGATTTAAGACAATCATCCACTGGATGCATAGAACGTGTATTCAGGAAACGTTATTCAGCGCAATATCAGAAAAGTGATACTTCTGCTGTGGCGGGAAATGGTCAGAAGGAGAAACTGGCGCGACAAGCCGCGCCAGTTCAGGGTTTAATGATGGTAATCTGCCGTTAGCCAGAGGTCAGTACATCTCAGTGCTTCTCAATATACATCGTCCGGCTGTACGCCACGTCTTCCGGGTTATTAATCGGATATCCTTTCACCCATGGCTTGATAAGACGACCATTGGTGTACTGGTAGATGGGCGCGATAGGCGCCTTCTCCATTAGGATTTTCTCCGCCATGTTGTAGTCGGTGTTACGCGCTTTCGCCGTGGTTTCCAGCGTCGCCTGATGGATCGTCTTATCGTAAGCCGGATCGTTGAAACGCGAGATATTGCCGCTGTGGGTTGAGGTCAACAGGGACAAGAAGGTAGAGGGCTCATTGTAATCCCCCACCCATGACGCGCGGATCACATCAAAATTGCCGGTATTGCGGCTGTCGATATAGGTTTTCCACTCCTGGTTTTGCAGTTTGACATCCACGCCAAGGTTTTTCTTCCACATGGACGCCACCGCGATGGCGATTTTCTGATGGTTTTCCGAGGTGTTATACAGCAGGTTCAGCTTCAGCGGGCGCTGAGGACCGTAACCTGCGGCCTGTAGCAAGGTTTTCGCCTGCGCATTCAGCTCCTGCTGCGACATTTGTTCAAACGGTGAAGGCTCAGGCGTGAAGCCCGCCGTCACGTCAGGGGTGAAATGCCAGGCTGGCTTCTCGCCGGTCCCCAATACCTTTTCCGCCATCAGGCGGCGATCGATAGTCATACTCAGCGCAAGACGGACTCGGGCATCGGCCGTCGGGCCCTTTTGCGTGTTAAACGCATAGTAATACGTTCCGAGCTGCGGTGGCGTATAAACTTGTCCCGGAATGTCCTTCAGGAGCTTCTGATACATGTTTTTCGGGAACGACTCAGTAATATCGATATCCCCGGCCAGATAGCGTTTCGTGGCCGCGGATTCCTGATTAATCGGAATGAACGTAACTTTTTGCAGGACAGTTTTGGCGTTGTCCCAGTAGTGGGTATTCGGCACGACAACCAGTTTTTCATTCACCACGCGATCGTTCAGGACGTATGCGCCATTCCCGACCAGCGCGCCCGGGCGCGTCCACTCTTTACCACTTTCAACGTTCGCTTTGTGCACCGGATAGAAGGCAAAGTTTGCTGTCAGGTTGCTAAACCACGGCAGCGGTTTATCCAGCTGAACGCGTAACGTTCGGGCATCCACTGCCGTCACGCCCAGGGTATCAGGCGCCGCTTTGCCGTCAATTATCGCCTGCGCGTTGCTGATCCCCGCCAGGGCCGCAAACCAGGCAAACGGAGAAGTTGTTTTTGGATCGACCAGACGCTGCCAGCTGTAGACAAAATCCTGTGCGGTGACAGGCGAACCGTCAGACCATTTCGCATTATCGCGCAAGGTGAACGTCCAGATACGGTTATCGTTGCTCTGCCAGCGCGTCGCCACACCCGGGGTCAGTTCCCCTTTCTCGTTCTGATTCACCAGGCCTTCGAATAGATCGCGAATCACCTGAATCTCTGGCAACCCAACCGCTTTTGCCGGATCGAGCGAAGCCGGTTCGTCTTTAATGTGTCTGACCAGCTCCTGTTTTTGCGCCAGTACCGTGCCCTGTGGCACATCAGCAGCGTACGAGAGTGTAGAAAGTCCGCACAGGCACAGTGCGGTGAAAAGACGCGAAACAGGATGCTTCATAAGATCCCCTTTAATAAAGGCAGGTAACAAGCAGATGCGTAATTATTTGTTTCGACAATAAGAAATGCAAATACCTTCGTCAGGAATAGTGATTTAAGGCAATTCTCAACCGTTGCGGAAACTATTTGATTAACCGCGGGTTTTGCACAACACTGCCAGTAGAGACTTCTTTATCAGGATTTCGTATGGCAACAACCCGACCACGAGCGGAACGTGGCGCCTTTCCGCCGGGCGCAGAGCAATATGGCCGCTCATTCTTAGGCGCATCGCTGATCTGGTTCCCGGCTCCCAATGCCGATCGCGACAGCGGATTGATCATTGCCGGCACGCACGGGGATGAGAACTCATCCATCGTCACGCTCTCATGTGCACTGCGAACGCTGACCCCTTCTTTACGACGTCATCACGTGATCCTTGCCGTGAACCCCGATGGCTGCCAGCTTGGATTGCGGGCGAATGCGAGGGGCGTCGACCTGAACCGTAATTTCCCGGCGGCAAACTGGCGCGCCGGGGAAACCGTTTATCGCTGGAACAGTACCGCCGAGGAGCGTGATGTGGTGTTACTGACGGGGGACAAACCGGGCTCGGAGCCAGAAACGCAAGCGTTGTGCCATCTTATCCATAAGATCCAACCCGCCTGGGTTGTCTCCTTTCACGATCCGCTGGCCTGTATTGAAGATCCGCGCCACTCCAGCCTGGGCGAGTGGCTGGCACAGGCGTTCGCCCTGCCACTCGTCTCTAGCGTGGGCTATGAAACACCCGGTTCATTCGGTAGCTGGTGCGCTGATTTGAGCTTGCCCTGCATCACCGCAGAATTCCCGGCAATCTCCTCCGACGAAGCCAGCGAAAAATACCTAAAAGCCATGATGCAACTGCTGTGCTGGCAGCCTCAGAGATGAAGCACGCCGCTGGTAAAATGGAGCGCCGGTGAGACGTCAACAGCGAGCCATGTCGGGCCATCCAGATCGGCAAAACGCACCTGCGTGGCCAGCGGCAGCGCCGCGCTAATCGCCCGGGAGGTGCAGAGCATACAGCCAAGCATCAATCCGAAGCCCTGCGCCCGGGCTTCTGCCGCCAGTGCCAGCGCTTCTGTCAGCCCACCAGTCTTGTCGAGCTTAATGTTGACCATGTCGTAGCGGCCTTCAAGTTCGCGCAAATTCGCGCGAGTATGGCAGCTTTCATCCGCACAAACTGGCAACGGATGGATAAAATTCTTCAGTGCGGCATCATCCTTCGCCGGCAGTGGTTGCTCCAGCATGGCCACGCCCAGGTCAGCCAGCAGCTGGCATCGTGCGGCAAGCCCTTCGGGATGCCATGACTCGTTGGCATCAACAATCAGCGTGGCTGCAGGAACCGCCGAACGAATGGCGACCATTCGCTCGCTAATCAGATGATCGTCGAGCTTCACTTTTAACAGAGTGGCCCCGGCGTCAAAAAGTGCTTTTGCGCTGGCTGCCATCTGTTCCGGCTCACCAATCACCACCGTTTGCGCGGTAATGACGGATCTCGGCAATGCCACACCCAGCAAAGACGGCAGCGATTTTTGCCGCGTTGCGGCTTCGAGGTTCCATAGCGCACAATCAATGGCGTTGCGCGCCGCACCAGCGGGTAAACGCGTCTGTAATGCTTCACGCGTGAGCCCTTTTTGCAGCTCAGGGACCAGGGTCATGATCTGTGCCATCACGGATGCCAGACTTTCCCCATAGCGCGGGTAAGGCGTACATTCCCCGACACCTTTACCCCCCTCTTCTTCAATTTCAACCACTACCACGCTGGCTTCACTTCTACTGCCGCGTGAAATTACGAACGGGGTATGCAATGGCCAGGCTTCTTCATAGACCTTAACGCTTCTCATCACTGACTCCTTGCGGCCCGTAAAGGCGAAAAAATTGGTTTGCCGTGTTATCCGCTGATGGCATACACTAGCCCCGACGTTAACTATATGTAAACAGGAAGATATCTATGTCACAACTCGTTCATTTCCAGGGCAACCCGGTTGCTGTAGCAGGTTCCATTCCGCAGGCTGGCAGCAAAGCGCAGGCTTTTACTCTGGTGGCTAAAGATCTGTCTGACGTCACACTGGCTCAGTTTGCGGGTAAACGCAAAGTGCTGAACATTTTCCCAAGCATTGATACCGGCGTTTGTGCCGCATCCGTGCGTAAATTCAACCAGCTGGCGACTGAAATGGACAACACCGTTGTGCTGTGCATTTCCGCTGACCTGCCGTTTGCCCAGTCTCGTTTCTGCGGTGCTGAAGGTCTGAGCAACGTCATTACCCTCTCCACGCTGCGCAGCGCTGATTTCCTGCAGAACTACGGCGTCAGCATCGCGGAAGGCCCACTGAAAGGTCTGGCTGCACGTGCTGTACTGGTTCTTGATGAAAACGACACTGTTGTCTTTAGCGAACTGGTTAACGAAATCACCACCGAGCCGGATTACACTGCTGCGCTGGACGTGCTGAAAGCATAATAAGTCCTTAGTATTCTATACAACGTATTCTCAACCTCGCCACGGCGGGGTTTTTATTTATTTTTTAGCTGAATCGTTAAAGCTAATCTTGTCGTGCTTCACATTTTTAGTGCAAAAATATTTTGTAAATTCATCATTTAGCGATTAACCCCACATAAAATTTGTTCTGTTAATACCTTTTCTTCCGCAGTGAGACACATCACATTTCCCTTTTCGGCAAAACATTAGATTTGCTTACGAAATCAAATAATCGTTTCAGCAAAAGGGACAAATATGAAGATAAAACTGGCTTTAACGCTTCTTGCGGTACTGGTTTCAGGTCATGCCGCGGCGAAAACCTGGGTGCTGACAAGCGCTGAAAGCAGCGTAGAAAAAGGAAACTGGAAGATTTCCAGCAATGAGCTGAACGTTAAAAATCAAACGTTCAGCATCGAGCAAAAAGTCTTGCATGGCGGTAAGCAGGAAGGCAGCAAAGTTATCATTATTAGCAGCAAAGATGGCCTGACCATCGCCTTAAGCCCGACGCGTGGCATGAACCTTCTGCATGTTGAAGGCTTTGGTACCCGACTGGGGTGGAACTCCCCCGTCAAAGAGGTGGTGAACCCGGCTTATATCAATCTGGAGAGTCGCAACGGTCTCGGCTGGCTGGAAGGATTCAATGAAATGATGGTCCGCTGTGGCTATGAGTGGACAGGCCATCCAGTGACGGCTGACGGCCAGATTTATACGCTGCACGGCAAGGCAGGAAATACGCCAGCATCACAGGTTGAGGTGGAAATCGCGGATGCTGCACCGCATGAAATTCGCGTCAGGGGGTTGATCAAAGAGAGCACCTTTAAAAAAGCGGATCTGCAAACCCTGACAGAACTGCGGTACGTGCCGGGCTCCAACCAGTTTAGCCTGCATGATGTGCTGACCAACCATGCCGATTATCCTCACGACTATCAGATCATCTATCACAGCAACTTCGGCACGCCAGTCCTTGAAGAAGGCGCACGTTTCCTTGCCCCGGCAGCCAGCGTGAGCCCATTCAATGATTACGCCAAAGCGGGTGTTAACGACTGGCAAACCTATTCCGGGCCGACAAAAGGTTTTGATGAGATGGTCTTTAACATCAAACCACTCGCGGATAATAACCACGAAACGCTCGTGGCCGTGGTCAACAAAGCCGGAGATAAAGGCGCGTCAATACAGTTTGATACCCGCCAGCTCCCCGTACTGACCTTATGGAAAAATACCGATACGCTGAAACAGGGTTACGTCACGGGGATTGAGCCGGGGACCAGCTACGCCTACCCCGTTACAATTGAACGCGAGCAGAAGCGGGTTAAGCAGCTGCAGCCTGGTGCCAGCGCGCAGTTTGATCTGACTTATACCCTGCTTCACAGCCCGCAGCAGGTGAAAGAGGTCGAAAACAGGATTGCGTCGATTCAGGGAGAGACAAAGGTCGCTATCGACTCGACACCGTTAGCGAAAGAATAAGACCAAAAAGCCGTAACACCACTGTTACGGCTTTGAATTAAGTAATAATCTCATTATACTTAATAAGTAATATTACTTTCCACTTTTCATCATATCTTCAGTTATGGTCAAGCTTGACATAATAGAATGAACGTTCGCATTTTTATTTCCACCATCTGCAACTGCTAGTATTATCTTATCTCCGACATGAAGATCATTGAGATAGTCACTAATCATATAAGAAGATTTACTCAAATTAAATGTACATTGTGTATAACCAGATGCACCTCCTGCAAGCGCAGCACGGTAAAATGAGCAACGATAATCGCGAGTAACATCATCTTTTTTCGTATTTTTACGATCGATGTAAAAATTGACATATTGACTGCTCAGCATAAAATTAGTACTGGTTTTGACAGTATAATTTATTCTTGGCGTTGTTCCAGTTGGAGGTGTAGGGATATCGTATGATGTTGACGCTACATTTTTTGCTGTTCCTGTCATGAAGTCATCAATAACAAATGTATAAGTCATTACTTTATTATTGTTGTCATCCCTGACGTTAATTACATTTCCAGCAACCATCCCTATATTAGTTGGTATTTTTACCAAAGAATAACCATTACCCTGATCGGTGATCGTTGCGTTACCTTTTGGGGCATTGAAACCATACGAATTAATCGTTTTTTCCTCAGTGTCTTTATCCCACTGAGATGTGACTGTAAACGCTGACTGTGACAAGCTAGCTGTATTTTGCAGCCACTGAACCTTCGGATAAATAGAGGATTTATCCATACTGATGTCTTTAATTTCCGTATCAACAGACGATTCAGTGTGCGTAAATGGTGCGAACACGTCACTGAAGGCATACTGCGGTGCCTGCGATTCAGTCAGGCCACTGTGTTCCGGAGAAACCTGTCCGGCAACGCCTGGCTGGTCACGCATCATCGACCACATGCCGATCATGCCCAGATCGCGGGCTTTGGCATCCTCCATCACCAGCCTGGCATCAGACAGATAGAACACTTCCCCCTGAACATCGTTGTAGCCGTTCATCGGCGTCACGCCCATCATCGCGTTAATGTCAGCGTCACTCTTATCGGTAAAGATTTGCTTCAGCTGGCTGAACAGGTTTTCAATTGCGGATGTGGCGCACTTACCGTGAATGTTCTGGCCTTCGGTACCATCAGACTGGCAAATGCTGTTGCCGTAGTCCATTGCCATCACGTTGACACCGGCCAGTTCAACACCTTTGGCTTTCGCATCTTCCAGTACGTACAGCCCTTCCGCCGTCAGACCTGTCGGCAGAATCGGCAGGGTATACCAGATCCCCACGCTACGCCCCTCGGCTTTCCACTGGGACTGTACGGCCTTGACCGCTTCGTTGCGGCGGTTAATGGAATCATGATCGGCAACCCAGGTGCCTTCGATATCGAAATCCAGTACGTTCAGGTTCAGATTTTCAACGATGTCGTAATAGTGTTTCTGCAGATCGGATACGTTCTTACAGGATGCCGCAAGCGGTGAGTTGTTGGCGCCGCCAATGGACACCATCACGTCGCCGCCCGCTTCACGCAAGGCTTTAATTTTACTGTATTGTGCATAGTCATTGATGTTGTATGCCGTTCCCCACGTTGGCAGACAGGTATCGGCATCCTTAGCTACGACAAATGCCATGGTGAAATGGGTGACCTTCTGGTTTTTCGCCAGGCTTGCCAGGTCAGGCAGCGAGTTCAGCGTATAGTCGACATACGGCGCATACACATGTGCTGGCCACGGCGCAGAAGGTGTACCCACCATCGCTTTGGTGCCAGACCAGTCAATATACACTGACCATGGGTTAGTATCGGACGGGGAAACTTTCTGCACTTTTGCCTGGGAAACGTAATTGCCGCCGTTATAGCGAATTAATGTCCCGCTGTCATAAAGCGTCGAGGCATTAAATTGAGGCGCATTATTTAATTGTTCTGTCGTGTAGCTTACGACCTGCCCCAGTGGCTTCCAGGGACGACCGTTGGTGCCGGTAGGGTTTTGGTTGGCCGGGTTAGACGGGTCATCACCGACGGTATAGAACAAGGCCTCATATTCCTGTCCGCCCTTCTGAACTTTGTCGCCTTTATTATATGTCGTTGCTGCTGACCACTGCGGCACTTCAGCGTACAACTCCCACGGGTTACCTTCACCCGGCTTAAAGCCATACGGACTTTGTGCCGCTGACGTTTTCCATGTTGCGCCGTTATAACTGACGACATCATTGGCGTTATAGCTGTTTGCGCTGTTGTATTCAGGGTAGCTGACGTCACCACCGCTGGTCTCGCAGGTTGTGGGGTTGCCATACTGGCTTATTTCTGCGCTCGTCGCGGCACGTTCATATTTCCACGGATTAGTGTCGGTCTCATTCCCCGGACAGTCAGTTTTTGCTACCCACCATGCATTCGTATAGACACCGCTGTTGTAAATAACCTCATAAGGCCCGGCTCCCTCCTGACCGCTCCAGGCCTCAACAGCCAATACCGGGGCAGTTACGCATAGCGCACCCATGCCAATTATTGTCCTGGCAAATATATTTAATTTCATAATCATCCCTTATATATCAATCACATTATTAAATCGCGACTCACTGTAAGGGCATAAAAGAGTGCTGCAAAATAAAAGCCGGAAAAACGACCTTTAATTAAGAATAAAACCCACTGGTCAGAGCGGGTTTTATTCACAGACAAAATATCACTAAGAAAACATATCAATCAGATGAAATTAAAGAGTGCCAACCCGGTGAAGAGTTGGCATAAAGAATTAATCGTCACCCTTCTTATTGTTCAGGCCATATTCACGTAATTTATTTGCAATCGCGGTATGTGAGACGCCAAGACGTTTTGCCAGTTTGCGGGTACTGGGATAACTGCGATAAAGCTGTGTCAATACCGAACGTTCAAAGCGGCTGGTAATTTCATCCAGTGAGCCTTCCATTGCCTCTTCACCCACTGACACCGTTCCGGCGTCGTAATCCGGCAGCAGGATATCCTGCGGACGCAGTTCATAGCCTTCCAGCTGCGTCAGCGCCCGATAAACGGCGTTTTTGAGCTGACGAATATTTCCCGGCCAGCTGTAGCGCATCAACACCGTACCGAGGTCGGAAGAGAGCTTCGGCCGCGGAACCCCCTGCTCGTCGGCGAAACGGGCCACAAACAGCTCGGTCAACGGCATGATGTCCTGCGGACAATCGCGCAGCGGGGGAATATTCAGCGTCAGGACGTTGAGACGGTAATAGAGATCTTCGCGGAAGATCCCTTTTTGCACCAGTTCGACCAGGTTTTTCTGGGTGGCACAGATGACGCGTACGTCCACATGTACTTCGTGATCTTCGCCGACGCGGCGGAACGTGCCGTCGTTCAGGAAACGCAGCAGTTTGGCCTGCATACGAGGCGACATCTCACCAATCTCATCCAGCAGCACGGAACCGCCGTTAGCCTGCTCGAAGAAGCCTTTCTTCCCTTCCGGCGCATGACCAAACAGCTCGCTTTCAACGGCATCTTCCGGGATAGAGGCACAGTTCAGCGCCAGATACGGTTTTGCCGCACGCGGGCTCGCCAGGTGTACAGCGTGCGCCAGCAGATCTTTCCCGGTACCGGTATCGCCGGTAATCAGCAGCGGTGCGGTCAGGCTTGCGAGCTTGCGCGCCTGGTCAACCACATGGCGCATTTTCGGGCTGACGGCAATAATCTGGCTGAAGGCACCGACATCCTGACTGGAGAGGTTTTGCAGCTGACGGCCCATGCGTAACGTCGATCGCAGCATGATCACCGCTCCGGTTAGCACACGTGCATTCCCTTCCCCTTTCAGGTAAACCGGCGTGATCTCCATCAGGAAGTTCTGCCCGTTAATCACCACATGCTCGCTGTGCGTGTTCTGCGGATTACTGTCCAGCCAGCGTTGAAAGTTGAAGCCGGGGATCAGCTGTGCGGCGTTATGATTGCTGAGCTTCTCCTGGCTCTGGGCGAAAAGCTGGCAGCTCGCGTGGTTAACGCGTTCAACTTTACTTTTCAAATCCAGGGAGAGGAACGGCTCCGGCATCGCTTCCAGCAGCGCGCTCAGTGCAAGGTGCTCACGCTCGGATGGCATCCACGGAATGGTGCGTACATCCGTAACGCCAGCGATACGGCGGATTTCAGCCATCAGACTGCTGAATGTATTAAATTCAATTTCGGCAAAATTGAGGTAAATTCGCCCGACAGGATCGATCTCAATGCCACGTAAATCAATGCTACGTAAAACAAGAAGATCGAGTAATTCGCGGGTTAGACCGAGACGGTCTTCACAGAAGACTTCAAGACGCATGGGAAATTCACCGTTTTAAGCCAATAACATTAAAATGATATGTCAGAACACGGTGAACCGGAAGATGGCTGTCAAGAAATATTGACAGCCCGCACGCTTAGTGAACAAAACCTCACGAAGCCGGTTTTTTATTGAGCGTCTCTTTGAGCTGGCCGATCAATTCACGCCTGAAATCGCCCAGCCGGGGCTTATCGCCGTCAATCCACGGGAGCGGACGGCAGACTTCCATCGCTTTAATACCCAGGCGTGCCGTCAGGAGGCCTGCGCCGATGCCCTGGGCTGCGCGAGCTGAAAGACGCGCTGCAAGATCCTGCGACATCCAGTCCATGCCCACTTCGCGGACCAGTTCACTCGCCCCGGCAAAGGCGATATTGAGCAGGACCAGCTTAAACAGTCTGATCCGACTGTAGTAACCCAGCTCTATGCCGTAAAGGTTCGCGATACGGTTGATGAGGCGCAGGTTACGCCAGGCGATAAAAGCCATATCAACCAGCGCCAGCGGGCTGACGGCAATCATCAGCGTGGATTCCGCCGCAGAGCGGCTGATTTCACGCCGCGCCTGAGCGTCCAGCACCGGCTGAACCATATGGGAATAGAGCGTCACCACTTCCCGATCGTTCTGGGTTTCGTGAATGGCGGCATACCAGCGCTGGAGTGCCGGGTGAGACTGATCGATTCCAGCCTGGCTGGCCAGCTTTTCACAGAACACGCGGCCTTTACCGGTGCCGTGACTGTGCAGCAGATCCCGGGCCTCATCACGCTCGTGCGCGCGCTGTCGCAGACGCCAGAGCCGACGCCACTCGGTGGCAACCGATCCAACGCCCGCCCCGACAATCAGCGCGCCCGCGGCACACCCGCCGAGCGCAACCCAATCCTGGGTTTGCCAGGCATTCATCGTCCACTGTACACCCTGCCCGATCACGCTTACGCCAAACAGCGTCAGACCCGCGGTCACCATTTTACGCCACAGGCTGCGTTTCGGACGCAACGCGGCTTCCACGGCCGCCTCCGCAGATCCTTCCTCAACGCCCGGCGGCTCCGCGAGCGCCGGGGCAAAATTATCTGCCTGCGCGCCGCTGAATGTCTGCGCCGTTTTAAACGCCTCCTGCTGCGTCTGCTCAAGCGTTCCGGTAAAGTCTATGCGAGGTTTTAACGGTTCCGTCATCGCAATTTATCTCCAATCAAAAACTCCAGCGCCGCATCCAGACGGATGTGGGGCAACGGCGTGTCGACGCTCATGGTCTGAGGGCGGAAGGCTTCAAACTGGAAGCCCTGGCTCTGCCAGAAGGCCTGGCCCGGCAGGCGCGCGGGCACTTCGCCCGGATAGACAGTAAGCGGTTCGCCGTCGCTGAGACGATTCCCGCGTAAGGCCGGAATTTTCTCGCCGTTGAGGTCAATCAACCCGCTTTGCGTCGCCTGCACGGACGCAAGCCCCAGGCAATCCATGCTGATACCTTCAAACGCGGCGTTTTGCCAGGCATCCTGCACCAGTTGCTGCAGCAGCGATACCATATTGGCATGCTGATCGACCGTCACGTGATCGGCTTTAGTCGCCGCAAACAGCAGCTTATCGATCACCGGTGAAAACAGACGGCGAAATAACGTCCGCTGCCCGTAGTGAAAACTTTGCATTAGCTGCGTCAGCGCGAGGCGCATATCGTTGAAGGCCTGCGGCCCGCTGTTAAGCGGCTGCAGACAATCCACCAGCACAATCTGACGGTCGAAGCGTAAAAAATGGTTTTTATAGAAACCCTTGACCACTTTTTCACAGTAGTAATTGTAACGTTCCCGCAGCATACCTGCGTTGGTGTGCTTGTCGGCCTGCGCCAGCTTCGCCTCTCCGGTACCGTCCACATCCGGCCACGGGAAGAACTGCAGCGCAGGTGCCCCTGCTAAATCCCCCGGCAGGACAAACCGCCCTGGCTGAATAAAGTGCAACCCTTCCTGCTTACACTGATGCAGATACGCTGTCCAGGCCTCAGCAATAGCCGCCAGACGGTTTTCATCTGCTGGCGCAAGCGGATCCAGACCTTGACACAACTGTCGCCATTTGGCCGACCACCCGGCGCGCGGCCCTTGCAACAAGCCCGTCATCTGCCGGGACCAGGTGAGGTAATCCTGCGCCAGCATCGGCAAGTCGAGCAGCCATTCGCCGGGGTAATCGACGATTTCGAGGTACAGCGTGGAGGTGTCCTTAAAGTGGCGCATCAGGGATTCATTCGAGCGGAAACGCAGCGCAAGGCGAATTTCACTAACCCCTCGTGTCGGCGTCGGCCAGCTGGGCGGATCGCCATAGAGCTGCGCCAGTCCTTCGTCATAGGTGAACCGGGGAATACCAAAATCGCGTTGCGGAACACGCTTAACGCTCAGCAGACGCTCTTCCCGAACCGCACCAAGCAACGGCAGGCGCGCACCTGCGTGCAGGTTCAGGAGCTGGTTTACCATCGCGGTGATAAACGCCGTCTTACCACTGCGGCTTAGCCCGGTCACCGCCAGACGCAGATGACGGTCAACGCCGCGGTTGACCAGTGAATTGAGTTCGTTTTTAAGTCGCTTCATCGCCATCCTTCGTTGCCCGGAAGCCATAAATACCTTGCTTCAGAATACAATAAATGGGGGCAGATCGTTGATTATCAATTCTTATTTATTGCTATTGCCGTTTTCTCTCCAGTAAGATGAACACTATTGCTGTCAGTTCTGAGTGAGTAAGGTGTATGTCACCCACCATCTATGATATCGCACGGGTTGCGGGCGTATCGAAATCAACCGTTTCCCGCGTTCTGAATAAACAAACCAATATTTCTCCCGAAGCGCGGGACAAAGTGCTGAAGGCGATTGACGAATTAAATTATCAGCCCAATAAACTGGCCCGTGCCCTGACCTCTTCAGGTTTCGACGCCATTATGGTTATTTCTACCCGCTCAACCAAAACCACCGCCGGTAACCCTTTTTTCTCCGATATCCTTCACGCGATTACGGCAAAAGCCGAAGAAGAAGGTTTTGACGTCATTTTGCAAACGTCAAAAAGCAGTGAAGACGACCTGCTGAAATGCGTGAATAAAATAAAACAGAAGATGATCAAAGGGATCATTATGCTGAGCTCACCCGCTAATGAATCCTTTTTTACCACGCTGGATGCCTATGGCGTCCCGGTTGTGGTGATTGGCAAAGTGGAAGGGGATTATCAGAATATCTATTCCGTCGATACGGATAATTTTCATGACAGCGCCACGCTGACGGAAGCATTTATTAAGAATGGCCGCCGCCACATTGCCTGTTTGCATGCGCCACTTGATTATCACGTGTCGATTGATCGACTTGCAGGGTATAAAGCCAGTCTGGAGAAGCACAATATTGCGATCAACCCGGACTGGATCATGGATGGCGGTTACACCCATGAGAGCGCGCTAACGGCGGCGCTTGAATTGCTGTCCTTACCCACGCCACCTGATGCCGTTTTTGCCACCGACAGCATGAAGTTGCTGAGCCTCTATCGCGCGGCGGATGAGTTAAACCTGATGATCCCGGAGCAGGTGGTGATAGCCGGATACAGCGACCCGATGCTGTCGCTTATTTTAACGCCCGCGCCTGGTGGCTTTGATATTCCCACCCGCAAACTCGGTGAAGAGAGTTGCGATCTTCTCTTCAGGCGAATTGCCGGTCGTCCCGCCCCACAGAAAGTGCTTGTCGATACCCATTTTTTGCTGGCCGCCTCCCTGCGCTAACACCAGGGGCTGGCTACCCCTGGCGTGCTGTCGGTCAGAACGCGTAGTTTACGCCAACCCCCGCATAGTGGAAGCGGTCGCTTTCGCCCTCATCGTGGTTTTCCCACTCATAAGCGTATTCCAGCGTCATGGACAAACCATTATTAAAATCATACGCGTAGAGCATACCGAGTCGGTTGAAATCATGTCCTTCACGCTCAGGATCGTCCTGCCAGTCCCAGTTTGACCAGCGATCGAGTCCCAGGCGGGTATACGGCGTGAGCGTGGTCTGGCCTAATGAAATGGGCAGATAGGCACGAATTTCCTGCGTGGAAAATTCGCCGTTATTACGAGAACCGTCCATATTAAAACCACGCTCTAAATAGTAATTCACTTTTGCCGCAAAGGTTTCGTTAAGGGTCCAGGTAAAGCCGGTTTCTGTTTCAACGCGGCTGTCAGCATAGCCGGTTTTTTCCAGATCGTTGGCAAACTGATACATGGCAAACCAGCCGCCAAAACGCCAGTCGTCGGTTAATTTAATATCCCAGTCAGGCTGGATTTTATAGCGCTGCATATTCGCGCTACCGTCTTTCGCGCCGTGCTCATCTTTGAAGTGATAGCCGTAATTACGGAAACCACCGGTCAGGCCGAGGGTAAAATCATCGGTTCCGATAAAACGATAACGTAATTCAAATTCCGGGCGATCAAAATAGGTGCCGCGAGTCATACTGCTGTAATCAACGGGCCCCTCCTGATACATGGCCAGCGAAATTGTCCATGCGTCCCAGGTGGCATTAAACCAAACAGACGGTTCATATAAGCCGTCTTTATCCTCCCCCTGCCCTTCGACGTTTTCAATTTCATACATCGCGCCAATATTAAATTCCCACTGCATCGCTTTTTCAGTTGCCTGCGCACAGCTAACCCCTGCGCACAGAACGAGCGCAGCATTTCTTAGTAGAGTACTCATGTAATATTCCCTTTATAATTAACAAACAAAAAAACCGGAAACGTCAATTTCCGGCAAACACTTTTTTATCTAA
>NZ_POVL01000006.1 GCF_002939185.1 Enterobacter sichuanensis | reverse complement strand
AAGAGTAGGGAACTGCCAGGCATCAATCAAGAAGAACCCCGTACCGTAAGGTGCGGGGTTTTTTGCTTTTGTTTTTCTCCCTCTCCCTGAAACTTTCTCACCTTCGCCTTGCAGACTCGACATTCCGATCATTTCTGGGTATCGTTAGCTGTCTGGATGTCTAAACGTTTATACGTATACTGTGAGGAAGTAAGGTTATGCCGATTCGGGTGCAGGACGAGCTACCAGCCGTCAATTTCTTACGTGAAGAAAACGTCTTCGTTATGACGGCTTCACGTGCGACAGTTCAGGAAATTCGCCCGCTGAAGGTGCTTATTCTCAATCTGATGCCGAAGAAGATTGAAACTGAAAACCAGTTCCTGCGTTTGCTCTCGAACTCCCCGCTGCAGGTGGATATTCAGCTCCTGCGAATCGATGCCCGAGAGTCGCGTAATACGCCTTCTGAGCACCTGAACACCTTCTACTGCAACTTCGATGACATTCAGGGCGAAAACTTCGACGGACTGATTGTGACCGGTGCCCCGCTGGGTCTGGTTGAATTCAACGATGTTGCCTACTGGCCGCAGATCAAACAGGTGCTGGAGTGGGCAAAAGATCACGTCACGTCGACATTGTTTGTCTGTTGGGCGGTACAAGCCGCTCTGAATATTCTTTATGGCATCCCCAAACAAACCCGCACTGAAAAGCTCTCCGGCGTGTACGAACACCACATTCTCCATCCCCATGCTCTGCTGACGCGCGGGTTTGATGATTCTTTCCTGGCACCGCATTCACGTTATGCCGATTTCCCGGCGCAGCTGATTCGTGATTACACCGATCTGGAGATCCTGGCCGAAACAGAGGATGGCGATGCTTACCTGTTTGCCAGCAAAGATAAACGCATTGCCTTTGTGACCGGACATCCGGAGTACGATCCGCATACCCTCGCGTCAGAGTATTTCCGTGATGTCGAAGCGGGCCTTAACCCGGATGTTCCGTACAACTATTTCCCGAAAAACGATCCACAGAACACACCGAGAGCCACCTGGCGCAGCCACGGGAATTTGCTTTTTACCAACTGGCTCAACTATTACGTCTACCAGATCACGCCATACGATCTGCGTCACATGAATCCGACGCTGGAGTAATCGTCTGCATTAAACGATCCTAAAGCGTTTCAGCTATTCACATCAGGCACCTTCGGGTGCCTTTTTTATTTCCGAAATGCCACTCATCAAGCGAGGTAACTTTAATCTCATTAAAATCAATTGGTTGCCTGTTATTTTAAATTAAAATGGAAATTGTTTTTGATTTTAGAAAAAATGGAGATAGTCTTAATTCTGCTGAGCGAAAACTACCCAACGATCTTTCGTTCGCATCGGGGGCGTGATTTTGGATCTTTGATGAGGAGCAGAGTAATGACTCAACAGGCAACGACGGTCGATGAACTGGCCTTTACCCAGCCGTATGGCGAGCAGGAACAGCAAGTATTGACGGCAGAAGCGGTAGAATTTCTGACTGAACTGGTAACCCGCTTTACGCCACAGCGTAATAAGCTGCTGGCGGCACGCATTCATCAGCAGCAGGAAATTGATAACGGCAAGTTGCCTGGTTTTATTTCGGAAACCGCTTCCATTCGCCGTGGTGAATGGAAAATTCGCGGCATTCCTGACGACTTACAGGATCGTCGCGTTGAGATCACCGGCCCGGTAGAGCGTAAAATGGTGATCAACGCCATGAACGCGAACGTTAAAGTCTTTATGGCCGATTTTGAAGACTCACTGGCACCGGACTGGCGTAAGGTCATCGAGGGTCAGATCAACCTGCGCGATGCCGTGAACGGCACCATCAGCTATACCAACGAAGCCGGTAAAATTTATCAACTCAAACCGAACCCGGCGGTGCTGATCTGTCGCGTACGTGGTCTGCATCTGCCGGAAAAACATGTTACCTGGCGCGGGGAAGCCATTCCGGGAAGCCTGTTTGATTTTGCGCTCTATTTCTTCCACAACTATAAAGCCCTGCTGGCAAAAGGTAGCGGCCCGTATTTCTATCTGCCTAAAACGCAGGCCTGGCAGGAAGCGGCCTGGTGGAGCGAGGTGTTCAGCTATGCGGAAGATCGTTTCAACCTGCCGCGTGGCACCATCAAGGCCACACTGCTGATTGAAACATTGCCCGCAGTGTTCCAGATGAACGAAATTCTCCATGCCCTGCGCGACCACATTGTCGGCCTGAACTGTGGGCGCTGGGACTATATTTTCAGCTACATCAAAACCCTGAAAAACTATCCCGACCGCGTGCTGCCGGATCGCCAGGTCGTCACCATGGATAAACCGTTCCTCAGCGCCTACTCGCGTCTGCTGATCAAAACCTGCCACAAGCGCGGCGCTTTTGCGATGGGCGGTATGGCGGCCTTTATCCCGAGCAAAGATGCTGAGCGTAACAACCAGGTGCTCAATAAAGTGAAAGCCGATAAAGAGCTTGAAGCACGTAACGGCCATGACGGGACGTGGATCGCGCACCCGGGTCTGGCGGATACGGCCATGGAAGTCTTCAACCGCGTACTCGGTGACAACAAAAACCAGCTGTTCGTTACGCGCGAAGAGGATGCCCCAACGGCGGAAGAACAGCTGCTGGCCCCGTGTGCAGGCGAACGTACGGAAGAGGGCATGCGCGCCAATATTCGCGTCGCCGTGCAGTACATCGAAGCGTGGATCTCCGGCAACGGCTGTGTACCGATCTACGGCCTGATGGAAGATGCCGCGACGGCAGAGATCTCACGCACCTCAATCTGGCAGTGGATCCACCATCAAAAAACGCTCAGCAACGGCAAGCCGGTGACCAAATCCCTGTTCCGCCAGATGCTGGCTGAAGAGATGCGGGTGATCCAGGACGAGCTGGGCGAACACCGCTTCAGCAGCGGACGTTTTGACGACGCCGCGCGCCTGATGGAGCAAATCACCACATCAGATGACTTAATCGACTTCCTGACCCTGCCGGGCTACCGCTTCCTGGCGTAACTCACCACATAACAATATGGAGCATCTGCACATGAAAACCCGTACCCAACAAATCGAAGAATTAAAGAAAGAGTGGACACAGCCTCGCTGGGAAGGCATCCGCCGTCCTTATAGCGCGGAAGAGGTGGTGAAATTACGCGGCTCGGTCAATCCGGAATGCACGCTGGCCCAGAACGGTGCGGCGAAAATGTGGAAGCTGCTGCACGGCGGTTCCAAAAAGGGTTATATCAACAGCCTCGGTGCGCTGACCGGCGGTCAGGCACTGCAGCAGGCGAAGGCAGGCATTGAAGCTATTTATCTCTCCGGCTGGCAGGTCGCGGCGGATGCCAACCTGGCGTCCAGCATGTATCCGGATCAGTCGCTCTATCCGGCTAACTCGGTGCCGTCGGTCGTGGATCGGATCAACAACACCTTCCGCCGTGCGGATCAGATCCAGTGGGCCGCAGGTATCGAGCCAAACGATCCGCGCTTTATTGACTACTTCCTGCCGATCGTCGCGGACGCAGAAGCCGGTTTTGGTGGCGTGCTGAACGCATTTGAGCTGATGAAATCGATGATTGAGGCCGGTGCAGCGGCCGTTCACTTCGAAGATCAGCTGGCGTCCGTGAAGAAGTGCGGGCACATGGGCGGAAAAGTTCTCGTCCCGACCCAGGAAGCGATTCAGAAGCTGGTAGCGGCGCGTCTGGCCGCTGACGTGCTCGGCGTGCCGACGCTGGTCATTGCCCGTACCGATGCGGACGCGGCTGACCTGATCACCTCGGACTGCGACCCGTACGACAGCGAGTTTATTACCGGCGAGCGCACCAGCGAAGGGTTCTATCGCACTCATGCGGGCATTGAGCAGGCGATCAGCCGTGGCCTGGCGTACGCCCCATACGCGGACCTGGTCTGGTGTGAAACCTCCACGCCGGATCTGGCGCTGGCAAAACGCTTTGCCGATGCCATCCACGCGAAATACCCGGGCAAACTGCTGGCCTATAACTGCTCGCCGTCCTTCAACTGGCAGAAGAATCTGGACGATAAAACTATCGCCAGCTTCCAGCAGCAGCTGTCCGATATGGGCTACAAGTACCAGTTCATCACCCTGGCGGGTATCCACAGCATGTGGTTCAACATGTTCGACCTGGCCCATGCCTACGCGCAGGGTGAGGGCATGAAGCACTATGTTGAGAAGGTACAGCAGCCAGAATTTGCCGCCGGTAAAGAGGGCTATACCTTCGTTTCACATCAGCAGGAGGTGGGAACCGGCTACTTCGATAACGTGACAACCATCATTCAGGGTGGCGCCTCCTCCGTCACCGCTTTAACGGGATCAACGGAAGAAGCACAGTTCTAATCTTTTCCCCCCTCACCCTAACCCTCTCCCCGAAGGGGAGAGGGGACGGTCTGGTGCAGATCTGTTTCTCCCTCGCCCCATTGGGGAGAGGGCCGGGGTGAGGGGTAAGGGGAATATATGTCGCGTGGTCTGGAATTACTGATTGCCCAAACTATTCTGCAGGGCTTTGATGCCCAGTATGGACGTTTTCTGGAAGTGACCTCCGGCGCCCAGCAGCGCTTTGAACACGCTGACTGGCATGCGGTGCAGCAGGCGATGAAGCAGCGTATCCATCTTTACGACCACCACGTGGGTCTGGTGGTGGAGCAGTTGCGCTGCATTACCGACGGTAAAAGCCCGGATGCGGAATTTTTGCTGCGCGTGAAGGATCATTACACCCATTTGTTACCGGACTACCCGCGCTTCGAGATTGCGGAGAGCTTTTTTAACTCCGTCTATTGCCGGTTATTTGACCACCGCTCATTATCTCCTGAGCGGTTATTTATCTTCAGCTCCCAGCCCGAGCGACGCTTTCGTACCATTCCGCGTCCGCTGGCTAAAGATTTCTTCCCTGATAGCGGATGGGATAAGCTCCTGCATCGTGTGCTAACTGATTTGCCGCTGCGCTTGCCCTGGGAGAATAAAGCCCGGGATATTGGTTATATCCACGCCCATCTTATTGAAACTTTCGGTACGGAGGTGCTCAGCCACAGCCATCTGCAGGTCGCCAATGAGCTTTTCTACCGCAATAAAGCCGCATGGCTGGTCGGTAAACTGATTACACCCTCGGCCATTCTGCCGTTTCTGCTGCCCATCCATCGCACCGATGACGGAGAACTGTTTGTCGATACCTGCCTGACCACCAGCGCGGAGGCCAGCATTGTGTTTGGCTTCGCCCGCTCCTACTTTATGGTCTATGCCCCGTTACCTGCCGCGCTCGTGGAGTGGTTGCGTGAGATCCTGCCGGGCAAAACCACGGCCGAGCTGTATATGGCGATTGGCTGTCAGAAGCACGCCAAAACGGAAAGCTACCGGGAGTACCTGCGCTATGTCACCACCGCCGATGAGCAGTTTATTGAAGCGCCCGGCATTCGCGGCATGGTGATGCTGGTATTTACCCTTCCGGGCTTCGACCGCGTATTTAAGGTGATCAAAGATAAATTCGCGCCGCAGAAAGAGATGACCGCGGCACACGTTCGTGCCTGCTACCAACTGGTGAAGGAGCACGATCGCGTCGGACGCATGGCGGATACTCAGGAGTTCGAAAACTTTGTGCTGGATAAGCAGCAGATCGATCCGGCGCTCATGACCCTTTTACTGCAGGAAGCCCCGGGTAAAATCACCGATCTTGGCGACAAAATCGTAATAAGCCATCTCTATATTGAACGCCGCATGGTGCCGCTGAATATCTGGCTGGAGCAGTCCGAAGGCCAGGCGCTGCGTGATGCCATTGAAGAGTACGGCAACGCGATTCGCCAGCTTGCCGCGGCCAATATTTTCCCCGGCGATATGCTGTTTAAGAACTTCGGCGTCACGCGTCATGGACGCGTGGTGTTCTACGATTACGACGAAATTTGCTACATGACAGAAGTGAATTTCCGCGATATCCCACCGCCCCGTTATCCGGAAGATGAGCTTTCCGGCGAGCCGTGGTACAGCGTCTCACCGGGCGATGTCTTTCCTGAAGAGTTTCGCCACTGGCTGTGCGCTGACCCGCGCATCGGGCCGTTGTTTGAAGAGATGCATGAGGATCTGTTCCGCGCCAGCTACTGGCGGGGACTGCAAACGCGGATCAAAAATGGGCATGTGGAAGATGTCTACGCTTACCGCCGTAAGCAGCGCTTTTGCATCCGGTTTTCAGAGGGCATCATGTAGGCCGGGTAAAGCGAAGCCGCCACCCGGCAATGCATGCCTAACGGATCCCACCATACGCCAGGGTCACCTCTTTCGCCGCCTTAATCACCAGCGCACCCAGCTCGGTGACCCGATCGTCGGTCATGCGGGAAATCGGCCCGGAGATGGAGATGGCGGCAAACGGTTCGCGGTGTTCGTCAAAGATACAGGCTGCGATACAGCGCAGGCCGAGGGCATGTTCTTCGTCATCAAACGAATAGCCACGCTTGCGGGTCAGGGCCAAATCTTCTTTCAGATGCACCGGCGACACCAGCGTAGCGTGCGTGTAGGCATGCAGTCCCTTGCGGTGCAGCAGCCCTGTCACCTGTTCCTCGCTCAGCTGTGACAGAAACGCTTTCCCCGCGCCCGACGCGTGCATCGGCAGCTTGCCGCCAATGGGGGCTGACATGCGCATCAGCTGCGTGCACTGTACCTGGTCAATAATGATCGCCTGATGATCACTCTGGTCGAGTACCGCCAGGTTTACCGTCTCGCCGGAATCTTCCATCAGCTTGCGCAGAATCGGGTGCACAATCGCCAGCAGGTTGCGGCTCTGCAGGAAGCTGCTGCCGACGATAAACGCATGGGCGCCTACCGCCCAGTGCCCCAGCTCGCCGACCTGACGGACAAAGCCCAGCTGTTGCATGGTGGTCAATAGCCGGTGGGTTGTGGAGTTCGGCAGGCCCGCCTGCTGCGCCAGCTCCGTCAGGGCCACGCTGCTGTGCGACTCGGCTATCCACTCCAGCAGCTTCAGACCGCGCGTGAGCGATTGAACCTGTCCGCTCTGTTGTGCGGCGGCGGTGGTGGCAGCAGGTTTTCTGCCGCGTTTAGCGGGAACGGTCGCGACCATGACGATCTCCTTTTTCTGTATCGTGGAAATCATTTTCGTTTTATTTGGTGAATTTGCAACCGTTATCCTGACTGATCGGAGGAGTGATGGTGAACATGTCTCATGTTACCCCTGAGTGACTTTTCCACCCTGCGAGATTGTGCCAGTATGGGATGCAGCCTTTTGGCCTTGTTGAGCGTTGTCGGGAGCAAGTGTGAGCAGCAAAGTAGAGCAACTGCGTGCGCAGTTAAATGAACGAATTCTGGTGCTGGACGGCGGTATGGGCACCATGATCCAGGGCTATCGCCTGAGCGAAGACGATTTCCGCGGCGAACGCTTCGCTGACTGGCCATGCGACCTGAAAGGAAACAACGACCTGCTGGTGCTCAGCAACCCGTCCGTGATCAAGGATATCCACAACGCCTACTTTGAGGCGGGCGCGGATATTATTGAAACCAACACCTTTAACTCGACAACCATCGCCATGGCGGATTACCAGATGGAATCCCTGTCGGCGGAAATCAACTATGAAGCCGCGAAACTGGCGCGCGCCTGTGCCGATGAGTGGACGGCACGCACGCCGGAGAAACCGCGCTACGTTGCAGGGGTGCTGGGTCCCACTAACCGCACCGCGTCGATTTCACCGGACGTGAACGACCCGGCGTTTCGTAATATCACCTTTGACCAGCTGGTCGTGGCCTATCGTGAATCGACCAGAGCGCTGGTGGAAGGCGGTTCCGATCTGATCCTGATTGAAACGGTATTCGACACCCTCAACGCCAAAGCCGCGATTTACGCGGTGAAAGAGGAGTTCGAGGCGCTGGGCGTTGACCTGCCGATCATGATTTCCGGCACCATCACTGACGCCTCGGGCCGTACGCTGTCCGGCCAGACAACTGAAGCGTTTTACAACTCGCTGCGGCATGCGGAGGCCCTCTCCTTCGGCCTGAACTGTGCGCTGGGGCCGGATGAGCTGCGCCAGTACGTGCAGGAGCTGTCGCGTATTGCGGAATGCTACGTCACCGCCCACCCGAACGCCGGTCTGCCGAACGCGTTTGGTGAGTACGATCTGGATGCCGACACCATGGCGGCACAAATTCGCGAATGGGCCGAGTCCGGCTTTCTGAACATCGTCGGCGGCTGCTGCGGCACCACGCCGGCGCACATCGCTGCGATGAGCAACGCCGTAGCCGGACTGCCGCCGCGCAAGCTGCCGGAGCTTCCCGTTGCCTGTCGTCTTTCCGGCCTTGAGCCGTTGACCATCGGCGAAGACAGCCTGTTTGTGAACGTGGGTGAACGTACTAACGTCACCGGCTCGGCGAAGTTCAAGCGCCTGATTAAAGAAGAGAAGTACAGCGAAGCGCTGGACGTCGCCCGCCAGCAGGTGGAGAGCGGCGCTCAGATTATCGATATCAACATGGATGAGGGGATGCTCGACGCCGAAGCGGCGATGGTGCGTTTCCTCAACCTGATTGCCGGTGAGCCGGATATCGCCCGCGTGCCGATCATGATTGACTCCTCCAAATGGGAGGTCATCGAAAAAGGGCTGAAATGCATTCAGGGGAAAGGCATCGTCAACTCCATCTCGATGAAAGAGGGTGTGGATATCTTTATCCACCACGCGAAGATGGTGCGCCGCTACGGGGCCGCTGTGGTGGTGATGGCCTTTGACGAAGTGGGCCAGGCCGACACCCGCGAGCGCAAAATCGAGATTTGCCGCCGCGCGTACAAGATTTTAACCGAAGAGGTGGGCTTCCCACCGGAAGACATCATCTTTGACCCGAATATCTTCGCCGTCGCGACCGGGATTGAAGAGCACAATAACTACGCCCAGGATTTTATTGGCGCGTGTGAAGACATCAAACGCGAGCTGCCGCATGCGCTGATCTCCGGCGGCGTGTCGAACGTCTCGTTCTCGTTCCGCGGTAACGACCCGGTGCGTGAAGCGATTCACGCCGTGTTCCTCTACTACGCCATCCGCAACGGGATGGACATGGGGATCGTCAACGCCGGACAGCTCGCAATTTATGACGACCTGCCTGCGGAGCTACGCGACGCGGTAGAAGACGTGATCCTTAACCGCCGCGACGACGCGACCGAGCGGTTGCTGGATTTGGCCGAAAAATACCGTGGCAGCAAGTCGGATGACGCAGCCAATGTTCAGCAGGCCGAGTGGCGCGCCTGGGACGTGAAAAAACGCCTGGAATATTCGCTGGTCAAAGGCATCACCGAGTTCATCGAACAGGATACCGAAGAGGCGCGTCAGCAGTCAGCCCGTCCGATTGAAGTGATCGAAGGGCCACTGATGGACGGCATGAACGTGGTGGGCGATCTGTTCGGTGAGGGCAAGATGTTCCTGCCCCAGGTGGTGAAGTCTGCCCGCGTAATGAAGCAGGCCGTGGCATACCTGGAGCCGTTTATCGAAGCCAGCAAAGAGCAGGGTTCCAGCAACGGCAAAATGGTCATTGCCACCGTGAAGGGCGACGTGCATGACATCGGCAAGAACATCGTCGGCGTGGTGCTGCAGTGTAATAACTACGAAATTATCGACCTCGGCGTGATGGTCCCGGCGGATAAAATCCTCAGGACCGCGCGCGAAGTGAATGCCGACCTGATTGGCCTCTCCGGGCTGATCACACCGTCGCTGGACGAGATGGTTAACGTGGCGAAAGAGATGGAGCGTCAGGGCTTCACCATTCCGCTGCTGATTGGCGGGGCGACCACCTCTAAAGCGCACACGGCAGTTAAAATCGAACAGAACTACAGCGGCCCGACGGTGTACGTGCAGAACGCCTCGCGCACCGTTGGCGTGGTCTCCGCGCTGCTCTCCGACACCCAGCGCGATGACTTTGTGGCGCGTACCCGTAAAGAGTACGAAACCGTCCGCATCCAGCATTCCCGCAAGAAACCGCGTACGCCACCGGTAACGCTGCAGGCGGCACGCGATAACGATCTGGCCTTTGACTGGTCGAGCTATACGCCGCCGGTGGCCCATCGCCTGGGCGTGCAGGAGGTGACCGCCAGCATCGAAACGCTGCGCAACTACATCGACTGGACTCCGTTCTTTATGACCTGGTCGCTGGCGGGTAAATATCCGCGCATCCTCGAGGATGAGGTGGTCGGTGATGAGGCGAAGCGCTTGTTTAAAGACGCCAACGATATGCTCGATAAGCTCAGCGCAGAGAAAACCCTTAACCCGCGGGGCGTGGTCGGGCTCTTCCCGGCGAACCGCGTGGGCGATGACATCGAAATTTATCGTGATGAAACCCGCACCCATGTGCTGGCGGTCAGCCGCCATCTGCGTCAGCAAACCGAAAAAGTGGGCTTTGCCAACTACTGCCTGGCCGATTTCGTGGCGCCGAAGCTTTCCGGTAAAGCGGATTATATCGGTGCCTTCGCCGTGACCGGTGGTCTGGAAGAAGATGCCCTGGCGGACGCTTTTGAAGCGCAGCACGATGATTACAATAAAATCATGGTGAAAGCGATTGCCGACCGCCTGGCGGAAGCCTTCGCCGAGTACCTGCATGAGCGCGTACGTAAGGTGCATTGGGGCTACGCGGCCAATGAGAACCTCAGCAACGAGGAGCTGATCCGCGAGAACTACCAGGGCATTCGTCCGGCACCGGGTTATCCGGCCTGTCCCGAGCACACCGAAAAAGGCACCATCTGGACATTACTGGACGTAGAGGCGCATACCGGGATGAAGCTTACCGAGTCGTTCGCCATGTGGCCGGGGGCGTCCGTTTCCGGCTGGTACTTCAGCCATCCTGACAGCAAATATTTCGCCGTGGCGCAGCTGCAGCGGGATCAGATTGAAGATTATGCCCTGCGTAAAGGCATGAGCGTTGCTGAAGTGGAGCGCTGGTTAGCACCGAATTTAGGCTACGACGCGGACTGACGTCACTTTTCCTTACAACAAACAGGGCGCTCATTGGGCGCCCTGTCTCTTTCTTACGTTTAAACCCTTATACTGAACCTAAGGAAAACGAATAACGATAAGGAGGAAAACCTTCCGTGCTGACCTTGTTACATCTGCTCTCTGCAGTCGCACTGCTCGTCTGGGGCACCCATATCGTTCGTACCGGCGTGATGCGCGTCTTTGGTGCCCGTTTACGCACCGTTCTCAGCAACAGCGTTGAGAAGAAGCCGCTCGCCTTCTGCGCGGGTATTGGCGTGACGGCACTGGTGCAGAGCAGTAACGCCACAACACTGCTTGTCACCTCCTTTGTGGCGCAGGATCTGGTGGCGCTGGCCCCGGCGCTGGTCATTGTGCTGGGGGCGGACGTGGGTACCGCGCTGATGGCGCGTATCCTGACGTTCGATCTCTCCTGGCTGTCGCCGCTGCTGATTTTCATTGGCGTCATCTTCTTCCTCGGACGCAAACAGACGCGGGCCGGGCAGCTTGGGCGCGTGGGGATTGGCCTTGGGTTGATCCTGCTGGCGCTGGAGCTGATTGTTCAGGCCGTCACCCCTATTACTGAGGCCAACGGTGTTCAGGTCATCTTCGCCTCCCTGACCGGTGACATCATGCTGGACGCGCTGATTGGCGCGGTGTTTGCCATCGTCAGCTACTCCAGCCTGGCCGCCGTGCTGCTGACGGCAACGCTCACCGCCGCCGGGGCGATCTCCTTCCCGGTTGCGCTGTGCCTGGTGATCGGGGCTAACCTCGGCTCTGGCCTGCTGGCGATGCTCAATAACAGCGCCGCCAACGCTGCCGCCCGCCGCGTGGCCCTGGGTAGCCTCCTGTTTAAGCTGGTGGGCAGCCTGATCATTCTGCCGTTTGTCCATCCACTGGCGAACCTGATGGACAACCTCCCGCTGCCGAAGGCGGAGCTGGTGATTTACTTCCACGTCTTCTACAACCTGGTACGTTGCCTGGCGATGGTCCCCTTTGCCGAGCCGATGGCCCGCTTCTGTGAGCGCCTGATCCAGGATGAACCGGAGCTGGATGCGCGCCTGAAACCGAAGCATCTGGATACCTCCGCGCTGGATACGCCGGCGCTGGCGCTGGCGAATGCCGCCCGCGAGACGCTTCGCATGGGCGACGCCATGGAAACCATGCTCGAAGGCTTGCAAAAAGTGATGCACGGTGAGCCGCGAGAAGAGAAAGAGCTGCGCAGGCTGGCGGATGATATCAACGTGCTTTATACCGCCATCAAGCTCTATCTGGCGCGCATACCGCAGGATGAACTGGCGGAGGAGGAGTCCCGCCGCTGGGCGGAAATCATAGAGATGTCGCTTAACCTTGAGCAGGCTTCGGATATTGTGGAGCGGATGGGCAGTGAAATTGCTGACAAATCTCTGGCCGCCCGCCGTGCATTCTCCGTCGAAGGGCTGAAGGAGCTGGAAGCTCTGCACGAACAACTTCTTAGCAACCTGAAGCTGGCGATGCTGGTCTTCTTTTCCAGCGACGTGCCAAGCGCGCGCCGCCTGCGCCGCAACAAGCATCGCTTCCGTATCCTCAACCGCCGCTACTCGCACGCCCACGTTGAGCGTTTGCATCAGCAGAACGTGCAGAGTATTGAGACCAGCTCCCTGCACCTGGGGCTGCTGGGGGATATGAAACGCCTTAACTCATTGTTCTGTGCGGTGGCCTATAGCGTGATGGAACAGCCAGATGAAGATGACGAGCGGGATGACTATTAATCCCCGGCGGGTTTGATTGTGAGCCCAAGACCCAATGCTTTCATGACCGCCAGCGTGGTTTTAAGCGTTGGGTTCCCCTTATCACTAAATGATCGGTACAGTTGTTCTCGTGACAGGCCAGTTTGCTGTGAAATGGTCGACATCCCTTTCGCTCGCGCGATGACGCCCAAAGCTTTAGCAATATACGCTGAGTCACCAGTTTCTAATGCATCAGCCATAAACACGGCTATTTCCTCATCATCCACCAACGCGATGGCTGGATCGTAGGGTGTTAATTTATGCATGCTCATTCACTCCTGCCATTGGGATACATTGCTCAGCATTTTTGCCATAAGTATGTCTCTGGCCTGGCTGCTTTTGTCACCACCACACAACAGCACGATGATGCAATTGCCCTGGTCTTTAAAATAGATTCTGTAGCCCGGACCAAAGTGGATCCTCAGCTCGCATATACCTTCCCCCACGGGTTTTATGTCGCCCGCTAAGCCATTTGCCAACCGAAAGAGGCGGGAAGCGATAATGGTCCTTGCTCGCCGATCTTTTAAGTTTTGCTCCCAGCGTCGGAAGGATTCTGTCTGAACGATCTCCTTCATATTACTCCCTGTGATTTATAAACTACAAATAAATGTATGTGGGGAGTAAAGCTAAAAGGAGTTAGCTCAAGGATAAATGGCCTGACGCTAAATCCTGAAAGTGTCTCGCAAACTAAAAAACCCGTCTCAGTTACCGTCGGCTAATCTTTTTTTCCAGCCCAAACCTAAGGTATATTTCGCCTTCACAGGAGAAACTATGCTGCCAACTCAATCAACCCGATTAAACAAATACATTAGCGAGAGCGGGATCTGCTCACGTCGCGAGGCGGACCGTTACATTGAACAGGGTAACGTGTTCCTCAACGGCAAACGCGCCACGATTGGTGACCAGGTGATGCCTGGCGACGTGGTAAAAGTGAATGGTCAGCTCATCGAACCTCGCGATGCTGAAGACCTGGTGTTTATCGCGTTGAATAAACCGGTTGGGATTGTCAGCACCACGGAAGATGGCGAGCGGGATAACATTGTTGATTTCGTGAACCACAGCAGCCGTATCTTCCCGATCGGCCGTCTGGATAAAGACTCTCAGGGGCTGATTTTCCTCACCAACCACGGCGATCTGGTCAACAAAATCCTGCGTGCCGGTAACGATCACGAGAAAGAGTACATTGTGACGGTGAATAAGCCGGTCACGGACGAGTTTATTCGCGGCATGGGCGCCGGTGTGCCGATCCTTGGGACCGTCACGAAAAAGTGTAAGGTGAAGAAAGAGGCGCCGTTCGCGTTCCGCATTACTCTGGTGCAGGGCTTAAACCGCCAGATCCGCCGTATGTGTGAATACTTTGGCTATGAAGTGACGAAGCTTGAGCGTACCCGCATCATGAACGTCAGCCTGTCCGGTATCCCGCTGGGCGAGTGGCGTGACTTGACGGATGATGAACTGATTGAGCTGTTCAGGCTTATCGAGAACTCCTCGTCCGAAGCGAAGCCGAAGGCCAAAGCGAAACCGAAAACCCAGGCGATTAAGCGCCCGGTGGTCAAGGCGCCACAGGCGGAAGAGAAAGGACGCGGCAAACCGGGTAACGGCAAACGCTTTACCCAGCCGGGGCGTAAAAAGAAGGGGCGTTAAGCCCCTTTTTTCCCCGGCTTGCGCGTGCGGAGAGCGTAGGTCGGGTAAGCGTAGCGCCACCCGACTGTTAAAGACGATATTCGCCAGTTTCCTGTGGCTTTTCTTCTATCGGTTTTCCTGACCAGTAGCCCGCCAGCAGCGAACCGGACAGGTTATGCCAGACGGAGAACAGGGCTCCCGGCAGTGCCGCCAGCGGTGAAAAGTAAATTTTCCCGAGCGCTGCCGCCAGGCCGGAGTTCTGCATGCCTACCTCGATTGCCAGCGTGCGGCAGGTCGATTCGTCAAAGCCAAACAGTTTCCCGCCCCAGTAGCCGCCCAGCAGGCCGATGGTGTTATGCAGCACCACAGCGACGATTACCACAAACCCCACGGAAGCAATGTGCGACGCGGAGCCCGCCACCACGGCGCTGATTATGGCCAGAATACAGACCATCGAAAAGGCAGGCAGATACGGCTCAACCGCTTTCACCACGCGCGGGAAGAGATGGTGAATGACCAGGCCCAGCGCAATCGGGATCACCACGATTTGCAGAATGCTCACCAGCATGCCCATCACATCCACCTGAATATGCGCGTCCACGTACAGGCGGGTTAACAGCGGTGTGGCAATTACGCCCACCAGGGTTGAGACGGAAGAGATAGTGACGGAAAGCGCCACGTCGCCTTTCGCAAGAAAGATCATCACGTTAGACGCCGTGCCGCTGGCCACGCTACCCACCAGCACCATCCCGGCGGAGAGGTCGGGCGGCATCTTAAAGGCCATAGCCAGCAGCCACGCCGCAAGCGGCATCACCAGGTAGTGCAGGAAAATCCCTGCTGCGACAGGCGCCGGGCGGGACAGCACGCGTTTGAAGTCGTCGATTTTCAGGTGGACACCCATACCGAACATGATCAACATCAGCAGCGTGGTGACCCACGGACCAATGCTCGTGAACGTAGCGGGAGTGTAATACGCGAGTACGGAGAGCAGCAGTGCCCAGAGCGGGAACAGCCGGGTAATGGCGGATAACATAGTGGATTCCTTGCAGTATTGTCGTGTTGTTTAGTTATGAAAAAGCCGGGTCTGTGCCCGGCTTGTAGATAATGTTTATCGTGCTAACGAATTTTATTCAAACAAATTCTGATGAAGTTTCTGCACCACCTGCTCGGCCTGATCGGCAGGCACCAGGAAGCAGAGGTTATAGCTGGACGCGCCGTAGCAAATCATACGGATATTGAACGGGTCGAGCACGCCGAACACTTCTTTGCCCACGCCGCAGGCGCGGGACAGTTTGTTGCCGATGATGGCTACCAGCGCCAGGTCTTCTTCCACTTCCACGCGGCACAGCTCAGACAGCTCAATCAGCAGCGACTGTGTCAGCAGGGTGTCACCGGTGGAGGTAGAGCCGGTGGTGTCCAGCGTCAGCGCAATGCTCACTTCAGAAGTGGTGATCAGATCCACGGAGATATTATGGCGCGCCAGAATGCCAAACACTTCCGCCAGGAAACCGCGCGAGTGCAGCATATTGTGGCTGTGGAGCGTCACCAGCGTCTGGCGACGGCGCAGGGCCAGCGCGCGGAACAGCGGTGGGTTTTCCGTTTTCTTGCAGACCAGCGTACCGCCCGCTTTCGGATCTTTACTGGAGCCGACGAACACCGGAATATCGCTGCGCACGGCCGGCAGCAGCGTGGCAGGGTGCAGCACTTTCGCGCCGAAGGTGGCCATTTCCGCCGCCTCTTCAAAAGCGATGACATCAATACGTTTGGCCGCAGAAACGACGCGCGGATCGGTGGTGTAAATGCCCGGAACGTCAGTCCAGATATCGACGCGGGTGGCATGCAGGGCTTCGCCCAGCAGCGCGGCGGTATAGTCGCTGCCGCCACGGCCAAGCGTTGTTGTGCGCCCTTTTGCTTCACTGCCGATAAAACCCTGGGTGATCACAATGCCATCGGCCAGGCGTGGGGCCAGCTGCTGAGTGGTCAGCTCGGCCAGCGCTTCTACGTCCGGCTCGGCGCGGCCAAAGCGATCGCTGGTACGCATCACTTTGCGCACGTCAAACCACTGCGCCGGAATATTACGTTCGCGCATGATTTCCACGAACAGCAGGGTGGACATCAGTTCACCGTGGCTGACCAGCTCGTCTGTCAGGGCGGTGGAGGTTGCCAGAGAGGCCGCTTCGGCCAGCGTGGTGATATTTTCCAGCAGACGTTCCACTTCCTCCCGGATGACGTTCGGGTTCTGCAGACGTTCAAGGATGTCGAACTGAATTTTGCGCAGTGCATCCAGCTTAACGAAACGTTCTGTCGCTTCCAGTCCTTCAGACAGAGAAACCAGCAGGTTCGTCACGCCGGCAGAGGCGGAAAGCACCACCAGGCGGGTATTCGGATCGGCCAGCACCACATCGGCGCTGCGGTTCATGGCATCGTAATCGGCCACACTGGTGCCGCCAAATTTGGCGACCACAAAACTCGTCATAACAACCTCGTGTCAGGGAATGAATAAGCGACCATGGCACAAGAATGAAACGAAAACAGGTGCAGGCGCAAAATACGGCCCTATAAATAAAATGTGGGGGAGGTCCTGTCAATGCTGGGATTATGCGGATTTTTTATGGGGGGGTACCCCTGAGAAACAGGACTTATAACAGGGCCAGATTTTATGCTCCGTTTTAGGGCTTTTTGACCGACATTTCGCCGCCGCAGAAGGGCAATACAGCAGCTATACTTTTCGGGTCTTTTCACCTGTGTTTGATGCAGGCCAGGGCAATGGCATAAAAACCATCACAATTTTTATTTGCAGGCGCTACAATCGACCGCAGTCACAATTCTCAAATCAGAAGAGTATTGCTAATGAAAAACATCAACCCAACGCAGACCGCTGCCTGGCAGGCACTCCAGAAACATTTTGATGAAATGAAAGACGTCACCATCGCGGATCTGTTCGCGAAAGATGCCGATCGTTTCAATAAGTTCTCCGCGACTTTTGATGACCTGATGCTGGTGGATTTCTCCAAAAACCGTATCACCGAAGAGACGCTGGCAAAACTGCAGGATCTGGCGAAAGAGACTGAACTGGCCGACGCCATCAAATCCATGTTCTCCGGTGAGAAGATCAACCGCACCGAAGACCGTGCCGTGCTGCATGTGGCCCTGCGTAACCGTAGCAATACCCCAATCATCGTCGACGGCAAAGACGTGATGCCGGAAGTGAATGCGGTGCTGGAAAAGATGAAAGCCTTCTCTGAAGCGATCATCTCCGGAAGCTGGAAAG
This sequence comes from Enterobacter sichuanensis, assembly GCF_002939185.1. Taxonomy (GTDB): domain Bacteria; phylum Pseudomonadota; class Gammaproteobacteria; order Enterobacterales; family Enterobacteriaceae; genus Enterobacter; species Enterobacter sichuanensis. The sequence goes on along the minus strand of NZ_POVL01000006.1, from coordinate 118,799 downwards.
GTTACACCGGCAAACCGATCACCGACGTGGTTAACATCGGTATCGGCGGTTCTGACCTCGGTCCGTTCATGGTGACCGAAGCGCTGCGCCCGTACAAAAACCACCTCAACATGCACTTTGTCTCGAACGTTGATGGTACCCACATCGCCGAAGTGCTGAAAAACGTGAACCCGGAAACCACCCTGTTCCTGGTCGCGTCTAAAACCTTTACCACCCAGGAAACCATGACCAACGCCCACAGCGCGCGCGACTGGTTCCTGAAAACCGCGGGCGACAACAAGCACGTGGCGAAACACTTCGCGGCGCTGTCCACCAACGGTAAAGCGGTCAGCGAGTTCGGTATCGATACCGCGAATATGTTTGAGTTCTGGGACTGGGTTGGCGGCCGTTACTCTCTGTGGTCCGCGATCGGTCTGTCCATCATCCTGTCCGTGGGCTTCGACAATTTCGTTGAGCTGCTCTCCGGCGCGCACGCGATGGATAAACACTTCTCCACCACCGCACCTGAGAAAAACCTGCCGGTGCTGCTGGCGCTGATCGGTATCTGGTACAACAACTTCTTCGGTGCCGAAACCGAAGCGATCCTGCCGTATGACCAGTACATGCACCGCTTTGCTGCTTACTTCCAGCAGGGCAACATGGAATCCAACGGTAAATATGTTGACCGTAACGGCAACGCGGTGGATTACCAGACCGGGCCAATCATCTGGGGCGAGCCGGGTACTAACGGCCAGCATGCCTTCTACCAGCTGATTCACCAGGGCACCAAAATGGTACCGTGCGATTTCATCGCCCCGGCTATCACCCATAACCCGCTGTCCGACCATCATCCGAAGCTGCTGTCGAACTTCTTCGCCCAGACCGAAGCGCTGGCGTTTGGTAAATCTCGTGAGGTGGTTGAGCAGGAATACCGCGACCAGGGTAAAGATCCGGCCACGCTGGACCACGTTGTCCCGTTCAAAGTGTTCGAAGGCAACCGTCCAACCAACTCCATCCTGCTGCGCGAAATCACGCCGTTCAGCCTGGGTGCGCTGATTGCCCTGTATGAGCACAAAATCTTTACTCAGGGCGCGATCCTGAACATCTTCACCTTTGACCAGTGGGGCGTTGAGCTGGGCAAACAGCTGGCAAACCGTATCCTGCCAGAGTTGGGTGACGATAACGCGATCACCAGCCACGACAGCTCGACCAATGGCTTGATTAACCGTTATAAAGCATGGCGTGCGTAATTAAATTGTCATGAAAATGTGCCGGCGATATGCCGGCATTTTTTTATCAGATAATTCCTGATGTCTGTTATTTAGCCCAAATTCCTGTACTGAGTTTAATCTGAAAAAAGCCGTTAACCCGTTAATGACTGAGGTTTACTTTAGGAATATACGGATAACGACATAGTCACTTTTTAATTCTATCTTATTGATTTATATGTTTTCTATATTTGGTTAATTGCTCTTATCTTTCAATTTTATCCATTAGTCTGAAAACCCCTTTCCTATTTCCCCGGACGGCAAACCCACGGCGGGAGTTGTGTATACTCGAATCCGCCTGAAATTCTTTTTGGGCAAATCTCCATTCATTCAATGAAGGGAAATTCTTATGAAGAAAGTACTGTATGGCATTTTTGCCATATCTGCGCTTGCGGCGACATCTGTTTATGCAGCTCCGGTTCAGGTCGGGGAAGCGGCAGGTTCGGCTGCGACGTCTGCGTCTGCGGGAAGTTCTACCGCGGCCAGCGCCAGCACCGTAAGTTCAGCCGTGGGTGTCGCGCTGGCGGCAACCGGTGGCGGTGATGGCTCCAATACCGGAACCACGACCACCACGACAACCAGCACCCAGTAATAGCGGGTGTTTTAATCATAACCACACTTCGGTGTGGTTATTCTGGCTTTTCAGTAGCCTTCGGGACCTGTCGGCCGGGTACGAGCAGCGCCACCCGGCAATAATGCGGAGAAGAGTCGTGAAGCGACCTGGGATCATCCTGATTTGCCTGCTGTTGCAGGCGTGCTCGGCCACCACCCAAGGGCTGGGAAACTCACTGTGGGAGAGCATGTTCGGCACACCGGGCGTGCATCTTACCGATGACGAACTGCAAAACATGCCGTATGCCAGCCAGTACATGCAGCTTAACGATGGCCCGCAACTGTTTGTGGTGCTCGCTTTCGATGAAAACGGGCAGCAGAAATGGGTGACGCAGGATCAGGCCACCATCGTGACGCAGCACGGTCGTATCGTAAAAACCCTGTTGGGGGGCGATAACCTGCTTGAGGTGAATAACCTCGCGGCCGACCCGCTGATCAAACCGAACCAGATTACCGACGGCGCAAGCTGGACGCGTACGATGGGCTGGACCGAACATAAGCAGGTGCGTTACGCCACGGCACGTTCAACCTTCCGCTGGAACGGCACGGACAGCGTCAGCGTGGGCAGCGATGAAACCCGTGTCCGCGTGCTGGATGAAGAGGTCGTCACCGATCAGGCCACCTGGCATAACCGTTTCTGGATCGACGATGACGGGCAGATCCGCCAGTCCCTGCAGTATCTCGGCGCCGGATTCTTCCCGGTCAAAACCACGCTGATCAAGGCCGCGAAATCATGAAAACACTTATTCGCGTTGCGCTGATCGCAAGCTTTACCACACCGCTCGCATGGTCTGCCGGAACGGTGAAGGTCTATACCCCGGAGAGCACGCAGCCTAAAACGTTGACCAATGCCGGTCATCTTATCGATCTCGTCGGCCAGCCACGTCTGGCAAACAGCTGGTGGTCGGGCGCGGTCATCGCTGAACGCCAGAAGACTGCTGAAGCGGAACAACAGCACAAGGCGCTTCTCGCCAGGCTTACGGGGTTAGCGGAGCAGGAAGACGGTGATGACGCGGCAGCGATTAACAGCGTTCGCCAGCAGCTTCAGGCTCTGAAGATAACAGGACGGCTGCAGGTCAATCTCGATCCGGATGACGTGCGGGTGTCGGAGAACGGCAACCCGGCGCTGGAAGGCGATTACACGCTCTGGCTACCGGCACAGCCTGCCACCATTACCGTCTTCGGACTGATCAGCAGCCCGGGTAACAAGCCTTTTACGCCGGGTCGCGATGTGGCGAGCTATCTTGACGAGCAAAGCCTGCTGAGCGGAGCGGACAACAGCTACGCCTGGGTGGTTTACCCGGACGGGCACACGCAAAAAGCCCCGGTTGCTTACTGGAACAAGCGCCATATCGAACCTGCGCCTGGCAGCGTGATTTTTGTCGGTTTTGCCGACCATTTCTGGACGAAGGCCTATGACGGGCTCAACGCCGATATCCTTCACTCCCTGATTCAGCGGATACCGGAATAATGAAAAGAACCTATCTCTACAGCATGCTGGCGCTCTGCGTGAGCGCCGCCTGCCACGCAGAAACGTATCCGGCACCCATTGGCCCGTCTCAGTCAGACTTCGGTGGCGTCGGTTTAATGCAGACACCCACCGCGCGAATGGCGCGTGAAGGTGAGCTGAGCCTTAACTACCGCGATAACGACCAGTATCGCTACTACTCGGCCTCTGTGCAGCTGTTCCCGTGGCTTGAAACCACGCTGCGCTACACCGACGTGCGCACCAAAAAATACAGCAGCGTTGAGTCCTTCTCTGGCGATCAGACCTACAAAGATAAAGCCTTCGACGTCAAACTGCGTCTGTGGGAAGAGAGCTACTGGATGCCGCAGGTCTCCGTTGGCGCGCGTGATATCGGCGGTACCGGTCTGTTTGATGCGGAATACGTCGTCGCCAGCAAAGCCTGGGGACCGTTCGACTTCTCGCTCGGCCTGGGATGGGGCTATCTGGGCACCAGCGGTAACGTGACCAACCCGTTCTGCTCCTACAGCGATAAATACTGCTACCGCGATAACAGCTATCAGAAAGCGGGATCCATCAATGGCGACCAGATGTTCCACGGCCCGGCGTCGCTGTTTGGCGGTGTGGAATATCAGACCCCCTGGCAGCCGCTGCGCCTGAAGCTGGAGTACGAAGGTAATAACTACTCGCAGGATTTCGCCGGGAAGATTGAGCAGAAGAGCAAGTTTAACGTCGGCGCCGTTTATCGCGTCACTGACTGGGCTGACGTTAACCTCAGCTACGAGCGTGGCAATACGGTGATGTTTGGCTTCACGCTGCGCACCAACTTTAACGACATGCGTCCGCACTACAACGACAACGCGCGGCCTGCATACCAGCCGGAGCCGCAGGATGCGATCCTGCAGCACTCCGTGGTGGCAAACCAGCTGACGTTGCTGAAATACAACGCAGGCCTCGCCGATCCGAAAATTCAGGTCAAAGGGGATACGCTGTACGTCACCGGTGAGCAGGTGAAATATCGCGACTCGCGGGAAGGGATCGAGCGCGCCAACCGGATCATCATGAACGATCTGCCGGACGGGATCCGTACGATCCGCGTGACGGAGAACCGTCTCAACCTGCCGCAGGTGACAACGGAAACGGACGTCGCCAGCCTCAAGCGCCATCTGGAAGGCGAACCACTGGGGCATGAAACCGAACTGGTGCAAAAACGCGTTGAGCCGATCGTGCCGGACACTACCGAACAGGGCTGGTATATCGATAAATCGCGCTTTGATTTCCATATCGATCCGGTGCTGAACCAGTCCGTCGGCGGGCCGGAAAACTTCTACATGTATCAGCTCGGGGTCATGGCGACGGCGGATCTGTGGCTCACCGACCACCTGCTGACCACCGGCAGCCTGTTTGGCAACATCGCCAACAACTACGACAAGTTCAACTACACCAACCCGCCAAAAGACTCGACGCTGCCGCGCGTGCGTACCCGCGTGCGTGAATATGTGCAGAACGATGCCTACGTGAACAACCTGCAGGCCAACTACTTCCAGTACTTCGGCAACGGCTTCTACGGCCAGGTTTACGGGGGGTACCTGGAAACCATGTACGGCGGCGCGGGGGCGGAAGTGCTGTATCGTCCGGTGGACAGCAACTGGGCGTTTGGTATTGATGCCAACTACGTCAAGCAGCGTGACTGGCGCAGCGCGCAGGACATGATGAAGTTCACCGACTACAGCGTCAAAACGGGCCATCTGACCGCCTACTGGACGCCGTCGTTTGCCCCTGATGTGCTGGTAAAAGCCAGCGTCGGTCAGTACCTGGCGGGCGATAAGGGCGGCACGCTGGATATCTCTAAACACTTCGACAGCGGCGTGGTCGTGGGCGGTTACGCCACCATCACCAACGTCTCGCCGGACGAATACGGGGAAGGGGACTTCACCAAAGGGGTGTATGTGTCGATTCCGCTGGATCTCTTCTCGTCAGGCCCAACCCGCAGCCGTGCGGCCATTGGCTGGACGCCGCTGACGCGTGACGGCGGTCAGCAGCTGGGTCGTAAGTTCCAGCTGTACGACATGACCAGCGATAAGAATATTAACTTCCGCTGATGCCTGATTGCCGGGCGGCACTGCGTTGGCCCGGCCTACGGTTTCGTAGGCCCGGTAAGCGCCAGCGCCACCGGGCGACCTACAGGCGGCGCAGAAGCCTCGCCGGGTTCCCGGCATAAATGCCTTTCTCGGTGATGGATTTGGTTACCACGCTGCCTGCGCCAATCACCGCGCCATCGCAGATGGAGACCGCCAGGATGGTGGCACCGCTGCCTATCGATACATCATTCCCTACGGTAATTCGCCCCCAGCTGTTCCGGTCAGCATTGGGTTTGCCTTCGCGAAACAGGTCGTTGGCAAACATCGCACCATGGCCGATAAAACAGCGTTCGCCGACAGTGACGTACTCACAGATGAAGGTGTGCGACTGGATCTTGCTGTCGTCGCCAATTCGCGTATTGCCCTGAATTTCAACAAACGGGCCGACGAACACCCCGTTACCGAGCACGCAGTCATAAAGATTGGCCGGTTCGTACACGGTGACATTTTCGCCACAGGTGACGTTACGAACCCCGGTGGGTTTGCGCTCCATCGTTTACCTCCGTACATAAAACATAATTAAAAAATATAGATCCACGTCACATTTTTGCGTTATACAGGAACCTCGCCCTGGAGAATGAGGTGCTGTATGACATCCCTGACTCGCCCGCGCGTTGAGTTTATCTCAACAATCCTCCAGACCGTGCTGAACCTCGGTCTGCTGAGCCTTGGCCTGATACTGGTCGTCTTTTTGGGTAAAGAGACGGTGCATCTGGCGGATGTGCTGTTCGCCCCCGAGCAAACCAGCAAATATGCGCTGGTGGAAGGACTGGTGGTCTACTTTCTCTACTTTGAATTTATCGCCCTGATTGTGAAGTATTTTCAGTCAGGCTTTCACTTCCCGCTACGCTATTTTGTCTACATTGGGATCACCGCGATAGTGCGGCTGATCATCGTCGATCATAAATCTCCCCTTGATGTGCTGATCTACTCGGCGGCGATCCTGCTGCTGGTGATCACCCTTTGGCTGTGTAATTCGAAGCGGCTTAAGCGAGAATAAAAAAATGGCGCTCCGAAGAGCGCCTAACAACAGTCACAAGTTGGGTCAATACAATACGTCTAAAGTTGAGGGTTGCAGTGGCATAACAAAATGAAACTTAACCTTTCACACCGCCCGCCGTCAGGCCGTTGACCAGCCAGCGCTGCGCCAGCAGGAACACCACGGTAATCGGGATGGCAGAGAGTACGGCCGCTGCGGCAAAGTCACCCCACAGGTAGTTTTGCGGGTTGAGGTATTGCTGCATCCCTACGGCCAGGGTGTAGCTGTTAACATCGCGCAGCAACAGCGACGCGACAGGCACTTCGGTGATGGCGGCGATAAACGACAGGATAAACACCACCGCCAGGATTGGCACCGAGAGCGGCAGCAGCACCAGACGGAACGCCTGCCACGGGGTTGCCCCATCCAGCGCGGCTGCTTCTTCCAGCGAACCGTCGATGGTTTCGAAATAGCCTTTAATTGTCCACACATGCAGTGCGATACCGCCCAGATAGGCGAAGATCACGCCGCCGTGGGTGTTGAGACCGATAAACGGCACATACTGGCCCAGACGGTCAAACAGGGCATACAGCGCCACCAGGGAGAGCACTGCCGGGAACATCTGGAAAATCAGCATCCCTTTCAGCAGCGTTGCTTTGCCCGGGAAACGCATACGGGCGAAGGCGTAAGCGCAGGTGGTGGAAAGCGTCACGATACCAACCGCCGTAATACCTGCGATTTTCACCGAGTTCCACAGCCAAAGCAGGACCGGGAACGGCGGCGGCGTGACGCGGCCATCCGCATGTTCCACACTGAAGCCCAACGCGAGCTTCCAGTGCTCCCAGGAGATTTCGTCCGGGATCAGGCTCCCGGTGGCGAAGTTACCCGAACGCAGGGAGATGGCGATAACCATCAGCAGCGGGAACATGATCGCCGCGATAAAAATCAGCAGACCTAAGTGCGTCACGAGGAGGCGCAGTTTTTGAGATTTGGGTTGTACCATAGCCATGATCGTTGCCCTCCTTAGTCAAATTTCATACGTGTGGCTTTCAGATTCACAATCGCCAGTGCGCCAACCAGCAGGAAGATCAGGGTGGCAATCGCTGCCGCCAGACCGAAGTCCTGTCCGCCGCCGCCTTCGAAAGCGATACGGTAGGTGTAGCTCACGAGCAGGTCGGTATAGCCTGCCGGCGTGGTGGTGCCAAGACGGTCCGGACCACCGTTGGTCAACAGCTGAATCAGCACGAAGTTGTTAAAGTTAAAGGCGAAGCTGGCGATCATCAGCGGCGTCAACGGTTTAATGAGCAGCGGCAGCGTAATCTTAAAGAAGTTCTGGAACGGGCCTGCGCCATCCATCGCTGAGGCTTCGTACAGGTCGTCCGGGATGGCCTTCAGCAGACCCATGCACAGGATCATCATGTACGGATAGCCCAGCCAGGTATTCACAATGATAATCATCGCGCGGGCGGTGGTCGGGTCGCTGAACCAGGCTGGTTTGATGCCAAACAGCGCGCTCAGCATCATGTTGATTTCACCGAAGCTCTGGTTAAACAGCCCTTTGAAAATCAGAATCGAGATGAACGACGGTACGGCATAGGGCAGGATCAGCAGCACGCGGTAAATCGCTTTCCCTTTCAGGGATTCCCACTGAACCAGGCAGGCCAGCACCATGCCCACGGCCACGGTCAGCAGCACGGTCAGCACCGAGAAGACGACTGTCCAGACAAAGATGGCGAAGAACGGTTTCTGAATACCTTCGTCGGTGAACACGCGGGTAAAGTTGTCCCAGCCGATGGTCACGGTATAGCCCGGGCTGAGTTTGTCATCACCCCATTTGCCGTCGGCGGTAATGGACTGATAGAAACCAATGTCGTTGTTCGGACGATATTTCACGCCGCTCTGGTTGTTGGTCAGTGTGCCGTCATCCGCCAGGGTGTAGAGCGGCTGTGTGCCGGAGAACTGGCGCAGCGAGCTCATCGTCACTTTGCTTTCGTCTGGCAACACGGCAGTGAGCTGGGTCAGCGCCTGACGGTTCTGGGTAATGACGCGCAGGTTGGCGCGTTCACCTTCCGGCAGGGCGGCAGCCTCTTTTAAGGCCAGCTTCTGTTCGCCGCCGAACGTGAAGGCGTCGGAGACATAGTATTTGCCGCTAGCTTCGTCAGTGAGCGCTAACTTCCACTCTTTACCGGCAGGATACAGGCCGAAGTTAAAGGTCTTGCCGGCCTGATAAGAGCGGTCCAGCAGGACCTGCTGCGCGCGTTCCTGCGCAAGCTGGTTGGTGCTGCTGTAGTTGGTAAACGCAATGGCGATAGTACAAATCAGCGGGAAAAGGACAAACAGCCCCATCCCGGCCACGCCCGGATAGACATAACGCCAGGCATAGGTTTTACGGTTGGCGAAAATATACAGGCCAGCAGAGCTTAAAATCAGCGTCATGATGGCAAACAGATATTCCCCTTGTACGTACATTAAAACAACAAGGTAACCCACCAGCAGACTCAGCAGACCTATCGCTGACCATTTCAGCGTGTCGCTTTGCCACCAGCGTTTCTTTTTAATGACATCCATGGGGTTTTTCCTCTACAACGGTGAAAACTTATCGTCAGGTGGCGCTGCGCTTACCTGACCTACGGATCGTGCCGTAGTCGTAGGGCGGGTAAGCGCAAGCGCCACCCGCCGTTTTTCTGCTTACTTGGTAATACGACCCTGTGCATCTTTCAGCGCGGCATCGACAGTCTGACGACCGCTTGCGGCGTTGATGACGGCAGTACGAGTGGCGTACCAGAATGCGGCCATCTGTGGGATGTTCGGCATGATTTCGCCTTTCTGGGCGTTATCCATGGTGGCGGCGATACGGGGATCTTTCGCCAGCTGATCCTGGAAGGATTTCAGCGCAACAGCCCCCAGCGGTTTGTCCTTGTTCACTTCATCCAGACCCTGATCGGTCAGCAGGTAGTTTTCCAGGAACTCTTTCGCCAGCTCTTTGTTCGGGCTGGCGGCGTTGATACCGGCGCTCAGCACGCCAACGAACGGTTTAGACGGTTTGCCTTTGAAGGTTGGCAGCAGCGTCACGCCGTAGTTGATTTTGCTCTTGTCGATGTTGCTCCAGGCCCACGGACCGTTGATGGTCATCGCGGTTTCGCCTTTGTTGAACGCCGCTTCTGCGATGGAGTAGTCGGTATCCGCGTTCATGTGTTTGTTCTTGATGAGGTCAACCAGGAAGGTCAGGCCTGCTTTCGCGCCAGCGCTGTCTACGCCCACGTCTTTCACGTCATATTTGCCGTTTTCAAACTTGAACGCGTAGCCGCCGTCGGCTGCAATCAGCGGCCAGGTGAAGTACGGCTCCTGCAGGTTGAACATCAGCGCGCTCTTGCCTTTCGCTTTCAGCTCTTTATCCAGTTTCGGGATCTCTTCCCAGGTTTTCGGCGGGTTAGGTACCAGGTCTTTGTTGTAAATCAGAGACAGGGCTTCTACCGCAACCGGGTAAGCGATCAGTTTGCCGTTATAGCGAACGGCGTCCCAGGTGAACGGGAACAGCTTGTCCTGGAAGGCTTTGTCCGGGGTGACTTCAGCCAGCAGGCCAGACTGTGCGTACCCACCGAAGCGGTCATGTGCCCAGAAGATAATGTCCGGACCGTCACCCGTTGCCGCAACTTGCGGGAATTTCTCTTCCAGTTTGTCCGGGTGCTCTACGGTGACTTTGATACCGGTGTCTTTCTCGAATTTTTTACCCACTTCGGCCAGGCCGTTATAGCCTTTGTCGCCGTTAATCCAGATAACCAGCTTGCCTTCTTCAATTTTGGCGAGCGCCGGTGCGGAAATCATCATTGCTGCGAGGGCGGACAATGCGAAAACGCGTGCGCCAGTCTTGATATTCATATCTGCCATCCTTTTTGGTGATGTCTCATGGTATGACTTCAGTGGTTCAACGTGACTCAGTCTCCTTATTTGACATCCTCTTTCCATCCTCCCAACCCCTACGCCCCACCCCCCGTTTGTGTGATCTCTGTTGCATAAATTTAAGTTATGAGTGCTGGCGCACATAAAAACACACTGAATTTTGCAGGCCGCTTCACGAATTTCGCCTCACCCCGCCAGCGACGGTCGCAGAGCCTGCTCTCTCATCCTCCCGCCTCCTCCCCCATAAAAAAGCCGGGGGGTGGAGGATTCAGGAAAGTAATGGATACCCCATAGTGAACTTATCTTGAATGTTTCTGTCGGTGACAGGTTGTAACGAAGGGAGAAGGGCATGGCGAGCGTACAGCTGCGTAATGTAACGAAAGCCTGGGGCGATGTTGTGGTGTCGAAAGACATCAATCTGGACATCCACGAAGGTGAATTCGTGGTATTTGTCGGCCCATCAGGCTGCGGTAAATCAACTCTGCTGCGCATGATTGCCGGTCTTGAAACCATCACCAGCGGCGACTTGCTGATCGGTGATACCCGAATGAACGACATCCCACCCGCCGAACGTGGCGTCGGGATGGTGTTCCAGTCTTATGCACTCTATCCCCATCTTTCCGTGGCCGAGAACATGTCCTTCGGTCTGAAGCTGTCCGGCGCGAAGAAAGAGGTCATTAACCAGCGCGTCACCCAGGTGGCGGAAGTGTTACAGCTTGCGCACCTGCTGGAGCGTAAACCGAAAGCGCTTTCCGGCGGTCAACGTCAGCGTGTGGCGATTGGCCGTACCCTTGTCGCCGAACCGCGCGTGTTTCTGCTCGATGAACCGCTTTCCAACCTGGATGCCGCTCTGCGCGTCCAGATGCGTATCGAAATCTCCCGTCTGCATAAACGTCTTGGCCGCACAATGATTTACGTCACCCACGATCAGGTCGAAGCGATGACTCTGGCGGACAAAATTGTGGTGCTGGATGCCGGTCGCGTGGCGCAGGTGGGCAAACCGCTGGAGCTCTATCACTACCCGGCAGACCGCTTTGTTGCGGGCTTTATTGGCTCGCCAAAGATGAACTTCCTGCCCGTCAAAGTGACCGCGACAGCCATTGAACAGGTACAGGTGGAGCTGCCAAACCGTCAGCAAGTCTGGCTGCCGGTCGACAGCGCCAACGTACAGGTGGGGGCAAACATGTCCCTCGGTATTCGTCCTGAACATTTACTGCCGAGCCACATCGCCGATGTGACGCTGGAAGGTGAGGTTCAGGTCGTCGAACAGCTTGGTCACGAAACACAGATTCATATCCAGATCCCCGCCATTCGTCAGAACCTGGTCTACCGCCAGAATGACGTGGTGTTGGTAGAAGAGGGTGCCACATTCGCTATCGGCTTGCCGCCAGAGCGTTGCCATCTGTTCCGTGAGGATGGCACTGCATGTCGTCGGTTGCATAAAGAGCCAGGCGTTTAAGCAATCCCAAAAGAAGACACGAAACCGACAGGTGAAGTGTTCAAAGAAAAGCAATGATCTCAGGAGATAGAATGATGATTACTCTGCGCAAACAAGTCCCTCTGGCAATCGCCGTTGCGGCAGGCATCCTGTCTGCCCAGGCGGGCGCCGTGGACTTTAAAGGTTATGCTCGTTCCGGCATTGGCTGGACCGGGAGTGGCGGTGAACAACAATGTTTCCAGGCAACCGGTGCTCAAAGTAAATACCGTCTCGGTAACGAATGTGAGACCTACGCCGAGCTGAAACTGGGCCAGGAAGTGTGGAAAGAGGGCGATAAGAGCTTCTACTTTGACACCAACGTCGCGTATTCCGTTTCTCAGCAGAATGACTGGGAAGCCACCAGCCCGGCATTCCGTGAAGCTAACGTGCAGGGTAAAAACCTGATTGAGTGGCTGCCAGGTTCCACCATCTGGGCCGGTAAGCGCTTCTATCAGCGTCATGACGTTCACATGATCGACTTCTACTACTGGGATATTTCTGGTCCTGGTGCGGGTATCGAAAACATCGACCTGGGCTTCGGCAAGCTCTCCCTGGCCGCCACCCGTTCTTCTGAAGCGGGCGGTTCCGGCACCTTCGCCGATCGCGATATTAACGGCGACCGTACCTATGATCGTATCGTGCCGAACGATGTCTTCGACGTGCGTTTAGCCGGTCTGGAAACCAACCCGGGCGGTACGCTGGAGCTGGGTGTTGACTACGGTCACACCAACATTCCAGACGATTACTACCTGCAGCCTGGCGCCTCCAAAGATGGCTGGATGTTCACTGCTGAACATACCCAGAGCATGATGAAGGGCTTCAACAAGTTCGTACTGCAGTACGGTACGGATTCCATGACCTCTAACGGCAAAGGTATTCCACAGGGCGGTAGCGTTGATAACGATGGCTCCATGTGGCGTGTGCTGGACCACGGTGCAATCACCCTGGCAGACCGTTGGGACCTGATGTACGTCGGTATGTACCAGAACATCGATCGTGACAACAACAACGGTACCGAGTGGTGGACCGTGGGTGTTCGTCCAATGTTCAAATGGACGCCGATCATGAGCACCTTGCTGGAAGTGGGCTACGACAACGTCAAATCTCAGAGAACTGACGAGAAAAACAGCCAGTACAAAATCACCCTGGCACAGCAATGGCAGGCAGGCGACAGCATCTGGTCTCGTCCGGCTATCCGTGTCTTCGCAACCTACGCGAAGTGGGATGAGAAATGGGGTTATGCGAACAACGATTCCGGTGCAGCCTACACCCCTGGTGTAGCGTATAGCGATACTTCCGCGAAAACCTTCAGCCGTGGCGACGACGATGAGTGGACCTTCGGCGCCCAGATGGAAATCTGGTGGTAATTCGTTAGACCTGACGTAATGACCTAAAAAGAGGGGCGAAAGCCCCTCTATCCTTAGGGTGCTGCGCGCTATTGCCTGGCCACCGCAGTGCTCACGCTATCAGAGGTAATAACAATGAAAATGAAGAAAAGTCTCGTCGCGCTGTGCCTCTCTGCGGGGCTGATGGCCTGTGTTCCGGCGGTCTCCCTGGCAGATGTGAATTTCGTGCCACAAAATACCAGCGCTGCGCCAGCTATCCCGGCGGCGGCGCTCCAGCAACTGACCTGGACACCGGTTGATCAATCCAAAACGCAATCCACCCAGCTTTCTACAGGCGGACAACAGCTGAACGTGCCGGGGATCACCGGGCCGGTTGCCGCCTACAGCGTGCCAGCCAATATTGGTGAACTGACCCTGACGTTAACCAGTGAAGTGGACAAACAGACCAGCGTATTTGCGCCGAACGTGCTGATTCTGGACCAAAACCTGACGCCTTCTGCTTTCTTCCCGAGCAGCTACTTTAGCTATCAGGAGCCTGGCGTGATGAGTGCAGATCGCCTGCAAGGCGTGATGCGCCTGACGCCAGCCCTGGGACAGCAAAAAATTTACGTGCTGGTCTTCACCACCGAGAAAGATTTGCAGCAGACCACAAAGCTGGTTGACCCGGCGAAAGCCTATGCGAAAGGCACCGGCAACTCGGTTCCGGATATTCCGGACCCGCTTGCCCGTCATACCACTGATGGCCTGATCAAACTGAAAGTCTCCACCAACAGCGCCTCCAGCGTACTCGTTGGCCCACTGTTTGGTTCCTCTGGCCCAGGGCCGGTGACCGTGGGGAATACCGCTGCACCTGTCTATGCCGCGCCAGCTGCCACGGCAGCCGCACCGGTAGCGACCGCAGCGCCGGCCCCGGCGAAGAAAGCTGAGCCGGTACTGAACGACACCGAAGAGTACTTCAACAACGCCATTAAGCAGGCGGTGAAGCGCGGCGATGTCGATAAAGCGCTGAAACTGCTTGATGAAGCCGAACGTTTAGGTTCAACCACTGCCCGTTCCACCTTTATCAGCAGTGTAAAAGGCAAGGGGTAACCGTTTCCCCACAGTGCTGATTTGTTAGTAGTTTAGTGCGCCTGAGTGGGCGCACTTTTTTTCGTCTCGTCCTGGTTGTTGCGCCCTTGTTGCGATCGTGATCGTTAAATAACGTTTGGCCCCCCTCAATCCGCGTTTCTGCGATACAATGCCAGTACGTTATGTATCGGAGAGTCTGGCATGTCACACCCCGCGCTAACGCAACTGCGTGCGCTGCGCTATTTCGACCACATCCCTGCGCTTGATCCGCAGCAGCTTGACTGGCTGTTGCTGGAAGATTCCATGACGAAACGTTTTGAGCAGCAGGGGAAAACGGTCACGGTGACCCTGATTCAGGAAGGGTTTGTCTCTGGCGATGAGATCGCCAGCGAACTGCCGCTGCTGCCGCAGGAGCCTCGTTACTGGCTGCGTGAAATTTTACTCTGTGCTGACGGTGAACCGTGGCTTGCCGGACGGACGGTAGTACCCGAGTCCACCCTTTCCGGGCCCGAGCTGGCGCTGCAGCGTCTGGGGAAAACGCCGCTGGGGCGTTACCTCTTCACCTCGTCTGAACTTACCCGGGATTTTATTGAAATTGGTCGTGATGCCGAACTGTGGGGGCGTCGTTCCCGCCTTCGCCTGAGTGGTAAACCGTTAATTCTGACGGAGCTTTTTTTACCGGCATCACCGTTGTACTAAGAGGAAGAAAAAATGGAGTGGAGCCTGACGCAGAATAAGCTGTTGGCTTATCACCGCTTAATGCGTACCGATAAACCTATTGGCGCGTTACTGTTGCTGTGGCCGACCTTATGGGCGCTGTGGGTGGCGACGCCAGGCGTGCCGCCGCTGTGGATCCTTGGCGTGTTTGTTGCCGGGGTCTGGCTGATGCGTGCGGCGGGCTGCGTGGTCAATGACTATGCCGACCGTAAATTCGACGGCCATGTCAAACGGACTGCCGGGCGTCCGTTACCCAGTGGGCAGGTGACCGGGAAAGAGGCCCGCGTGCTGTTCGTTGTTCTGGTGCTGCTCTCCTTCCTGCTGGTGTTAACCCTGAACACCATGACCATTCTGCTCTCCGTGGCGGCGCTGGCACTGGCCTGGGTTTATCCGTTTATGAAGCGCTACACCCATCTGCCGCAGGTTGTGCTGGGCGCGGCGTTTGGCTGGTCGATTCCGATGGCGTTTGCGGCAGTTAGTGAGTCCTTACCGCTCAGCTGCTGGCTGATGTTTCTGGCGAACATTCTCTGGGCCGTGGCTTACGATACCCAATACGCGATGGTTGACCGCGACGACGACCTGAAAATTGGCATCAAATCCACCGCCATTCTGTTTGGCCGTCACGACAAGCTGATCATCGGGATTCTGCAGGTTGCCGTGCTGGCGCTGATGGTGGCGATCGGTCGCCTCAACGGTCTGAACTGGGCGTTTTACTGGTCAGTGCTGGTGGCAGGTCTGCTGTTTGCTTATCAGCAGAAGCTGATCGCTAAGCGTGAACGTGACGCCTGCTTTAAAGCGTTTATGAACAATAACTACGTCGGTCTGGTGCTGTTTTTAGGCCTGGCGATGAGCTATTTCTTATAAAAAAGTCGGGTAGCGGCTACGCCTTACCCGACCTGTGATCTGGCAGGACATGTAGGCCCGGTAAGCGTTAGCGCCACCGGGCGTTTTTTTACCGGCGACGCAACAGCCGGAGCGCGTTTGCCGTCACCAGCACCGTTGCCCCGGTATCCGCCAGCACCGCCAGCCATAATCCGGTCATGCCCAGCAGCGTGGTGACCAGGAAAATCCCTTTCAGCCCCAGCGCGATGCCGATGTTCTGGCGGATGTTGGCCCGCGTCGCCCGCGCAAGCGCGATCATCTGGGCCAGCCCGGTCAGGCGGTTGTGGGTCAGTGCCGCGTCAGCGGTCTCCAGCGCCACGTCGGTACCGCTGCCCATGGCGATGCCAATGGTGGACGCCTTCATCGCCGGCGCATCGTTAATCCCGTCGCCGACCATCGCCAGCGGGGCGTGTGCGTTCAGCTCCGTCACCGCGCTGACCTTATCCGCAGGCAGCAGGCTGGCTTTAAACTCGAGCCCCAGCTCACCGGCAATGGCCGCCGCCGCGCGAGGGTTGTCCCCGGTTAAAAT
Organism: Enterobacter sichuanensis; assembly: GCF_002939185.1. GTDB lineage: Bacteria > Pseudomonadota > Gammaproteobacteria > Enterobacterales > Enterobacteriaceae > Enterobacter > Enterobacter sichuanensis. Next base: position 102,436 of record NZ_POVL01000006.1, on the reverse strand, counting down.
CACACCCTGCACGCCCAGCTGATGCAGCGCCGCTACGGCCTCTCTGGCATCGTCACGCAGGGTATCGCGCAGCGCCAGAATGCCTTTCACGCCGCCGTCCAGCATGACGGCAACAACCGTCTGTCCGGCTTTCTCTAACGCCTCGACCTCTGGATTAGCAGACTTGCCAGCCGCGACAATCAGTACCTTTTTACCGTCAACGGTGGCCTCAATCCCTGACCCTACCAGCGCTCGCTGCGCGGTCGCCGCCGGGATGGTTAATCCTCGCGACTGTGCTTCACGCACAATTGCCATCGCCAGTGGGTGAGTGGAACCCTGTTCAACGGCGGCGGCCAGGGTCAGCAGTTCATCTTCACTGATTTCCTGCGGATACACGCCGGTGACCTGCGGCTTGCCGACGGTCAGTGTGCCGGTTTTATCGAAGGCGATGTGTTCAACCTGGCTCAGCTGCTCCAGCGCCGCGCCGCCCTTAATCAACGCGCCGCGACGTGCCGCCGCCGCCAGGCCGGACGTAATGGCCGCCGGGGTGGAGATGACCAGCGCGCACGGGCAGCCGATCAGCAGCAGCGTCAGCCCTTTATAAATCCAGCCCTCCCACGGCGCGCCAAAGAACAGCGGGGGAATGACGGTAACCAGCAGGGCAACCAGCATAATGGCGGGGGTGTAGATACGGCTGAAGCGGTCGATGAAGCGTTCGACAGGCGCGCGGCGTTCTTCGGCCTCTTCAATCAGCTTCAGGATACGGTCTATGGCGCTGTCGCCCGGTTCGGAAAGAACCTTAAGCTGCACCAGACGATCGACGCTGGTGGCGCCCGCAGGCACTTTTTCGCCCATTGCGCGTTCCACCGGAATGGACTCCCCGGTGAGAGCACTTTCGTCGAAGCTTGCCGTGGCGGTGAGCAACTCACCGTCCGCAGGCAGACGGCCCCCTGCGGCAACGTCTATCACGTCGCCCGGGCGGAGCGTACTGATCGCGACCGTTTCACGCGTACCGTTTACCACGCGGGTGGCGGTTTCCGGTTTCAGGGCCATTAACGCGCTGACCCCTTTACGCGCCCGGCTGGCAGCCCAGCCCTCAAGGCGTTCACCGATTAAGAACAGCAGCAGCACCATCGCCGCTTCTGCCGTCGCGCCAATAAACAGCGCGCCGATGGCGGCCACGCTCATCAGCGTTTCGATGGCAAACCAGCTGCCGCTTCTCATCAGACGCCATGCCTGACGGGCAATCGGGAACAGGCCGACCAGGGTGGTGGCGATAAACGCCAGGTTGCCAAACGGGTGGTTGATCTGTTCCAGCCCCCAGCTCAGGGCCATCATAATGATGAGCGTAACGAGCGGCAGATTTTCGCGCAGGGATGACGTTTTTTCCGCGGGGGCGGTTTCGCTACGCAGGCTGTAACCGGCCTGACTGACCGCGGCTTCCACCTGTTTGCTGACGTCCTTTTCGGCGCTGATCAGCAGTTTTTCGGTGGCGAACAGCACCTGAACGTGACTCACGCCCGGAACCTGTTTCACCGCGTTTTCAACTTTACGGGCGCAGGCGGCGCAGTCCATACCGTTGACTACCCAGCTGTAGCGATTTCCGCTTTCGGGCAGCGGCTGCGTTTGCGTTTCACACGCGCCTTCGCAGCAGCAGTCGTCTTTCGACGGCACCGGGCTGAGCTTAAGCGCCGAGAATTGAGGAACTTTTTTAGGTATTTCTGGAGTCGACATGGCAGTCTCCGGCAATGATAATTTTCTCATTAACCGCAGCATACACTCTGGAGTCGACTCCAGAGTCAAGCGTTATTTAGATATACAGGGAACGCACAATCAGGAAGTGCCCGGCAAAGTAACAGGCGGCGGCAATTGCGTTATCTGCCCGGAAACGGCGGCGATAGTGGCTACCCAGCCAGACGATATTGCCGATCAACAGCAGCGCCGCTCCGAAGAATGCTGACATCGCCGGGGCCGTTGGGCGGAAGAACCACAGTTCACCTGCCAGCCATACCATCACCAGCGTCATGGCGATAAACGTGCAGATCGGCAATCGCATCTCTTCCAGACGCGACCAGATCACCGCAATCAGCAGGGCGCCAATCACCAGCAGCACCAGCGGCAGCGGCCAGAAGAACGAGAGCGTCATCTGACTGGCGAAGTAGATGGTGTACAGCAGATGCGACAAGAAGAACGCCCCCACGGCATACAGCAGGCGCTGGCGCGGCAGCAGGGTCAGGGCATCGCCAATCAGGGAGGCGCACAGTCCGGCGAGGACCAGATAGCTTATGGCGTTGAACATCGGTGCTTGCCAGGCAAGCAGCAGGAGCAGCAGCAGTGTGACGGGTTTAAACAGCCAGCGCTGCCAGGTGGGACCACGGTACGACGCATCGACATAAAGCCATGCGGAAAAACAGACAGCGATAAATGACCAAAGCATATTAACTCCCTGTATCTGTTAAGGCTGAATAATCAGTTTCTCATTCAGTGTAGTGACGCGGGCGGGCGTTTGGCAATGGCGGGGAAGGCAGGGTATCCTGAATTCCGCATAATCTTATGGGATGGTTGAATGAGCAAGATGCCGCTGTTTTTCATTATCGTGGTGGCGATTATCGTTATTGCCGCGTCGTTCCGTTTTGTGCAACAGCGCCGCGAAAAGGCGGATAACGACGCTGCGCCACTGATGCAAAAGCGCGTGATTGTGAGCAACAAACGCGAGAAACCCCTTAACGACCGCCGCTCGCGGCAACAGCAGGTCGCGCCGGCGGGTACCGCTATGCGCTATGAAGCGAGCTTTAAGCCGGAAACGGGTGGTCTGGAGATGACCTTCCGCCTGGAGGCGCCGCAGTACCATCAACTGACGGTGGGGGAGAAAGGGACGCTGAGTTATAAAGGGTCGCGATTCGAAGGGTTTACGCCTGAATAATGCGCGATCGGTTCCCTCTCCCTGTGGGAGAGGGTTAGGGTGAGGGCATCAGGCCACACTTTACTTCTTCACCTGCGCCTTAAACTTCTTCATCCACACCAGCAGTTCAAACACGCCGAAAATAAAGACGCGCAGCTGCTGCCAGCCGGTCATCTGTGGGCCATCTTTCGGCAGGCCATTTTTCAGCATCACCATCTGCAGGGCGTGCATGAACGAGGTGAAAATCAGCGCGACGTTAACAAAAATATTCATCGGGCGCGGGAACGGGTGCACCAGGTTGAGAAGCAAAAACGCCCAGACGCCCAGCATCAACAAACGTCCCAGATTAATCAGTACCGGCATCGGATCCTCCTTGTGCCTGACGGTGATACAGACGATAAGCGACCTGACCGGCCACTTTCTCACGGTGCAGTTCCCAGTGGGCGGGAACCGGGGGTAAACCGTTTTCCACTTCGCTTTCCACGTAAATTAATGCGTCATCCGCCAGCCAGCCGTTTTGCTCCAGCAGGGATAACGTCTCTTCCAGCAGACCCTTACGGAACGGCGGGTCGACAAACACCACGTTATGCGGCGTGCCCTTCTGTGCCAGAAAGCTCAGGGTGTTGGTGTTCACCACTTTCGCGTTGCTCGCTTTCAGCGTCGCCAGATTCTGCTGCAAGGTCTGCGCAACACCGCGCTCCATCTCCAGCAGCGTGGCGCTGGCGGCATAGCGCGACAGCGCTTCCAGCCCGAGTGCGCCGCTGCCGGCGAAGCAGTCAAGACAGTGGGCGTCGACCATTGACGGGGCCAGCCAGTTAAACAGCGTTTCGCGCACGCGGTCGGTGGTGGGGCGTAAACCGGGGCTGTCCGGCACCGGTAATTTCCGGCCTCGCCACTGACCACCGATAATACGAATTTGACCGGCCGGGGCGCGGTTGGGTTTCTTCATTTCAGGAAAGCTCTGTTAACAATTGGCCTGCGATTGCGGGCGGTGATGTCAATTAAGTAAAGTGTTAGACTATTTCATCATTTTTTTAGCTTCCATGTATATAGCGCCGCGAGGAGTGTAGTCGCAGATGGCAAAACAAAAAAAACGTGGCTTCTTTTCCTGGCTGGGCTTCGGTGAAAAAGAGCAAGAAACAGAACAGAAAACCGAAGAGCAACATGCCGTTGAAGAGCAATCGCAGCCTGAAACCCCTGTAGAAACCGCCGCGGTTGTCGAGGCGGAAGAAACGGCGCACAGCAAAGAAGAGATCGAATCTTTCGCTGAAGAGGTGGTTGCGGTCACTGAAGAGGTTCAGGAGAGCGAGAAGCCAGAACCGGTCGTGGTTGATGAGATCCCCGACGCGCCACAGGCCGTTATCGAACATGAAGAGTTACCGCTGCCGGAAGAGGTGAAAGCCGAAGCCGTTTCTGCCGAAGAGTGGCAGGCCGAAGCGGAAACCGTTGAAATTGTTGAAGCGGTGGAAGAAGAGGCCGAAAACGAACCTGAGCTGACCGACGAAGAGCTGGAAGCCCAGGCGCTGGCGGCAGAGGCCGCTGAAGAAGCGGTTATCGTCGTGCCGGTGGAAGAGCCAGAGCAGACCGAAGAGATTGTCCAGGAGCAGGAAAAACCGACCAAAGAAGGTTTCTTCGCTCGCCTGAAACGCAGCCTGCTGAAGACCAAAGAAAACTTAGGTTCCGGATTTATCAGTCTGTTCCGCGGCAAAAAGATCGACGACGATCTGTTTGAAGAACTGGAAGAACAGTTGCTGATCGCGGACGTGGGGGTAGAAACCACCCGTAAGATCATCACCAATCTGACCGAAGGGGCGAGCCGCAAGCAATTGCGTGACGCCGAGGCGCTGTACGGCCTGCTGAAAGACGAGATGGGTGAAATTCTCGCAAAAGTTGACGAACCGCTTAATATTGAAGGCAAAACGCCATTTGTTATTCTGATGGTCGGCGTGAACGGCGTGGGCAAAACCACCACCATCGGCAAGCTGGCGCGTCAGTTCGAGCAGCAGGGCAAATCAGTGATGCTGGCGGCGGGCGATACCTTCCGTGCGGCAGCGGTTGAGCAGCTTCAGGTCTGGGGCCAGCGCAATAACATTCCGGTGATTGCTCAGCATACCGGCGCGGACTCCGCATCCGTGATCTTCGACGCCATTCAGGCGGCGAAGGCGCGCAACGTGGACGTGCTGATTGCCGATACTGCAGGCCGTTTGCAGAACAAATCGCACCTGATGGAAGAGTTGAAGAAAATCGTCCGCGTGATGAAGAAGCTGGACGAAGACGCACCGCATGAAATTATGCTGACCATTGATGCCAGCACCGGACAGAACGCCATCAGCCAGGCGAAGCTGTTCCATGAAGCGGTAGGACTGACGGGGATCACGCTGACCAAACTGGACGGCACCGCGAAAGGCGGGGTGATCTTCTCCGTGGCTGACCAGTTCGGCATTCCTATCCGCTACATCGGTGTGGGCGAGCGTATTGAGGATTTACGTCCGTTTAAAGCGGACGACTTTATTGAGGCATTATTTGCCCGAGAGGACTAACAATGATTCGCTTTGAACACGTCAGCAAGGCCTATCTCGGTGGGAGACAAGCGCTGCAGGGGGTGACATTCCACCTGCAGCCGGGCGAGATGGCATTCCTGACCGGCCATTCCGGCGCGGGGAAAAGTACCCTGCTCAAGCTTATCTGTGGGATCGAGCGGCCAAGCGCCGGGAAAATCTTTTTCGGCGGCCATGAGATCAGCCGCCTGAAAAACCGCGAAGTGCCGTTCCTGCGTCGGCAGATCGGCATGATTTTCCAGGACCACCACCTGCTGATGGATCGCACCGTTTTCGATAACGTGGCCATTCCGCTGATTATTGCCGGTGCCAGCTATGACGATATCCGCCGTCGCGTCTCTGCGGCGCTGGATAAGGTCGGGCTGCTGGACAAAGCGAAGAACTTCCCGATCCAGCTCTCCGGCGGTGAACAGCAGCGTGTGGGCATTGCCCGTGCGGTGGTGAATAAGCCTGCGGTACTGCTGGCGGATGAACCGACCGGTAACCTGGACGATGCCCTGTCCGAAGGGATTTTGCGTCTGTTTGAGGAATTTAACCGCGTGGGGGTCACCGTATTGATGGCGACGCACGATATCGGGCTCATTTCCCGTCGTTCGTACCGCATGCTAACCCTGAGCGACGGTCATTTGCACGGAGGCCACGGTGAATAAGCGTGATGCAATGAACCAGATTCGGCAGTTTGGCAACCGGTTAGACCGTTTCCGCAAGCCGCAGAGCGGGGGTGACGGTAATCGTAATGCGCCGAAGCGCCAGAAGGCCGCGCCTAAGCCGGCTTCCCGCAAAACCAACGTGTTCAACGAGCAGGTACGCTACGCCTTCCACGGCGCGCTGCAGGACCTGAAAAGCAAACCACTGGCGACGTTCCTGACGGTGATGGTGATTGCCATCTCCCTCACGCTGCCAAGCGTCTGTTATATGGTTTATAAGAACGTTAACCAGGCGGCTTCACAGTATTATCCTTCTCCGCAGATTACGGTCTATCTGGATAAAGCGCTCGACGATAACGCGGCGGCGCAGGTGGTCGGGCAAATTCAGGCCGAGCAGGGCGTGGAGAAGGTTAATTATCTCTCGCGTGAAGACGCGCTGGGCGAGTTCCGCAACTGGTCAGGCTTTGGCGGTGCGCTGGATATGCTTGAAGAGAACCCGCTGCCTGCCGTGGCGGTGGTGATCCCGAAGCTGGATTTCCAGGGTACCGATTCCCTTAACACCCTGCGCGATCGCATTACCCGCATTAAAGGCATTGACGAAGTGCGCATGGATGACAGCTGGTTTGCGCGTCTTTCTGCTCTGACCGGCCTGGTCGGGCGTGTGGCGGCGATGATTGGCGTGCTGATGGTGGCGGCGGTCTTCCTGGTCATCGGCAACAGCGTGCGCCTGAGCATCTTCGCCCGTCGCGATACCATCAACGTGCAGAAACTGATTGGTGCGACGGATGGCTTCATCCTCCGACCGTTCCTTTACGGCGGCGCACTGCTCGGGTTTTCCGGCGCATTTCTTTCACTGATATTGTCAGAAATTTTGGTGATGCGGCTTTCCTCTGCCGTGACTGAAGTTGCGCAGGTTTTCGGAACGAAGTTTGATATCAGTGGCTTAGGGTTCGATGAGTGCCTGCTGCTGCTGCTGGTGTGCTCGATGATCGGGTGGGTGGCCGCCTGGCTGGCAACCGTTCAACATTTACGCCACTTTACTCCCGACTAAGAAAAGCGTGATATAATCTTTCCCTGCACCGAGATGTTCGCTCTGCAGGGAAAGCGTCCCTGTTGTCACTTCCCCTGTTATCATCTCCATGTCACATTTTGTGCGTAATTTATTCACCGTTGCACCTGGAACTTGTGGATAAAATCACTGTCTGATAAAAGAGTGAATGCTAATCTCGTTGCTCAAACGCTTTGGCATGGTTGTTGCCTGACGGGGACAACCAGGACCAGAAGAAACATTGAGAGGAATGAATGACCAAAGAAATGCAAACTTTAGCTTTAGCCCCTGTTGGTAACCTGGAATCGTATATCCGGGCTGCGAACACCTGGCCGATGTTAACGGCCGAGGAAGAAAAGGAGCTTGCTGAAAAGCTGCATTACCAGGGCGATCTGGAAGCAGCGAAAAAGCTGATCCTGTCTCACCTGCGCTTTGTTGTTCACATTGCTCGTAATTACGCGGGCTATGGCCTGCCGCAGGCGGACTTGATTCAGGAAGGTAACATCGGTCTGATGAAGGCTGTGCGTCGCTTTAACCCGGAAGTGGGTGTGCGACTGGTCTCCTTCGCTGTGCACTGGATCAAAGCAGAGATTCACGAATACGTGCTGCGCAACTGGCGTATCGTGAAAGTCGCCACAACAAAAGCGCAACGCAAACTGTTCTTTAACCTGCGTAAAACCAAGCAGCGTCTGGGCTGGTTCAATCAGGATGAAGTCGAAATGGTGGCGCGCGAGCTGGGCGTATCCAGTAAAGACGTGCGTGAGATGGAATCCCGTATGGCCGCGCAGGACATGACTTTTGATATGTCCTCTGACGACGATGCTTCCGACAGCCAGCCAATGGCGCCGGTTCTGTATCTGCAGGATAAGACCTCTAACTTTGCTGACGGCATCGAAGAGGATAACTGGGAAGATCAGGCCGCGAACAAGCTGAGCTATGCGATGGAAGGCCTGGACGAGCGTAGCCAGGATATTATCCGCGCCCGCTGGCTGGACGAAGACAACAAGTCCACGCTGCAGGAGCTGGCCGACCGCTACGGCGTCTCCGCTGAACGTGTGCGTCAGCTTGAAAAGAACGCCATGAAAAAACTTCGCGCCGCTATCGAAGCGTAATTTCCGCGAAGTATGACGAGAACCCCTGGATGCCAAGTCCGGGGGTTTTGTTTTTTTAGCGCCCGCTCTGGCGAATTTCCGCCCCCTGGCAAACACTTACTGATGCGCTAAGCAGGCGACTTTCTCAGGGGGACAGGGTGAAAAATAACGAACTCAACGACCGGCGTTTACAGGCGACGCCGCGCGGCATCGGCGTGATGTGTAACTTCTATGCCGATAAAGCGGAGAACGCCACGGTGTGGGACATCGAGGGCAACGAGTACATCGACTTTGCTGCGGGGATCGCGGTGCTGAATACCGGCCATCGGCATCCAAAGGTCATTGCCGCCATCGAAAAACAACTCCACGCCTTTACCCATACGGCTTACCAGATTGTGCCGTATGAAGGCTATGTGTCGCTTGCCGAGCGTATCAACGCACGCGTGCCCATTGACGGCCCGGCGAAAACGGCGTTCTTCTCGACGGGCGCAGAAGCGGTGGAAAACGCCGTAAAAATTGCCCGCGCCTTTACCAGACGTCCTGGCCTTATCACCTTCGGCGGCGCGTTCCACGGCCGTACCTTTATGACCATGGCGCTGACCGGCAAAGTCGCACCGTACAAGCTCGGCTTTGGCCCTTTCCCCGGCTCGGTTTATCACGCCCAGTATCCGAATGAACTGCATGGCGTCAGCACCGCGGAGGCGCTAAAGAGCCTGGAACGCATCTTTAAAGCGGATATCGCCCCGGATCAGGTTGCGGCGATTATTCTCGAACCGGTTCAGGGGGAGGGCGGTTTCAACATCGCCCCGGCTGATTTTATGCAGGCCCTGCGCACCCTTTGCGATACCCACGGTATTTTGCTGATTGCCGACGAGGTGCAAAGCGGTTTCGCCCGCACCGGCAAGCTGTTCTCAATGGAGCACCACTGCGTGAAGCCGGATCTGATCACCATGGCGAAAAGCCTGGCGGGCGGGATGCCGCTCTCGGCGGTGTCGGGTCGTGCTGAGGTGATGGATGCGCCTGCGCCTGGCGGGCTGGGTGGCACCTACGCGGGGAACCCGCTGGCGATTGCCGCGGCTCATGCCGTGCTGGATGTGATTGATGAAGAAGACCTCTGCACCCGCTCGGCGCATCTTGGCCATCACCTGGTGGAGGTGCTGAACAAAGCGAAGGAACACTGCCCGTATATCGCGGATATTCGCTCGCAGGGCTCGATGGTGGCGGTGGAGTTTAACGACCCGCAAACGGGTCAGCCTTCGCCGGAATTTACCCGCCAGGTTCAGGAGCGTGCATTGCAGGAAGGTTTGCTGCTTCTGAGCTGCGGCGTGTACGGCAACGTCATTCGCTTCCTCTATCCGCTGACGATCCCCGAGGTGCAGTTCCGTAAAGCGCTGGACATTATCTCCGCGTCGCTGACACGTTAAAGCCACATGCCCGGCAGAACACCCTGCCGGGCTTATCATATATTCATTTCAAATTTGCTATTCCAAAATCATAAAAATGGGGTATGTTTTAGCAGAGTATGCTGAAAAAGCGCGAACAGCACACCTATAACTGAAATAAAGCGCTGCACAACAACATCACAACAATCGTAATAACCATAATAATGGGGAATCTCAGGATGAACATGAAGGGTAAAGCGTTACTGGCAGGATGTATCGCGTTGGCATTCAGCACCATGGCACAGGCAGACATCAAAGTGGCTGTGGTAGGCGCGATGTCCGGTCCGGTAGCGCAGTACGGCGACCAGGAGTTTACTGGCGCAGAACAGGCGGTTGCAGACATTAACGCTAAGGGCGGTATCAAGGGCGAAAAACTGCAGATCGTAAAATATGATGATGCCTGTGACCCGAAACAAGCGGTCGCGGTCGCGAACAAAGTGGTGAACGACGGGATCAAATACGTTATCGGTCACCTGTGTTCTTCCTCTACGCAGCCTGCGTCTGACATCTACGAAGACGAAGGGATTCTGATGATCACCCCGGCGGCGACCGCACCGGAGCTGACCGCACGCGGCTACAAGCTGACCCTGCGTACCACCGGTCTGGATTCTGACCAGGGTCCAACCGCGGCAAAATACATTCTTGAAAAAGTGAAGCCGCAGCGTATCGCCATTGTTCACGATAAACAGCAGTACGGTGAAGGTCTGGCGCGTGCGGTGCAGGAGGGTCTGAAGAAAGGAAATGCGAACGTCGTCTTCTTCGACGGGATCACTGCTGGCGAGAAAGACTTCTCCACGCTGGTTGCGCGTCTGAAGAAAGAGAATATCGACTTCGTTTACTACGGTGGCTACCACCCGGAAATGGGCCAGATCCTGCGTCAGGCACGCGCGGCCGGTCTGAAAACCCAGTTTATGGGACCAGAAGGGGTGGCGAACGTTTCCCTGTCTAACATCGCGGGTGAGTCTGCGGAAGGCCTGCTGGTGACCAAGCCGAAGAACTACGACCAGGTCCCTGCGAACAAACCTATCGTTGATGCCATCAAGGCGAAGAAACAGGATCCAAGCGGCGCGTTCGTCTGGACCACCTACGCGGCGCTGCAGTCTCTGCAGGCGGGCCTGAACCAGTCAGCCGATCCAGCTGAAATTGCCACCTGGCTGAAAGCGAACACCGTCGAGACCGTTATGGGGCCTCTCTCCTGGGACGCGAAGGGCGATCTGAAGGGCTTCGAGTTCGGCGTGTTTGACTGGCATGCTAACGGCACGGCGACGGACGCCAAATAAAAGCAAAAAGGCAACGTAAGTTGCCTTTTTTAATGTTTTCTCCCTCTCCCTGTGGGAGAGGGCCGGGGTGAGGGCATCAGGCCGCACATATCAACTCTGGCGCTTCTCCCACCCGCTCTCCTGCGCCGTAAACCCTAACGCCTGCATAAATGCCGCCATCACACCGCGGTCTTCTACCCCCACGTCGGCCATCCACCATGAGGTCACATTCGGGTTTGTGCGAATCACTTCTTCAATTAAGTACTGTCCTACACCGCGACGACGGGTAACGTCACGTACGCGCAATGAGTCCAGCGCCCCTTCTGTCCCGCTTAGCGTCACGCGAACCGCAGCCAGCAGGCGCTCGTTGAAGCGCGCGGCATAAATGCGGTGGGTCTCATCGACGCGTAGCGACGAAGGGGAATATTCCGGCCAGATCTTGCCCAGGTCGATATGATCCTGGTCGCTAAAGGTCACCAGACGCACGATAGTCAGTTTCATTAGCCACTTGTCCAAATCAAATTGAGTAGGGGCAGTGTACTCAATTTATTCGCTCAGCGGCTTCCTCTTTTTATTCTCATTCGCCAGGTGATTAGTTTTTTGACAACGCAATGGGCAGATTGAAAACACATGGATCGAAAAATAAGCAGAATTTTAACCTGAATGGTAGTGATTTATTCGGCGCTTTGTACCGTTATTTTATGCTGCAAACTGCACTTTTAGTTGTTTATCTCTGCCTGATTTCAGAATATTATCTTTGCTTAATCGCCTGAAAAATAGAGATTTTAGTCTGGTTTTTGACAAAAAACTGCGCTAAACCATTAAAGGCACTGGTAAAAATAGCGTTGTTCATTAAAAGTACAGAATGCTTTTTAACCATAATAAAACAAAATATAAACACGACATCACGAATGGGGATTCAGAGATGAAAAGGAACGCGAAGACGATACTCGCGGGGATGGTCGCACTGTCGATCTCGCATGCCGCTATGGCGGAGGACATTAAAGTTGCGGTTGTAGGGGCGATGTCCGGTCCTGTTGCTCAGTGGGGTGACATGGAGTTCAACGGTGCGCGCCAGGCCATCAAAGACATCAACGCCAAAGGCGGCATCAAAGGCGACAAGCTGGTAGGCGTGGAATATGACGACGCCTGCGATCCGAAACAGGCCGTCGCGGTCGCTAACAAAATCGTCAACGATGGCATCCAGTACGTGATCGGCCATCTGTGCTCATCCTCCACCCAGCCGGCGTCTGATATCTACGAAGATGAAGGCATTCTGATGATCACCCCCGGTGCGACCAACCCGGAGCTGACCCAGCGCGGCTATCAGCACATTATGCGTACCGCCGGTCTGGACTCCTCTCAGGGGCCGACTGCCGCCAAATTTATCCTCGAAAACGTCAAGCCACAGCGCATCGCCATTATTCATGACAAACAACAGTATGGCGAAGGCCTGGCGCGTTCCGTTCAGGACGGCCTGAAAAAAGGCGGCGCAAACATCGTCTTCTTCGACGGTATTACCGCCGGTGAGAAAGACTTCTCCGCGCTGATTGCCCGTCTGCAAAAAGAGAATATCGACTTCGTTTACTACGGTGGCTACTACCCGGAAATGGGGCAAATGCTGCGTCAGGCGCGTTCGGTAGGGTTGAAAACCCAGTTTATGGGGCCGGAAGGCGTGGGTAACGCCTCCCTGTCTAACATTGCGGGTGATGCCGCCGAAGGCATGCTGGTGACGATGCCAAAACGCTATGACCAGGATCCGGCCAACAAGGCTATCGTTGATGCGCTCAAGGCGCAGAAAAAAGATCCGAGCGGTCCGTACGTCTGGATCACTTACGCCGCCGTACAGTCTCTGGCGACGGCGCTGGATCGTACCGGCAGCAAAGAACCGCTGGATCTGGTGAAAGATTTAAAAGCGCACGGGGCGAACACCGTGATTGGGCCGCTGAACTGGGATGAGAAAGGCGATCTGAAGGGATTTGAGTTTGGTGTCTTTAAGTGGCACGCCGACGGTTCGTCCTCGGTCGCCAAATAATTATCCCACCGCCCGGACCGCCGGGCGGGTATAAAAAGGTTTGCATATGTCCGAGCAGTTTCTCTATTTCCTGCAGCAGATGTTTAACGGCGTCACGCTGGGAAGCACCTACGCGCTGATTGCCATCGGCTATACGATGGTTTACGGCATTATCGGCATGATCAACTTCGCCCACGGCGAGGTGTACATGATCGGTAGCTATGTCTCCTTTATGATCATCGCCGCGCTGATGATGATGGGTATCGACAGCAGCTGGCTGCTGGTCGCCGCCGGGTTTGTCGGCGCGATTGTGATTGCCAGCGCCTACGGCTGGAGCATCGAACGCGTGGCCTACCGGCCGGTGCGCAGCTCCAAGCGCCTGATTGCGCTCATCTCCGCGATTGGGATGTCCATCTTCCTGCAAAACTACGTCAGCCTGACCGAAGGCTCGCGCGACGTGGCGTTGCCAAGCCTGTTTAACGGCCAGTGGGTTGTGGGGGCCAGCGAAAACTTCTCTGCCTCTATCACCACCATGCAGCTGGTTATCTGGGTGGTGACCTTCATTGCGATGCTCGCCCTGACGCTCTTCATCCGTTACTCGCGCATGGGACGCGCCTGCCGCGCCTGCGCGGAAGACCTGAAGATGGCGAGCCTGCTGGGGATCAACACCGACCGCGTCATTGCCCTGACCTTTGTGATCGGTGCCGCGATGGCGGCCGTTGCCGGGGTTCTGCTCGGCCAGTTCTACGGCGTGATTAACCCGTACATCGGCTTTATGGCCGGGATGAAAGCCTTTACCGCGGCGGTGCTGGGCGGTATCGGCAGTATTCCGGGGGCAATGATTGGCGGCCTGATCCTGGGCGTGGCGGAAGCGCTCTCCTCGGCGTATCTGAGCACTGAGTATAAAGATGTGGTGTCGTTTGCCCTGCTGATTCTGGTTCTGCTGGTGATGCCTACCGGTATTCTGGGCCGTCCGGAGGTAGAGAAAGTATGAAACCGATGCATTTTGCAATGGCGCTGCTCTCTGCCGCCATGTTCTTCGTGCTGGCGGGCGTCTTTATGGGCGTTCAGTTAGAGCTGAACGGCACTAAGCTGGTGGTCGACACCGCTGCCGACATTCGCTGGCAGTGGGTATTTATCGGCACGGCGGTCGTCTTCCTGTTCCAGCTGCTGCGTCCGCTGTTTCAGAAGACGCTGAAAGGCGTCTCCGGGCCGAAGTTTGTTCTGCCGGCAATTGACGGTTCGACCGTTAAGCAGAAGCTGTTCCTCGTGGCGCTGCTGGTGGTCGCGGTGGCGTGGCCGTTCGTGGTCTCCCGCGGCACGGTGGATATCGCCACCCTGACCATGATCTACGTGATACTTGGTCTGGGTCTGAACGTGGTGGTGGGGCTTTCCGGCCTGCTGGTGCTGGGCTACGGCGGCTTCTATGCCATCGGTGCCTACACGTTTGCGCTGCTGAACCACTATTACGGCCTCGGCTTCTGGACCTGTCTGCCGCTGGCGGGGCTGGTCTCTGCCGCCGCCGGTTTCCTGCTTGGCTTCCCGGTGCTGCGCCTGCGTGGTGACTACCTGGCGATTGTGACCTTAGGCTTCGGTGAAATCGTCCGTATCCTGCTGCTCAACAACACCGAAGTGACCGGTGGCCCGAACGGTATCAGCCAGATCCCGAAACCGACCTTCTTCGGTCTGGAGTTCAGCCGTACCGCCCGTGAAGGCGGCTGGGACACCTTCAGCAACTTCTTTGGCGTGAAATATGATCCGTCCGACCGCGTTATCTGGCTCTATCTGGTGGCGCTGCTGCTGGTGGTGATTACCCTGTTCGTGATTAACCGCCTGCTGCGTATGCCGCTGGGCCGTGCGTGGGAAGCGCTGCGCGAAGATGAGATCGCCTGCCGTTCTCTGGGCCTGAACCCGACCCGCATCAAGCTGACCGCGTTTACCATCAGCGCCGCGTTTGCCGGTTTTGCCGGGACGCTGTTTGCCGCGCGTCAGGGCTTCGTCAGCCCGGAATCGTTCACCTTTGCCGAATCCGCCTTTGTGCTGGCGATTGTGGTGCTTGGTGGGATGGGCTCGCAGTTTGCCGTTATTCTGGCGGCCATTCTGCTGGTGGTCTCGCGTGAGCTGATGCGTGACTTTAACGAATACAGCATGCTGATGCTGGGTGGTTTGATGGTGCTGATGATGATCTGGCGTCCGCAGGGCCTGCTGCCGATGACCCGTCCACAGCTGAAGCTGAAGAACGGGCAAGCGAAAGGAGAGCAGGCATGAAGCCTTTATTATCCGTTAACGGTCTGATGATGCGTTTTGGCGGCCTGCTGGCGGTCAATAACGTGAATCTGGATCTGCACAAGAAAGAGATCGTCTCCCTGATTGGCCCGAACGGCGCGGGGAAAACCACGGTCTTTAACTGCCTGACCGGTTTCTATAAGCCGACGGGCGGCACCATCATGCTGCGCGACCAGCATCTCGAAGGTTTACCGGGTCAGCAGATTGCCCGCATGGGCGTGGTGCGTACCTTCCAGCACGTACGTCTGTTCCGCGAAATGACGGTGATTGAGAACCTGCTGGTAGCACAACATCAGCAGCTGAAAACCGGGCTGTTCTCCGGCCTGCTGAAAACACCGGCGTTCCGCCGCGCGCAGGATGAAGCGCTCGACCGCGCCGCCACCTGGCTCGACCGAATTGGCCTGCTTCAGCACGCCAACCGTCAGGCGAGCAACCTCGCCTACGGCGACCAGCGTCGTCTTGAAATTGTGCGCTGCATGGTGACCCAGCCGGAAATCCTGATGCTCGACGAACCGGCGGCAGGACTGAACCCGAAAGAGACCAAAGAGCTGGACGAGCTGATTGCCGAACTGCGCGATCATCACGACACCACCATTCTGCTGATTGAGCATGACATGAAGCTGGTGATGGGCATTTCTGACCGTATCTACGTGGTCAACCAGGGCACGCCGCTGGCAAACGGCACGCCGGAAGAGATCCGCAACAACCCGGACGTGATCCGCGCATACCTTGGTGAGGCATAAGATGGAAAAAGCGATGTTAACGTTCGATAAGGTCAATGCGCACTACGGTAAGATCCAGGCGCTGCACGACGTCAGCCTGCATATCAACCAGGGGGAAATCGTGACCCTGATCGGGGCCAACGGCGCGGGTAAAACCACGCTGCTCGGCACCCTGTGCGGCGACCCGCGCGCCACCAGCGGGCGGATTGTGTTCGATGGCAAAGACATTACCGACTGGCAGACCGCCAGAATCATGCGTGAGGCGGTGGCGATTGTGCCGGAAGGACGTCGCGTGTTCTCGCGTATGACGGTGGAAGAGAACCTGGCGATGGGCGGTTTCTTCGCCCACCGCGATGAATATCAGACCCGCATCAAGTGGGTGTACGAACTCTTCCCGCGTCTGTGGGAGCGCCGCATCCAGCGTGCGGGCACCATGTCCGGCGGTGAACAGCAGATGCTGGCGATCGGCCGCGCGCTGATGAGTCAGCCGCGGCTGTTGCTGCTGGATGAACCGTCGCTCGGTCTGGCACCGATCATCATCCAGCAGATCTTCGATACCATCGAACAGCTGCGTAAAGAGGGGATGACCATCTTCCTCGTCGAGCAGAACGCCAACCAGGCGCTGAAGCTGGCTGACCGTGGCTACGTGCTGGAGAACGGCCGTGTGGTGCTTGAGGATACTGGCGACGCGCTGCTGGCGAACGAAGCGGTGCGGAGTGCGTATTTAGGGGGATAGGTAAAAGCAAAATGGCAACACACGTTGCCATTTTTAGTGTTTTCTCCCTCTCCCTGTGGGAGAGGGGCGGGGTGAGGGCACCAGACCGCACCTAAATCACTCACCCAACCCCCTTCACACAACCATCATCCCCCTGACCTTTTGTTGTCACTTATCTGTAAACAAACAGTTATTTTTCTGTCATTCGAGCATGTCATGTTACCTCGCGAGCATAAAACGCGTGATATCGCGCATCCGGCACAATAAGAGAGATGACAATGACATCGTTACGACACACAGCTTTGGGTCTGGCACTGGGTCTGGCTTTTGCGACGAACGCAATGGCTGTGACGACCATTCCGTTCTGGCATTCCATGGAAGGGGAGTTGGGTAAAGAAGTTGACT
This sequence comes from Enterobacter sichuanensis, assembly GCF_002939185.1. GTDB lineage: Bacteria > Pseudomonadota > Gammaproteobacteria > Enterobacterales > Enterobacteriaceae > Enterobacter > Enterobacter sichuanensis. The sequence continues at coordinate 85,368 of NZ_POVL01000006.1, read as the reverse complement.
CCCTGGCACAGCGTTTCAACGACACCCATCCGGATTACAAAATTGTGCCGGTATACAAAGGGAACTACGAGCAGAGCCTGAGCGCAGGCATTGCCGCCTTCCGTACCGGTAACGCCCCTGCGTTGTTACAGGTTTATGAAGTGGGTACCGCGACCATGATGGCCTCGAAAGCCATCAAGCCGGTCTATGAAGTGTTCAAAGAAGCGGGTATCAACTTCGACGAATCCCGGTTCGTACCAACCGTGGCGGGATACTACACGGATTCCAAAAGCGGCCATCTGCTGTCTCAGCCGTTTAACAGCTCTACGCCGGTGCTCTACTACAACAAAGATGCCTTCAAAAAAGCCGGTTTAGACCCGGAGCAGCCGCCAAAAACCTGGCAGGATCTGGCTGAATATACCGCGAAGCTGAAAGCGGCAGGGATGAAGTGCGGCTACGCCAGCGGCTGGCAGGGCTGGATCCAGATTGAAAACTTCAGCGCCTGGCACGGCCTGCCGGTTGCCACCAAAAATAACGGCTTCGACGGCACTGATGCGGTACTGGAATTCAACAAGCCAGAGCAGGTGAAGCACATCGCGCTGCTTGAAGAACTCAACAAGAAGGGCGACTTCAGCTACTTCGGGCGTAAAGACGAATCCACCGAGAAGTTCTATAACGGTGACTGCGCCATTACCACCGCCTCTTCCGGCTCGCTGGCGGATATCCGTCACTACGCCAAATTCAACTACGGCGTGGGCATGATGCCGTACGACGCTGACGTGAAAGGCGCGCCGCAGAACGCCATCATCGGCGGGGCAAGCCTGTGGGTGATGCAGGGTAAAGACAAGGGCACCTACAAAGGGGTGGCCGAGTTCCTCGACTTCCTGGCGAAGCCGGAAAACGCCGCCGAATGGCACCAGAAGACCGGCTATCTGCCGATCACTAAAGCGGCCTATGACCTGACCCGCGAGCAGGGCTTCTACAGCAAGAACCCGGGCGCAGATATCGCGACGCGCCAGATGCTGAACAAGCCGCCGTTGCCGTTCACCAAAGGCCTGCGCCTGGGCAATATGCCGCAGATCCGCACCATCGTGGATGAAGAGCTGGAAAGCGTGTGGACCGGGAAGAAAACGCCACAGCAGGCGCTGGATTCCGCGGTAGAGCGCGGGAATCAGCTGCTGCGCCGCTTTGAGCAGTCGACTAAATCGTAAAAAAATGCCCGGTGACGCGTAGCGATCCGGGCCTACGGATGAATGCGGCCTGATGCCCTCACCCCAACCCTCTCCCACGGGGAGAGGGAGAAAACCGAAACCGTAGGCCGGGTAAGGCGTAGCCGCCACCCGGCATTGTTCAGGAACCCAATCTCAATGTCCTCATCCCGTCCGGTGTTTCGTTCCCGCTGGCTGCCGTACCTGTTGGTCGCGCCGCAGCTGGTCATCACCGTTATCTTCTTTATCTGGCCTGCGGGCGAAGCGCTGTGGTACTCGGTACAAAGCGTTGATCCGTTCGGAATCTCCAGCCAGTTTGTTGGCCTGGACAACTTTACCGCGCTGTTCCATGACAGCTACTACCTGGATTCCTTCTGGACGACGATGAAGTTCAGCGCGCTGGTCACCGTCAGCGGCCTTGTCGCCTCGTTGTTCTTCGCCGCGCTGGTAGATTATGTCGTGCGCGGCAGCCGTCTGTATCAGACCCTGATGCTGCTGCCGTACGCCGTGGCGCCTGCCGTCGCCGCCGTGCTGTGGATCTTCCTGTTTAACCCCGGTCGCGGGTTGATTACCCATTTCCTGGCAGAGTTTGGCTACGACTGGAACCACGCCCAGAACAGCGGCCAGGCCATGTTCCTGGTGGTGTTTGCCTCGGTTTGGAAGCAGATCAGCTACAACTTCCTGTTCTTCTTTGCCGCGCTGCAGTCTATTCCGCGTTCGCTGGTGGAAGCCGCGGCGATCGACGGCGCAGGGCCGATTCGTCGCTTCTTCCGGCTGTCACTGCCGCTGATCGCCCCGGTGAGTTTTTTTCTGCTGGTGGTGAACCTCGTGTACGCCTTTTTCGACACCTTCCCGGTGATCGACGCCGCCACCGCCGGCGGCCCGGTACAGGCGACCACCACGCTGATTTATAAGATCTACCGCGAAGGGTTCGCTGGGCTGGATCTCTCAGCCTCCGCCGCGCAGTCCGTCGTGCTGATGTTCCTCGTCATCATCCTTACGGTGGTGCAGTTCCGCTATGTTGAAAGTAAGGTGCGCTACCAATGATTGAGAACCGTCGCGGGCTGACGATTTTCAGCCACACCATGCTGATTCTGGGGATCATCGTCATCCTGTTCCCGTTGTACGTGGCGTTTGTCGCCGCCACGCTGGACACCAAAGCGGTGTTCGACACGCCGATGACGCTGATCCCAGGCACGCATTTGCTCGAGAACATGAAAACCATCTGGACCCAGGGCGTGGGGGCCAACAGCGCGCCGTTCTGGCTGATGATGCTCAACAGCTTCATCATGGCGTTTGGCATTACGGTCGGAAAAATCACGGTATCGATGCTCTCGGCGTTCGCCATCGTCTGGTTCCGCTTCCCGCTGCGTAACCTGTTCTTTTGGATGATTTTCATCACCCTGATGCTGCCGGTGGAGGTACGTATCTTCCCAACGGTGGAAGTGATCGCCAACCTCAAGATGCTGGACAGCTATGCGGGCTTAACCCTGCCGCTGATGGCCTCGGCGACGGCCACCTTCCTGTTCCGCCAGTTCTTTATGACCCTGCCGGACGAGCTGATTGAAGCCGCGCGGATCGATGGCGCCTCACCGATGCGCTTCTTCCGCGACATTGTGCTGCCGCTGTCGAAAACCAACCTTGCGGCGCTGTTTGTGATCACCTTTATCTACGGCTGGAACCAGTACCTGTGGCCGCTGCTGATTATTCAGGACGTCAACCTCGGCACTGCCGTGGCAGGTATCAAAGGCATGATTGCCACCGGCGAAGGCACCACCCTCTGGAACCAGGTGATGGCGGCGATGCTGCTCACCCTTATCCCACCCGTAGTCATTGTTTTAGCCATGCAGCGCGCGTTTGTCCGCGGCCTGGTCGATAGCGAGAAATAAGATGGCAGGTTTAAAACTTCAGGCAGTAACCAAAAGCTGGGACGGCAAAACCCAGGTGATCCAGCCGCTCACGCTCGACGTGGCGGACGGGGAATTCATCGTCATGGTCGGCCCGTCCGGCTGCGGCAAATCCACCCTGCTGCGCATGGTGGCGGGGCTGGAGCGCGTGACCTCTGGCGATATCTGGATTGACCGCCAGCGCGTGACCGAGATGGAGCCGAAAGACCGCGGCATCGCGATGGTGTTCCAGAACTATGCGCTGTACCCGCACATGAGCGTGGAAGAGAACATGGCCTGGGGGCTGAAAATCCGCGGCATGGGCAAAGGTCATATTGCGGAGCGCGTGAAAGAGGCGGCGCGTATTCTGGAGCTGGATGGCCTGCTGAAGCGCCGTCCGCGCGAGCTCTCCGGCGGCCAGCGCCAGCGCGTGGCGATGGGGCGCGCTATTGTGCGCGATCCAGCGGTGTTCCTGTTCGATGAACCCCTCTCTAACCTTGACGCCAAGCTGCGTGTGCAGATGCGTCTTGAGCTGCAGCAGCTGCATCGTCGTCTGAAAACCACCTCCCTGTACGTTACCCACGATCAGGTCGAAGCCATGACTCTGGCCCAGCGGGTGATGGTGATGAACAAAGGCATCGCTGAGCAGATTGGCACCCCGGTGGAAGTCTATGAAAAACCGGCGACCCGCTTTGTGGCGAGCTTTATCGGCAGCCCGGCGATGAACCTGCTGGAAGGCCGCATCAGCAACTCGGGCACGCACTTTGAGCTGGAAAGCGGGATGGCATTGCCCATCAACTGGTACTATCGTGGCTACGCCGGGCGTAAGATGACGCTCGGTATCCGCCCGGAGCATATCGGTTTAACCTCACAGGCGGACGGCGGCGTGCCGCTGGTGATGGATACGCTGGAGATGCTGGGCGCGGATAACCTCGCGCACGGGCGCTGGGGCGAGCAAAAAATGGTGGTGCGTCTTGCGCATCAGGAGCGCCCGAAAGCGGGCAGCACGCTGTGGCTGCATCTGCCGGAAAATCACCTGCACTTATTTGACGGTGAAACAGGACAACGAGTATGAGCAACTGGCCTTATCCCCACATCGTCGCCCACCGGGGCGGCGGTAAACTGGCGCCGGAGAACACCCTGGCGGCAATCGATGTTGGCGCGCGCTACGGCCACACGATGATCGAGTTCGACGCTAAGCTGTCAAAAGACGGCGAAATTTTCCTGCTGCACGACGATAACCTTGAGCGAACCAGCAACGGCTGGGGCGTGGCGGGTGAACTGCCGTGGCGCGATCTGCTGAAAGTGGACGCCGGAAGCTGGTACAGCGGCGAATTTAAGGGCGAGCCGCTGCCGCTGCTGGCGGAAGTGGCCGACCGTTGCCGTCAGCACGGCATGATGGCCAATATCGAAATTAAACCGACCACCGGCACCGGGCCGCTGACGGGCAAGGTGATTGCTCTTGCCGCGCGCGAGCTGTGGGAAGGGATGACGCCACCGCTGCTCTCTTCGTTTGAAATCGACGCGCTGGAAGCCGCACAGGCAGCCGTACCGGCGCTGCCGCGCGGGCTATTGCTGGACGAGTGGCGTGAAGACTGGCGCGAGCTGACGACGCGTTTAGGCTGCGTGTCTATTCACCTTAACCACAAGCTGCTGGATGAGGCGCGGGTGAAGATGTTGAAAGCGGAAGGGCTGCATATTCTGGTCTACACCGTCAACAAACCCCAGCGTGCGGCCGAGCTGCTGCGCTGGGGCGTGGACTGCATCTGTACCGATGCAATTGACCTGATCGGTCCGGACTTTAGTTCTGCGGATTAAGCATACTGCCATTCGACTGCGGCGGCAGCATATGCTGCTGCCCGCTGCCTGACGACGTCATGCCACCTAACATCCCGCCGTTCTTATTGGGCAGTGGCTGCTCGCGGACCTGGCCCTGCTGCACGCGCTGGGTGTTGGCGTTCATCTGATTTTGCAGACTCTGCTGCTGCAGCTGGGTCTGGGTTTTTAGCTGCTGGTTCAGCATCCCTTTTTGCTGTTGTTGCTGGCTCATCATCTCGGTCTGCATACGCTGCTGGCTCGGGATAACGTAACCCGGCTGGTTCGGGTTATTCATCGTATTGAGTGGCTGTGCGAGCGCGGCAAATGGGATCAGCGCCGTAAGAATCATCAAGCGTTTCATTGTCATTTCCTCCTCTTGAGGTCTCTCTTAAGTTTACCCTGATTTCACCATGACGATGATTTTTTAGGAGTTGTGAACCAGGCTTAAGCGGGGAATATGGATCCCTTCACCTGGAGAACAATAATGATGAAACCAACGTTTTTGCGCTGGGTCGCCATCGCTGCGCTGATGGCAGGCGGCACATTTAGCGTGGCGGCCAACCCGCCAGCGGCGCCTCCGGTCTCTTACGGCGTGGAGGAAGATGTCTTTCATCCCGTGCGGGCAACGCATGGCATGGTGGCCTCTGTGGATGCGCTGGCAACGAAAGTGGGCGTCGATATTCTTAAGCAGGGCGGTAATGCGGTGGATGCCGCGGTGGCGGTCGGCTACGCGCTGGCGGTGACGCATCCGCAGGCCGGGAACCTGGGCGGTGGCGGCTTTATGATGCTGCGCACCAAAGACGGGAAAACCACCGCCATCGACTTCCGCGAGATGGCGCCTGCTCAGGCTTCCCGCGATATGTTCCTCGACGATCAGGGTAACCCCGACAGTAAAAAATCCCTGACGTCGCATCTCGCCTCCGGCACGCCGGGCACCGTTGCGGGCTTCTCGCTGGCGCTGGAAAAATACGGCACGATGCCGCTGAATAAAGTGGTCCAGCCTGCGATAAAACTGGCGCGGGAAGGTTTTATCGTGAATGACGCCCTGGCCGACGACCTCAAAACCTACGGCAGCGAAGTCATTCCCCATCACGAGAACAGTAAGGCTATCTTCTGGAAAGACGGCGAGCCGCTGAAGAAGGGCGATAAACTGGTGCAGAAGAACCTTGCCAAAAGCCTGGAGCTGATTGCGGAGCACGGTCCGGACGCGTTCTACAAAGGGGCGATTGCCGACCAGATTGCGCAAGAGATGCAAAAGAACGGCGGGCTCATCACCAAAGCGGACCTGGCGGAGTACAAAGCGGTAGAGCGCGAGCCGATTAGCGGAACCTATCGCGGCTACGAGGTCTTCTCCATGCCACCGCCGTCTTCCGGGGGCATTCACATCGTGCAGATCCTCAACATTCTCGAAAACTTTGATATGCACAAGTTCGGCTTCGGCAGTGCGGATGCCATGCAGATAATGGCGGAAGCGGAGAAACGCGCCTACGCTGACCGGTCGGAGTACCTCGGCGACCCGGACTTCGTGAAGGTGCCGTGGCAGGCGCTGACCAACAAGGCGTATGCCAAATCCATTGCCGATCAGATTGATATCAATAAGGCTAAGCCGTCGAGCGAGATCCGCCCCGGCAAGCTGGCACCGTACGAGAGCAACCAGACCACCCACTTCTCGGTGGTGGATAAAGACGGTAACGCAGTTGCGGTGACCTATACGCTCAACACCACGTTTGGTACCGGGATTGTGGCGGGCAACAGCGGCATTCTGCTCAACAACGAGATGGATGACTTCTCCGCCAAGCCGGGCGTGCCGAACGTCTACGGGCTGGTCGGCGGCGATGCGAACGCGGTAGGGCCGAAGAAACGCCCGCTGTCGTCTATGTCGCCCACTATCGTGGTGAAAGACGGTAAGACCTGGCTGGTGACGGGCAGTCCGGGCGGCAGCCGGATTATCACCACCGTGCTGCAGATGGTGGTGAACAGTATCGATTTTGGGATGAACGTCGCGGAAGCGACCAACGCGCCACGTTTCCATCACCAGTGGCTGCCGGATGAACTGCGCGTTGAGAAGGGCTTTAGCCCGGACACCCTTAAACTGCTGGAGCAGCGCGGACAGAAGGTGGCAGTGAAAGAGGCGATGGGCAGTACCCAGAGCATTATGGTGGGTCCAGACGGGGCGCTGTTTGGCGCGTCAGACCCGCGTTCGGTGGATGATTTAACGGCGGGGTATTAACGGTTCCCCTCACCCTCTCCCCATTGGGGAGAGGGGAATGTGTTACTTCATTCTCGCCATATAATACGCGTCCACATATTCACCGTTGCGCAGGGCATAGCGCTTGCCGGTGCCTTCAATTTCGAACCCGTGTTTTTTGTACACCGCAATCGCCGGTTCGTTATCGACAAACACCGTCAGCTCAATGCGGTCAACGCGCAGCCAGTTATCGCACATATCAATCATGGTGCGCATCAGCGCGCTGGCAACGCCCCGGTTTTGCCACTGCGCGCCGACACAAATCCCAAAATCAGCCACATGGCTGCGGCGCGGGCGTTGCGCGACGGCGATGCACAGATGGCCGGCGACTTGACCGTCTATGCAGGCGACGAGCTGCTTGATGCCGGGCTGGTCGGATAGCCGTTCTTGCCACATCTGCTCAGAGGGATGAGGAACCTGTAGTGTGTTGTGGTACACCTCCGGCTGGGCGTGGATCTGACGAATGGCGTCATAATCTTTCGGTTCCGCATGGCGTATCACTATCTCACTCATTCCTTGTTCCTCAGTCAGTTAAATGTCCCTTCCAACATCAATGAGTTTAAAATTTGAGTCAACCGCTATTTTTTGCAAAAAGTATTGGACAAGTGCGAATGAGAATGATTATTATTGCTTTGCATTCAGGAAGACCGCTACGGGAACCTGAAAGCACGACATTGCTCACATTGCTTCCAGTATTACTTTAGCCAGCTTTTAGCTGGCTTTTTTTTTGTTATGGTTAGACTCAGTAACCTTCCAAAAGGACTGAGCCATGACACTACATTGCGCATTTATTGGATTTGGTAAAAGCACCACCCGCTATCACCTTCCGTATGTCCTCAACCGTAAAGACAGCTGGCATGTGGCGCATATCTACCGTCGCCGCGCGAAGCCTGAAGAGCAATCCCCGCAGTATTCCCATATTCATTTCACCAGCGATCTGGATGAGGTGCTGGGCGACCCGCAGGTTAACCTGGTCGTCGTCTGTACCCATGCCGACAGCCATTTTGACTATGCGAAACGCGCGCTCGAAGCGGGCAAAAACGTGCTGGTAGAAAAGCCCTTCACCCCGACTATCGCCGAAGCGAAGGCGCTATTCGCGCTGGCGAAAAGCAAAGGCCTGACCGTCACGCCGTATCAGAACCGACGCTTTGACAGCTGCTTCCTGACGGCGAAAAAAGCGATTGAGAGCGGCAAGCTGGGCGAGATCGTGGAAATCGAAAGCCACTTCGACTACTACCGTCCGGTGGCGGAAACCCAACCCGGCCTGCCGCAGGACGGTTCCTTCTACGGTCTCGGCGTCCATACGATGGATCAGATCATCTCCCTGTTTGGTCGACCTGACCACGTGGCGTACGACATTCGCAGCCTGCGCAACAAAGCCAACCCGGATGACACCTTTGAAGCGCAGCTGTTTTACGGCGATCTCAAAGCCATCGTTAAGACCAGCCATCTGGTGAAAATCGACTACCCGAAATTTATCGTTCACGGCACCAAAGGTTCGTTTATCAAATACGGTATCGACCAGCAGGAGACCAGCCTGAAGGCCAACATCATGCCGGGTGAACCGGGCTTTGCGGCGGATGATTCAGTGGGCGTGCTGGAGTACGTCAACGCTGAGGGGGTGACGGTCCGAGAAGAGCTTACGCCAGAAACCGGCGACTATGGCCGCGTCTATGACGCACTGTTTGCGACCCTGACTCGCGGCACGCCGAATTACGTCAAGGAATCTGACGTTCTGACCAACCTCGAAATCCTTGAGCGGGCCTTTGAACAGGCTTCTCCTGCCACGGTAACCCTCGCGAAATAAGCAAAAATGGCTCCTCTGCGCTTGTTCATAATTTTTGAACAGAGGAGTCAATTTTCACCCTCTATGATCCCAGACCGTTTGCGTCCACACTTACTCCATCGAAACGAACTGAGGGTGAAAACAATGATCTACTTACGCAAAGCAAACGAACGTGGTCACGCGAATCATGGCTGGCTGGACTCATGGCATTCATTCTCGTTTGCCGACTACTACGACCCGAATTTTATGGGCTTCTCCGCCCTGCGCGTGATTAACGATGACGTCATTGATGCAGGCCAGGGCTTCGGTACCCATCCGCACAAAGACATGGAAATCCTCACCTATGTGCTGGAAGGCGCGGTGGAGCACCAGGACAGCATGGGCAACAAAGAGCAGGTTCCGGCGGGCGAGTTCCAGATTATGAGTGCGGGTACCGGGGTACGTCACTCCGAGTACAACCCGAGCAAAACGGAAAAATTGCACCTGTATCAAATCTGGATCATTCCAGAAGAGACCGGCATCACGCCGCGCTATGAGCAGCGCCGCTTCGACGCGAAACAGGGCAAACAGCTGGTACTGTCCCCGGATGCGCGCGACGGTTCCCTGAAAGTACATCAGGATATGGAATTGTACCGCTGGGCGCTGGCGAAAGATGAACAGTCTGTACATCAGATTGCCGCTAACCGCCGCGTCTGGATCCAGGTGGTGAAAGGTGAAGTCTCCATCAACGGTACGAAAGCGACAACCGCCGATGGTCTGGCAGTCTGGGATGAGCAGGCGCTCTCCGTGCATGCCGACAGCGAAAGTGAAATTCTGCTGTTTGACCTGCCGCCGGTGTAATAAAACATAAATAAATACCCATCCTTCCCTTTGACAGGGGAAGGATGGGCTTTGTCCGTGATAAACTGAGCAAATCTCTCTCTTCAAGATTTCTCAGGACGATGAAAAAGAAACGCCCCGTACTTCAGGATGTCGCCGATCGCGTCGGTGTGACCAAAATGACGGTCAGCCGTTTTTTACGTAACCCGGAGCAGGTTTCCGTGGCATTGCGTGGCAAGATTGCTGCTGCCCTTGATGAACTGGGTTATATCCCCAACCGTGCGCCCGATATCCTCTCCAATGCGACCAGCCGTGCGGTGGGCGTCCTCCTGCCTTCTTTAACCAACCAGGTGTTTGCCGAAGTGCTGCGCGGCATTGAAAGCGTCACCGACGCCTTTGGTTACCAGACCATGCTCGCCCACTACGGGTACAAGCCGGAACTGGAAGAGGAGCGTCTTGAATCGATGCTTTCCTGGAACATCGACGGCCTGATTTTAACCGAACGTACTCACACTCCCCGCACGCTGAAGATGATTGAAGTCGCCGGTATTCCGGTGGTGGAGCTCATGGACAGCCAGTCGCCGTGCCTCGATATCGCCGTCGGCTTTGATAACTTCGAAGCGGCGCGGCAGATGACAGCGGCAATCATCGCCCGCGGACATCGTCATATCGCCTATCTGGGTGCGCGTCTGGATGAACGTACTATCATCAAACAGAAGGGATACGAGCAGGCGATGCTCGACGCAAACTTAACCCCGTACAGCGTGATGGTGGAGCAGTCCTCTTCCTACACCTCGGGTATTGAGCTGATGCGTCAGGCACGACGCGAGTATCCGCAACTGGACGGTATTTTCTGTACCAACGATGACCTTGCGGTCGGCGCGGCGTTTGAGTGCCAGCGTCTGGGGCTGAAGATCCCTGACGATATGGCCATCGCCGGTTTCCACGGCCACGACATTGGTCAGGTGATGGAGCCGCGTCTGGCGAGCGTGCTGACGCCGCGTGAACGCATGGGGCGCATTGGTGCAGAACGCCTGCTGGCGCGCATTCGGGGTGAGACGGTTACGCCGAAAATGTTAGATTTAGGTTTCACCTTGTCACCGGGTGGATCTATTTGAATCGACAAATTTGAAGTAGCTCACACTTATTCACTTCGCGCACGTTTGGATATTGCTTCTCTTTTGCCCCGGCAGGACAATGTTACCGATAACTGTTACCCGTAACTATTGACTGAGGGACACCCTTTGAGCACGACTAATCATGATCACCACGTTTACGTCCTGATGGGCGTTTCCGGTAGCGGGAAATCAGCCGTGGCCAGCGAAGTGGCGCATCAACTCCATGCTGCGTTTCTTGATGGCGACTTCCTCCATCCGCGCAGCAACATCATGAAAATGGCCTCCGGCGAGCCGCTGAACGACGACGACCGCAAACCGTGGTTGCAGGCGCTGAATGACGCCGCGTTCGCCATGCAGCGCACCAACAAAGTTTCCCTGATCGTCTGCTCCGCGCTGAAAAAAACCTACCGCGATCTGCTGCGTGACGGCAATCCGAACCTCTCGTTCATCTACCTGAAAGGTGATTTCGAGGTGATTGAAAGCCGCCTGAAGGCGCGTAAAGGTCACTTCTTCAAAACGCAGATGCTGGTGACGCAGTTCGAAGCGCTGCAGGAGCCGGGTGAAGATGAGAAAGACGTCTTAGTGGTTGATATCGATCAGTCACTGGAGGGTGTTGTTGCCAGCACCATCGAGGTCATTAATAAAAGGCAGTAAGTTTTGAGTACATTAACGCTAGTTTTGACAGCAGTGGGTTCCGTATTGCTGCTGCTGTTTTTAGTGATGAAGGCACGTATGCATGCCTTTGTTGCCTTGATGGTGGTTTCTATTGGTGCAGGTCTCTTTTCCGGTATGCCGCTCGACAAGATCGCCGCGACAATGGAAAAAGGGATGGGTGGCACGCTGGGCTTCCTGGCGATTGTGGTCGCGCTGGGCGCCATGTTTGGCAAGATTTTGCACGAGACGGGCGCGGTCGATCAGATTGCCGTCAAGATGCTGAAATCCTTCGGCCACAGCCGCGCACATTATGCGATAGGTCTGGCGGGACTGATCTGCGCGCTGCCGCTGTTCTTTGAAGTTGCCGTGGTGCTGCTGATTAGCGTGGCGTTCTCTATGGCGCGCCATACCGGCACTAACCTCGTGAAGCTGGTGATTCCGCTTTTTGCGGGCGTGGCGGCAGCGGCAGCGTTTCTGCTACCCGGGCCCGCGCCAATGCTGCTGGCCTCCCAGATGCATGCTGACTTTGGCTGGATGATCCTGATTGGCCTGTGTGCGGCGATCCCGGGGATGATTATTGCCGGCCCGCTGTGGGGCAACTTCATCAGCCGTTACGTTGAACTGCACATCCCGGATGATGTCACCGAGCCGCACCTGGGCGAAGGCAAAATGCCCTCCTTTGGTTTCAGTCTGTCGCTGATCCTGCTGCCGCTGGTTCTCGTGGGCCTGAAAACCATCGCCGCGCGCTTTGTGCCGGTAGGCTCCACCGCGTATGAGTGGTTTGAGTTTATTGGTCATCCGTTCACGGCGATCCTGGTGGCCTGTCTGGTAGCGATTTACGGCCTGGCGATGCGTCAGGGAATGGCGAAAGACCGGGTGATGGAAATCTGCGGTGCAGCGCTGCAGCCTGCGGGGATTATCCTGCTGGTGATCGGTGCCGGCGGCGTGTTCAAGCAGGTGCTGGTGGATTCTGGCGTCGGCCCGGCGCTGGGCGAAGCGCTGACCGGGATGGGGCTACCGATTGCAGTCACCTGCTTCGTGCTGGCGGCGGCGGTGCGTATCATCCAGGGTTCCGCAACCGTGGCGTGTTTAACCGCCGTGGGTCTGGTGATGCCGGTGATTGAACAGCTCAACTACTCTGGTGCACAGATGGCCGCGCTTTCTGTCTGTATCGCGGGCGGTTCGATTGTGGTCTCTCACGTTAACGATGCCGGATTCTGGCTGTTCGGCAAGTTTACCGGCGCCACCGAAGCGCAAACCCTGAAAACCTGGACGCTGATGGAAACCATCCTTGGCACGACAGGGGCGATTGTCGGAATGATTGCGTTTACGCTATTGAGCTAAACGCGACGCGTTAACAACGCTCAAAAAATAAGGCCCGGTAGCGTTAGCGCTTACCGGGCCTTTTTATTATCCAGGGCGTCAGGCCGGGCCATAACCCGGCATTGTATTACTCGCCCTGCGTGGCGCTCTCAATCGTCAGGCGCACGTCTGAGGTGATCAGCTCTGCCAGCATCTGGTAAACCTTCAGCGTCTCTTCCGGCTCGGCATCACCCGTATCACTGATATAACCTTCATCACGCAGCGTCAGAACCAGGGAGCTGAAGACCGCTTTGTCGAAGAATTCAGGCGCGTTAATGCCGTGCAGCACGGACAGGCGTTGTGCCAGCGTCCGGCTCTCTTTCTCCAGCGTACCGCGGTTGATGGACGGGTTCGCACTCAGCAGCCAGAACGTAATGGCGTAGCGCTGCAGCGTTTCGCGCGCACCGGCCGCCAGCAGCTGCAGGGTACGGGAGCGTGACGGATTGATGTGCAACTCGTCATTCGTCACGGTGATCAACCCCTGACGACGCAGCTCTTCGGTCAGCTTATCCAGCACGCCCGCCAGCTCGTCTTTGCTCCAGCGCAGGAACAGCTCCGCTTTCAGCATCGGGTAGAGTGTCTCAACGTGGTGCAACAGCGCCTGGCGCGAGATGCGACGATGCTGGGTAATAATGGCCGCCATGAGCGACGGCAGCATCAGCATGTGGGTAATGTTGTTGCGGTAGTACGTCATCAGCACGGCCTGCTCGCGCGGCAGAATGATGATGTCGCCGATGGTGTCTTTTTCGACTTCGAACTTGTTCATCTGCAACGCGTGATCGATAAGCTCACTGGCCGTTGCAGAAGGCACGGTTGAATCAACCGAATACGGCACGTTGCGCATCATATCCAGATAGCAGTCCAGCTGCTCTGTCAGCTGTTCACGGGTTAGCGAACGTTGACGTGAAGCCAGAAGCGCCGTACAGCACAGGTTCATGGCGTTAGCCGCACCGGCGTTGTTAATGCGCACCATCAACTCAGAGGCGATGCCATTGACCGTTGGCGTCAGCCAGGCCGGACGAACCGCTTCGATAGGGTCAATGGACTCGCGCCACTCCGGAACGTGGTGGTTCAGGTACGTCATCAGCGGCATCGGCTCGCCAAAGTTGACGTAGCCCTGGCCGAGGTTGCGTAACTTGCTCAGGCCACGCAGCATCTGCGGCAGGCTCTCTTTCTCTTTGGTCGCCCCACGCAGCTCTTTGGCGTAAGTTCCGACTTCCATCACGTGCTCATAGCCAATGTAGATTGGCACCAGCGTGATGGGACGGGTTCCTCCGCGCAGCATCGCCTGGATGGTCATCGACAGCGTGCCGGTTTTCGGATCGAGCAGACGCCCGGTACGGGAACGACCGCCCTCCACGAAGTACTCCACGGAATAGCCACGGCTGAACAGCTCGCCCAGATATTCACGGAATACGGTGGAGTAGAGCTTGTTGCCCTTGAAGGTACGACGAATAAAGAAGGCACCCAGTCGGCGGAAAATCGGGCCTGCTGGCCAGAAGTTCAGGTTAATCCCGGCAGCGATGTGCGGCGGCACCAGCCCCTGGTGATAGAGCACATAAGACAGAAGCAGGTAGTCCATGTGGCTGCGGTGGCAGGGAACATAAACAATCTCATGGCCATCATGCGCCAGCTGACGTACACGCTCGGCATTATGAACGTTGATGCCCTGATAGAGGCGGTTCCAGGTAAAGCCGAGAATACGGTCGGAAAGGCGAATCATCTCGTAAGAGAAATTCGCGGCGATCTCTTCCATCAGCGCAATGGCGTTCTGCTGGGCTTTCTCATGCGAAATTTTCTTGCTGCGCGCTTCATCTTCAACGGCGCGGGCAATCGCTTTGGAGGCCAACAATTTGTTGAACAGATCCTGACGCGCCGGGAGACGTGGCCCGACGGCAGCCAGGCGCTGACGGGCGAAGTGCATACGCGCCACGCGCGCCAGTTTTTGCGCGATGATCTTGTCGGTGCCGTGCTCGTCCGCCATTCGACGCAGCGACACGGAAGGGGAGAAACGGACGAAACTGTCGCGTCCCAGCCAGGAGACCGCAAAGAACTTCTGGATGCCGTTAAGCATGCGCAACGGTGGGTTCTCTTCCCCTTTTTCGCGGCCCGGGCGGCGACCAAACATCACCGACACCGGCACCATCTGTACATCCAGGTCAGGATTGCTGCGGTGCAGGTCGAGATAGTCATGGAACAGCTTGATGGACTCTTCCTTTGGCGTGTAATAGGTAAACACACGCGGCCCACCGTGGATGAACACGTAGCGCGGCAGCAGCGTACCGTCAACTTCCAGCGGTTCAAGCGGGTCAGGTAAGTCATGCGCCAGACACTGGGCGCGAAGCGTCAGTAAGTCTGCCTTCGAGTTATAAGGCAAAACATACATAATGGGACGCGACGTATCGAGCCCCAATTCCAGCGCGGGTTCTGCTGGGATAGACTTGCTTTTTACCAGGATGCTTAATGGTAAATTAAGTAATTTGTAGTAAATTCGTGGCCAGCCGGACATAAACGATGTAAAGCCTCTGGTTAATAATGCAATTGCGGCGCAAGGATAACAGAAAGCGCGCAAAATTTCTGTTGTTACCCGTCATACTTCAGGCTGTAGCGAAACGCGTTACGGCCCCTGTTACTGACGCTCTTTTTTAAAAAAGGTTCTTTTAATGGCCAATAATACCACTGGGTTAACCCGAATCATCAAAGCTGCTGGCTACTCCTGGAAAGGTTTTCGCGCCGCGTGGGTCAACGAAGCGGCCTTCCGCCAGGAGGGCATCGCCGCGATTGTCGCGGTGATTATCGCCTGTTTCCTTGATATTGATGCGATAACGCGCGTTCTTCTGATCGGATCCGTATTGTTGGTGATGATAGTGGAAATTCTGAATAGCGCTATTGAGGCCGTTGTGGATCGTATCGGCTCTGATTTCCACGAACTTTCAGGCCGGGCAAAAGACATGGGCTCTGCTGCCGTGTTGCTGGCGATTATCACTGCCGTTATCACCTGGGTCACGCTGCTTTGGTCACATTTCCGATGAGCCTCGAGGAATAATTAAGTCCCTGGTTTTTTGTGCAGTTTTTGGTTCCAAAATCGCCTTTGACTGTATATACTCACAGCATAACTGTATATACACCCAGGGGGCGGAATGAAAGCGTTAACGACCAGGCAGCAAGAGGTGTTTGATCTCATTCGGGATCATATCGGCCAGACGGGTATGCCACCCACGCGTGCGGAAATCGCGCAGCGTCTGGGCTTCCGTTCTCCGAATGCTGCCGAAGAACACCTGAAAGCGCTGGCGCGTAAGGGTGTCATTGAGATTGTTTCGGGCGCGTCACGGGGTATCCGCCTGCTGGTGGAAGAAGAGACGGGCATTCCGCTGGTAGGGCGTGTTGCTGCAGGTGAGCCTTTACTGGCTCAGCAGCATATTGAAGGCCATTACCAGGTCGATCCTGGCATGTTCAAACCGAGCGCTGATTTCCTGCTGCGCGTAAGCGGTATGTCGATGAAAGACATCGGCATTCTTGATGGCGATCTGCTTGCGGTTCACAAAACGCAGGATGTACGAAACGGCCAGGTTGTGGTCGCACGTATTGATGATGAAGTGACCGTCAAGCGTCTGAAAAAACAGGGTAACACCGTACAGTTACTGCCTGAAAACAGCGAGTTCTCCCCGATTGTGGTGGACCTCCGTGAACAGAACTTCTCTATCGAAGGGCTGGCGGTTGGGGTGATTCGCAACGGTGAATGGCTTTAATCTTTTCCTGACAGGCTACAGCTCCGCTGTAGCCTGATTCATTTTCCACTTCCGGTATTTTTCATGTCACTGCTGACGGCATCCGATAAGGCATTGTGGCGTCTTGCTTTGCCGATGATTTTCTCCAATATCACCGTGCCCTTGCTGGGGCTGGTCGATACCGCCGTTATTGGTCATCTGGATTCGCCTGTTTATCTTGGCGGCGTGGCGATTGGCGCGACGGCAACCAGCTTTCTGTTCATGTTGCTGCTCTTTTTGCGCATGAGTACGACCGGCCTTACCGCGCAGGCTTACGGTGCAAAAGATCCGTTGCGTCTGGCGCGTGCGCTGGTACAGCCGATGATGCTTGCGCTTGGCGCAGGGGCGTTGATCGTTTTACTGCGCGCTCCCCTGATTGACCTTGCACTCCATATCGTTGGCGGCAGCGAGGCAGTACTGGAACAGGCGCGGCGTTTTCTTGAAATCCGCTGGCTTAGCGCGCCCGCCTCGCTGGCTAATCTGGTTCTGCTGGGGTGGCTCCTGGGCGTCCAGTATGCCCGTGCGCCTGTCATTCTGCTGGTGGTGGGCAACCTGCTCAACATTGTGCTGGATGTCTGGTTGGTAATGGGGCTGCAGATGAACGTGCAGGGGGCAGCGCTGGCGACGGCGATTGCCGAATACGGGACCTTTATTATTGGTCTGTGGATGGTCTGGCGTGTGCTGGTGATGCGCGGGATCTCCCTTACGCTGCTCAAAACCGCCTGGCGCGGCAATATCCGTAAGCTGCTGGCGCTCAACCGTGACATCATGCTGCGTTCATTGCTGCTTCAACTCTGCTTTGGTGCACTAACGGTCTTTGGCGCACGGCTCGGGCCAGACATCGTTGCGGTTAATGCCGTCCTGATGACGCTGCTGACCTTTACCGCCTATGCGCTGGACGGCTTTGCCTATGCGGTTGAAGCGCATTCGGGGCAGGCGTATGGCGCACGGGAAAGCGGGCATCTGCGGGATGTCTGGCGGGCGGCCTGTCGACAGTCGGGTCTGGTGGCGCTGGCATTCGCGCTGATTTACGCCTGCTTTGGCGAACAGATTATCGCGTTACTCACCTCCCTGCCGGCACTGCGCGAACTGGCGAGCCATTATCTCATCTGGCAGGTCATTTTGCCGGTGGTGGGTGTCTGGTGTTATCTGCTGGACGGCATGTTTATTGGCGCGACGCGCGGAGCCGAAATGCGTAACAGCATGGCTGTTGCGGCGGCCGGGTTTGGCCTGACGCTGCTGACGCTTCCGTGGCTTGGTAACCACGGTTTATGGCTGGCGTTGGCCGTCTTTCTCTCACTGCGCGGGTTATCGCTGGCGTTTATCTGGCGCCGACACTGGCAAAACAATACCTGGTTCCCCTCACGCCACGATATATCGTGACGGTTAAAGATTCCGAATATAAAACTAACAGCGGAATCCTTAACTACAATAATTATCACGTCCAGCAGAAAAGAACGTAACGGACGTTACGACCCGACGCTTAACGAAGAGGACACGATGATGAATAAAGACGAAATCGGCGGCAACTGGAAGCAGTTCAAAGGTAAAGCGAAAGAACAGTGGGGTAAGCTGACGGATGACGATATGACCGTCATTGAAGGTAAACGCGACCAGCTTGTCGGTAAAATTCAGGAGCGTTACGGCTACGCAAAAGACCAGGCGGAAAACGAAGTCAAAGACTGGGAAACCCGTAACGATTACCGCTGGTAACGCTGAATAACCCACTGAGGCGGCTTAAAAGCCGCCTTTTCTTTTGCTGCTAACGCGGCTTTTTCTTTACCAGAATCGAGTGGTCGTGCTGACATGCGTCCTGATGACGACAGGCTTCCACTTCCACACACGCTGAGCACAGACCGTGTGCCTCAATCACGTTATGGCGCAGGGCAAAGCCCATTTTAGCGGCCAGCGTATGCATAATGTCTTCCACACCTTCCGCACCTTCTTCTTTCACCACGCCGCAGCGGTCACAAATAAACATCGCCGATGTATGGGTAGGCTGATCGAACAGATGACACAGCACATAGCTGTTTGTGGATTCGACTTTATGCACAAACCCTTGTTCCAGCAGGAAATCCAGCGCACGATAGACCGTCGGTGGCTTTGCCTGCGGCTCGCTTTCGCGGAGCAGGTCGAGCAGATCGTAGGCGCTGATGGCACCCTGTTGCAGACTCATCAAGCGCAACACTTCAAGGCGCTGCGGAGTCAGGCGCACATTGCGTTGCGCGCACAGCTTTTCGGCCTGCGCTAACAGCTCTTTTGTGGACTTATCCATTTAGCACCCCGGATGTTATAGGACGGAAAACCCTCACTTTATCATGTTCTGCTAAAAACACCGAGATCGGCCAGTCTGTGCTATACCTGACCCATCGCAAACCGGGAGATAAACAATGAAAAGACCTGACTGTATTCGGCACTGGCGTGATGTTGAAGGTGCGGATGACTCGACTTACCCCGACAGCGATGAGCTGTTTTCCATCGGTGCGCCGCTGGCCCGCAAGCTCGGGCTCGGGCGCATTGGCATCCATCATGAGCGTTTGCCGCCAGGACGCAGGACATCCTATCCCCACGCGGAAAGCGATGAAGAAGAGTTTATTTACGTGATTGAAGGCTACCCTGAAGCCTGGATTAATGGCTACTTGTGGAAGCTGGAGCCTGGCGACAGCGTGGGCTTTCCTGCCGGAACCGGCATCTGTCATACCTTTATCAATAACACGGACGAAGAGGTTCGGTTACTGGTCGTTGGCGAGGCTAACAAGAAGCACAACCGTATCTACTATCCGCTCAACCCGGAGTACGCCGCCACGCGGCAAGATCGCTGGGTAGACCATCCTCCCCAGTTTTTTGGGCCGCATGATGGAAAACCTGGGAAAAAATAATTTCCTCTTCTATAAATATTGAGGGCCGTCACAAATTACAACAGGCCGTAAGGAAGTTTTACTTAGGGAAAGAATTAGCGGGTCTTTTACTACTTATTCACAGCAATAGTTCGTTCCTGTTTGGGTGATAACAGACAGGGGTTATTTCATAACAGACTATAACGGGCATACTGTGAAAAAAAATTTTAAATTTTCGGTGGTTAGCATTGCTGTCTCCTTGTTTATGGCAAATCAGGCGGGAGCAGCCAATACCTGGACAGAATCACGCAGCGACGCAATGGGTGGCACCGGCGTGGCTTCGGGAAGCTATGGCAGTGGGGCGTTAATCAACCCCGCGCTGCTGGCAAAGGCAAAACCGGACGATGATGTGACGGTCATATTGCCTTCGGTTGGCGCGCAGATCACGGATGAAGACAATCTTCAGGACGAGATTGATAATATCAACGACAAAATTAATCACTATAAGGATGTGGTGGATAATCTTACGCCGGTTGAAATTATCACCAATCCATTAGGTTCTATTAACCAGTTCCAGGGCGCGGCAAAAGATCTTGCTGATGAGCTGGACTATCTCAAGGGCAAGACCGCACGCGCTACGGCAGGGGCAGGCATTGCCGTGAGTATCCCTAACGATGTCCTTTCCGTGGCGTTTATGGCGAAAGGCTACGCCCATGGTCGGGTGAGTTCGTCGATCGACCAGCAGGATATTGATTACCTCCGCGGTATTCAAAACAGTGATGCGGTCGCGGCCGGCGTCGCGCTGGATGCTGCGCTGAACGGCACGGACCAAATCACCAAAAACCTCAACTCGACGGCCTCTGGCCGGGCGGCAATTGTGTCCGACTATGGCGTTGCCATTGCCCGTCAGTTCGATCTTGGCGGCGTTCCGGTTTCCGTGGGCGTGACGCCAAAACTGCAAAAAACCTGGGTCTATAACTACACGACCTCAATCTACGATTACGACAGTAATAAGTGGAACGACAGCCGCTACCGTACAGACGATACGGGCTTCAACGTGGATGCCGGGATTGCGGCCGATTTCGGCGAAAACTGGACCGTCGGCGTGAGCGGACAAAACCTGATGTCGCGTGATATCGACACCAAAGATATCCGTATCCGCAACGGGCGTACGGGAGAAGTGGTGAGCTATAAAGACACCTACCAGATCCGTCCGCTGGTGACCGCCGGGGCCGCCTGGCACAACGATCTGGTGACGCTGACCGCCGATGGTGATCTGACGGAAACCAAGGGCTTCAAGAGCGAAGATACGTCACAGTATGTTGGTGTCGGTGCCGAAGTCACGCCGCTGAGCTGGCTGGCGGTGCGGGCGGGTTATCGCGCAGACGTGAAGGGTAACGACAGCAATGTCTTTACCGGCGGTGTCGGTTTCGCGCCGTTTAGCACCGTGCATGTTGACCTGATGGGTCTGTACGGCGAAGACGAGACCTGGGGAGCAGGGGCTCAGCTGAGCATGACGTTCTAAAGTCCACCGGAGGCGCTGCGCCTCCGGCTTTTCTTTGTGCTATAGTAGCGCCCCTTTTCCACCAGATGCTTAAAACTTCGCCATGTCGTCAGAATTACAGACTGCTTTTTCCGCACACCGTTTTTCCATTGCGCCGATGCTCGACTGGACGGACAGACACTGCCGCTACTTCCTGCGTCAGCTCTCCCGCCATACGCTGCTTTACACCGAGATGGTGACCACGGGCGCAATCATCCACGGCAAGGGCGACTATCTGGCCTATAGCGAGGAAGAGCATCCGGTTGCCCTGCAGCTGGGCGGCAGCGATCCGGCCGCGCTGGCGCAGTGCGCGAAGCTGGCAGAAGCGCGCGGCTACGACGAGATCAACCTCAACGTCGGCTGCCCGTCCGATCGCGTGCAAAACGGCATGTTCGGCGCGTGCCTGATGGGGAACGCTCAGCTGGTGGCGGACTGTATCAAGGCGATGCGCGACGTGGTCTCCATCCCGGTGACGGTCAAAACCCGCATCGGCATTGACGACCAGGACAGCTACGAATTCCTGTGCGATTTTATCAATACGGTTTCCGGGAAAGGCGAATGCGAGATGTTTATCATCCACGCGCGTAAAGCCTGGCTTTCTGGTCTTAGCCCAAAAGAGAACCGTGAAATTCCACCGCTGGACTATCCTCGCGTGTATCAGCTGAAGCGTGATTTCCCGCACCTGACGATGTCGATCAACGGCGGCATTAAGTCGCTGGAAGAGGCGAAAGCGCACCTTGAACATATGGATGGTGTGATGGTCGGGCGCGAGGCGTATCAAAACCCGGGCATTCTGGCGTCGGTCGATCGCGAAATCTTTGGCGTTGAAGAGGCAGACACCGACCCGGTTGCCGTGGTGCGTGCCATGTATCCTTACATTGAGCGCGAGCTGAGCAACGGCACATATCTTGGCCACATTACCCGCCATATGCTCGGCCTGTTCCAGGGGATCCCCGGGGCGCGCCAGTGGCGTCGCTACCTGAGCGAGAACGCGCATAAAGCCGGCGCCGATATCGATGTGCTGGAGCATGCGCTGCGACTGGTGGCTGATAAGCGATAATTTTCGCTAAAAGTTCGTCAAATTCACCACGCCCTGCGACGTCTCGCGGGGCGTTTTGCTTTAAGAACAAGAGATTAGATTTGGCATGGATTTTGTAATGCCTGTTGCATTACTCGGGAACTCGTGGGAGAGCACCATGCTGGAACTACTTTTTGTGATTGGCTTTTTTGTCATGCTGTTAGCGACAGGTGTGTCGCTGCTCGGCATTCTGGCGGCTATCGTCGTGGCGACGGTGGTGATGGTTATCGGCGGTTTATTTGCCCTGACGATCAAGCTGTTGCCGTGGTTACTGCTGGCCATTGCGGTGGTGTGGGTGATACGGGCGATAAAATCACCAAAACTGCCCACTTATCAGCGCAATAACCGCTTTCGTTACTAAGGTATTGAGGGGTTCGTCACATACTTGTAACTTTTCCGGCAGCAGGGCTTAGAACAGAATAGGATTTACTTATCGAATCTGTCACTATGGCTGCCGCTAAAGAATTCATCGAGCTGTACCCTACATACAGCCGAACTAAAAAAAGAAAGGGCTTCCTTAAGGAAGCCCAATTTCTTTTCAGGGCTCAGGGAATCAGCAAACTCGACCCCTGCGTGGCCCGACTCTCCAGCACCTCATGTGCGCGCTGCGCATCGATTAGCGGATATTTCTGCGCCTCTGCCACATCCACTTTTATCACCCCGCTGGCGATCAGCGAGAACAGCTCGTTACTGGCTTCCTCCAGCTCTTCCCGGTTGGTGATGTAACCCTGCAGGGATGGGCGCGTGACGTACAGCGAGCCTTTCTGATTCAGAATGCCGAGATTTACCCCGGTCACCGCGCCTGACGCATTCCCGAAGCTGACCATCAGCCCACGACGCTGCAGACAATCCAGCGAGGCTTCCCAGGTATCTTTCCCTACAGAGTCATACACGACGCGGACTTTTTTGCCGTTGGTTATCTCTTTCAGCCGTTCGGTAATGCTCTCTTCACGGTAGTTAATGACCTGCCAGGCGCCCGCCTGCAACGCGCGCTGCGCTTTTTGCGCATTGCCCACGGTACCGATCAGTTTCGCGCCCAGTGCTTTTGCCCACTGGCAGGCGATAAGCCCGACGCCACCCGCCGCGGCATGGAACAGGAACTGCTCGTCGGGTTTTATTTCATAGGTTTTGCGCAGCAGGTAGTAAACGGTCAACCCCTTCAGGAACGAGGCCGCCGCCTGCTCAAAGGTGATGGCGTTGGGCAGCAGGGCGGCTTTATCCGCCGGGACGTTATGGACGGAGCTGTAAGCCCCAAGAGCCGATTGCGCATACACCACGCGGTCGCCCTCCTTAAGATGCTTAACCGCGCTGCCCACTTTGCTGACGATACCGGCCGCCTCGGTGCCCAGCCCGCTCGGCAGTGACGGAGGCGGGTAGAGACCGCCGCGAATATAGGTATCGATATAGTTAATGCCGATGGCTTTGTTTTCGACCTGCACTTCATTTTCGCCAGGCGCGGCGGGGGTGAACTCCACCGCTTTGAGTACGTCAGGGCCACCATGCTTGTGAAATTCAATACGTGTTGCCATGCTTCCTCCAGAATGTGGTAATCTTTCGACCCACTCTTTATCTCGGTAACTCCATTCACTATGGCAGGAAACAAACCCTTCAACAAACAGACTGAACCTCGCGAGCGTGATTACCAGGTCGCAGGGTTAAAGGTCCCGCCGCACTCGATTGAAGCGGAACAGTCGGTGTTGGGCGGTTTAATGCTGGATAACGAACGCTGGGACGACGTCGCTGAGCGCGTGGTGTCTGAAGATTTCTACACCCGTCCGCACCGTCATATCTTTACCGAAATGGCGCGTCTGCAGGAGTCGGGCAGCCCGATTGACCTGATCACGCTCGCGGAATCGCTGGAGCGTCAGGGTCAACTGGACAGCGTCGGCGGGTTCGCCTATCTGGCAGAATTGTCGAAAAACACGCCAAGTGCGGCGAACATTAGCGCCTACGCCGACATTGTGCGCGAACGTGCGGTTGTCCGCGAGATGATCTCAGTGGCGAATGAGATCGCCGAAGCCGGTTTCGATCCGCAGGGCCGCACCAGCGAAGATCTGCTCGACCTCGCCGAGTCCCGCGTCTTTAAAATCGCCGAAAGCCGCGCCAATAAAGACGAAGGCCCGAAAAACATCGCCGATGTCCTCGACGCCACCGTCGCCCGTATCGAACAGCTGTTCCAGCAGCCGCATGACGGTGTGACCGGGGTGAACACCGGCTATGACGATCTCAACAAGAAAACCGCCGGCCTGCAGCCGTCGGATTTGATTATCGTCGCCGCGCGTCCGTCGATGGGTAAAACGACCTTTGCGATGAACCTCGTCGAAAACGCGGCGATGTTGCAGGACAAGCCGGTACTCATCTTCAGTCTTGAGATGCCCTCCGAGCAGATCATGATGCGTTCTCTGGCATCGCTGTCGCGCGTGGACCAGACCCGCATCCGTACCGGTCAGCTTGACGATGAGGACTGGGCGCGCATCTCCGGCACCATGGGCATTCTGCTGGAAAAACGTAACATTTATATTGATGACTCCTCCGGCCTGACGCCGACGGAAGTCCGTTCCCGCGCGCGCCGTATCGCCCGCGAGCACGGCGGCATCGGTCTTATCATGATCGACTACCTTCAGCTGATGCGCGTGCCGTCGCTTTCCGACAACCGTACGCTGGAAATCGCCGAGATTTCCCGCTCGCTCAAGGCGTTAGCCAAAGAGCTGCACGTGCCGGTCGTGGCGCTGTCGCAGCTTAACCGCTCTCTGGAACAACGTGCCGACAAACGTCCGGTCAACTCTGACCTGCGTGAATCCGGCTCCATCGAGCAGGATGCGGACTTAATCATGTTCATCTACCGTGATGAGGTTTATCACGAGAACAGCGACCTGAAAGGGATCGCCGAAATTATTATTGGTAAACAACGTAACGGCCCGATTGGGACGGTGCGTCTGACCTTTAACGGCCAGTGGTCGCGTTTCGACAACTATGCCGGTCCTCAATATGATGATGAGTAATTTCTAAGGAATTCAAATGCAAGCGGCAACAGTCGTCATCAACCGCCGCGCTCTGCGACACAACCTGCAACGTCTGCGTGAACTGGCACCCGCCAGCAAGCTCGTTGCAGTCGTGAAAGCGAACGCTTACGGACACGGTCTTCTCGAGACCGCGCGAACGCTCCCCGATGCCGACGCCTTTGGCGTCGCCCGTCTTGAAGAAGCTCTCCGCCTGCGCGCGGGGGGGATCACGCAACCGATTCTGCTGCTGGAAGGTTTTTTCGAAGCCACAGATTTGCCGACCATTGCAGACCAGCATCTTCACACGGCGGTGCATAACGAAGAGCAGCTCGCCGCACTGGAAACCGCCGAGCTAAGCGAACCGGTCACCGTGTGGATGAAGCTCGACACGGGCATGCACCGTCTGGGTGTGCGTCCGGAGAACGCGGACGCGTTTTACCAGCGTTTGTGCCAGTGCAAAAACGTGCGTCAGCCGGTGAATATTGTCAGCCACTTCGCCCGCGCCGATGAGCCCGAGTGCGGTGAGACCGAGCGGCAACTGGATATCTTTACCACCTTCTGCGAAGGCAAGCCCGGAATGCGATCCATTGCGGCATCCGGCGGAATTTTACTGTGGCCTCAGTCGCACCTCGACTGGGCTCGCCCGGGCATCATTCTTTACGGCGTGTCGCCGCTGGAGAACAAACCCTGGGGACCGGACCTGGGTTTCCAGCCGGTGATGTCTCTGGTGTCTAATCTGATTGCCGTGCGCGAACACAAAGCGGGTGAGCCGGTAGGTTACGGCGGCACCTGGACCAGCGAGCGTGATACCCGTCTCGGCGTCGTGGCAATGGGCTATGGCGACGGCTATCCGCGCGCCGCGCCGTCCGGTACGCCGGTTCTGGTCAACGGCCGCGAAGTGAAGATTGTGGGGCGGGTGGCGATGGACATGATCTGCGTCGATCTGGGGCCCGACGCCCAGGATAAACCCGGCGACGATGTGGTGATGTGGGGCGAAGGGTTGCCTGTTGAACGCATTGCCGAAATGACAAAAGTGAGTGCTTACGAACTTATCACGCGCCTGACATCAAGGGTGGCGATGAAATACATCGATTGAACCGACAATGAAGTGAGGCCAATAACCTCACTTCAACTTTATTAACATCCACTCGATCTTCTCCCACTTCCGGTTTATTGTTGAATTCCCTGCCTCATCGAATTCCGGAGACATCGCGTGTTTCAGAAAGTTGACGCCTACGCCGGCGACCCCATTCTCTCCTTAATGGAGCGTTTCAAAGAAGATCCTCGCAGCGATAAAGTGAACCTCAGCATTGGCCTGTATTACAACGAGGATGGCATTATTCCTCAGTTGAAAGCCGTCGCTGAAGCCGAAGCGCGTCTGAACGCCGCGCCGCACGGTGCGTCGCTATATTTGCCGATGGAAGGGCTCAACAGCTACCGCAACACCATCGCGCCGCTGCTGTTTGGTGCCGATCACGCCGTGCTGGCGCAAAAACGGGTGGCGACCATCCAGACGCTGGGCGGGTCGGGTGCGCTTAAAGTGGGTGCCGACTTCCTGAAAAAATATTTCCCGGATTCGGGAGTGTGGGTCAGCGACCCAACGTGGGAAAACCACGTAGCGATTTTTGAAGGCGCAGGATTTAAGGTGTCGACCTACCCGTGGTTCGACAGCGAAACCAACGGCGTGCGCGTTGAGGCGCTGCTGGAAAAACTGAATACGCTGCCGGAGCGCAGTATCGTCCTGCTGCATCCGTGCTGCCATAACCCGACCGGTGCAGACCTGACAAATGCTCAGTGGGATGCAGTGATTGAGGTGCTGAAAGCGCGCAATCTGATCCCGTTCCTCGATATTGCCTATCAGGGCTTTGGCGCAGGGATGGAAGAGGATGCCTACGCGATCCGCGCCGTTGCCAGCGCTGGGCTGCCTGCACTGGTGAGTAACTCCTTCTCGAAAATCTTCTCCCTGTACGGCGAGCGCGTCGGTGGCCTTTCCGTGGTGTGCGAAGACGCCGAAGCGGCGGGCCGTGTACTGGGGCAGTTGAAGGCGACGGTGCGCCGTATCTACTCCAGCCCGCCAAACTTTGGTGCGCAGGTGGTGGCGACCGTTCTCGGTGATGAGCAGCTGAAAGCTAACTGGCTTGCTGAAGTGGAATCCATGCGTAAGCGTATTCTGTCGATGCGTCAGGAACTGGTTAACGTGCTGAAAGAGGCCGTGCCGGGGCATAACTTTGGCTATCTGCTGAAACAGCGCGGGATGTTCAGCTACACCGGACTGAGCGCCGCTCAGGTCGATCGCCTGCGTGAAGAGTTTGGCGTCTATCTGATTGCCAGCGGGCGTATGTGTGTAGCAGGTCTGAATGCCAGTAACGTGCATCGTGTGGCGCAGGCATTTGCCGCTGTAATGTAAGTATTTACTTACTTGTATGCCCTTTGTAGGCCGGGTAAGGCGTAGCCGCCACCCGGCTTTTTTGTTTGCACCAGTGTAAAATTTCGCCCGGTGGCGCTGCGCTTACCGGGCCTACACGCCTCTTCTGTGCTTTGTGATCGTCTTCTTTTTATTCGACTTCATAAGTAAAAACTCCTTCCCTTCACCTCCCGCTGGGGTTATGGTCGGAAAGTTTTTGACCATTCGCTCAAAATAAAACGATAACGAACTGAATATTCAGGGGAAAATATGCGCAAGATCACACTGGCGCTCAGCGCCGCCTGCTTATTGTTCTCGCTTAACAGTGCTGTCGTCGCGCGCGCTTCCGCCCCGACGCCGCTTTACACCGGCACCACCGCTGCCATTCTTGCCGAACAGGCACCCATTCACTGGGTTTCCGTGGCCCAGATCGAGAACAGCCTGATGGGGCGTCCGCCAATGGCCGTGGGCTTTGATATTGACGATACCGTTCTGTTCTCCAGCCCGGGATTCTGGCGCGGCAAAAAAATGTATTCCCCCGACAGCGAAGCGTATCTGAAAAACCCCGAATTCTGGGAAAAAATGAACAACGGCTGGGACGAATTCAGCATCCCGAAAGAGGTGGCCCGCGCGCTTATCGCCATGCACGTGAAGCGCGGCGACAGCATTTACTTTGTCACCGGACGCAGTCAGACCAAAACGGAAACCGTCTCTAAAACCCTGCAGGATGATTTCATGATCCCGGCGGCCAACATGAACCCGGTGATCTTTGCGGGTGACAAAGAAGGGCAAAACACCAAAACCCAGTGGCTGGAAATGAAAAATATCAAACTGTTCTACGGTGATTCAGATAACGACATTACCGCTGCGCATGACGTCGGGGCCAGAGGGATCAGAGTATTACGCGCTTCTAACTCGACCTATCGACCGCTGCCGATGGCCGGAAAGTTTGGCGAAGAGGTGATCGTCAACTCGGAGTATTAAGCCCCAGGCAGCGGCTTTGACTCTTTTTTAGTCAAATCTCGCTGCTGCGGGTTTTACCTTTCGTCTTCTTGCTGCACACTTAGAAAGATTCATCTTTCATTACGGAGCAGCACATGTGGTATCAACAGACCCTGACGTTAAGCGCTAAACCACGCGGATTTCACCTGGTGACGGATGAAGTCATCGGGCAAATCCGCGACCTGTCGCAGGTCAAAACGGGTTTGCTGCATTTGCTGCTTCAGCACACGTCTGCCTCTCTCACACTTAATGAAAATTGCGATCCCACCGTCCGGTCTGACATGGAGCACCATTTTCTGAAGACCGTTCCGGACAACGCGCCTTATGAGCACGACTATGAGGGCGACGATGACATGCCTTCACATATCAAATCTTCCCTGCTGGGCGTATCGCTGATATTACCGGTACACCATGGGCGGCTAATGCTGGGAACATGGCAGGGGATCTGGCTGGGAGAGCATCGTATTCACGGTGGTTCGCGTAAAATTATCGCCACGCTACAAGGGGAATAAAGATGACAATTTCGGAGCTACTTCAGTACTGCATGAGTAAACCAGGCGCGGAGCAGAGCGTTCATAGCGACTGGAAAGCCACCCAGATTAAAGTGGGGGACGTCCTGTTTGCGATGGTGAAAGAGGTTGAGGGGCGTCCAGCGGCGTCGCTGAAAACCAGCCCGGAACTGGCCGATTTGTTACGCCAGCAGCACCATGACGTGCGGCCAAGCAAGCATCTCAATAAAGCTCACTGGAGTACCGTCTATCTTGACGGGTCGCTGCCAGGCTCACAAATATACTATCTGGTTGACGCGTCTTATCAGCAGGCGGTTGAGCTGCTGCCGGAAGCGACCCGACAGCAACTCTCCGTGTGACAATTACAGCAATGGCTTGAGGAAGCGCGCGGTGTGCGAGGCTTCGCACTCTGCAACGGTCTCTGGGGTGCCGGAGACAAGGATTTCACCGCCGCCGCTGCCGCCTTCCGGGCCGAGATCGACAATCCAGTCCGCGGTTTTAATCACGTCCAGGTTGTGTTCAATGACCACAATGGTGTTGCCCTGATCGCGAAGCTGATGCAGAACGTCGAGCAGCTGCTGGATATCGGCAAAGTGCAGACCGGTGGTCGGCTCATCCAGGATATACAGCGTCTGACCGGTACCGCGTTTGGACAGCTCACGCGCCAGCTTCACGCGCTGCGCTTCGCCCCCTGACAGTGTGGTGGCGGATTGCCCCAGACGAATGTAGGTCAGACCGACGTCCATCAGCGTCTGCAGCTTACGCGCCAGCGCAGGTACGGCATCAAAGAACTCACGCGCCTCTTCGATGGTCATGTCCAGCACTTCGTGGATCGTTTTGCCTTTGTACTTAATCTCCAGTGTTTCGCGGTTATAGCGTTTGCCTTTGCACTGGTCGCACGGCACGTAGATATCCGGCAGGAAATGCATCTCCACCTTGATCACGCCGTCGCCCTGACACGCCTCACAGCGGCCGCCGCGAACGTTAAAGCTGAAACGACCTGGCGTATAGCCGCGCGAACGCGCTTCCGGAACGCCTGCAAACAGCTCACGTACGGGCGTAAAGACGCCGGTATAGGTCGCCGGGTTGGAACGCGGGGTCCGGCCAATCGGGCTCTGATCAATGTCGATAACCTTATCGAAATGCTCCAGCCCCTGGATATCACGGTACGGTGCCGGTTCGGCCAGCGTCGCGCCGTTCAGCGCCGTCTGCGCAATCGGGAACAGCGTATCGTTGATTAGCGTCGATTTACCGGAACCGGATACGCCAGTAATACAGGTAAACAGGCCAACCGGCAGCGTCAGGGTGACGTCTTTCAGGTTGTTGCCGCGCGCGCCGGTGAGCTTAAGCACTTTCTCCGGATTCGCCGCCACGCGCTGCTTCGGCACCTCAATCTTGCGCTTGCCGCTCATGTACTGGCCGGTTAACGATTCTGGCACTGCCATAATGTCTTTCAGGGTGCCTTCCGCGACCACCTGGCCGCCGTGTACGCCCGCGCCCGGGCCGATGTCGATAACATGGTCGGCAGCACGGATCGCATCTTCATCATGCTCAACCACAATCACCGTATTGCCGAGGTTACGCAGATGAATAAGGGTACCGAGCAGACGCTCGTTGTCGCGCTGGTGAAGGCCGATGGACGGCTCATCAAGCACGTACATGACGCCGACCAGGCCTGCGCCAATCTGGCTTGCCAGACGGATACGTTGGGCTTCACCGCCGGAGAGCGTTTCTGCCGAGCGGGAAAGCGTCAGGTAGTTCAGGCCGACGTTGACCAGGAACTTCAGACGATCGCCGATCTCTTTCAGCACTTTTTCGGCGATTTTCGCGCGCTGGCCAGAGAGCTTCAGATTGTTGAAGAAGTCCATTGCGTGACCGATGCTCATGTCTGAGATGGTCGGCAGTGCGGTGTTTTCCACAAACACGTGGCGCGCTTCGCGACGCAGACGGGTGCCGTCACAGGTGGCGCAGGAGCGGTTGCTGATGAACTTCGCCAGCTCTTCGCGTACCGCGCTGGATTCCGTCTCTTTGTAGCGGCGCTCCATATTGTGCAGCACCCCTTCGAAAGGGTGGCGACGTACGGAGGTGTCGCCGCGATCGTTCATATATTTGAACTCGATGTTCTCTTTACCGGAACCGAACAGGATCACTTTGTGCACGTTCGGGCTCAGGCTGGCCCACGGCGCTTCCACGTCGAACTTATAGTGCTCTGCCAGCGATTTAAGCATCTGGAAGTAGTAGAAGTTACGCTTATCCCAGCCGCGGATCGCGCCGCCCGCAAGCGACAGCTCCGGATTCTGGATCACACGATCCGGGTCAAAATACTGCTGCACACCCAGGCCGTCACACGTCGGGCAGGCGCCCGCCGGGTTGTTGAATGAGAACAGGCGCGGTTCCAGCTCGCGCATGCTGTAGCCGCAAATCGGACAGGCAAAGTTGGCGGAGAAGAGCAGCTCTTCCGCCTGCGGGTCGTCCATGTCGGAGACCACGGCGGTACCGCCGGAGAGTTCCAGCGCGGTTTCAAACGATTCCGCCAGACGCGTGGCGAGATCGTCACGCACCTTAAAGCGGTCAATCACCACTTCAATAGTGTGCTTCTTCTGCAGCTCCAGCTTAGGGGGATCGGACAGGTCACACACCTCGCCATCAATACGGGCGCGGATATAGCCCTGGCTTGCCAGGTTTTCCAGCGTTTTGGTGTGCTCGCCCTTACGCTCTTTGATGATCGGCGCCAGCAGCATCAGGCGTTTGCCTTCCGGCTGCGACAGCACGTTATCCACCATCTGGCTCACGGTCTGTGCCGCCAGCGGGACGTCGTGGTCCGGGCAGCGCGGCTCACCCACGCGGGCATACAGCAGACGCAGGTAGTCATGAATTTCGGTAATGGTACCGACCGTTGAGCGCGGGTTATGCGAGGTGGACTTCTGCTCAATAGAGATAGCAGGAGACAAGCCTTCAATGTGGTCGACATCCGGTTTTTCCATCAGCGACAGGAACTGACGCGCGTACGCAGAGAGTGATTCAACGTAACGACGCTGTCCTTCGGCATACAGAGTGTCGAAAGCCAGTGAGGATTTGCCAGACCCCGAAAGCCCGGTCACGACAATGAGTTTGTCGCGAGGGATTATGAGGTTGATATTCTTGAGATTGTGGGTGCGGGCGCCCCGAACTTCGATCTTATCCATTCACCTTTCCCGGTTGGAACACGGATTGCCTGGTTTGTTTGAAGGACAAACGGCTGTCAGAAACGGCTAATTATGACACAATTTGACCTGTTTGAATATACAGTATTGGAATGCATTTTCTGACTGACTGTGTAACAATGTTATGTTCGCACGAGAACTCTGGAATCCATCTCGCAGCTATCAAAATGCAGCATGGAAATGGTACACTCGCGCGTTTACACTATTAAGAAACGTATTCAGGAGACACGAACATGGCCAGCAGAGGCGTAAACAAGGTGATTCTCGTCGGTAATCTGGGCCAGGACCCGGAAGTACGCTACATGCCGAGTGGTGGCGCAGTTGCCAACATTACGCTGGCTACTTCCGAATCCTGGCGTGATAAAGCGACCGGTGAGATGAAAGAGCAGACCGAATGGCACCGCGTTGTGCTGTTTGGCAAACTGGCAGAAGTGGCCGGTGAGTATCTGCGTAAAGGTTCTCAGGTGTATATCGAAGGCCAGCTGCGTACCCGCAAATGGACCGATCAGTCCGGTGCTGAGAAGTACACCACTGAAGTGGTGGTTAACGTCGGTGGCACCATGCAGATGCTGGGTGGCCGTCAGGGCGGTGGCGCACCAGCAGGTGGCGGCCAGCAGCAGGGCGGTTGGGGTCAGCCTCAGCAGCCACAGGGCGGCAACCAGTTCAGCGGCGGCGCACAGTCTCGTCCACAGCAGCAGTCTGCGCCAGCGCCGTCTAACGAACCGCCAATGGATTTCGACGACGACATTCCGTTCTGATTTCCAGCCTCTAAGAAAAGCCCTGCTGTCGCAGGGCTTCTTGTATTACCCGGTGGTTGATAATTACATTCATAACGGTGTAAATGTTGTCTGAATAATATCGTCCGCAAGGTGCTATGCCACAACAACTCTTTGATCCTGCTGACGTCCAGAAAACATTCTCAATGCTGACTGTGGACAGCCATAATACGACGTTGCTGAATGAGATTTCCCTTCGAGCATCAGTCGATGATGAGCTGAGCTTTGGCCCATTCCCTCCAGGCTATCCTTTTGTCAGGGCTGAAAATCGTATTGCGGGTATTCCTGACGAGCATTTTGAACTGGCCTTAGTTAATGAAATCACCAAAGAGATTGTTTACTAAAATCGCGTGATTTATCAAAAATATGCCTTCTTAAACTACATGCCGGTAACGCAAATCCAGATATGGCGGTCGCCCAAACCGTCGCATCGTGGCGTGTTACGCGATCTGCCTGGCAAAGTGTTTTCCCAATACTTACTGGAAAAATACAACGTCATTATCACAGATCGTCACCAGACGCGTGACGGTATGAGCTTCTGGCAATCTCGGCTGTAACACCACCAGAACCGCCTGGCGATTATCAGTAAATTCCCGCTGCCTGTTATGGACTGAAGCCCTGAAAATAAAAAAGCCTCGTAAAAGAGGCTCTTAACATCTTGTTATAAAACGACCATCAGGTAATGACCATCGGCCAGTCCGGTGGTGTATGGCTCATCGCTTCAACCATCACCACTTTAATATTTTCCCAGACGGCGGCCATATCCAGCAGGGTAATGCCAAGCAGACCTGTTGCAAACCAACAGGCCGCGCCCAGTCCTAACAGCGTGCTGATGACAGCAAGGCCCGTGTAGTCAGATTTACGAAATTGAATGTTCAGCGTGCTGGCTAAAAACATCAGTACCGCACTCAACAAAGGCCAGCGCAAGAGAACCATGCTGGTAGTAATGGTTGCCATAAAACCCATCCTCTACAAAACAGACGAACTGAATGAAACAGATTTTTTCGTTACATAAGATGTGTGAACTATATCACGTTTGCTGTTTTATTCGCCAGTCCCGGGCTGATGAAAAAGAGGGATTCCTCGCTGCCTGTAACCGTATTCGCCTGGGAGAAAATATATCTTTGCAGGCTAAGCTCTCATTCCCCGTACTCTTTATAATGAATTCATTGAGATAGCAAAATCGATGCAAAAGAGGGCGCGTTGTATAACGTTTACAGCCATATCCCTATGGCTTATGCTTGAGTGGACAATTAATTTTACTCGCAGCTAACCTTTCAGGTTTTTGAATTTTATTGTTTTTTTATTTATTTGTACGTATTTAATTACACACAACGTTGTTTTAATTCGCTGCGCTGAGATCCAGCTTGTGGCGTTGGTATGACGACATTTCGAATCTGAAGAAAGTTGCGTCCGGTTTATCGCCTGATAATCAGCGAAAAAAAATGAAAGAAAACCGACGTGAGATTATTAATGACAGCATGCAGGCGCTGCATGCGCTGGCAAAGCTGATGCCCCAGCTTCATGCCCAATGTTCACTGGCCGACATGCTGGAGACTATCAGCCGCGCCCTGGGCGCAAGCCTTGCCTGGGTCAGCGTAAATGGTGATGACGGCCTGCAGCGTGTGGTCAGCGCCGGGGAGATGACCTGCCATCCCTTCGAGGTCGCCGATTTCCTCGCGGGCACTCTGCTGGAGCGGCATCATCGTTCGTGGCGGGTGGTCTACTGGAAAGAGAATATTGGCCGCGCGTTATTTCCTCCTCAGCATCCCGGCTATGCGCAGCTGCAAAGCGGGGTGCTGTGCAAACTTTCGACCCATAACTGGCACTGCAGCGGCTATTTCTTTTTAGGGTTTGATGAACGACTCTATTCTCTGCCGGTTCTGAAAAATATTGTCGTGGTGCTGGTCGAAAAATTAAAAGACTATTTCGCGGAAATTATTGCCCGGGAGAAAACCGCCCAGGAAATGCAGCGCGTCGTGACGCAATATAAGACCCTGTTTGAACGGGCTCCGGTGTTAATGAACTCTTTCGACAAATTTAACCGCTGCGTGCTATGGAATGCCGAATGTGAAAAAGTGTTCGGCTGGACGATGGCGGAGATCGCTGAATATGCCGATCCGCTTGCGCTGTTTTATCCCGACCCTGAAGAGCGGCGGCGGGTCAGGGAGTCGGTCAATGTCTCACCGCTTAAAGATATGTATGAATGGCATCCGCTGCGCAAAGACGGCACCCGGCTGACGGTACTGTGGTCCAACATTCTGTTGCCGGACAACTCTATCCTCAATATTGGGCTGGACATTACCGAGCGGAAAAAAGCTGAGCAGGAGCTGGAGGTAAAAGCCACCACCGACGATCTTACCGGCTGCTTTAACCGTTCGGCGATTTTGCAGCAGCTGGAGCTTGCGCTGGCGGCCAGTACCCGGCAGGAGGTTAACAGCCACTTTTGTGTCCTGATGTTTGACCTGGATTTTTTCAAGCAGATCAACGATGAGTGGGGTCACCCGGTGGGCGATGCGGCGCTCCTTCACTTTTGTAACGCGATCCGTGAGTTAGCGCCCTCAGAGTCAGCGTTAGGGCGCGTGGGAGGAGAAGAGTTTTTGCTTTTGCTGGCGCACTCTGACGGCAATGGCGCTGCGCAGTTGTCCGCCAGGCTGCGCACCTTTCTGCAAACTCACCCGCTGGTGGTGGGTGAGAGAAAGCTGTCGCTGTCGTTTAGCGCTGGCGTTGTCGAAGTCTCTGGGGGACAGCGGGATACTTCGGCCTTACTGAGGCGTGCCGATAAAGCATTATATGAGGCCAAGCATTCGGGGCGAGGAAAAACGGTGGTGGCTGATTATTTATAAATCAATGCACAAAATACGCCCAAACAAATAGCATAAAATGTCATGATGGGGTTGTGTTTTTTTCGTGCTGTCACAAGTTTGGCTTAATCAACGATCGTCTGTTGTGTTATCTTCCCACCGCGCTTAAGGGCTGGATAATTATTTTCCTTAATTGAAACGGAACGAATACTTACAGTTTCACTTACGGGAAAATATTATCGTCATAACGAAATTTAAGATTTTTAATACTAAAAGTCAGTTGCTAACTTCGCATGATTCATGCAACGTAATCACCTGTTAAACAAAGCATCCGGCCTTCATTACTACAGGCGTACAACATGCAGGGATATAGGGCGGGAAATGAATCGTAGCGCACGGCGCAAGATGCTCAGGGTGGTAGGGATCATCATGGTAGTTATGCTGCCGGTGATGCTTGCGCTATGGTTTGCCCAGCTAAGAGCCGTATCAGAAACAAGCGCCCAGCTACGCACCTTTGCTGAACTGGCTTTAGACAAGACCGAGCTGGTTATTCATCAGGTTGATCTGGCCCGGATTGAGGCTACAAAATATCAGGGTGAGCGTTGTACGCCGGAACACCGTCAATATATGTTGAACGTGGTTCGTGGCCGCCTGTTTGTTGCTGATTTAATTTATGCCGAAGGTCAGAATTTTCTTTGTTCGACCGTTTTTACACCGGATCATCCCTACGCCATTCCCGTTGCTAATTACACCCGGAAACCTGACGTCGCTATCTATTATTATCGCGATACCCCATTTTATACTGGCTATAAAATGACATATATGCAGCGCGGAAATTATGTGGTGGTGGTTAATCCACTTTCATACAGCGAAGTCATGTCCGAAGATCATTCCCTTTCATGGGGAGTATACGACACGGTTACCAATGCGTTCTTTTCCGTTAGCCAGAAAGCCAACGTGTCGTTATTAAATTCGATGATTCGGGATAAGGAATCGGTATTTCAAAAAGATAACCGTTTTTATACGGTCGTAAAATCGCCCAAAAGACCGATTGCGGCAATTGTGTCGACATCGAATAAACGCTTTTATGAAACGCTTTATCATCAGGCGACGCTGACGCTGCCGCTGGGCATGATCTGCAGCATGATTATTTTGCTGGTATGGTCCCGTACCCATCGTGAGCTTAATTCGCCAGGGCGCTTGTTGCACCGGGCGCTGAACAAGCGTCAGCTTTGCGTACACTATCAGCCGATTATTGATATTAAGAATAATCAGTGTGTGGGCGCGGAAGCGTTGTTACGCTGGCCGGGTTTTAACGGGCAGGTGATGAGCCCGGCGGAATTTATCCCGCTGGCGGAAAAAGAGGGCATGAGCGAGCGGATCACGGACTATGTCGTTGAGGAGGTGTTCAGCGATCTGGGCCATTTCCTGGCCGGGCATCCGCATCTCTATATTTCAATTAACCTGTCGGCCACGGATTTTCACTCCTCGCGGCTGATTGCCATGATTTCTGACAAGGCCCGCCACTACGCCGTCCGTGCGCAGCAAATCAAAATAGAAGTGACGGAACGCGGTTTTATCGATGTCCCCAAAACCACGCCGGTGATTCAGGCTTTCCGTCAGGCGGGCTATGAAGTCGCGATCGATGATTTCGGTACCGGTTACTCGAACCTGCATAACCTTTATTCGCTGAACGTGGATATTCTGAAAATCGATAAATCGTTTATCGATACCTTAACCACCAACAGCACCAGCCACCTGATCGCCGAACACATCATCGAGATGGCTCAGAGTCTGCGGCTTAAAACCATTGCGGAAGGGGTTGAGACGGCAGAGCAGGTAAGCTGGCTGCTGAAGCGCGGCGTCCAGTACTGTCAGGGATGGCACTTCGCGAAAGCGATGCCGCCCCAGGAATTTATGACCTGGCAGCAGCAACCTTTGCATTGATCGTACTTAGTTCAACTGGTGGCGATAATCGCTCGGCGTGCGGTCAAACTCACGGCGAAATACGCGGGAAAAGGTCTGTTGCGACACGTAGCCAAGATCCATCGCGATATCAAATATCGGCCGCTGCGTTGAGCGTAACGCCTGCGCCGCCAGCAGCAGTCTGCGCTGACGGATGTACTCACCCAGCGTCTGATGCATAACCGTGCGGAACATTCGCTGTAAATACCATTTCGAATAGCCCGACTTTTTCGCGACCACATCAATGTTCAACGGTTGGTCGATATGTTCATCAATCCATTCAATAAGCGTCTGAATAATCTGCTGATGCGACATAAGGTTGCCCCTCTGTAGATACAACTATCTCGGTTAATTCGTCGTTTTCTCTGCGGGGGAGTATAATTCCTCAAGTTAACTTGAGGTAAAGAGGTTTTATGGAAAAGAGATTGCCGCGAATAAAAGCGCTTTTAACCCCCGGTGAAGTGGCTAAGCGAAGCGGTGTTGCCGTGTCGGCGCTCCACTTCTATGAAAGCAAAGGGTTAATCAAAAGCATTCGTAACGCCGGAAACCAGCGGCGCTACACCCGCGACGTGCTCCGCTACGTGGCGATTATCAAAATTGCGCAACGAATCGGCATTCCCCTGGCCACGATTGGCGAAGCCTTTGGCGTACTGCCGGAAGGGCATACGCTGAGCCCGAAAGAGTGGAAAGAGCTGTCATCCCAGTGGCGTGAAGAGCTGGACAGGCGTATCCATACGCTGGTCGCCCTGCGTGATGAACTGGATGGCTGCATTGGCTGCGGGTGTTTGTCGCGTAGCGATTGTCCGCTGCGTAACCCGGGAGACAGGCTGGGCGAGCAGGGGACGGGGGCGCGGTTACTGGAAGAGGATTGAGATCGGTTTGCCGGGTGGCGGCTGCGCCTTACCCGGCCTACAAAACCGAGATCCCAGGCCGGGTAAGCGAAGCGCCACCCGGTAAAAAGCATAATAAAGAACTAAAGCGCCACATAAGGGCGCTTTAGTTTTTCCCGGTCTTTGTCTTTCACTCTATCCCGCTGGTTCACGGGAGGGTTTCCCCCGACATCAGCACCCCTCGTGTCGAGCTGGTTGGGGAGGTTCCGGATTGTGCTGACACTTTAATTCTATGCAAGACCCGTTTTTTCGCCAGCCGCCCCCACGCTTTTTTAGCCGAATTTTTTTCGCGGTGTTGTTCGATTTTCTATAGTTAAAAAGTATGAATAACAGGAGAAAACCATGCTCACGGTACACCACCTCAACCAGTCGCGCTCGCACCGCGTGATCTGGGCGCTGGAAGAACTCGCGCTGCCGTATGAGATCGTTCACTACCAGCGGGAAAAGAACATGCTGGCACCGGCCTCCCTGAAAAAGGTGCATCCGCTGGGCAAATCACCGGTTATTGAAGATAACGGACTGATCCTTGCCGAATCCGGCGCCATTCTGGAATACCTGCAGGAAACGTACGATCCCGAGTCCCGGCTTAAGCCTTTAGATCCGGCCCATAAGGTGCAGTACCGCTTCTGGCTGCATTACGCGGAAGGATCGCTGATGCCGCTGCTGTTAATGAAGCTGGTCTTTAATAGTCTCGGCAAGCCACCCGTGCCGTTTGGTATCAGAACCCTGGGGAAAGCGCTGGGGCAAGGGGTGCAGAAAGCGTATCTCAACCGTCAGCTGGAAACCCATGCGCGCTTTATTGAGTCACATCTTGCTGAAAACAGCTGGTTTGCCGGGAAAGCGCTCAGTATGGCTGACATTCAGATGAGCTTTCCGATCTTTGCCCTGCTGGCACGCGGCGGTATCAGCAACCTGCCGCATATTCAGGCATGGAAGACAAAGGTGGAGAACAGCCCGGGCTGGCAAAAAACCCTGGAGCAGGGTGGCCCGCTATCTATCCCGGGTGAGGATTGAAATGTAAACACATTGCGCATAAACGATAACGTTTGCGCATCCTCTGTTTATTTCTTCAGCGTCATAAGTGAATTTTAGCGAAAAACGATAAAGTTCAGTTGAAAAGGGCGGGTATTAGGCTGGATAATCGTTTGCCTTAATTTGACCACCCGTTTGTAAGTGCGGAGCTAAACGTTTGCTTTTTTTGTGACGCCCTTTCGTCGCAAACGCAACACAAGGATTTGACGTTTAGCTGGCAGCGGCGTCTCCACCTTGCTTACAGACTTCCTAAAAAACTCTCAGGGGATGTTTTCTATGTCTACGCCATCTGCGCGTACTGGCGGTTCACTTGACGCCATGTTTAAAATTTCGGCTCGCGGCAGCTCCGTGCGCCAGGAAATCGTTGCCGGTTTGACAACGTTTCTGGCGATGGTTTACTCCGTCATCGTGGTGCCGGGCATGCTGGGCAAAGCGGGCTTCCCGCCAGCGGCGGTCTTTGTGGCGACCTGTCTGGTGGCCGGTGTCGGCTCTATCGTGATGGGTCTGTGGGCCAACCTGCCGCTGGCGATTGGTTGCGCCATCTCTCTGACCGCGTTTACCGCGTTCAGCCTGGTGCTGGGCCAGCAGATCAGCGTCCCGGTTGCGCTGGGTGCCGTGTTCCTGATGGGCGTGCTGTTTACCGTTATTTCAGCGACCGGTATCCGTAGCTGGATCTTGCGCAACCTGCCGCAGGGCGTGGCGCACGGCACTGGCATCGGTATCGGCCTGTTCCTGCTGCTGATCGCCGCCAACGGCGTCGGTCTGGTCATCAAGAACCCGCTGGACGGTCTGCCGGTGGCGCTGGGTCATTTCGCCAGCTTCCCGGTGATTATGTCGCTGATCGGCCTGGCGGTGATTATCGGTCTGGAAAAACTGAAAGTCCCGGGCGGCATTCTGCTGACGATTATCGGCGTCTCCATTGTCGGCCTGATTTTCGATCCGAATGTTCACTTCTCCGGCATTTTCGCCATGCCGTCGCTGAGCGATGATAAAGGCAATTCCCTGATTGGCAGCCTGGATATCGTTGGCGCGCTGAACCCGGTGATCCTGCCAAGCGTGCTGGCGCTGGTGATGACCGCCGTGTTTGATGCGACCGGGACCATCCGTGCGGTTGCGGGTCAGGCAAACCTGCTGGATAAAGACGGCCAGATTATTGATGGCGGCAAAGCGCTGACCACCGACTCCCTGAGCAGCGTCTTCTCTGGCCTGGTAGGCGCGGCGCCTGCGGCAGTGTATATCGAGTCCGCAGCGGGCACGGCGGC
Organism: Enterobacter sichuanensis; assembly: GCF_002939185.1. Classification (GTDB taxonomy): domain Bacteria; phylum Pseudomonadota; class Gammaproteobacteria; order Enterobacterales; family Enterobacteriaceae; genus Enterobacter; species Enterobacter sichuanensis. The sequence continues at coordinate 44,416 of NZ_POVL01000006.1, read as the reverse complement.
AGGCGGTAAAACCGGCCTGACAGCGATCACCGTTGGCGTGCTGTTCATGCTGATCCTGTTCCTCTCGCCACTCTCCTATCTGGTTCCGGCCTACGCGACCGCGCCAGCGCTGATGTACGTTGGCCTGCTGATGCTGAGCAACGTGGCGAAAATCGACTTCGCGGATTTCGTCGACGCCATGTCAGGTCTGATTACCGCGGTGTTTATCGTGCTGACCTGTAACATCGTGACCGGCATTATGATCGGCTTCGCGTCGCTGGTGATTGGCCGGGTGGTCTCCGGTGAGTGGCGCAAGCTGAACGTAGGTACCGTGGTCATTGCCGTTGCGCTGGTGGCGTTCTACGCGGGCGGCTGGGCAATCTGAGTTGTCCTTTGATGCGAAAACGGGTGGCTCAGGCCGCCCGTTTTTATTTTCAGGACTCATCCTGTTGCCTTTTACGTTACTCTGGGGAAGATAGAATAAAAGGCACGACGCCTTCCGTAGTAAATAAGCAACACAGCAAACAGGGAACGCATGGAAATCTTCTTCACAATACTCATCATGACCCTTGTGGTCTCGCTATCCGGGGTGGTTACACGCGTACTGCCCTTTCAGGTCCCCCTGCCATTAATGCAAATTGCCATCGGCGCGCTGCTGGCGTGGCCGACGTTTGGCCTGCACGTGGAATTTGACCCCGAACTGTTCCTCGTGCTGTTTATCCCGCCACTGCTGTTTGCCGATGGCTGGAAAACGCCGACGCGTGAGTTCCTTGAGCACGGACGAGAGATCCTGGGCCTGGCGCTGGCGCTGGTGGTGGTCACCGTGGTCGGGATTGGTTTTCTCATCTACTGGGCCGTACCAGGCATCCCATTAATTCCGGCTTTTGCGCTGGCCGCCGTGTTGTCGCCAACCGATGCCGTGGCGCTGTCCGGCATTGTGGGTGAAGGCCGTATTCCGAAGAAAATCATGGGGATTTTACAGGGTGAGGCGCTGATGAATGACGCCTCCGGTCTGGTCGCCCTGAAATTTGCCGTGGCCGTGGCGATGGGGACGATGGTCTTTACCGTCGGCGGCGCGACCCTGGAGTTCTTTAAGGTGGCCATTGGCGGGATCCTGGCAGGCTTCGTGGTGAGCTGGTTGTACGGCCGCTCATTGCGATTCCTCAGCCGCTGGGGCGGCGATGAGCCGGCGACGCAGATTGTGCTGTTGTTCCTGCTGCCGTTTGCCTCTTATCTGATTGCTGAACATATTGGCGTGTCGGGCATTCTGGCGGCGGTTGCGGCAGGGATGACCATCACCCGCTCCGGCGTGATGCGCCGCGCGCCGCTGGCCATGCGCCTGCGTGCCAACAGCACCTGGGCCATGCTGGAATTTGTCTTTAACGGCATGGTGTTCCTGCTGTTGGGCCTGCAGCTGCCGGGCATTATGGAATCCTCGCTGGTGGCGGCCGAAGCCGACCCGAACGTTGAGGTCTGGATGCTGTTTACCGACATCGTGCTGATTTACCTGGCGCTGATGCTGGTGCGTTTCGGCTGGCTGTGGACGATGAAAAAGTTCAGCGTGCGCTTCCTGAAGAAAAAACCGATGGAGTTCGGCTCGTGGACCACGCGTGAGCTGCTGATTGCCTCTTTTGCCGGCGTACGCGGGGCGATCACCCTCGCCGGTGTGCTCTCCATTCCGCTGTTGCTGCCCACGGGTGATGTCTTCCCGGCGCGTTACGAACTGGTGTTCCTGGCGGCGGGCGTGATCCTGTTCTCCCTGTTTGTCGGCGTGATTATGCTGCCGATTTTGCTGCAGCATATTGACGCGGGGGACTCGACTCAGCAGCACAAAGAGGAGCGTATCGCGCGTGCGGCCACCGCTGAAGTGGCGATTGTCGCGATTCAAAAAATGGAAGAGCGTCTGGCTGCGGATGCGGAAGAGAACATCGATAATCAGCTGCTGACGGAAGTCAGTTCTCGGGTGATTGGTAATCTGCGCCGCCGCGCCGATGGGCGTAACGACGTGGAAAGCTCGCTGCAGGAGGAGAACCTGGAGCGCCGGTTCCGCCTGGCGGCGCTGCGCTCAGAGCGTGCCGAGCTGTACCATCTGCGCGCCACGCGCCAGATCAGCAACGAGACGCTGCAAAAGCTGTTACACGATCTGGACCTGCTGGAAGCGTTGTTGATAGAGAATCAGTAGTCCGTGCGGTCTGATGCCCTCACCCCAACCCTCTCCCACAGGGAGAGGGAGAAGGGCACTATTCAGACCGCACCCAAAACCCCTCACAACACTGCAACCACGCCTGCGCACTCTGGGACAAATAGACCCCTTCACGCCAGATCATCCCCAGTTGCCAGTGCAGGTCGCTCTCCAGAGGGATCCAGCGCAGCGTGTTTTTATCCAGACGTTCGCATATCGGCTGCGGCAGGATGGCAATGCCTACGCCTGCCTGCACCATCGCCGCCAGGAAATCCCACTGACCGCTGCGCACTGCAATGCGCGGCTTAACGTTATGGTGTTGAAACAGCGTCATCAGCTGGCGGCTTAAGGCGAAGTCTTCGTTGTAGATCAACAGAGGGTGCTCACCGAGCAATTCAGGCTTCACCGAGTCTCTCTTCAGCCAGTCGCCGGAGCGGGGAACCAGCACGCACAGCGGGTGGCTAAAGAGCGGAAGCGTCGCCAGACCGCTCTCTTCCTCAACGGGGAGGGCGGTCATTGCCACATCGAGCTCACCGTTGGTGACGGCCTGCTGTACGGTTAACCCACCAAACTCCGAAATCTTCAGCTCAACGCCGGGGTAACGCTGGCGAAACAGGCTAATCGGCCCGGCCATCATCATTCCCACCATCGGTGGAATGCCGAGGCGCAGCACCCCTTTCGTCAGGTGGTTTATATCATCCAGCTCCGCTTCCAGCTGGCGGAACTCCGCCAGAATCGCCAGCCCGCGTTCGAACACCACGCGTCCGGTGTCGGTCAGCAACAGCTTGCGCCCGTCGCGGATCAGCAGGGTACAGTTCAGTTCATCTTCGAGGTTTTTCAGCATCTTGCTGATGGTGGGCTGGGTAACAAACAACTTCTCCGCTGCGCGGGTAAAACTTTGCTGGCGAACCACTTCGACAAAATAGCGCAGCGTTCTTATGTCCATGATTATTCCTCGAAACTATACCTGTGATGATTTTAATTCATTTCAGTCCACACCGTGCGCTCACTATACTGGCGCCTCGTCTCATTTTTGAGGAAAACCCCCATGGCCGTGGCGTTAAGCCGTGTTACGCCTGCCGTTGTACAACGACTCCAGGTACCGGTTCAGGTACTGCTCTACGCGGGACTGTTTGTTTTCGCCGAATATCTTGTCGGCTGGCTCCATCTGCCGCTGCCTGCCAACCTGGTGGGGATGCTGCTGATGCTGACGCTTATCCTCTGTCGCGTGATCCCCCTTAACTGGGTACGCGCCGGCGCGCGCTGGCTGTTAGCAGAGATGCTGCTGTTTTTTGTCCCTGCCGTGGTGGCGGTGGTGAACTATGCCCAACTGCTGATGGTGGACGGCTGGCGCATCTTCGCGGTCATCGCACTGAGTACGTTGATGGTGCTGGGGGCGACCGCCTGGGTGGTGGATAAAGTCTATCGCTTTGAAATCCGCAGGCGCAAACATGACTAACTTTCAGATAAGCGTCCTGTGCCTGATTGCCACGCTGGGGATCTACTTCGCCAACAAGCGGCTGTATCGCCGTTTTCATGCTCTGCCGCTGATGCCGCTGGTCTTCACACCGATCCTGCTGGTGCTGATGCTGGTTTTTGGTCATATCTCCTGGCAGGACTACATTGGTGAATCCCACTGGCTGCTGTGGCTGCTTGGCCCGGCGACCATCGCCTTTGCCGTTCCCGTTTACGACAACCTGGCGATCATCAAACGCCACTGGATGTCGCTCAGCGCCGGCGTGCTCACCGCCACGGTGGTGGCGGTCTGTAGTTCCGTCTGGCTGGCGCGGCTGTTTACGCTGCCCGATGAAATTCAGCGCAGCCTGGCCGTGCGCTCGGTGACCACGCCGTTTGCGCTGGCGGCCGCGAAACCGCTCGGCGGGCAGCCGGATCTGGTGGCGCTGTTCGTGGTGGTAACGGGCGTTTTTGGGATGGCGGTCGGCGATATGCTCTTTCTGCGGCTTTCTATTCGGGAAGGGATGGCCAAAGGCGCAGGGTTTGGCGCGGCGTCGCACGGCGCGGGCACGGCACGCTCGTATGAACTGGGTCAGCAGGAGGGCGTAGTGGCAAGCCTGGTGATGATGCTTTCAGGCGTGGTGATGGTGCTGATTGCGCCGCTGGTGGCGTGGGTGATGTTTTAAGCTCCCCGGCCAGAACGACCGGGGAGAAAGGCTTAGTGCGCGCGGCCCTGCTCAACGCCGAGACCAGTTTGTGAACGGATAAACTGGGCGCGGAATTTCTCTCGCTCCAGGTTACCCTCCGGCGAGTTGTCGGTGGCCGAGAAGAACCAGATACCGATGAACGCCACGGCGATCGAGAACAGCGCCGGGTATTCGTACGGGAAGATGGCGCTGGCGTGACCGAGGATTTGCACCCAGATGGTCGGACCCAGAATCATCAGGATCACTGCCGTCAACAGCCCCAGCCAGCCGCCAATCATCGCCCCACGGGTGGTCAGTTTTGACCAGTACATGGAGAGCAGAATGATTGGGAAATTACAGCTTGCGGCAATGGAGAAGGCCAGTCCCACCATAAAGGCGATGTTCTGCTTCTCGAACAGAATGCCCAGCAGAATGGCGACTACGCCCAGCACCAGCACGGTGATTTTAGAGACTTTCAGCTCATCACGTTCGCTTGCCCCTTTACGGAAGACGTTGGCGTAGAGGTCGTGCGACACCGCAGACGCGCCTGCGAGGGTTAAACCTGCCACCACCGCAAGAATGGTGGCGAAAGCCACGGCCGAGATAAAGCCGAGGAACAGGTTGCCACCCACCGCATCAGCCAGGTGCACCGCTGCCATGTTGTTCCCGCCAATCAGCGCACCCGCCGCGTCTTTAAACGCCGGATTCGCCCCCACCAGCATGATGGCGCCAAAGCCGATGATAAAGGTCAGGATATAGAAGTAACCCATGAAACCGGTGGCGTAGAAGACGCTCTTACGCGCTTCTCGCGCATCGCTCACGGTGAAGAAGCGCATCAGGATGTGAGGAAGGCCAGCGGTACCGAACATCAGGCCCAGACCGAGGGACAGGGCAGAAATCGGGTCTTTCACCAGCCCGCCCGGACTCATGATGGCTTCCCCTTTCGGGTGGACCGCCATCGCTTCGGTAAACAGGTTATTGAAGCTGAACCCGACGTGCTTCATCACCATAAAGGCCATAAAGCTGGCGCCGAACAGCAGCAGAACCGCTTTGATAATCTGCACCCAGGTGGTCGCCAGCATGCCGCCGAACAGGACGTACATCACCATCAGGACGCCAACCAGCACAACCGCGACGTGGTAGTTCAGGCCGAACAGCAGTTCAATCAGTTTACCCGCGCCGACCATCTGCGCAATCAGGTACAGCGCCACCACCACCAGCGAACCGCAGGCGGAGAGGGAGCGAATCGGCCCCTGCTTCAGACGGTATGAGGCCACGTCTGCGAAGGTATAGCGGCCCAGGTTGCGCAAGCGTTCGGCGATCAGGAACAGAATGATCGGCCAGCCGACGAGGAAGCCGAGGGAGTAGATCAGGCCGTCATAGCCGGAGGTGTACACCAGCGCAGAAATCCCGAGGAACGAGGCCGCGGACATAAAGTCTCCCGCAATCGCCAGTCCGTTCTGGAAACCGGTAATGTTGCCGCCTGCGGTGTAGTAATCGTTACGGGAGCGCACGCGTTTCGACGCCCAGTATGTGATATACAGCGTCAGCACGACGAAAATCAGGAACATCACAATCGCCTGCCAGTTGGTTGGCTGGCGCTGTACCTCGCCGGTAATGGCATCTGCCGCGTGGGCGGCAAAGGGAAGTGTGGCGGCTAGCGCCGTCAGGACGCGCTTCATGATGCTTTTACCTCTTGCAGTACCGCTTTATTAAGACGATCGAATTCACCGTTCGCGCGCCAGACGTAGACGCCGGTCAGCACAAATGAAACCACAATCACGCCAATCCCGATGGGAATACCGCGCGTCACGCTGGTGCCCTCGTGCAGCGGGGTACCCAGCCAGTGCGGCGCAAAGGCGATCAGCAGAATAAAGCCGACGTAGATAATCAGCATGATGATGGAAAGAATGAAGGCAAACCGTTGCCGCTTATCGACGAGCTCCCTGTAGTGCGCACTATTCTCTATCTGCTGACAAATATCGTTATTCATCACAGAGTTCTCCAGAGGTAAGGTGGGTTTGTTTTTAGTTCCCTCTCCCCTGTGGGGAGAGGGTTAGGGTGAGGGGGGGAAGGTGCGGTCTGATGCCCTCACCCCGGCCCTCTCCCGCAGGGAGAGGGAGAAAACATTATGATGGCATTGCGATGGCCTGCTTCTCTTCGAGCAGTTTTTCCACCACGCCAGGATCCGCGAGCGTTGAGGTATCACCGAGATTGCTGGTATCTCCCGCCGCGATTTTGCGCAAAATACGACGCATGATTTTTCCGGAGCGGGTTTTCGGCAGCGAATCGGTCCAGTGCAGCACGTCCGGCGTGGCAAGCGGGCCAATCTCTTTACGGACCCAGTTGCGCACCTCGGTATACAGCTCTGGCGACGGTTCTTCCCCGTGGTTCAGGGTGACGTATGCGTAAATTGCCTGGCCTTTGATGTTGTGCGGAATACCCACCACGGCCGCCTCGGCAATTTTCGGATGTGAGACCAGGGCAGATTCAATCTCCGCGGTGCCAAGACGGTGGCCGGAGACGTTCAGTACGTCGTCCACGCGTCCGGTGATCCAGTAATAGCCATCTTCGTCACGACGCGCGCCGTCGCCACTGAAGTACATATTTTTAAAGGTTGAGAAGTAGGTCTGCTCGAAGCGATCGTGGTCGCCGAAAAGGGTACGCGCCTGGCCCGGCCAGGAGTCGACGATCACCAGGTTGCCTTCGGTGGCCCCTTCCAGCGGATGACCTTCGTTATCCACCAGCGCAGGCTGCACGCCGAAGAACGGACGGGTGGCGGATCCGGCTTTCAGCTGTGTGGCGCCCGGCATCGGGGTGATCATAAAGCCGCCGGTTTCGGTCTGCCACCAGGTGTCCATCACCGGGCATTTCTCGTTACCGATTTTTTTCCAGTACCACTCCCAGGCTTCCGGATTGATAGGCTCGCCGACGGACCCGAGAATGCGCAATGAAGAACGGTCTGTGCCTTCAATGGCTTTATCCCCTTCCGCCATTAAGGCGCGGATCGCCGTTGGGGCGGTGTAGAGGATGTTGACCTGATGTTTGTCGACGACCTGACACATCCGCGCCGGGGTCGGCCAGTTTGGCACGCCTTCAAACATCAGCGTGGTTGCGCCACAGGCCAAAGGGCCATACAGCAGGTAACTGTGTCCCGTCACCCAGCCCACGTCGGCGGTACACCAGTAGATGTCGCCAGGATGGTAGTCGAAGACGTATTTGAAAGTGGTGGCTGCATAGACCAGATAGCCGCCAGTGGTGTGCAACACCCCTTTCGGTTTGCCGGTTGAGCCTGAGGTGTACAGAATGAAGAGCGGATCTTCCGCATTCATCTCTTCCGGCTGATGCTGGTCACTGGCGTTCTCAATCAGATCGCTCCACCACAGGTCACGCCCCTCGTTCCAGTCGATTTTGCCGCCGGTGCGCTTCAGGACAATAACGTTACTCACCGTTTTAACGTTCGGGTTTTTCAGCGCTTCGTCGACGTTTTTCTTCAGCGGGATACCGCGCCCTGCACGCACGCCTTCATCGGCGGTGATCACCAGTTTTGAACTGGAATCGACAATACGGCCGGCAACCGCTTCTGGCGAGAAGCCACCGAAAATAACGGAATGAATCGCGCCGATACGGGCGCAGGCCAGCATGGCCACCGCCGCTTCCGGCACCATTGGCATATAGATCGCGACCACATCGCCTTTTTTAATGCCTCTTTCCAGCAGGACGTTGGCGAAGCGGCACACGTCGCGGTGCAGTTCTTTATAGGTAATGTGTTTGCTCTGCGAGGCATCATCGCCTTCCCAGATAATGGCCGTCTCATTCCCGCGCTCGGCAAGGTGGCGGTCAAGGCAGTTCGCCGCCAGGTTCAGCGTGCCATCTTCATACCATTTAATGGAGACATTGCCGGGTGCAAAGGAGGTGTTCTTCACCTTCTGATAGGGTTTGATCCAGTCCAGGATATGGCCCTGCTCACCCCAGAAAGCGTCCGGGGCAGTGATAGATTGCTGATATTTCTCGTGGTACTGCTCCGGGTTGATCAGGCAACGGTCCGCAATGTTTGCGGGAATGTCATGTTTGTGTATTTGGCTCATGGCTTTTTTTCTCCTTGTAAGATGTTAATAATATGTCGCAAAAACGTTAATTGTAGGGGCTTTACAAGCTTTGTTTATTATTTGGGCTGCAGATCACGCATTGTTTGAACAGGTTGAAAAATGAGCGAATGAAAGTTTGAAGGAAAATAATTTATGCTGACGATTATTCACATTTATGTTTAAAAAATCGTTTTTATAACAAACGGTTATTTATCAGAATTAGAACAAACCCCCGTCATCGTCGCTTTTATGAGTGAAATGCGTCGTTCTTTAAGGCTTGCGCAACAGGCCGCGCAAATGATACTCATACGCCGCGTTAAAAAATCCCATAAACCAACGCAACACAATGCATACCCTTTCAGTATGTCTCCGTATTCATTCACATTGCGTGACTGAGGAGCTTCATTGAGGAAGTCAGTTTCTATGAAAAACGTTAAAGTCAGCCTGGCCTGGCAGATCTTGCTAGCCCTTGTGCTGGGCATCTTACTGGGCAGTTACCTCCACTATCACAGCGACAGCCGCGAATGGCTGATTGCCAACCTGCTCTCTCCGGCAGGGGATATCTTTATTCATCTGATCAAGATGATTGTGGTACCGATTGTGATCTCGACGCTGGTGGTCGGTATTGCGGGCGTTGGCGATGCAAAACAGTTAGGCCGCATCGGGGCGAAAACCATTATCTATTTCGAAGTGATCACTACGGTCGCGATCGTTCTCGGTATCACCATGGCGAACGTGTTCCAGCCAGGTTCCGGGATCGATATGTCGCAACTGGCAACGGTGGATATTTCGAAATACCAAAGCACAACCGCTGACGTGCAAAGCCATGCGCACGGCCTGATGGGGACGATCCTGTCGCTGGTGCCGACCAATATTGTGGCGTCGATGGCGAAGGGCGAGATGTTGCCTATCATCTTCTTCTCCGTGCTGTTTGGTCTGGGACTCTCCTCGCTGCCGGCGACGCACCGTGAACCGCTGGTAACGGTGTTCCGCTCTATCTCCGAAACCATGTTTAAAGTGACCCACATGGTGATGCGTTACGCGCCGGTCGGGGTGTTTGCGCTTATTGCCGTCACCGTGGCGAACTTCGGTTTTGCCTCCCTGTGGCCGCTGGCGAAGCTGGTGATCCTGGTGCATTTCGCCATCCTGTTCTTTGCGCTGGTGGTGCTGGGGATTGTGGCGCGTCTGTGCGGGCTGAGCATCTGGATCCTGATCCGTATCCTCAAAGATGAGCTGATTCTGGCCTACTCCACGGCAAGCTCAGAGAGCGTGCTGCCGCGCATTATTGAGAAGATGGAGGCCTATGGTGCGCCGGCCTCGATTACCAGCTTCGTGGTGCCTACCGGTTACTCGTTTAATCTGGACGGTTCGACGCTGTACCAGAGTATCGCCGCTATCTTTATTGCGCAGCTGTACGGCATTGACCTGTCGCTGTGGCAGGAGATCGTGCTGGTGCTGACGCTGATGGTCACCTCAAAAGGTATCGCGGGCGTGCCGGGCGTCTCCTTCGTGGTGCTGCTGGCGACGCTGGGCAGCGTCGGCATTCCGCTGGAAGGTCTGGCGTTTATCGCCGGTGTGGACCGTATCCTCGACATGGCGCGTACGGCGCTGAACGTGGTGGGTAATGCGCTGGCGGTGCTGGTGATCGCCAAGTGGGAACACAAATTCGATCGTAAAAAAGCGCTGGCGTATGAACGCGAGGTGCTGGGTCGTTTTGATAAGACGGCTGACCAGTGATGTAACGTATTCTTCCCTCTCCCCTTTGGGGAGAGGGTTAGGGTGAGGGGATTTTACTCCCCGCTCAACGCATCAAACTCTTCGCACCCCGTATCAAACCCTTCAGTACAGCTCAGGTTCAACCAGTACAGTGCTTTCTGTTTATTGGGTGTGATAAAGCCTTTCTCCCCCTGTCTGAACAACATCCCTGCCCAGTACTCGGCGTAGCCCGTACGCGAAAGGGCTGAACTCCGCTTGAACCACGAGGCGGCCTTCACGTCATCCTGTGCCACCTCTACGCCGTTGGCATAAATTAGCCCCAGCAGCAGTTGCGCATCGACCGCCGAGTCGTTGTCGATATCTTCGGTGGCCGTCTGCAGCAGTTTGATGGCCTGGGGATAGTCCGTTTTACCTGCCTGAGTATTCACCAGAATGCGCGCCAGCATGATCGCGCCGCGTTTGCTGCCAGCAATGTTCGCCTGTTGGGCCAGGGCTTTGGCCTGCGCGTAATTACCCTGCGTAAAGAGGATTTGCGAGAGCAACCCCATGGCGTCGACATCGCCGCCTTTCGCGGCTTTCTCGGCCCACAGCGCAGCCTGCTTGCTGTCGCCGGAGCTGAAGTACGTATCGGCAAGATAATACTGGGCGCGGGCATCGCCGGCTTCTGCCTGTTTCTGGTACTGGCTGCCTATCTCATCCGCGCGGGCGAAGGACGTTAAAAACACTAACAACAGAAAAATGGGTTTCATGGATGCTTATCATCTGGGTACACGCCGCGCAGTATAATCGCGGGCGCAAAAGAAAAGAATGGGTGCATTAAGACCTCAGCATCCTACAAGCCGGGCGGAACCGTTGTTCCGCCCGTAGAGGTTAGCCTGCGTTGCAGGCTAATTTTGCCGCCACCTCCTGATGCTCACTCTTTATTGAAAACTCGCAGAGCTTACCGCGAGTAATAAAGGTAAAGATCACTATCGTCAGGCAAACAATAAAGACGATGCCTAACGCAGTTTTTAATGGCGTCATGCCTTTTACTCCTTGTCAAAAAAAGAATAAGAGGCTACTCTCAACTTGTTGGTAGTTGAGGGAGAGTAGCCTCGGGTAAATGAAAATTTCCCGGGGCTTTCTACTTTCCGTCCCTCACTAATGCTCAAGACAGAAAATCTTAAGCACCCGTCGTACATCTTATCTCCCTGAATTAAAATGCAAAGATGTAATTCTATTCGGCGTAAATTACATTATTTCTGCGAGCTACTTTCCAGAATAATAATCGATATTTTTAATGAGTTAAGCGGAAATAAAAAGGGAGCGAATATTTCACTCCCTTTATTCAACGTTCAATTAACGGCTTCAACCCATTGCGCTTTCGCGTAGTCGGGCTTTCAGCTTGTTATATTCGTCAATCACATACTGTTCAGCCGCGTGTTGATCCGCAATCGGCTCCACGCGAACGGCGCAGTATTTATACTCCGGCGTTTTGGTTATCGGGCTGAGGTTTTCCGTCACCAGCTCGTTACAGGCACCAATCCACCACTGGTAGGTCATGTAAACCGCCCCTTTGTTGGGTCGGTCGCTAACCTGTGCCCGGGTGATGATTCGCCCTTTGCGCGAGTTCACCCACACCAGCGCGTCGTCCTCGATACCAAGGCGTTCCGCGTCGGCGGTGTTGATTTGCGCATAACCCGGCTCATCCGCCAGCGCCGCCAGCGCGGCGCAGTTGCCGGTCATCGAACGGCAGGAGTAGTGGCCCACTTCACGCACGGTGGAGAGCACCATCGGATACTCATCGGTGAGTTTATCGATCGGTGCGACCCAGTCGCAGGTGAAGAACTGCGCCAGCCCGTTCGGGGTGTCGAATTTCTCTTTAAAGAGATACGACGTCCCCTGGTCGGAGGCTGACTCATCGCGGCATGGCCACTGGATGTACCCCAGCTCACCCATTTTTTCATAGGTCGCGCCGGTGAAATCCGGGCAGAGATGACGCAACTCGTCCCAGATCTCCTGGGTGTTGTTGTAGTGCATCGGGTAACCCATGCGGGTGGCGATTTCGCTGATAATCTGCCAGTCCGTTTTCAGATCCCACTTCGGTTCGACCGCTTTAAAGAAGCGCTGGAATCCGCGGTCTGCCGCCGTGTAGACACCTTCATGCTCGCCCCAGGAGGTTGACGGTAAAATCACATCCGCCGCCGCCGCGGTTTTGGTCATAAAGATATCCTGGACAATCACCAACTCCAGATCCTCAAACCCTTTGCGTACCGCAGAGAGCTCGGCATCGGTCTGGAGAGGATCTTCACCCATGATATAGGCCGCACGCACTTCGCCATGCGCCGCCCGGTGCGGCAGCTCGCTGATGCGGTATCCGGTGTGCTCAGGCAAACTTTCCACGCCCCAGGCCTTCGCGAATTTGGCGCGGTTTTCCGGGAATTTCACGTACTGATAGCCCGGATAGGTATCCGGCAGCGCCCCCATATCGCAGGCGCCCTGGACGTTATTCTGTCCACGTACCGGGTTCACGCCAACATGCGCTTTGCCAAGATTGCCAGTGAGCATGGCGAGGCTGGTCAGGGAACGCACGGTTTCCACACCCTGGTAGAACTGGGTCACGCCCATACCCCACAGAATGGCGGCGGTTTTCGCCCCGGCATACATTCTTGCCGCCTGGCGGATTTCTTGCGCGCTGACGCCGGTTATCGCTTCGACCGATTCTGGCGTATAGCCTTCGACAATTTTCCGATACTCTTCAAAGCCTTCTGTACGGGTCGCAACAAACGCCTGGTCGTACAGATTCTCCTCAATAATGACGTGCCCCATGGCGTTCAACAGCGCGATGTTCGAGCCGTTTTTCAACGCAATGTGCATATCCGCAATGCGCGCGGTTTCAATTTTGCGCGGATCGCAGACGATGATTTTCGCCCCATTCTGTTTCGCGCGGATAACGTGGTTCGCGACGATAGGGTGAGAATCCGCCGGGTTATAGCCGAAAATAAACACCAGATCGGTGTTATCTATCTCATTGATCGCGTTACTCATTGCGCCGTTACCGACCGACTGGTGCAGACCTGCAACCGATGGGCCGTGTCAGACGCGAGCGCAGCAGTCGACGTTATTGGTACCAATAACGGCGCGCGCGAATTTTTGCATCACATAGTTAGTTTCATTCCCCGTTCCGCGTGAGGATCCGGTGGTCTGAATCGCATCCGGACCATACTTGGCCTTGATGGCGCTCAGGCGGGTGGCAACGTAGTCCAGCGCCTCATTCCACGAGACGGCTTCCAGCTTGCCACCGCGCTCGCGGCGGATCATGGGGGTTTTCAGGCGCGGGGTGAGGATTTGGGTATCGTTAATAAAATCCCAGCCGTAGTAACCTTTCAGGCAGAGCGTGCCCTGGTTGGTTTTCCCCTGTGCGGCCTCCGCCCGGACGATTTTGCCGTTATCGACCACCAGGTGGATCTTGCAACCTGAGGCACAATAAGGGCAAACCGTGACGACTTTTTTCATCAGTCTGCTCCAGTTAATCGAATCATTCGCACCCACTATGCAGCTTCTATGCCATGTTTTTATTGTGGGTATACCCAGACTTTACGGCCTGCTGGCGACGAAAACGCTGACCAGAAACAGCGAATCGTCAAAATTGACGTGTCGACAGAGCAGCGGATGTGACATGGGTTGAATTTCCGTCACTGAAAAAACCATTTGACTGGAGCCGACGGCAGAATAGTTCAGACTTAACATAATCCCCTGACGGAAGCATACGATGAAACCGGCGATTCTGGTGGTTGATGACGATACGGCAGTCTGTGAACTGCTTCAGGATGTGCTCAGCGAACACGTCTTTAGCGTGCTGGTCTGCCATAACGGCCAGGATGCACTGCGCCAGGTGCAGCAGGAGCCGAATATCGCGCTTGTCCTGCTGGACATGATGTTGCCGGATATCAACGGCCTCCAGGTTCTGCTGCAGCTGCAAAAGCAGCGTCCGGCGCTGCCGGTTGTGATGTTAACCGGGCTGGGCAGTGAGTCAGATGTGGTGGTGGGGCTGGAGATGGGGGCCGATGATTATATTGGCAAACCGTTTAACCCGCGTGTGGTGGTCGCCCGGGTGAAAGCGGTGCTGCGCCGTACGGGCGTGCTGGCGGCAGAACCCCCCGCGGCGCCCGTCGCGGGGATTACCTTTAATGGCTGGACCCTCGACACCACCCGCTGTGAGCTCAGCGATCCGCAGCGTAATACCGTGCCCTTAACCCAGGGCGAGTACGGCCTGCTGCTGGCCCTTACGCAAAATGCCCGTCGGGTGCTGAGCCGCGATCGACTGCTTGAGCTGACCCACAGCGAAAGTGCTGACGTGTTCGACCGCACGATAGACGTGTTGATCATGCGCCTGCGCCGGAAGATCGAGGTTAACCCGCACCAGCCCGCCCTGATCAAAACCATTCGTGGGTTGGGTTACGTGTTTGCCAGCGATGTGTCCCATAGCGAGAAAGCAGCCTAACGATGCTCTTTGATAAACAGCTGCAGCTCGGCCAGCGTTTTCGCACCGTCAATGGCGTTCGCGGCCAGCAGGCTGGCCCGCGCGCAGGCATGCGCCAGATAAATACTCTCCGTCAGCGGCAGCGATTCATGGCAGCCATATAAAAAGCCCGCGCAAAAGGCATCGCCCGCGCCGACGCTGCCGATGATTTCTTCCTGTTCCAGCATCCAGGAGGGGATCCAGCGTCCTTTTTCACCCGGCGTTTCTCCCCATGCGCCTTCCGGGCAGTGGATGACCACCCGCTGGCGAACGCCCGCTGCCAGCAGCTGCGCGGCGGCTTCGGCGATATGGGCAATATGCGGGGCGTCGTTTTCGTCACGCATTGTCAGGCCGCTAAACTCGCCGGCTTCCAGTTCGTTAATCACCAGATAATCCAGATGGCGCAGGGCAGGGAGCACCAGCGGCTGATAGCGCGGGTCGCCCTTGCGGGAGACCAGGTCAAGCGAGGTTTCATACCCCTGGTCGCGCATTTGCGCCAGCAGCCGCGCGCTGCGGGTGCCAAATTCGTCATCCGGCATATCCAGGCTGTCGAGAAGCAAAAGATAGCCGAGATGGAAAATTTTCATCGTTCCGTCAAGACGGTCGAAGGCAGGCAGATCCAGCAGGCGGTTGGCTCCCGGGGAGTGGAAAAAGGTGCGTTGTCCGCTGGGATCGGTCATCACCTGCGACATGGAGGTCGGGGCAAAGGTGGTGCGCTGCACGCGCTGGCGGTTGACGTGATACTGGTCGAGCATCGCCAGAATGTAGTCTCCGTCGCTGTCTTCGCCAATCAGGCCCACCGCCTGCAGCGGCAGGCCAACGTGCATTTTTGCCAGCGTCAGCAGGACGTTCAGCGGCGCACCGCCGGTGGAACGTTCGCTGTGGGTGATTTCCGCCAGCCAGCCGCGCTCCGGCCACTGCACGATCTGGTGGACGTGGTCCACCAGCATATTGCCTGCGGCGATGATGCCCTTACGTTCCATTATGCCTGCCCCGCGCTGCCGAAGATGCGCATCTGTTCGGCGACCGTATCGGTAATCGCCTCTTCTATACTCAGCAGCAGCTCGGCAAACTCATCGTACAGCGGCTGACGGTTGGCCATGCGCTGAGCCACGGCGGCGAGCGCGGCCTGCGACATGCCGGTGTAAAAATTGATTTTATGAATACCCAACTCGATGGCGCGACGAAAATCGGCATCGCTAATGCCGGAGCCGCCGTGCAGCACCAGCGGCAGCCCCGTCTGCTGGCGAATGGCGTCCAGGCGCGGGAAATCGAGTTTCGGCTCGCCCCTGTATTTGCCGTGCGCGTTGCCAATAGCGACCGCCAGTGCGTCAATGCCGGTTGAATCGACAAATTCCCGCGCCCGCAGTGGGTCGGTAAAACAGGCTTCATCCGCATGCCCGTAAAGCGCGCCGCCTTCATCGCCACCGACTGCGCCAAGCTCAGCCTCCACCGAGACGCCCACCGCATGGCACATTTTCACCACTTCCCGCGTCTGGCGGATGTTTTCCTCGTAGCTCAGCGTTGAGCCATCGAACATCACGGAGCTGAACCCTAAGCGCAGGGCGCGCACGACGGCGTCAAAATGCAGGCCGTGGTCGAGGTTGAGCACCACGGGAATATCATGGCGAGCGGCCTCGAACTTAACCGCTTCGACAAGCGAATCCAGCGAGACGTACTTAAAGTGCACTTCGGCGATGTTGATGATAAAAGGCGAGCGTTCCTGCTTTGCGGCGGCGAACAGCGCGCGCAGAAAATGGGAGTCGAGCACGTTAAACGCGCCCAGCGCATAGTGGTGCTGTCTGGCGTGGGCAAGACCGTCGGCAAGCGAAATCAGTGGCATCATTTACCCCTTATATCCGAAACAGGTTGTACTCGTTGCACAGCACCAGCACCGCCGGTTCGTCTTCTTCAATATTGTTATAGCGGGCAACGGGCTGTAAAAAGTGGTTGTCGTGTTCATCGTCATTGACCGATGACACTTCCCCGACCAGCACGTCGCCAAAGCCGCGCTCGCCCCAGAAACTGTGGTAAAGACCGGGTGTCAGGCAGATGCTCTCCCCTGGGGTGAGGCGCAACTGGCTGCCGGGCGCGTGGGTCTGGCGGCAACCGTCGACGGTGACCGTCACGTCGGTGTTTTCCGTCTCTTCATGCGCGCCGGCGTTCCACAATTCCACGATCAGATTGCCGCCGCCCCGGTTGATGATGTCTTCGCGTTTACGCCAGTGAAAGTGCATCGGCGTGACCTGGCCGTCGCGCACGTGCATGATTTTTTCCGCATAGCTTTTTTCATAGGGCATGCCGTTCGGTGAGCCGTTGCGCAGGGTAAACAGCGTGAGCCCCTGTGCGGCAAAGTTGTTGCCACCGAACGCCGTCACGTCCCAGCCGAGCTTAAGGTCGAACACTTCCCGCCAGGCGGCCCGATCGAGTTGTTGCCATTTCGTGGGCGGAAAGCTGGCAAACGGCGGGAGGTGGACGTCGTGCATGGAGAAGAACTGCCGCGTGTGGCCGAGGATTTCATTGATGTCGGAGCGTTTCATGGGGACTCCTTGAGTGATGTGCAAAACTTTTCCCCTCACCCTAACCCTCTCCCCAGAGGGGAGAGAGAACGTAATACCCTCCCCCCTTTGGGGAGAGGGCAGGGTGAGGGGGTTATTTAACCGTCCATCCCTTATACGAGCCGACGTTCTTTTTATCGATCATCGTCACCGGGATCAGCACAGGCGCTTTCGGCGCAGGTTTGCCCTGTAGTATGTCATAGCCGATCTCCACCGCTTTTGCCGCCATCACCTGCGGATCTTGCGCCGGGGTCGCGACAAACAGGGAGTTTTCCCGCTTCAGGGCTTCTTCACCGTCCGGTGATCCATCCACGCCGACGATAAAGAACTCATTACGCTGCGCCTGTTTTGCCGCCAGATCGGCACCGATCGCGGTGGGATCGTTAATAGCGAAGACGCCGTCGATCTTCGGATTCGCCGCCAGCAGGGAGGTCATGACTTCCAGGCCGCCTTCGCGACTGCCTTTGGCGTTCTGGTTATCCGAGAGCACCTTGATATCCGGATGCTTTTTGAACTCTGTCTGGCAACCTTCCACGCGGTTTTGCACCGCAGAGACCGGTGGCCCGTTGATGATCACTACGTTGCCTTTGCCGTTCAGGCGGTCAGTAATGTACTTACAGGCCATTTCGCCCGCCTGGGTGTTATCGGAGGTGATCGTCGCATCGGCCCCTTCCGCTGCGACGTCAACCGCAACGACCACGATCCCGGCGTCTTTCGCGCGTTTCACCGCCGGGCCGATCCCTTTGGAATCCGCGGCGTTAAGGATGATCATGTCCACTTTGGCGGCAATAAAGTTGTCGATCTGCGCCACCTGCTGGCCCAGATCGTACCCGCTGGAGACCAGCGTGACTTTGACGTTATCGCCCGCCAGCTTGCGCGCTTCCAGCTCGGCACCTTTGGTGATCTGCACGAAGAACGGGTTAGCCAGGTCGCCCACCGTCACGCCGATGGATTTCAGATCTTTCGCCTGCGCAAACGGCGTTGCGGCAAGCAGCGCGCCAGCACAGAGCGCGGTCACTAACGGTTTCAAACGCATCTTGTCTTCCTCACACGTAGGGTATTGTTGTTATGCACTTTGATGGTGTCGGGTACGGTATTTGTCGATCAGCACCGCAATGATGATCACCGCCCCTTTGATCACCAGTTGCCAGAAGTAGGAGACGCCCATCAGCGTCATGCCGTTGTTGAGCGTGGCGATGATCAATGCACCAACCAGCGTGCCGGTGATCGTGCCGATCCCGCCGACGAAGCTGGTCCCGCCGAGGATCACGGCGGCAATGGCATCCAGCTCGTAGCCCATGCCCAGGTTGCCGTTGGCGCTATAGAGGCGCGACGCACTCATCACGCCGCCTAATCCGGAGAGCAGGCCGCTCATGCCATACACGAACAGCAGCACCAGCCAGACCTTAATGCCCGTTAAGCGCGCCGCCTGCATGTTGCCGCCCACGGCATAGATGTGCACGCCGAGCGTGGTGCGGCGCAGGATAAACCAGCACACCACAATCACCGCCAGGGCGATCACCACCAGCCACGGCACGGGGCCGAGGTAGTTATTACCTATCCACTCAAAGTTGATGTTTGAGTTAATGACGGTCGTGCCGTCGGCCAGCAGATACGCCGCCCCGCGCAGTGCCGTATAGGTGCCAAGCGTGACGATAAACGGCGGTAGCCCGGCAAAGGCCACCAGCGCGCCGTTGAACAGGCCCAGCACCATGCCAAGCATCAGCGCGGCGGGAATAGACAGCCCGGCGAATTCCGGGATCAGCGACACCACCATCGCGGCCACCGCCGTGGTGCCCAGAATCGAGCCCACGGAGAGGTCAATCCCGCCGGTTAAAATAATGAAGGTCATGCCTGCCGCCAGCACGATATTGATCGACGCCTGACGGGTAATGTTGAGCAGGTTGCTTTCCGTGAAGAAGTTAGGCGCGATAACGCCAAACACTGCGACGATCAGGATGAGAATCGGTAAGATGCCGACCGTTTGCATCAGATCGCTCATCAGCAATTTTTTGGCGGAGGCCGATTTCGCCACCTGCTGCGGATGGGTAGGAGTTGTCATAGTGATACCGCCTGATGATGAGTGTCGTTCACGCCGGTTGCCAGCGTCATGATGTTTTCCTGAGAGATGTCGTGCCCGTGGAGCTCGCCCGCAATGCTGCCTTCGCGCATCACGTACACCCGGTCGCTCATCCCCACCACTTCCGGCAGCTCGCTGGAGATCATCAAAATGGCCACGCCCTGGCGCGCCATCTGGTTCATGATGCGGTAGATCTCACTTTTTGCACCGACGTCCACGCCGCGAGTCGGTTCGTCCAGAATCAAAATACGCGGGCCGATGGCCACCCAGCGGGAGATGAGCAGCTTCTGCTGATTACCGCCCGACAGCCCACCGGCGCGCACCTGAGAATGGGGCACGCGGATGTTCAGCAGGGAAATGGCATCATCGGAGATGGACTGCGCTTTTTTGCGGTTAAGCATGCCGAAGGTGGCATCGCGCTCCAGCGTCGCCATGGTGATGTTCTCCTGCGCCGCCAGCTCCAGAAACAGCCCCTGCTCCTTGCGGTTCTCGGTAAGAAAACCGATGCCGTTTTCGATGGCTGCGCGTGGGGAGTGGATCACCACCGGCTCGCCGTCGACCTCAATCATGCCCCCCGTGGCTTTACGCACGCCGAAGATCAGCTGCGCCAGCTCGGAGCGTCCGGCACCGACAAGCCCCGCCAGGCCGACAATTTCCCCGGAACGCACCTGCAGGCTACAGGGCTGGACTTTTTTACCGTCAGTGAGGTGGTGCACGTTGAGACGCGGGCTGCCGAGCGGGATATCCCGCTCTTTGTTGAACAGATCGCTTAACGGGCGGCCTACCATCATCTTCACCAGCTCGGAGGCGTTCAGCTTGTCGCGCGTCAGGCTGCCGACGTACTGCCCGTCGCGCAGCACGCTGACGCGGTCAGAGAGCTCATACACTTCCGCCATGCGATGACTGATATAGATGATCGCCATTCCTTCATCGCGCAGACGCAAAATCAGTTCAAACAGGCGATGGGTTTCGCGTGAGGAGAGGGCCGCGGTGGGTTCATCCATCACCAGAATGCGGCTGTTGCGGTGCAGCGCGCGGGCGATTTCCACTTGCTGCTGCTCGGCGATGGTCAGCTTCATCACCCGATCGGTGGCGCTGAACTGGGCGCCCAGACGATCGATGACCGCCTGGGCCTGGGCGGCCATCTCTTTGCGCTGGACCATCCCGCCGCGCGACAGCTCGCTGCCAAGGAAGATATTCTCGGCGACGGTCAGATTCGGCGCGAGCTGCATCTCCTGATAAATCAGGGTAATACCGGCGGCCAGCGCATCTTTCGGCCCTTTAATGTGAAACGGCTGACCGTCGATCAGGATCTCACCGCCGGTGGCGGTATACGCCCCGGCGAGGATTTTCATCAGCGTGCTTTTTCCCGCGCCGTTTTCACCCATCAGCGCATGGATCTCACCGGGAAAGACCGTCAAATCCACACCCTTGAGCGCGTGAAAATTGCCAAACGTTTTGGCAATGCGGCGCATCTCCAGTACCGGGGTTCTGCTCATGGCGGATCTCCTGTGAATGTTGATATCTGCACTTCATCACAGGTGCGTAAATGCAAAATGTCAGAAGCTGTTCATATTTGTCATAGTTATGAATAGCTAATCGCCATCACATTTCTCTTTTCCCTCTCCCCGTGGGAGAGGGCCAGGGTGAGAGCACCAAACCGCAGAGGAGTCCAAACCCATGCCATCGCGCCCCCCGTTTTTTGCCAGCGCCCGCGGTCGTCTGCTGATTTTCAATCTGCTGGTGGTCGCCGTGACGCTGATGGTGAGTGGCGTGGCGGTGCTCGGTTTCCGGCATGCCAGCCAGATTCAGGAGCAGGTGCAGCAGCAAACGCTGGATGACATGACCGGCAGCATGAACCTCGCCCGTGATACCGCCAGCGTGGCGACGGCGGCGGTACGGCTTTCGCAGGTGGTGGGGGCGCTGGAATATAAAGGCGAAGCCGAGCGGCTGAAGCAGACGCAAATGGCGCTGCGCCGCTCGCTGGAGCAGCTGGCGGAGGCCCCTTTAGCGCAGCAAGAGCCGGGGCTGGTGGCGCGTATTATTCAACGAAGCAATGAATTACAGCAGAGCGTGACGGGCATGCTCGAGCGCGGACAGCGACGCCATCTGCAGCGCAACGCGCTCCTCAGTTCGCTTTATCAAAGTCAGAGCTATTTACGCCACCTGCAGGACATTAACCGGCGGTTTGGCAGCAACGTACCGGACGCGCAGCAGCTTGCGGAAATGGACAGGCTGATTATCGCCGCCATCGACACCCCCTCGCCGCGCGCCACGATACAGCAGTTGGACGCCGTCACCGCGACCCTGCCGCGACGCGCAACGCAGCCTGTCGTGAACGTTGTGCTGCCCGATTTCAACGACGAGCTGCGCAGGCTCGCCCCGCTGTCGACGCAGCTGGAAGAGAGCGATCTGGCGATCAACTGGTATATGTTTCACATCAAGGCGCTGGTGGCGATCCTCAACAGCGACATCAATCAGTACGTAGAACAGGTCGCGCAGGCCTCCCGGCTTCGCACGGCCCAGAGCCATCATGAACTGCAATCCATCAGCGTGTTTATTAGCATTTTCGCCGTGCTGGCGTTGATCCTCACCGGGTGCGCCTGCTGGTATATCTACCGCAATCTGGCCTCCAACCTGACGGCGATTTCCCGGGCGATGTCGCGACTGGCTCACGGCGAACAGGATGTCTCCGTCCCCGCCCTGCAGCGGCGCGATGAGCTGGGAGAGCTGGCGCGTGCGTTCAACGTTTTTGCCCGCAACACCGCCTCGCTTGAGCACACCACGCGTCTGCTGAAAGAGAAAACTACCCAGATGGAGATCGACCGCATTGAGCGTCAGGGGCTGGAGGAGGCGCTGCTGCACAGCCAGAAAATGAAAGCCGTCGGACAGCTGACGGGCGGGCTGGCGCATGATTTTAACAACCTGCTGGCGGTGATCATCGGCAGCCTTGAACTCACCGATCCTGATGCAAAAGACGCGCCCAGAATTACTCGGGCGCTGAAGGCGGCCGAGCGTGGCGCCCTGCTGACGCAGCGCCTGCTGGCGTTCTCCCGTAAGCAATCCCTGACGCCACATGCGGTTGAGATGCGCCCGCTGCTGGAGAACCTCAAAGAGCTGATGCGCCACTCTTTGCCGGCCACCCTGACGCTGGAGATTGAAGCGCAATCCCCGGCGTGGCCCGCGTGGATAGACGTCAGCCAGCTGGAAAACGCCATCATCAACCTGGTGATGAACGCCCGCGATGCGATGGAAGGGCAAAGTGGGGTCATTAAAATCCGCACCTGGAATCAACGCGTCACCCGCAGCGACGGACGCAGGCAGGATATGGTGGCGCTGGAGGTCATTGACCGCGGCTGCGGCATGTCGCAGGAGGTGAAATCCCGGGTGTTTGAACCGTTCTTCACCACCAAACAGACCGGGAGCGGAAGCGGGCTAGGCCTGTCGATGGTCTACGGTTTTGTGCGTCAGTCCGGCGGTCGCGTGGAGATCGAGAGCGCACCGGGGCAGGGGACGACCGTGCGGCTTCACCTTCCGCGCTCGACGCTGCCCGTTGTACCTGAAGATGAAACCCTCTCAGCCACCGCCTCCGTCGATAACGAGCGGCTGGTGCTGGTGCTGGAAGATGAGGCCGATGTGCGCCAGACCCTGTGCGAACAGCTGCATCAGCTGGGCTATCTGACGCTGGAAGCAGACAACGGCGAGCAGGCGCTGAGCATGCTGGCGGCGTCAGAAGATATTGGCATGTTTATCAGCGATCTGATGTTGCCCGGAAGCCTGAGCGGGGCCGAGGTGATTAACCATGTGCGCAGCCACTATCCGCAGCTTCCGGTGCTGCTGATCAGCGGGCAGGATTTACGGCCTACGCATAATCCTCAGCTGCCGGATGTTCAGCTACTGCGTAAGCCGTTTACACAGGCGCAGCTGGCGCAGGCGCTGCGGAAAATATGTTTTTAAACGCCCTGTTTAGGATTTCATCAAGAGCATCGTTAAAGCCGGTGATGTTAATCTGCGCAAAATTGAGCAGATTGGGATATAAAAGGAATTATGCCGGTACTCACAAGGGGGGACTCACAAATGATCGTGATGCCTACAACATACAGCCCGAGCACAGTTGCCAGATCGTTTAAACTCGTTGATGAGTTCGAGCTTTCCGGGCGAGTGCTACACGTCATTTTTGATAGCCAGACGCCTCGTGCAGCTATTATTGAAGCGGATATCGAAACCTTCGATGGTGTGCCCCGGCATCGGGTTGTTGCTGCCCTGGATTTACAACGTAAAACGCATTTGGGTGAAGATATCATTGCGGTCGAGCGCTGTTGGGAAGATGCCAACGTTATTCAGGTAGAAGGTATCTGCGTTGATCCCGCCGAGCGTGACAAGGGACTGGCAACTCGCCTGTATGAAGCCCTGGTATTACAATGTGGCGTGACGCTTGTCAGCGACTTTGAACAATATGAGGGTGGGAAGATGCTCTGGCAGAAAATTGCCCGCGAGTCTGACCAAATCGCTGTATTTGTTCTCGATACCGAGCAGGGCGCATTTTGGCCGTATGATGGTAGCAAGGTTATCTATGACGGAGGGTGTATCCCCGAAGATCGTATCTGGAGCCATTCGCCGGATCAAAAATGTTATGGCATTGTACTTGTAGCAGAAAATAAACAGCGTGCGAATCAACTGATGGAAGCTCCCGCTCACAACAGAATTTGAGATTCCTCCGCTACCCCCACACCCTGCTGTTCATTACCTTAAGGCCAGTTCACCTGCGAGTCTGGCCTTATGAAACGTTACTCTACCGCTCTGTTATTTGGTCTGCTGTCACTCACCAGCCAACTGGCGCACGCCGATATCGTTGATGATGCTATTGGCAACATTCAACAGGCAATCAACGACGCCTATAACCCCAGCAGCAGCCGCAGCAACGATGATGACGATCGTTATGACGATAACCGTCGCATGGATAGCCGTCAGTATGACGACCGCCGTCGGCAGCTTGAAGACAGACGCCGTCGTTTAGACGAGCGTCAGCGCCAGCTGGATGACGACAGACGCCGTCTGGAAGAGGATGAGCGCAGGTTAGAAGACGATTACGATCGCGGCTAAGTGCGGCCTGTTGCCCTCACCCCAACCCTCTCCCACGGGAGAGGGAGAAAATCTAATCCAGCACCAACACCATCCCGTCATACCCCGCTTCAATGCCCTGCGGCAGCGGGTTATTCATCATCCACACGTCAAACTGATGGCTGATGTGCGTCAGGATCACCTGCGGGCAGCCAATCACTTCGTTTAACGCAATCACCGTATTTAAGTCGCAATGGTTTCGCGGCGTCTCGTCGCGCGGTTCGTGGCTGCAGTCGATAATCATGATCTGCGGCTGATTGTTAAGCAGGAACTTCACCGTTTTTTCCGGCAGCCCGGCGGTGTCGGACAGCCAGGCCACGCGGCTGTGGGCCGATTCCAGCAGATAGCCAAAGGTTAGTTTCGAATGGTTGAGCGGCAGCGGCGTGACCCGCAGGCCCTGAAGTTCAAACATCACAAACGGCTCAACCGTGTGGCTGAAGTCCAGAATCCCCGGGTGTTTTAACAGATCGTCACACCCGGCTTCATCTGGCGGACCGTAAACCGGGATCGTCGCGCCAACGCCCCAGCGCAGCGGAAATAACCCCTGAACATGATCCATATGGTAATGGGTCAGCAAAAACTGCTGAAAGCTGCCTGCCGGCCAGTCGTCCATGAGGTGCGGAATACCGGCATCCAGCAGGGTGACGGCATCGTTGAATTTGACCACCGCGCTGCACGGGCGACGGCGATAGTTGTCCTGCAGGCGTGCCCGGCGGCATGCCGCGCAGTCGCAGCCAAAGACCGGCACGAGTTGCGCGCTTCCGGTTCCTGTTAACGTGATAGTCAGACTCATAACGCACCTCTATAGCACTTTGGTGAATCGAAAATGGCTCTGCGTATACCCTTCACGAACATAAAAACGGTGCGCGTCGGTGCGCTTCACGCTGGTGGAGAGTTCGGTCAACTCTGCGCCAGCCTGCCGTGCCACCTCTTCAGCCCAGGCGAGCAGCTGACTGCCCACCTTCAGCCCGCGCGCCTGCGGCATGACGACCAGCTCCTGGATCTCGCCGATCCAGCGGGCGTGATGGAGGTGAAACTGCATGTGCAGACCGATCATGCCGATGACCTGACCGTCCATCTCGGCAAGCTGGTAGCGCATGTTGTGATCCTGCAGATTGGCAAGATAGCCCGCGTGAAACGCCTGGTGATCAAACTCGGCCTGTTTCAGTTCGCAGATTAACGCGTAGACGATTTGCGCATCGTCGGCGGTGGCGGGGCGAAGCGTACAGTCAGGCATGCTGTCTCTCCTTCTGACGGATAAGCGATAAAAAGGTATCGACTGACTGTAGCAAACTTCCGTCGTTGTTGAGGATATGACAGTCCGATGGGGTATAGCGCGCCGCACGCGCCAGACGCTGCGCGATCTCTTTTTCGCTTTCGCGTCCACGGCTTTGCAGCCGGCTGCGCAGCACCTCCGGTGAAACCTGCAGACAGACCGGCAGCAGGGCCGAGGCGTAGCGTGCGCGGGCCTGAGCCAGGTGGGCACGGGAGCCGTTGACCAGCACGTCGAACCCCGCATGCAGCCACAGGTCGATCTCAATGCCAATCCCGTAGTAGTAGCCGTTGGCGTGCCAGCTCAGCGCCAGCAGATTTTGCCCGGCGCGGGTGAAAAACTCCTGTTCGCTCAGCGCGATATGATTTTCACTTCCGGCGTTGGCCGCGCGGGTAATGTAGCGGTGCGCCACCAGCAGCTGCGGGTGCTCCCGTTGCCGCAGGGCGGACAGCAGGCTGTCCTTACCGGAGCCGGACGGCCCCATTAACCAGATGAGTCTTCCCATCAGAACACCCTCTTTCCCTGACGCCAGACGTGGTCGATATGGATGTGCTCGCCCTTGCGGTGGGCCAGCACCAGATCCGCGCGTTTACCCTCGGCGATCTCGCCGCGATCCTGAAGACCGAGCGCGCTGGCCGGGTTTTTCGTCACCAGGCGAATTGCCTGCGGTAGCGTAAAGCCGTTGCCCTCGTCGTCTGCCACCCGGAATGCCGCATCCAGCAGGCTGGCGGGATAATAGTCGGACGAGAGGATATCCAGCAGGCCAAGTGCGGCGAGCTTGCTTGCCGCGACGTTGCCGGAATGCGAGCCGCCGCGCACGATATTTGGCGCGCCCATCAGGACGTTCATGCCGTGCTTGCGGGAGGCTTCAGCCGCTTCAAACGTGGTGGGAAATTCGGCGATCACGCTACCCAGTTGGTGGGATTCAAGAACGTGATCGTGCGTGGCGTCGTCATGGCTGGCCAGCGCGATGTTGCGCTCCCGGCACATTGCCGCAATGGAGAGACGGTTCGGCTGTGACCAGCGCGCCGCAAGCGCCAGTTGCTCTTCTTCGTAGCGGGCCATCTCCACGTCGTTGAGCGAATATTTGCCCTGATAGTATTCGCGATACTTCTCAATATTGGCGAACTGGCGCTGACCCGGCGAGTGGTCCATCAGGGAAACCAGCGACACCGGTTCGCGGCCGACCAGCTTTTCAAACAGCGGCAGGGTCGTGTGGTGCGGCAGTTCGCAGCGCAGATGCAGGCGATGCTCGGCGCGGTTGAGGCCGCGTTTTTGCGTCTCTTCCACGGCATTGATCATCTTCTCCAGGTTTTCCAGGCGATCGCCGCCGTCGCGGACGTCGCCAATCGCCACCGCGTCCAGCACGGTGGTGATACCGCTGGCGACCATCAGCGCGTCGTGGCTGCTCATGGCCGAATGCGCGGGCCAGTCCACCTTCGGACGTGGGGTGAAAAATTTGTCCAGATTATCGGTATGCAGCTCAATCAGCCCCGGCAGCAGCCAGCCGCCTTCACCGTCCATCGCCTCGGGTGAGCGGCTCTGGGTTTCGGCAAACGCGCGGATGACGCCATCCTGCACCTCAATCGATCCACCAACGACTTCATTTTCCAGCACCAGCCTGACGTTATTGATAATCATGCGTTTGTCCCCATCGGGTGCAGTCTGTCGGCAACGCGGGTGCGAACGCTTTCGTCGTGGAAGATCCCGACGATCGCCGCCCCGCGGGATTTAGCCTGCTCGATCAGCTCGATGACGGCCGCGCAGTTTTTAGCGTCGAGCGAGGCGGTGGGTTCATCCAGAAGCAATATCGGGTAGTCGACGATAAAGCCGCGGGCAATGTTGACGCGCTGCTGCTCACCGCCGGAAAAGGTCGACGGGGCGAGGTGCCACAGGCGCTCGGGCACATTGAGGCGCGTCAGCAGGCTGGTCGCTTTGGCAGCACAGGTTTCACGCGGTACGCCGAGATCCAGCAGCGGCTGCATGACCACGTCCAGGGCGGAGATCCGCGGGATCACCCGAAGGAACTGGCTCACCCAGCCGATCGTCGAGCGGCGCACCTCCAGTACCTGCCGCGCGGGGGCCTGCACCAGGTCGATCCATTCATCATTGTGGCGAACATGGATATGGCCTTCGTCGGGCAGATAGTTGGCATACAGGGAGCGCAGCAGGGTGGATTTTCCGCTGCCGGAATGGCCGTGCAGCACCACGCATTCGCCGCTGCTGACCTCTAACGAGGCGTTTTGCAGCACCGGCAGGCGCACGCCGTTTTGCTGGTGGAGCACAAAGGTCTTACTTACGTTTTGTACGCGGATCATGTTGGCCTCTTAGTTCTGCAATACGGACGACACCAGCAGCTGGGTGTACGGATGGTGGGGATCGTCGAGTACGCGGTCGGTTAACCCACTTTCCACCACCTGGCCCTGCTTCATCACCAGCAGACGGTCCGCCAGCAGGCGCGCCACGCCTAAATCATGGGTAACAATGACCACCGCCAGGTTCAGCTCTACCACCAGACCACGCAGCAGATCGAGCAGGCGCGCCTGCACGGAGACGTCCAGCCCGCCGGTGGGCTCGTCCATAAACACCAGCTTTGGGTGGGTGACCAGGTTGCGGGCGATCTGCAGACGCTGCTGCATGCCGCCGGAGAAGGTGCCGGGCAGGTCATCAATGCGCGAGGCGGGGATTTCAACGTCCTCCAGCCAGCGCTGCGCCGTGGTCCGAATGTTGCCGTAGTGGCGGGCGCCGGTGGCCATCAGCCGTTCGCCGATGTTGCCCCCTGCCGAGACCTGACGGCGCAGGCCGTCCATCGGATGCTGATGCACCACCCCCCACTCGGTGCGCAGCAGGCGGCGGCGTTCGGCTTCGCTCATGCCGTACAGCGACGTGCCTTCATACAAAATGTCGCCGTGTTGCGGCGCCAGGCGCGCGGAGATGGATTTCAGCAGCGTCGTTTTGCCGGAGCCTGATTCGCCGACAATCCCCAGCACTTCGCCCGGCCAGAGGTCGAACGACACGTCGCTGAAGCCTTTACCCGGCGCATACAGGTGGGTCAGGTTGTTAACCGAAAGCAGCGGTTTCATTGGCTTTTCGCCTCGCTCTGTTGGCGGCAGTAATCGGTGTCGGAGCAGACAAACATCCGTTTGCCTGTGTCATCGAGCACCACTTCATCCAGATAGCTGTGTTTCGAGCCGCAGATGGCACACGGCTCGTCCCACTCCTGCACCGTGAACGGGTGGTCGTCGAAATCGAGGCTCTCCACCCGGGTGTAGGGCGGGACGGCGTAGATGCGTTTTTCACGCCCGGCGCCGAACAGCTGCAGGGCAGGCATCATGTCCATCTTCGGGTTGTCGAACTTCGGGATCGGCGACGGGTCCATGACGTAGCGCCCGTTGACCTTCACCGGATAGGCGTAGGTGGTAGCGATATGGCCGAAGCGGGCGATATCTTCGTACAGCTTCACCTGCATCACGCCGTACTCTTCCAGGGCGTGCATGGTGCGGGTTTCCGTTTCGCGCGGCTCGATAAAGCGCAGCGGCTCCGGGATGGGCACCTGGAAAATCAAAATCTGATCTTCCGTGAGCGGGGTTTCCGGAATGCGGTGACGGGTCTGGATCAGCGTCGCGTCTTCGGTTTTTTCGGTGGTGGCGACGCCCGTTACCCGCTGAAAGAAGTTGCGGATCGACACCGCGTTGGTGGTGTCGTCCGCGCCCTGGTCGATCACTTTCAGCACGTCTGCTTCGCCGATCACGCTGGCGGTAAGCTGGATGCCGCCGGTACCCCAGCCGTAAGGCATCGGCATTTCACGGCCGCCGAACGGCACCTGATAGCCCGGAATGGCGACCGCTTTGAGGATGGCGCGGCGGATCATGCGTTTGGTTTGCTCATCCAGATAGGCAAAGTTGTAGCCGCTTAAGTTAGCCATGTTTGCGCTCCCGTTGCAGGCGTTTCAGCAGTTCCAGTTCTGCCTGGAAATCGACGTAGTGCGGCAGTTTGAGGTGCGAGACGAAGCCAGCGGCCTCAACGTTATCGGCATGGGCCAGCACAAACTCTTCGTCCTGCGCCGGGCCTGCAATCTGCTCGCCGTAGTCCGGCGCCTGCAGGGCGCGGTCAACCAGCGCCATTGCCATGGCTTTGCGCTCGCCGAGGCCAAACACCAGCCCGTAGCCGCGGGTAAAGTGCGGGTCTTCATTTTCAGGCGCGACAAAACCGTTCACCATTTCACACTCGGTCATCAGCAGTTCGCCGACGTTCACCGCAAAACCCAGCTCTTCCGGCACGATTTCAACGTCGATATAACCGCTGCGAATCTCAGCCGCAAACGGGTGGTTGCGCCCGTAACCGCGCTGGGTGGAGTAGGCCAGCGCCAGCAGATAGCCTTCGTCGCCGCGCATCAGCTGCTGCAGGCGGGACGATCTGGAGCACGGGTAAACCGGCGGCGTGCGGGTGATGTCATCTGGCTGAGCGCCTGTGTCTTCCTCCGCCTTCGCCAGGCCTTGTTTCGCCAGCAGGCTGAAGACGTGCGGAGACGGTTCTTGTTCGGCGTCAGAGGTGCTGAGCGGTGGCACGTCGCCGTTCGCCAGCAGGGTAAAATCCAGCAGGCGATGGGTGTAGTCATAGGTAGGACCCAGCCGCTGGCCGCCGGGGATGTCTTTGTACACCGCTGAAATGCGGCGCTCCAGGCGCATCTCCGCCGTGTTGATGGGTTCACTTACCGCCAGCTTCGCGAGCGTAGTGCGGTAAGCGCGTAGCAGGAAGATGGCCTCGACGTTATCGCCGCTGGCCTGCTTTAGCGCCAGCGCCGCCAGTTCGCGGTCGGCGATGCCGCCTTCGGTCATCACCCGGTCAACGGCGAGGTTAAGCTGCTGCTCAATCTGGGCGACGCTTAGCTCGGGAAGCTGTTCATCGCCCCGTCGTCTGTGCGCCTGTAGCGCATGGGCGGCGGCGATAGCCTTTTCGCCCCCTTTGACTGCCACGTACATCAGCACACCTCCACATGGGTGGTCCGCGGGATCGCCAGCAGGCGCTCGCCGCAGGTCAGTATCAGATCAATACCCAGCGGGAACGGGTGCGGGCGCTCGGTCAGCTCATGAATAATGCACTCCGGCAGCTGCGGCGCGACCATGCGTTCTTCCGCGATGCCTGCGCCGGTCAGGCGCAGCATGCGCCCGCCGCTCAGGCTGGAGACCTGCAAGATCAGGGTGGCGCTGGTCTCCGGGGCCACCGCGCTGCCTTCACTCAGGTCATTGAGCTGTTCGTGGCTGATTTGCTCGTCGGCCACGGCAAAGACCGCCTGGCGCGGCTGTTCAACCAGCGGGGCGCTGGTGTGAAAACGCAGGTTCTGGCTGGCGATGTCGTTGGACAGGACGCCTGAGAGCCACACCGGGGTGTCGTTGTCGGCAAGCGTCAGCAGCACGCTGGTGGTCGCCAGGTTTAACGGCAGCCAGCCCTGAGAGAGCTGATGCAGCGAGACGATCACACCCGGCTCGCTCATGGCTTTCAGCAGGCGACGAAAACTGTGTTGGGCATCCTGGACGGCCAGGGTAAAAGCAGGTTGAAGCGTCATGCGTTGTCTCCGCGAACGAGCGTAAAGAAGTCGACCCGGCTGGTATTGACTTCGGCCTGACGCGCGGCAATGCGTGCGGCGCGATCAGCCTCCAGCGGGGCAATAAGGGTTTCCATCAGGGTCTGGAAATGCGGTTGTTCCTGTAAAAGCGCATCGATCACCGCGCAGCGCTCGGCGTGGGCTTTATCGCGCCCCAGCACGTAGCTGTACCCCAGCGTGCCGTTGTTCAGGCGGATTGCGGCGCGGGTGAGGGTGGCATCCCCGGCGAAGAAGCGCTCGCCGGTACCGCCCATCCGCGCCTGGATCTGAACGAGGCCGATCTCCGGGGCGCGGAGGATGTCGTATTCAGGCGCCAGGCTAAGGGCGTGCATGCGGGCAGCCAGCGCGGCGGGCTGACTGTGGGCAAGTACGCGCATCCAGCGCTGTCGGGTGGCAGTGTCGAAGTGCATTCAGTGCTCCATGGTGAATTCGATCATGTCGGCGCGGGTCAGGCTGACGGAGTATTCCGTTGCGTTGATCTCACCGTCGCGATGGTTGAGGGTGCGCACGCAGAGCAGCGGGGCCATATTGGGGATCTCCAGCACCTTGCTCTCTTTCGCCTGCGCCCGACGGGCGCTGATGCGCGTCTGAGTGCGTTTCAGCGTGATGCCTGTCGCTTCCTGCAGAAAGTCATGCAGCGAGCCACTGGTGAAATGTTGCAGCACTGGCCAGAGGGCGAGGTCCGCGAAGTAGTGATCTATCTGGCAGACCGCGACGCCGTTAACCCGGCGCAAGGTGCGCAGGTGGATAACGTTATCGCCCTCCTGAATCCCCAGCGCGTCCGCCACGTGGCTGGAGGCCGGACGCAATACCGAGAGCAGTTTTTCACTGGTCGGGTGGCTGCCCTGGTCCAGCAGGTTCTGGCTAAAGCGCGCCTGGGCGTTTAGCGGGTAGTCGAACGGGCGCATCAGCACCAGCACGCCGATGCCCTGACGGCGCTGGACCCAGCCGCGCTCAACCAGTTGATCAATGGCGCGGCGCAGAGTGTGGCGGTTCACTTCATAGCGGTCGGCAAGCTGCTGTTCCGCAGGCAGGTAGTCTCCGCAGTGGTAGTGCGTGCGCAGCTCTACTTCGAGCTTTGCCGCAATCTCTTGCCAGCGGGTGGGGTAACTGGTCGGATGTCTGGATAAGTGCATAAAAAACAACGCCTCGCTTCTCAGATAAAGTGCTTACGCAAACGTTGAGAGAGGAAATCCAGCAGGCTGACGGTGACGATGATGAGCACCATCAGGGCGCAGGTTTGCTGGAACTGGAAACCGCGAATCGCTTCCCACAGGGTGACGCCAATCCCGCCTGCGCCGACCATACCGACGACGGTGGCGGAGCGGACGTTGGACTCAAACCGGTACAGGGAGTAGGAGATCAACAGCGGCATCACCTGCGGCAGGACGCCGTAGAGGATCTCTTCGATTTTGTTGGCACCTGTGGCGCGGATACCTTCCACCGGACCGGGCTCGATGGCTTCGACCGCCTCAGATAGCAGCTTGGAGAGCACGCCGGTGGTGTGGATGAACAGCGCCATCACGCCCGCGAATGGCCCCAGACCGACGGCGACCACGAACAGCATCGCGAAGACCATCTCGTTGATGGCGCGACAGGCGTCCATCAGGCGACGCATGGGCTGGTAGACCCACCACGGCACGATGTTCTCGGCGCTCATCAGGCCAAAGGGAATGGAAAGAATGACGGCCAGGGCGGTGCCCCAGACGGCAATTTGCAGGGTGACCGCCATTTCACTGAGGTAGTCCTGCCACTGACTGAAGTCCGGCGGGAAGAAATCGGCGGCGAAGGTCGCCATATTGCCCGCGTCTTTGAAGAGCAGCAGCGGGTCCATTTCCGCGCCCTTCCAGGAGATAACCAGCACCGCCAGCAGGATGGCCCAGCTTATCAGCGAGAACCAGCTGCGCTTCGGCGGCGGGAGGGTGATGGTTTGCATGTTGGCTCCTTAATCTGTTCTCCCTCTCCCTCTGGGAGAGGGCCGGGGTGAGGGCATCAGCGTGCGCATTTCCCCCTCACCCTAACCCTCTCCCTCAAGGGAGAGGGAACTTGCGTTACTGCACCGCTTTATTCACGCTGGTCATCGCGCCGAGCGCGGCGGTCAGGCGGTCCAGGTCTTCCAGCTGGGCCTGAATCGCAGCCACTTTGCTGGTCTTCTCCTCGTCCTTCAGCCCCTTGTTATCCTTCACGCCCTGCATCTCTTTAAACAGCGCCAGCTGGCGAATCGGGACCAGCTGCAGGTCGCTGGACGGGCGGAACGGAGCCCAGCCCAGACGCGTCAGAACCGCTTTCTCTTCCGGCGTTTTGCCGTAGGTCATAAAGAAGTCGTACACCTTGTCCTTGGTGCTTTCAGACAGGTTTTTACGCCAGACAATCGGGTCACCGGGGATGAGCGGTGATTTCCAGATAACCTTGATCTCTTTCAGCTTGTCCGGTGCTGAGGTCTTCAGTTTGTCGAGGTTCTCGGTGTTGTTGGTCGCGACATCCACCTGCTTGTTGGCCACGGCCAGGGCGTTGGTTTCATGGCTGGCGTTTACCGTGCGTTTGAAGTCGCTGGCGGAGGCGTTGTTTTTGGCGAAGACGTAGTAGCCAGGGACAAGGTAGCCTGAGGTGGAGTTGGGATCGCCATTGCCAAAGGTCAGCTCTTTGCGTTTGGCAAGCATGTCGTTAAGGTTGTTGATTGGGCTGTCTTTGTTCACGATCAGCACGCTCCAGTAGCCCGGGGAGCCATCTGCCGCGACGGTCTGGGCAAAGACCTGACCGTTGGCGCGATCCACCGCTTCCATGGCGGAGAGGTTGCCGTACCAGGCGATGTCCACTTTGTTAAAGCGCATCCCCTGGATGATGCCCGCGTAGTCCGGGGCGAAGAAGGCGTTCACTTTGATCCCCAGTTTGGTTTCCATATCTTTCAGGAACGGTTCCCACTGAGGTTTCAGGTTCTGCTGTGATTCCGTCGAAATAATGCCGAAGTTCAGCTCTTTTTCCTGCTCCTGTGCATACGCTGGGCTTAACAGGGTGCTGATGCTGAACATGCTGGTAAAGGCCAGCGCGGCAACGGCTTTGTAGCTCATGTACTTTCCTCGGATCGGGTTTAATTAAGCAGCCTGCGCGTTCTCTTCGACGCGGTTCATGCTGCGGTAGAGATGGTCAAAACGGTCGTTATCAAACTGATGGCTCGCGCCATCAAAGAACACGTGTCCCTGACGCAGGGCGACGATGCGTTGGCAGTAGCGCAGGGCGTAATCCACCTGATGCAGCGTGACCACCACGGTGATGCCGTCGTTCTGGTTAATGTCGTACAGGGTCTCCATCACGATGCGGGCGGACTCCGGGTCCAGCGAGGCGATGGGTTCGTCAGCGAGAATGATGTGCGCTTTCTGCATCAGGGCGCGGGCGATGGCGACGCGCTGCTGTTGTCCACCGGACAGGGTGGAGACGCGCTGGTGGGCGAAATGCGCCATGCCGACGCGGGTCAGCGCCTGTAAGGCTTCCTGCTTCTGGGACGGAGAGAACCAGCGCAGACAGGTGCGCCAGAACGGGGTGCTGCCGAGTGCACCAATCAGCACGTTCTCCAGCACCGTCAGGCGGTTTACCAGGTTGAACTGCTGGAAGATGTAGCCGGTCCGGGCGCGGCTCTTGCGGATATCGCTCGCCAGACGACCGGCGCGCTGTACGGTATTACCCAGCAGCTCGACGTGGCTTTCCGGCGTGTTATCGCCGGTAATAAGCCCGCTTAAATGGCGCAGAAGGGTGGATTTACCTGAACCGGATGGCCCCAGCAGCGCCACCATCTCGCCCTGCCGGACGGTGAGATCAACGGCGTGCAGAGCCTTGTTGTGATTGAAGGTCTTGCTCAGTTTCTCGACGCGGATGACGGTTTGCATGTGCTGGGCCTCACGATAAATGTGGCCTCATGCTGGCGCATCAATGTGACATTTGGGTTAAGTGCAGGTTGCGGGAGTTTGAAGAGTTGAAGTGAAAGCGATGACAGTCACTGTAGGCCCGGTCAGCGCAGCGCCACCGGACGCTGTTGCCGGCTGCGCTGCGCTTATCCGGCCTACGACGTTTGGTGTTGCTTCACGACATTAATCATCCACGGCACGCCGTATTTGTCGGTGACTTTACCGAAACCGTGAGCCCAGAAGGTTTCCTGCCAGGGCATATCGACATTGCCGCCTGCGGCAAGGTTGTCGAACCAGCGTTTGCCTTCATTGACGTCCTGGGTGTCGAGAACCAGCGTAAAACCGGCATACTGCGCGTTGCTGCCGGGCGGCATCCCGTCGCTCATCATGATATCGCTGCCCGCAATGCGGACGTTGGAGTGGGCGATAGCCGAATCCGGAAATTGCATACCGGACGGGCAACCTTCTTCGCTGTTATCGCTTTTTGGCATTTCGCCGAAAGTAATCTTGTAGAGGAGCTCCGCGCCGACGGCTTGCTGATAAAAGGCAGTGGCCTCTGCACAGTTGCCGGCGAAAGAGATGTAGGGACTTAACGGCATAATCTTTACCTCACGTAAGAAAAGCCCATTAAGTTTAGTTCTTTTTTAGTAGGCCGGATAAGCGTAGCGCATCCAGCAAAAGCGCCCGGTGGCGCTGCGCTTACCGGGCCTGGAGGTGAAAAATCAGTTCTTTTTCACAAACTCCGATTTCAGTTTCATCGGGCCAAAACCGTCAATTTTACAGTCGATATTATGATCGCCTTCAACCAGACGGATATTCTTCACTTTGGTGCCGATCTTCAGCATGGAGGAGCTGCCTTTAACCTTCAGATCTTTAATGACGGTAACACTGTCGCCGTCCGCCAGCAGATTGCCGTTCGCATCTTTTACAACAAGCGCATCGGCGTCCTGTGCTGGCTCGGCATCATTCCATTCGTGCGCGCATTCCGGGCAGATGTACATGCCATTATCTTCATAGGTGTATTCAGAATTGCATTTCGGGCAGTGTGGGAGTTGCATATCGGTATCCTCAGAAAGTGTAAACGCGCTGGAAAGTGCCAGCAAAATGACGGCAGCGTGCCGAAAAAGGCGGCAAGTATAACGCAAATCCACACGGTTGTCGGTGATATTGTGAATTAAAAAAATGCCACAAGCGTGTCGGGAGTGACACTTTATGTCAGTCAGTTAAGCGATGCTGACGTCATTAACACGTTGGGAAGAAATGGCGCGAAATATATCGAATATTTTATTGCAGCAAATTGCTACGCACCTCCATTTCGGATAAGGTGAAGCAACACATTGTTATTTATCTCCGGACTTTGCTGCCATACATATCTTATGGCTGTAGAACATTACCTCTCTTTTTAGGTGGGTAAATAATGGTGATATATCCTGAAGTTTCTTAAAAATGGGCTACGCTTTTTTCTTTTGGCTATCAGGCCTGGAGAAGAGTTCTACACGCCATGCAAGGATAGTGAATTATTCCTGATTATCTTCAATCAGTTATATTTCGGCGAACATGTTTTCCACACGTAATCATATAAGCCTGAACAACATAATTAAAACCAGTGGCTTAATAAAAGTAATAAATTTGCGTTAAGGAAAGGCTTTTATCATGCACACACAGACCATTTTTGAATTAAGCCAGGAAGCTGAGCGTTTGTTACAGCTTGCTCTGCAAAATCTTGATACGTTGAAATCAATGCCGACTGCGATGCTGGAAAGCACAACGGCTGCCATCACGGGTGAAAAGAACAACGTTTTACCTTTGCATTTTAGTGCGCGCGGTGTCGATGCGCAGCAGGCGATGCTGAATAATGAATTACGAAAAATAACCCGGCTGGAAATGGTCCTGGCGATTGTCGGCACCATGAAAGCGGGCAAATCGACCACCATTAATGCGATTGTGGGTACCGAAGTATTGCCTAACCGCAATCGTCCCATGACGGCGCTTCCGACGTTGATTCGCCATACGCCGGGTCAGAAGGAGCCGGTGCTGCATTTCTCACACGCCTCGCCTATCGATGAACTGATCCAACTGCTGCAGAAAAAGCTTTGCGATTACGATCGCGCGAAGCTGGCCCAGCGTCTGGAAATTGATAAAGACATGAATACGCTGCTGGAGCGTATTGAAAAAGGGGAAGCCTTTGAGAAGCATCACCTGGGGGCACAGCCGATCTTCCATTGTCTGAAAAGCCTTAACGATCTGGTGAGGCTCTCCCAGGCGTTAGGGGTCGAATTTCCGTTCTCTGAATATGCGGCTATCGAACATATCCCGGTGATTGAAGTGGAGTTCGTGCATCTCGCGGGGCTGGATGCACATCTCGGGCAACTGACGCTGCTCGATACGCCCGGGCCTAATGAGGCCGGACAACCGCATCTGCAAAAAATGCTCAGCGAACAGTTGTCCCGCGCGTCGGCGGTGCTGGCGGTGATGGATTATACCCAGCTTAAATCCATATCAGATGAAGAGGTCCGTCAGGCGATTTCCGCGGCGGGTAAATCCGTGCCGCTGTATGCGCTGGTCAATAAATTCGATCAGAAAGATCGTAACAGCGACGATGAAGAACAGGTCCGGGCGATGATCTCCGGTACCTTAATGAAAGGCAATATTTCGCCCGGCCAAATCTACCCCGTTTCGTCCATGTGGGCGTATCTGGCGAACCGCGCTCGCTACGAGATGAATACGCACGGGCAACTGCCGGATCATCAGGAGCAACCGTGGGTGCAGGATTTTGCCGAAGCGGCGCTGGGACGTCGCTGGCGCACGGCGGACCTGGACGATATTGATCATGTTCGTCATTCTGCCGATTTGCTCTGGGAAGATTCGCTCTTTGAACAACCGATCCGCAAGCTGATTTACGCCGCCTATGCTAATGCCTCGCTATTCGCTCTGCGTTCGGCCTCGCATAAGTTGCTCAACTACGCCCAAAATGCCCGGGAGTATCTCGACTTCCGCTATCAGGGGCTGACGGTAGCCTTTGAGGCGCTGGAACTCAATATCGCACGCCTGGAAGAGGACATGGCGCTTCTGCAGACCCGTCAGCGCGTGGTGAGCGATGAGGTGAAACATGAGGTTGAGCAGGCGCTAAACGCTACCGCGGACTTTATGGTGTCGCAAAAAACGGCGCTGCATCAGGCGATGGGTGATGTATTCAGCGCGCACCATATTCTTGAGTTAGCCGGTATCGACGGGTTGAATCACCGTATTGACGAGCCGCACGAGCTGAAGCAGCTGGTGCTGGACGACGAGGGGCAGGCGCAGATCGCGCTGAGTAAAATCCGCTCTTCCTGCGAGCTTATCATGCTGGATGCGCAGAGGAAGATCGGCCGGGAACTGGCGTTACGCTTCGATCAGCTGGAGTCGACGCTGGCGAGGTCCCTGAATGAAGCGATGCGTCCCATTGAAACGCGTATCAAAGAGCACCTGAGCCATGCGGGTTTTCGGGCGCGGATCAGTTTCCCGGCGTTTCAGGCGAGCCAGCTCAACTTTAATACGCAGGCACTGTTTAACGATGCCATTGCCCAGGATGACAGCCAGGCAGGTCAGCCATCCGGCGGGGGCGGTATGCGTGAAACGGTCTCTCGCTGGCTCAATAATCCGGGCTGGGGCTGGGATGATTATGTGGAAACGCGCACGCGCTATGTTATCGACATTGCACAGCTTCATGAAAAAGTTAAGCAACATATTGAGCAGTTTTGTGAACAAATACGTAAAGCTTTGTCCGCGCAGGTCGATGTCTCTGTTACGGCAGGAATGGCAACGTTCTTTGCAGAATTTTCGTTGTGCCTGACCGGGTTACAGGAAAGCTTGCGTGATAGCCTCGCAGTGCGCCAACAAAATGAGCATTCAACCCGAGCGCTCTGCCAGTTGTTGAAGCAAAGTATCACTACTGCGACGTGGATTCAGGAAGATACCCGACTGTTACGCGATGATATTCAAACTCTATTCGCGGCAGAGCAACCATGACAACACCACTACTGGATGGCCCCGGCCGAACGCTGGAGTGTATTCATCCAAAATTTATGGTCGATCTGGTGCAGGGGGTAGACGCAGCGCGTCATCCCCACCCTGGACCACAACAGCTGCAGTTTCGTGAGCGGTTGACGCAGGAAATTATGACCCGTACCCGGCTACGCCCGTGGGCGATGGCGGGGATGCTCAATGAAAATGCGGCGCTGCGTCTCGGCCTGGCGGAAAAACTGGCCGGCATGCTGGACCCGGGCCATCTCGCCCTGACGCTGATGGCGGAGAAGCTGATGGCGCTGCGCCAGCAGGCTCATCCGCGTGCCCAGCAGGCACCGGGGCTGATGCAGCAGTACGCCGAACTTTCTACTCATTTTACCCAACGGGCAGCTTATAAAGAAAAGGCCCTGACCCAGCGCGGGCTAACGGTGCAGGCGGGTGAGCACAGCGAGCAGATTTTTACCCGCTGGCGGGCCGGGCACTATGATGGCTGGTCGCTGGCTGGTCGCTGTTTTATCGTCCTGAAAGAGCTTTGCTGGGGGCCATTTGGCGACGCCTGCCGCCTCGCTAACGAAGATGTGGCGGCCATGCTCAAGGATAACCTGCGCAGTATGGCGGCAAACTATCTGGCACAGGGGATTAATGCCTCTCCCACGACCCGCCATTTCTATCACCAGTGGCTGACAACACCGGCGTCTCCGGGCTTAATCGATCATAAAGACATGCTGGGCTGGCTGGGGGACTGGTGTCAGGCGGATAAACATCCGGTGAGCTGGTCAGTGACGCAGAACTGGCAGACCGTCGCGCTGGGGATGCCGAGGCTCTGTTCAGCAAAACGGCTGGTGGACGGGATGGTGGACGAGATTTTTGGGTGAATTCTTTACCCCCTCACCCTGACCCTCTCCCCGGAGGGGAGAGGGGATGGCCTGGTGCGGTGTGTTAATGGCGGAGTTCTACCGCTTTTCGTTCGATGTCCTGTTCCGGGACACTTGCGTAGCGTTTCGCATACAGCGCGGTGATGATGGGCACCAGAATCGCAGTGACAATCACGCTGGCGGCAACCAGTGCTGTCGCGGAAGCGGCCACCGGTTCGAAAGCCGGGTTAATCTGGGCAATAATCACCGGATTGGCGACGGCTGCGCCTGCGGCTGAAGAGGCGGCGACGCCCGCCGTACCGTTTCCTCCCCCGATAACGCGGTCAGCAATCACCAGCGGAATACCGGTGATGACGATCACGGCAACACCCAGCACAATACCCAGCAGTCCGGTATCGAGAATGACCTTCAGGTTGATGGTATTTCCCAGCGCGAAGCCGAAGAACGGGATCAGCACCGGCGTGGCTTTGCTGAAGAAATCACGCAGATCGTGGTCCAGATTGCCCAGCGCGAAACCGACCAGGAAAGGCAGGATCGCGCCGACAAAATGGTGGGGTTCAAATGAGGCCAGGCCTGCAGAGCCCAGTATAAGCATCGTCACCAGCGGGCCGGACTCCAGAGACATCAGGACAAAGGCACCGGATTCTTCTTTCGTCCCGTACTGGTTCATCAGGCTGGCGTACAACCCGCCGTTGGTCATATCCATCGCGGAGACAATCGCCAGCACCGATAAACCGGCAAAGAATCCGGTCTGAATTCCATTCTCCGGAATGAACATCGCGCATATCATTGCCACAGTCCAGGCAACCGCTATTTTGGTTATCACCAGCGTACCGGATTTCCGTAATACCGTACCTGTCGCCCGCAAATTTATGGATGCGCCAATACAAAAAAACCAGACGGCAAGAATGGGAACCGTGCCCGTAATCATTCCTTTTGTAAAACCACCGAAATAAGCTCCGGTATCAGGCGCCAGGGTATTCAGGATGGCACCCAGTACCAGCGGAACCAGCATCATACCGCCAGGTATGCGTTCTATCGTGGCTTTAATCTTCATAGACAAACCTCACATCTGATCCCGCAGGGCGGGTGATAGGCGTTAAAAATTAGTCATTAAATTCAATCTGTTGCCATTTATGCTCGCGATCGTGTTTTCATTGACCCGGCAACAAAATGAACTGAGTACGCTCGCGTAACCTCAGCCGAAAAGAGATAAAACGTTATGTTCGGATTTATCATGCGATCATTGGAATATCGATTCAATGAAAATAAAACATCGTTTTAGTTATCTTTGTCACATATTTAAAGTAAAGCTAAGGGCAGATTCCTGACGATGAAAAATTATGTGAGTTGGGTATGAATTAATGTGGTTCGTTTTTTTTGATAAGAAAGGATTAATAACGTGTGCGAGGCTGCTTTTCAGGCGGGCTGAGAAAGTGCCTATTTGCGCTCCTTGACAAAAATTAGCGTGGGTTGACCGAGCACTGAAATATGTGTGAAGTTGATCACAAATATAAACGCTGGTAGGGTAAAAAGGTCATTAACTGCCCAGACAGGCGTCAACAGGTTCGGTTGTATCGACGTAAAACGTCAATGTAAGTAAACCTGCTACGCTTGAATAAGGCGATTCGCATGGAGCGGATCCCATGGTTCACAGAACGCAAACTGGACTGTGAAACAGACAGGGCCGAGTCAACGAGGATAGCTATGCTGAGAAGGAAAAAGATTAAACCCATTACGCTTCGCGACGTCACCATTATTGATGACGCAAAACTGCGTAAAGCCATTACCGCAGCCTCGCTCGGTAATGCGATGGAATGGTTCGATTTTGGTGTCTACGGCTTTGTGGCCTACGCGTTAGGTAAAGTATTTTTCCCCGGTGCCGACCCCAGCCTGCAGATGATTGCCGCCCTGGGTACGTTCTCCGTTCCCTTCCTGATCCGTCCGCTGGGCGGTCTGTTTTTCGGTATGCTCGGCGATAAATATGGTCGCCAGAAGATCCTTGCCATCACCATCGTCATTATGTCGATCAGTACCTTCTGTATCGGCCTTATCCCGTCTTATGCCTCCATCGGCATCTGGGCACCGATTCTGCTGCTGATTTGTAAGATGGCGCAGGGCTTCTCGGTAGGGGGGGAATATACCGGGGCATCGATCTTTGTTGCTGAATACTCCCCGGACCGTAAGCGCGGGTTTATGGGAAGCTGGCTGGACTTCGGCTCGATTGCCGGGTTTGTTCTGGGCGCGGGCGTGGTGGTACTGATTTCAACCGTGGTGGGGGAAGAGAACTTCCTCGACTGGGGCTGGCGTATTCCATTCTTCCTGGCGCTGCCGCTGGGGATCATTGGCCTCTATCTCCGTCATGCGCTTGAAGAGACGCCTGCGTTCCAGCAGCACGTTGATAAGCTTGAGCAGGGCGATCGCGAAGGGCTGCAGGACGGTCCGAAGGTGTCGTTCAAAGAGATCGCCACTAAGCACTGGCGGAGCCTGCTGGTCTGTATCGGTCTGGTGATCTCCACTAACGTGACCTATTACATGCTGCTGACCTACATGCCGAGCTATCTGTCGCATAACCTGCACTACTCGGAAGATCACGGTGTGCTGATCATTATCGCCATCATGGTAGGTATGCTGTTTGTGCAGCCGATTATGGGCCTCTTGAGTGACCGCTTTGGTCGTCGACCGTTCATTATTCTGGGAAGCGTTGCGCTGTTTGCTCTCGCCATCCCGGCATTTATTCTGATCAACAGTAATGTCCTGGGGCTGATTTTTGCCGGTTTGCTGATGCTGGCGGTGATCCTTAACTGCTTTATCGGGGTGATGGCCTCAACATTGCCTGCGATGTTCCCGACGCACATTCGCTACAGTGCGCTGGCTGCGGCCTTTAATATCTCGGTACTGATTGCCGGTCTGACCCCGACGCTTGCCGCTTCACTGGTGGAGAGCACCCAGAACCTGATGATGCCAGCTTATTACCTGATGGTGATTGCGGTGATTGGTTTGATTACGGGTCTTACCATGAAGGAGACCGCGAATCGACCTCTGAAAGGCGCAACGCCTGCGGCATCGGATATTCAGGAAGCGAAAGAGATCCTCCGTGAGCACTACGATAGCGTAGAGCAGAAGATCGAGGATATTGACGCAGAGATTGAAGAACTGCAGAAGAAACGCTCCCGACTGGTGGACCAGCATCCACGCATTAACGAGTAATAAAAAACCCGCCGCTGGCGGGTTTTTCTTTTATTAGCATCCTGCGGCGATGTAGTCGCCATTGGTGCTGATGGGGATCACCGTCAGGAACAGCACCGTCGCGAACAGGATCAGGGCTATCCCTCCGGCTATTTTGACTGCCGGCACCAGCCATCTTAATGACGTGCTTTCTCCGAACCAGGTCACCGTGCGTTCACGGGCGTAACGTACAGCCAGTGAAAGCCCCATAATCGACAGCGCTGTGCCCAGCGACATGGTCATGACCGCGGCCATTCCCCAGGTGACTATGCCCAGCGCGTTCGAGAACATCAGGATCATGATTGCCCCGCTACACGGACGCGCGCCGATCGCCAGGATCACCCCCAGACGGGTTTTCCAGTCGCCCTGCGTCAGGTCTGCGCCCACACCGTGATGGCCGCAGCCACAGTGTTCATCATGCTGATGAAGAGGCTTAATGGCGGACACCGTCATCCTGCGCGGGCGCAGACTCTTCAGCGCCTGGTAAATGACGAAGGCGCCAAATGCGCCAATAAGCACAGCGCTTATCTTCTCAACATACCAGCGGCTGGTACTGATATCCCCGGACGCAAGGTTAAACCCGACAGCCAGAATAAAGACAAACAGTATGGCGCTGACGCCTTGCATCAGGCTACCCAGGAAGGGGATGACCCGAGAGGCCAGCTCGCTTTCTTTATTTGTCGTCAGGTAGGTCGTCACGATGAACTTTCCGTGTCCGGGACCAATGGCGTGCAGAACGCCATAAAGGAAAGCCCCCGTTAGTAACCATAATCCGCCGCTGTACTGGTGGTTATTAAGCTGCAGCAGATACATCACCAGATAACGGTGCAGCGTAATTTGCGTGGCAAGACACCACTGGATAAAGGCGTTCCAGTGGCTATGCAGGGTAAATCCGGCAAAGAGGATCGCCAGCAGCATCAACCCCGCTGTAGGGAGACGCCAGTCACGGGCGAGGCGTTGTGTGGTCATGAGGATGAGCCTGCACAGAGGAGAGTATTTGCCGCTAGTATAGTTGATCTTCCTGTTTAATTCGTGGGATCGCATCGGGATCCGCTTATGATTGTGGATAACTTTGTGCATAAAAGGGTATAAGGCGGGGTTTTGCTGGGGAATGCAGCAGTCAGTCATTTTTTTGCAACTTTTCGGTTGCGGTCGCTCGGTAACT
>NZ_POVL01000059.1 GCF_002939185.1 Enterobacter sichuanensis | reverse complement strand
AGAGCGTGCCTGTCTGCGGGTTTAGGTGGTTTTTTACCGATCCCATGCGCATCACCATATTTATTTCTCAACGTGCCGAGACCATTAACAACTGATGAGCATCCTTTGAGTATTTGCTTAAAGATCTGCTCTCCATGCTGGTCGGGGGCTAAATTTAGCTCTTTGGAAGTTAGTTTATACAATTCACTCATGTCAAAATTACGGTCATAGGGAATTTTTAAGTCGTCGAGTATATG
The DNA here is from genome assembly GCF_002939185.1 of Enterobacter sichuanensis. Lineage (GTDB taxonomy): Bacteria > Pseudomonadota > Gammaproteobacteria > Enterobacterales > Enterobacteriaceae > Enterobacter > Enterobacter sichuanensis. The sequence goes on along the minus strand of NZ_POVL01000059.1, from coordinate 26,599 downwards.
TTTACATACCGTTTCAACTAAGGTCCTGGCGGAAGTGATAGCTCCTTCTGGGTCTGAGTTCCTGCGTTCTAAAGCCTTCGCCCAAGCTTCATTTACCCCCCGTTCGTCGTAACTCCTTAAACCATCAGTGATATGAATATCTATTGGTGTTGTATTGACCCCTTCGAAAAAATCAAAAAGAGGGGTGAATTCAGTTGAAATGAAATTTTCGCGTTCTCTATAGGATGAGTATGCAGGCTGTATGAATCCCCAAAACTGTTTAAGAGTTCTGCATTCTCTAACAAAAGCAGGGAGAAGGGCTTTTAGTGCGGAATTTTGAACGAAGTGAGACCTGAGAGAGATGAAACATTCACTATTATCCCGAGGCCCACCGCGAGCAACATCAATTAGCAAATTTTCCAGGTGTCTGGCGCGTTCTTCATCAGACGTAAACTCATTCAGAAAATCATCCATCGATTTATTCCTTGTTACTTATGACTGAAATGTGATGTCGAAAGTTAAAAATGCTCATCATTATTCAAGTATGAAAAACGAAGTATTCCATATCTGGAAGCATGCTCGCAAACCTGTTAGAAACACCATGTAAACCCGAAATCATTATTTATTTCCACCTATAACGAGCTTACAGTTTCCCCACTGCGGCAAATTCCGCAGTCAGGCGTGGAAACCTGAACTATCACACGACGACACAGTTTTGGTGTCGGGGCAGCGCATATCCTTGTAAAATCAACGGTGGCGCTGGTAGGGCAGTCGAAAGGCTGGCTGAAGACCGTGTGATTCAGTTTCCACCCCTGTCAGCGCCGCCACCCTCTGAGCGTGGAAACTTAGAGAGTGGTCTTGAAACATCACACGGAGGCTGCCTTATGGCTACGATCCCAACCCTTGCTCACCCTCACTCCAGCGACAGTATTGCCTGCCAACTTCTTGACCTGCCGATATCCTCAACGCAGGATCTCTTCGAACTGACGGACTGCTGCTGCGCTTTTGTTAATGTGCTGCTGGAAACCCACAATAGAGCAGAGCGCTTAGCACTGTGTGGCCGTCTGGCATTTGCTATTGAGGAGCTGAAAAATCGATGCGATGAGGATTTACCGTCTCATCTGATTGAGAAACTGAGTACAGCGTTACCCGCGCAATCATGTATGCCGGATTGCTGGCAAGATACTGCGATGCTGGTGGGGTATGCTCAGGCCCTTAACCAGGCTTTGTTGAGCCAGACCCTTGCGAGTGCTGTCTCGCAAGAACTTGCCGGGTTATTGCATGACCTGATTTATCTCCTGGCTGACTATGTCAGAGAACCTTACCTGCTGCGCTGAGGTCATGCCCGGCGGCGCTGCGCTTGCACGGGCCTACAACGGCCCGGAATCGTAGGCCGGGTAAGCGTCAGCGCCACCCGGCAATAAAAAACCCCTCGCATGAGGGGTTTTGACGTTTACTGTTGTGGCGCTGCTGGTTCGGCTGGCGCTGCGGGTTCAGCCGGTTCCGGCGCGCCCAGAGCAGGCATACCAAACATGCCGACAAAGTCATCCAGCGGCATTTTGTCGCCGTTGAGCGTCACCTGACCGTTGGCATACTGCAGGCTGGTGGAGATGGTGTTGTTGTCCACCTTCGTGATGCGGAACATCTGGCCCATTGCCGCCAGACCTTTCACCTGCTGATTCGCCAGCTTGCCAGCATCTTCATCGCCGTAGCCTTCCAGCTTCGCAATCTGGGTCATAAACTCGGTGGCCATATCCATCGGGATAGTCAGCTTGCTGTCGAGGGACTTCACGCTGCGATCCACTTCCTGTGCCAGCGTCTGAGGTTCGCCCGTGGCGGTTGCCGGATCTTTCAGGAACAGAGAGAGGTTGAAGCTGGTTTCGCCTTTGCTGTTTTTCCAGCTCAGCGGCGCAACGGTGACCACCGGCTCGCCTTTCAGCAGGATTGGCAGGTTGTTGAACAGTACCGCCATAGCCTGCTGCTGGTACACCTCCGGGTTCTGCTGCAGCGCGGCATCGGTCAGCAGCGCCTGGCTCTCTTTGCTGTATTTCTGGCTAAATTCGTGCCACGCCTGGCCGTCGATATTGCCGATTTTCAGCGAAAACTTGCCGGTGCCCAGATCCTGATTCTGGACTTTCAGGCTCTTCAGCGTGTAATCCAGCTGGGTGTTGATGTTTTTGCCGTCTTTAGACACGTCGGATTTGCCGTCGATGTTCATGCCTTCCAGCACAGCCATCTCTTTACCTTCAATGGCAATCGCAATCTTGTCGACAGACAGTTTCTGATCGCCGATGCGCTCTTTAAAGTCGGTCATTCGGCTGTTGCCGTCGGCTTTCAGATTGTTAAAGGTCAGCTGAACTTTTTGGTTATATTCGTTTACGGCATCGACCAGGCCACTTTCCGCTTCACCCGTCAGAGATAACACGTTCCCGTCGCGGTCAGTATCAACCTGGAAATTGCCGCCGCTAAAGGCGACTTTCTCATTCTCTTTCTCGTAGTTCAGCGCTTTCAGCGCGATATCAGAACGGGTATCACCGGAGTAGCTAATGCGGGTGTTAATATCGAAAGGTGATTCATTCTTCGCCAGATCAAACAGCGGTTTGGTCAGGTCGTTGTTCACCAGAACAGTATGAACGGACGCCATCGACGGGATCAGGTTAAACGACTTTAACTGCGCCAGCGGGAATGGACCGTGGCTTACCACTTCATTCAGCACCACGCTCTGACCCGGCTTCAGCCAGCCGTTTTCATTACCGGCAACCGGCTTCACCACCAGCTGCATATGGCTGGTGAACACACCGCGCTGATAATTCTGGTAGCTCAGCTCTACGCCCGCTTCCGGTGCGCTGCCCTTAATTTCGCTGTTAGCCTGCGCCACCATCTCAGCCAGACGGCTTTCCAGCTGTTTCCCGGTATACCAGGAGGCACCCGTCCAGACCACGCCTAACGCTACAATCACTCCAACCGCTACGACCGATTTTTTCATTGCGACTATCCCTAAAATGAAACCAGGCGGTTGAAACCGCCCGGAGATATAAAACCTGCCACTAGCTTAGCAAGAGTTGTTAAAAAATTCAGTAAGTGCCTATAGCTTATTAAAAACGCGCGCCAGACGACCGGTGCCACTTACGCTTACCGGAGACTCATTCGCCGCAACAAACGCCGATTCACCCGGTTTCAGCACCAGACGCTCGCTATTTTTATGCAGAGTAGCTTCGCCCTCCACGCAGAACAGGATCGCCGCGCTCTCCTGCGCGATGGTCGTTTCTGTCTGGCTCAGGTCATGCAGCGAGAAAGCAAAATCCTCAACCGGGATCGGGAAGTCCAGCTCTGCACCCTTTTTCACTGGCTGAGTCAGCAGCTCTGCGGCAGGTTTCGCCACGAACTTCACGTTAGCAACCAGTTCAGGGATGTCGATGTATTTCGGCGTCAGGCCCGCGCGTAGCACGTTGTCGGAGTTGGCCATCACTTCCAGCGCCACGCCCTGCAGGTAGGCGTGCGGGGTTTCCGCGAACAGGAACATCGCTTCGCCCGGGTTCAGCTTCACCACGTTCAGCAGCAGAGGAGAGAACAGGCCGCTGTCGTCCGGGTAGAACTCGGAGATCAGGCGAATGGTGTCCCACGGTTCACCTTGCTGCGTGGTCAGGGCTGCTTTCAGCACCGCCAGCGCGTGGGATTTCTCGTCACCCTGCATGTTAAGCAGGCTGGCAAACAGCTGGCTCAGGCCTTCAGCATTGGGGTTTTCGAGGAAGTGGGCGATAGCGTTATTGGCACCTGCGACCGGTTGCAGCAGGGAGATAATCTCTGAAAACTCGCGGAAGGCGTTCATCGCCAGGAACGGAGTCAGCGCGAACACCAGCTCCGGCTTATGGTTTGGATCTTTGTAGTTACGCTCGGCAGCGTCTAACGGAATACCGGCCGCATTCTCTTTCGCAAAGCCCATTTCAGAGGCTTTCTTATTCGGGTGGACCTGGATGGAGAGCGGCTGGTCGGCGCACAGCACTTTAAACAGGAACGGCAGTTCGCCAAAGCGCTGAGCCACCTTATCGCCCAGCAGCGCGGCTTTATCGGCATCAATGACGTCACGCAGGCTGTGCACCTGACCGCTGGCGTCTTCAATTTTTGAGCTGCTCTTCGGGTGCGCACCCATCCACAGTTCTGCCATCGGCAGGTTGTTCGGGTTCGCGATACCGTAGAGATCCGTTAACGCAGTTTTACTTCCCCAGGCGTAGTTTTGCACTGAGTTGATGAGTTTTTGCATTATCAAGCCCTGATTCAAATGTGGAATAAACTTCGGGTATTAAAGCAATAAACCACCGGGAAGTAACCTGTGGATGTAAAAAGTCGTACTAGTCTCAGTTTTTGTTAAAAAATTGTGTAGGATAAGCTGACTCGCTTTTAAGCGGGCAGCGGAACATCTGCCCAAATAATCAGACTGAAGCAGTAAGTGAGAGAACAATGTCGAACAAACCCTTCCATTATCAGGATCCTTTCCCGCTGAGTAAGGATCAGACCGAATACTATCTGTTAACCCGCGATCACGTCTCTGTCTCTGAGTTTGAAGGACAAGAGATCCTGAAGGTCGATCCGCAGGCGCTGACGCTGCTGGCGCAGCAGGCTTTTCACGACGCCTCGTTTATGCTCCGTCCTGCACACCAGCAACAGGTGGCCGATATCCTGAGCGATCCGGAGGCCAGCGAAAACGATAAATACGTTGCCCTGCAGTTCCTGCGTAACTCCGATATCGCGGCGAAAGGCATTCTGCCAACCTGCCAGGACACCGGCACGGCAATCATCGTCGGGAAAAAAGGCCAGCGCGTCTGGACCGGCGGCGGCGATGAGGCGGCGCTGGCGCACGGCGTTTACAACACCTACACCGAAGACAACCTGCGCTATTCGCAGAACGCGCCGCTGGACATGTACAAAGAGGTCAACACCGGCACCAACCTGCCTGCACAGATTGACCTCTACAGCGTGGACGGCGACGAGTACAAATTCCTCTGTATCGCCAAAGGCGGCGGTTCAGCCAACAAGACCTATCTCTACCAGGAAACCAAAGCGCTGCTCACCCCGGGTAAGCTGAAGAACTATCTGGTGGAAAAAATGCGCACCCTCGGTACCGCGGCGTGCCCGCCGTACCATATCGCGTTTGTGATTGGCGGTACGTCGGCGGAAAGCACGCTGAAAACCGTGAAGCTGGCCTCTACCAAATACTACGACGGCCTGCCGACAGAAGGTAACGAGCACGGCCAGGCGTTCCGCGACGTTCAGCTTGAACAGGAGCTGCTGGAAGAAGCGCGCAATCTGGGCCTCGGTGCGCAGTTTGGCGGTAAATACTTCGCCCACGACGTGCGCGTGATCCGTCTGCCGCGTCACGGTGCATCCTGTCCGGTCGGGATGGGCGTGTCCTGCTCCGCGGATCGTAACATCAAGGCGAAGATCAACCGTGAAGGCGTGTGGATCGAAAAACTGGAAAACAACCCGGGTAAATACATCCCGGAAGAACTGCGTAAAGCGGGTGAGGGCGAAGCGGTTCGCGTTGATCTGAACCGTCCGATGAAAGAGATCCTGGCGCAGCTTTCACAGTATCCGGTCTCGACTCGTCTCTCCCTCAACGGCACCATTATCGTGGGCCGCGACATCGCGCACGCGAAGCTGAAAGAGCGTCTGGACAACGGCGAAGGGCTGCCGCAGTACATTAAAGATCATCCGATCTACTACGCGGGCCCGGCGAAAACGCCTGAGGGCTATGCTTCTGGCTCGTTAGGCCCCACCACGGCCGGGCGTATGGACTCGTACGTTGACCAGCTGCAGGCTAACGGCGGCAGCATGATTATGCTGGCAAAAGGAAACCGTAGTCAGCAGGTGACGGACGCGTGCCACAAGCACGGCGGCTTCTACCTCGGCAGCATAGGCGGCCCGGCTGCGGTGCTGGCGCAGGGCAGCATCAAGAGTCTGGAGTGTGTGGAATACCCGGAACTGGGAATGGAAGCTATCTGGAAAATCGAAGTGGAAGACTTCCCGGCGTTTATCCTCGTGGATGACAAAGGCAACGACTTCTTCAAACAGATCCAGTCCTCTCAGTGTTCGGCCTGTGTGAAGTAATTCTGTAAATTGCCGGGTGGCGGCTGTGCCTTACCCGGCCTACGTGTCTGGTAGGTCGGGTAAGCATCAGCGCCAGCCGACACCAAAAAGAGCGCACAAAGCGCCATAACGTTTCTCAGAAGTCATCAATACTTATCCCTTAAGCATGTGAGCAATCCCTCTTTTGTTATCAAGGAGAAAGTAATGACAACGGTACGCCATGAGAAAGATTCTATGGGCGCCATCGAGGTTCCGGCCGACAAGCTCTGGGGCGCGCAAACCCAGCGTTCGCTCGAGCATTTCCGTATTTCGACCGAGAAAATGCCCGTCTCGCTGATTCAGGCGCTGGCCCTCACCAAACGGGCCGCCGCGAAAGTTAACCAGGATTTAGGCCTGCTGGCGGCCGATAAAGCCACCGCCATCATGAATGCCGCCGACGAAGTGCTGGCGGGCAAGCACCCCGACGAATTCCCCCTTGCCATCTGGCAGACCGGTTCCGGCACGCAAAGCAATATGAACATGAACGAGGTGCTGGCAAACCGGGCCAGTGAGCTGCTGGGCGGCGTGCGTGGCATGGAGCGTAAGGTCCATCCAAACGATGACGTCAACAAGAGCCAAAGTTCTAATGACGTTTTCCCCACGGCGATGCACGTGGCGGCGGTGATTGCTCTTCGCGAACAGCTTATCCCGCAGCTCAACGTCCTCAAGTCCACGCTTAATGACAAGGCGCAGGCCTTCCGCGATATCGTTAAAATTGGCCGTACGCACCTGCAGGACGCCACGCCGTTAACGCTCGGCCAGGAGATTTCCGGCTGGGTGGCGATGCTGGAACACAATCTGAAGCATATTGAGAACAGCCTGCCGCATCTGTCGGAGCTGGCGCTCGGCGGCACGGCGGTGGGGACCGGGTTAAATACCCATCCGGAGTACGCGGTGCGCGTGGCGAAGGAGCTTGCTGCCATTACCGGTCTGCCGTTTGTCACGGCGCCCAATAAGTTCGAAGCGCTGGCGACCTGCGATGCGCTGGTTCACACCCACGGTGCGCTGAAAGGGCTGGCGGCCTCGCTGATGAAAATTGCCAACGACGTGCGCTGGCTGGCCTCAGGCCCGCGCTGCGGCATTGGTGAAATCAGCATTCCGGAAAACGAGCCGGGCAGTTCTATCATGCCGGGTAAAGTGAACCCGACCCAGTGCGAAGCCATGACCATGCTCTGCTGTCAGGTGATGGGCAACGACGTGGCCGTCAATATGGGCGGTGCATCCGGCAACTTCGAGCTGAACGTCTATCGCCCGATGGTGATCCACAACGTTCTGCAATCAATTCGTCTGCTGGCGGATGGGATGGAGAGCTTTAACGAGCACTGCGCGGTGGGCATTGAGCCAAACCGCGAGCGCATCAGCCAGCTGTTGAATGAGTCTCTGATGCTGGTGACTGCACTTAATACCCATATCGGCTACGACAAGGCCGCCGAGATCGCCAAAAAAGCGCATAAGGAGGGGCTGACGCTGAAAGCCTCCTCCCTGGCGCTGGGCTATCTGACGGAGGCGGAATTTGACGCCTGGGTACGCCCGGAAGCGATGGTCGGCAGTCTGAAATAATCATTCCGCCACATACAGGTGCAACCGCGGAATAATCAGCTGAAGCGGTTGCGCCTGGGGTCTGTAACGGTGCTGGACATTTTCAGCATCGTAATTCAACAGCTCACCAATGTCCGGCACGATGGCACCCTGATCGGCATCATAAAGCGCAATCAAAGGCGTCGGGCAGGCATACTGCACCTGTTTTTGCTGACCGGAATACCAGACGCGGGCGATAGGCTGAACTTTCACCGGGCGCTTGATCTTGAGGCGCGTCTTTGCCGGTAGAGACGCGATGCTGTGATATTCCTGCTCCAGGCGCTCAATCCACTGCTCGCGCGACCACGGTGCGACGGTGCGTGGCGTCTTCAGACTTTTTTCCAGTTGGGCCAGAATTTCATCCCGGGTGAAATTCTTAATGATGTGCTTATTCGCCCAGCCGAAACGCAGCGTGGCGGGGTGACGCAGTACCGTCAGGGTGCGGTAGGCATTAAGGGTTATCAGGCCCGGAAGCTGGCGGTGCACCCACTCAAACCGGGCGGCAGGGGCCAGGCCCGACTCTTCGGTGATGATTTTTTCAAAGGTCGCTTTCAGGGTGTTGATGTGGGCAATCTGGGTTTCCAGCGCTTCACGCGCTGGGGCATCGGTTTGCAGGCAGATCACACCCGGCAGACGCACGGCCGCCTTACTGCTGCGCTGTTCTGACTGCTGCTGGATAAAGAGATGGCGGTAGTGCTTCATCGCCAGCTCACAGGCGGCGTTGCCGAGGTGCTGTTTCACCTCGATGGTATCCAGCGGATCGTGCTCGGCCCCTTTGGCCACATCGGGCAGGGTAAAGACGCGCGCGGCCAGCAGACGGCAGGCCTGCAAACGTTCTGTCAGGGTCAGTAGCTCGTGTTCTATTTCGCGAAAGGTGCTGTTCAGCCTTTCGATGAGATCGTAGGATGCCATAAACACTCTCATTAGTTACAACATACTTATCATATAGCACAGCGCGCCGGGTCAGGCCAGCGTGCGGTTTAGGTCAGGCAGGAACGGGAAGGGCGATGTTATGGTACACGGGCCAGCTAAAGCAGAAGCGCGCGCCGCCGAGTTCGCTCTCCTCACAATGCACGGTGCCGCCCATGGCCTGGGCGATAGAGTAAACAATCGCCAGCCCCAGACCACATCCACCGGTGGCGCGATCGCGGCTGGGGTCTAAACGTACAAACGGTTCAAACACGGTTTCGCGTGCTTCCGGGGCAATTCCCGGGCCGTCATCCTCAACCGTCAGGCTGGCCTGATTGCCCTGCACATCCAGGCCAATCTGGAGCGTACTTTCACTGTAGCGCAGGGCGTTGTTGATCAGATTGTCCAGCACGCGCTCCATCAGGCGCATATCGAGCGCGCCGTAATCACCTTGCGTGACGCGCGTGCGCAGCGTGCGCTGCGGGTTCACGCTCTGGACATCATCAATGTGGGTTTGCAGCCAGTCAGGCAGGTCCGGCGTGCTGAGGTTGAGTTCGTTCTGCGGGCGGTCGAGGCGCGCGTAAGTAAGCAGCTCCTCAATCAGCGCTTCAAGCTGACCAATATCGCGGTTAAGCGCCTGAGACTCTGATTCCGTCAGATTCTCGCTCATCTCCAGACGGTAGCGCAGGCGAACCAGCGGCGTACGCAGCTCGTGCGCAATCCCGTCAATCAATTGCTTCTTGCTGGCGATAAGGGCATTGATATTATCGGCCATCTGGTTGAAGGCCACGCCCAGTCGTTCAAAGCTGGAACCGCTGTCGAAGTGGATACGCTCGGTAAAATGCCCCTCGCCAAAACGCTGCGCGGCGGATTCGAGTTTCAGCATGTCCTGCCAGTGTGGGCGCATCCAGATAAAGACCGGAAACGCCAGTGAAATGGCAATAAAGGCCATCAGCGCCATGTCCAGCAGACGCATTTGGTGCAGATAATAGAGATAGGGCACCGGCCCGACGGCCAGCACGTAGTGGCTGCGAGGAATACGCTGGATAAAGGTATATTTCTCATCCAGCGCGACGATGTCGCCCTCGCGCAGACGCTGCATGGCGGGCGGATCGAGTTCGAAATCTTTCAACGGCTCGATGCGTAAATCGAACGACAGATTCAGATCCAGCTCTTTCAGGGTTTTCGCCCAGTCGTGTGGCGGGATCTCTCTCAGCTCGCTGCGCATCAGATAGAGCGAGCTTTTCATCAGGTCATCCAGCGACTGTCTGCCCGCACGTTCGGCGGTAAACTTATAAACCAGTCCGACCAGCATGGTCATCACGAGGAAGCAGACAAACAGTAAAAGATAAAACTGCACAAACAGCTTTTTCATTGGATCTCACCGCAAAAACGCTATGTGCAGAATATACATGAAAACCCTTCAGGTTTTTCATGTCTGTCGAGCGTGTTAAATGGCTTTCGCGCGGTTTTTTTACCTTGGCGATGAGTTTTTCCGTCACGGCCAGGCCTTCCGCAATGTGCATATCAATCACATCCGTCCCGAATTCGCGAATGAGGTCCAGGAGTATTTCGTATGACTGGATCAGTTCCAGCAGGTCAAAGAGCGCTTTTTGATCGGTGCGTGAGGGGGAGGCGTGGTTAAGGGTAGCCTGATTTACAATCCACTCAAGATTGGTTTTGATGGCTTCTACCTGATTGTAGCTATACATAATTCATGATCTTAAATCCTCATTTCAAGATTTTATGGGAGAGATGTCGTGAAAGCTTCACGGCGAAAATGAGTAGAACGGTCGCCGGTGCGGGGCGAGCTGAAGAGAAGAGAGATGAGAAGGTAATTATGGAATAGTTCGCGGGCTTAGCAAGTTAATTGTTGCGCAAACGGGGGAATAAACGCGCGAAAGAAAGGCGAACGTCGCGTAATGCCTTCATTTCGCGCAGATTATCTTGTACGGATAAGACGATCAGGTTTCCCAGGCGTGGGGGGCAAACAGGTAGCCCTTGTTACGCACGGTTTTGATGCGGTAGGGCTCGGTGGCATTATCCTGCAGTTTCTTGCGCAGTCGCGAAATCGCAACGTCCACGCTGCGGTCCATTCCGTCATAGCTTACTCCCCGCAGGTTTTTCAGCAGCGCGTCACGGTCCATGATCTGCCCGGCATGGGTTGCCAGCTCCCACAGCAGGTCAAAGTCTGCGGTAGAGAGGGCTATAAGTTCCCCGGACAGCAACACCTGACGGTTAATCGGATCAATCGACAGCGTACCAAACCGCATGGCTTTATGCGGTGTCAGAGACGGCGCCGGTGCTTCGCGTTCGATGCTGGCGTGCTGGCGTAAATGGAGGCGCAGGCGGGCAAGCAGGACGGCAGGCGGTGTGGTTTTCAGAATGTAGTCATTGGCTCCCATCTCCAGCGACAGAATATGGTTCATATCGCTGTCCAGAGAGGTGAGAAGTACGATAGGGCCGTCCCAGCGGGCGCGCAGGTCACGGCAGAGCGTCATGCCGTCCTTTCCTGGCAACATGATATCCAGCAACACCAGATCGGGGTTTTCACGGACCACCACCTCTTCGGCACAATCGCCGCGAGGCTCAACAATGACGTCCATATCATGTTTACCCAGATAGGCGGCAATCAGTTGCCCGACTTCGGGTTCGTCTTCAACATAAACAATCTTATTCATACAACGTCTGTTTTCGTGAAAAAAGCCAACATACACCGCGGAACCTTAACCTTCCATTAATCTTTCAACATTAACGCCGGTTCCGATATTTTCACTAGCGCAGCGGCCGGCCGCCGTCCACGGCAAAGGTTCTGCCGGTGACATAGCAACTGGTGAGCAGGTAATCCACCAGGTCGATCACCTCTTTTTCGCCCGGCGCAATTTTCATGAGCGACTTATTCAGCGCCTGCTGACGGTACTCTGCATCATCGTTTTCGTTGAACAAAATCATCGCCGGGGCGATGGCGTTGACCTTCACCTCCGGGGCGAGTTTACGGGCAAACGAGCGCGTCATGTTATCCAGTGCTGCTTTACTGGCCGCATAGGCGATGTGCTTGTCGCTTCCGCGCTCTACCACATAATCGGTGAAGTGAATGATATCGCCCGCAGCATGTCCATGCCCGCGCAGCAGATCCTGTAGCGCATGGTTAAGCAGATAAGGCGCGTTGACGTGGATCTGCAGCATGGCGGAGAGCGTTTCGCTGAGTGACGTGCCGGACTTTTCGGCCTGCCATGCGCTGGCGTTATGGATCACCGCACGCAGAGCCGTGGTGGTGGATTTCACCTTTTCCGCAAAGGCCAGAATGCCGTCATCGGTTGAAAAATCAGCCTGAATGCAGACCGCTCCGGCTTTGCGCAGGCCTTCAATTGACGGATATTCGGTACGGTAGCTGACAATGACCGGCTGGCGAAGGTTAAGAAAATGATGGGCGAGGGCGAGGCCGATTCGACGGCCTCCGCCGGTGATCAGTATTGGACGAAGCTGTGCATTTCCCATCGTATTCTCCTTTGCAGTTCAACAATGGGAAAGGCGATGCTATCCCATCAACATCCAGGTTGCCGGTACGGCAGCAACCAGTAACAGTCCAATTAATGCCATTTCACGGCGTTTCAGCGCATTCTCCAGCTGATGCGTGTGGCGGGCGTAGATAAACACCAGCAGCCCCGGCGCGTACAACACCACCGACAGCAGCAGATGCATAGGCCCGGAAGCATACAACAACCACAGGCCGTAAATACAGGCTCCGACACCCACGACATAATGCACCGGGCGTGTGGCAATTTTTAACAAATAGGCGCCCACTAAGAAATAGGGTACCAGAATCATTTCCGAGGCGATGGTCAACAGGGTGTTATAGTCTGAACCTGTGAGCCAGATCAGCACCAGGCAGACCTGAACGCTGATGTTGGTCAGCCACAGTGACGCGGCAGGCGCATTGTTTTTGTTCTGACGCGCAAACAGGCGAGGAAATGCTTTGTGCGTAGAGGCCAGGAACGGTACTTCCGCCGCCATGATGGTCCAGCTCAGGTAAGCCCCGCAGACGGAGATAATCAGGCCCGCAGCAATCACCACATCGCCCCAGGGACCGAGCATTTTCACCATCAGTCCGGCCATTGACGGGTTACGCATTTCGGCCAGCTCAGGACGCGCCACCACGCCCAGCGACAGCAGCGTCACCAGCAGATACACCCCCAGCGCCGCCAGCACGGCCAGCAGCGTGGCACGGCCAACGTCACGTTTATTGCGGGCACGGGCTGACACCACGACCGCGCCTTCAACCCCGATAAACACCCACAGGGTGATCAGCATCGTATTTTTCACCTGCTCCCAGACCGGGACGCCAAGCGCCATGCCGCTGAAATCGAGCGTAAACACGTCGAGACGAAACGCGATAAAGGCCAGAATGATAAACAGGCCAAGCGGAACCAGCTTCGCGAGGGTAGCAACCAGGTTAATGCTGGCGGCCGTTTGTACGCCACGCAGCACCAGCCAGTGGACGAACCACAGCAACACCGAGGCGCCGACAATAGACTGCCAGGTATTGCCGTCGCCAAAGAGGCGTAGTGCTGGGGTATCGGTAAAGAAACTGAGCGCCGAAAAGACAATAACCAGATAAGAGACATTGGCGATAACCGCACACAGCCAGTATCCCCACGCGGAACAGAAGCCAATCAGCTCGCCGAAACCTTCACGGGCATAGGTGAAAATCCCGCCGTCCAGATCGGGGCGAATGCGGGTGAGCAGCAGCATGGCGAAGGCCAGCAGCATTATTCCAACGCCCGTAATGCCCCAGCCAATGAGCAGTGCGGCAGGGCTTGCGACGGCCGCCATGTTTTGCGGCAAACTGAATACGCCCGCACCCAGCATCGAGCTTAAAACGAGTGCAGTCAGAGCACTCAGGCCAAGTTTCTTTTCCATTGGCTTCCTGTTATGAAAGGTCCAAATCCAGAATAATTATTTCGCACAGGCGCATAAAAATGGTGGATCACACTAAGGCGCGGGATTTTACGGAGTGTAACGAAAGCATGCAATGACGTGTGGCAGAAATTCAAAAAAAGTAACAAAAAAGGCGGCATTGCGCCGCCTTTCGTAAACGGTTTTGTTACTTGTACAGATCGGCGCTGATGGTCACGTTGTTACCACGTTCCTGCCACTGGCGGGTGATATGGTAGTACTTCGCCCCTTTCTTCGCCGCACGCTTCGCGACCTGATAAGAGACTTCCGTCATGTTGCCGTAGTTGCCGGTAAACTTGATGCTGTCGAACGGCACCATCTGCGCAGCAGTGGCTTTGTTCAGCTCTTCAATTTTGGTGCCGTCTGGCAGCGTCACGGAATAACGGCCACCTTTTGTGGATTGCGTTTCAAAGAAACGGCCCACTTCAGCACTTGGTGCAGCAGAGGTTGCTACGCCAGGGATTTCAACTTTCTTCGCTTCTTCGCCGCCTTTCGCCAGCGCTGCACGACCCGCTTCTGAATCAGCCGGGATCGCATCCGGGCTTTGCAGAACACGTTTTTTCGCATCTTCTTTATAGATGAATGCGGTAATACGCTGGTTGCCGCCCTGGTTGGCATCGACCTGACGCACGATGTAGAAAGAGTATGCACCTTTCGCTTTCGCGGCTTTGGTGATGGCATCGTTCACTTCAGGCTGGCTGCGATAGAAGCCCTGAACGGTAACCGTGTCGTAAGGTTCCAGCTCAATCGCCTGATCTTTCGGCAACTCAACGACACCGTTGATCACGCGGTTTTTCGGTGCGTCAGCTTTTGGCGCATTGTCTTTGTACAGCGCAATGGTCACACGCTGGTTACCGCTGTTGCCATAGTCAGACTGGTCAACAACGTAAAACGAGGCCGCTCCGTTTTTATCAGCGGCTTTTGATGCAGCGGCGACGGCATCGCCAATAGAATTATAACGACCCACAATGACCGTATGGTCAAAAGGTTTTAACGCTGCCGCTTGCTCCGGCGTTAACTCTGTTGCGGCATTCGCAGACAGGGCGGTCCCACAAAGAAGTGCGGACGCCAGGAGTGTGTTCTTAAGCTTCATAAAAATAATCCTTCGCCTTGCGCAAACCATGTACTGGTATTGTTGTTAATTTGAGACGGTCCCGATTATTGCATTTAAAACCTGTCGCTGTCTGCGCCATTTTTCACAGCCTGTGCTCACTGAATCACCGAATTCGATAACATTTAGTGATATGTTGAAAAAACAGGCGTTTGACAAGTAAAACTGATAAAGCTTATGACTTTTACAAGTTAATTTAATGTTAATAAGTTGTTCTCTTATGGCGCTATATCATGTTTTTACCGCTTCGCTTGCGCGATTTATCGGTTCCGGCGAAGAATTTAAGGTAAATATCACTGTCAGTGACGCCGAACGCTTATTTTTCACAGATAAAGTAAGAAATAGTGTTTTCTGGCGGTAGATCACGGGCGCTATTTTCAGTAGGTTATAGACAGTTTGTTACTGTTTTATTTTCCGGGGTTAATCATCTCGCGTCGCGCGTGCGTTGGCGAAAATTGATACAAACCGCGGTCATTTATCGATAAACCATCATCAAAAACCGATGGAAGGGAAAACTATGCGTATTGGGGTACCAAAAGAACGGTTAGCCAATGAAACCCGCGTAGCGGCAACACCGAAAACGGTGGAGCAACTGCTGAAACTGGGTTTTACCGTCGCGGTTGAAAGCGGCGCAGGCAAACTGGCGAGTTTCGATGACGATGCTTTTATCCAGGCTGGTGCGGAGGTGGTCGACGGTGCTGACGTCTGGCAGTCGCCGGTTATTCTGAAGGTCAACGCACCGGAAGAGAGTGAGATTGCGCTATTGAATCCAGGGACGACGCTGGTGAGCTTTATCTGGCCTGCGCAAAATCCTGAACTGATGGAGAAGCTGGCGGCCCGTGGCGTGACGGTGATGGCGATGGACTCCGTGCCGCGTATTTCGCGTGCGCAGTCGCTGGATGCCTTAAGCTCCATGGCAAACATTGCCGGTTACCGCGCTATTGTGGAAGCCGCCCACGAATTTGGTCGCTTCTTTACCGGTCAAATCACCGCCGCGGGTAAAGTCCCGCCGGCAAAAGTCATGGTGATTGGCGCGGGCGTGGCGGGTCTTGCCGCCATCGGTGCGGCAAACAGTCTGGGCGCTATCGTACGCGCATTTGACACCCGTCCTGAAGTGAAGGAACAGGTCCAGAGTATGGGTGCTGAATTCCTTGAGCTGGACTTTAAGGAAGAAGCGGGGAGCGGTGATGGTTACGCGAAGGTGATGTCCGAAGCCTTTATCAAAGCCGAAATGGCACTCTTCGCCGCGCAGGCGAAAGATGTCGATATTATTGTCACCACCGCGCTGATTCCGGGTAAACCGGCGCCGAAGTTGATCACCCGTGAAATGGTGGATTCCATGAAGCCGGGCAGCGTCATTGTCGACCTGGCCGCGCAAAACGGCGGTAACTGTGAATATACCGTACCGAATCAGGTGACCACGACCGCAAACGGGGTGAAGGTGATCGGTTATACCGACCTGCCAAGCCGCCTGCCGACCCAGTCTTCTCAGCTGTACGGTACCAACCTCGTCAACCTGCTGAAGCTGCTCTGTAAAGAGAAAGACGGCAACATCGCCGTTGATTTTGACGATGTAGTGGTACGCGGCGTCACCGTAGTCCGTGAAGGTGAAATCACCTGGCCTGCGCCACCGATTCAGGTCTCGGCCCAGCCTCAGGCAGCGCCAAAAGCGGCGCCAGAGCCGAAAGAGCCTGCCAAACCGGCGTCACCGTGGCGTAAATACGCGCTCATGGCGCTGGCGATTATTCTGTTCGGCTGGCTGGCTGACGTTGCCCCGAAAGAGTTCCTCGGCCACTTTACCGTCTTCGCGCTCTCCTGTGTCGTAGGGTACTACGTGGTGTGGAACGTCTCCCATGCGCTGCATACGCCGCTGATGTCGGTGACCAACGCCATTTCCGGGATCATCGTGGTGGGGGCATTACTGCAGATTGGTCACGGCGGCTGGATCAGCTTCCTGAGCTTTATCGCAGTGCTGATCGCCAGTATCAATATTTTCGGTGGTTTCACCGTGACTCAGCGCATGCTGAAAATGTTTCGTAAAGGCTAAGGGGTAGCATATGTCTGGAGGATTAGTGACAGCCGCATACATTGTTGCTGCAATCCTGTTTATTTTCAGTCTGGCGGGGCTTTCCAAACACGAAACGTCTCAGCAGGGAAATAACTTTGGTATCGCCGGGATGGCGATTGCGCTGATTGCCACCATCTTCGGGCCGGATACCGGCAACGTGGCGTGGATCCTGGTGGCGATGATCATCGGTGGGGCGATTGGTATTCGTCTGGCAAAACGCGTTGAAATGACCGAGATGCCAGAGCTGGTTGCGATTCTGCACAGCTTCGTGGGCCTGGCTGCGGTGCTGGTGGGCTTCAACAGCTACCTGTACCACACGCCGGGTCTGGAACCGATTCTGGTGAACATCCACCTGACGGAAGTGTTCCTCGGTATCTTCATCGGTGCGGTCACCTTCACCGGCTCCATTGTCGCCTTCGGCAAACTGCGCGGGAAGATCTCCTCAAAACCGCTGATGCTGCCAAACCGTCATAAGCTGAATCTGGCGGCGCTGGTGGTCTCGTTTGTGCTACTGGTGGTCTTCGTGCGTACCGAAAGCGTGGGCCTGCAGGTACTGGCGTTACTGGTGATGACGATCATTGCGCTGGCGTTTGGCTGGCACCTGGTGGCCTCCATTGGTGGTGCGGATATGCCAGTGGTTGTCTCCATGCTGAACTCCTACTCCGGTTGGGCAGCGGCGGCAGCGGGCTTCATGCTGAGCAACGACCTGCTGATTGTTACCGGTGCGCTGGTAGGTTCTTCGGGTGCGATTCTGTCTTACATCATGTGTAAGGCGATGAACCGTTCGTTCATCAGCGTTATCGCCGGTGGTTTTGGTTCCGACGGCTCTTCAACCGGCGCTGATGAAGAAGTGGGGGAGCACCGTGAGATCAGCGCGGAAGATACCGCCGAGATGCTGAAAAACTCGCACTCGGTCATCATTACCCCGGGCTACGGCATGGCAGTGGCGCAGGCGCAGTATCCGGTTGCCGAGATCACTGAGAAGCTGCGCGCGCGTGGCATCAAGGTTCGCTTTGGTATTCACCCGGTGGCAGGGCGTCTGCCAGGCCACATGAACGTGCTGCTGGCGGAAGCGAAAGTGCCTTACGATATCGTGCTGGAGATGGACGAGATCAACGATGATTTCTCGGACACCGATACCGTGCTGGTCATTGGCGCTAACGACACCGTTAACCCGGCAGCGCAGGACGATCCGCGTAGCCCAATCGCCGGGATGCCGGTTCTGGAAGTGTGGAAGGCGCAGAACGTTATTGTGTTTAAACGCTCCATGAATACCGGCTATGCCGGGGTGCAGAACCCGCTGTTCTTCAAAGAGAACACCCACATGCTGTTTGGCGATGCCAAAGCCAGCGTGGATGCGATTCTGAAAGCGTTGTAAGTTGCGTTGAAACGAAAAAACCGCCGAATTCGGCGGTTTTTTTATTGCCGGGTGGCGCTGACGCTTACCCGGCCTACGGTTTTGTAGGCCCGGCAAGCCTGCGCCGCCGGGCGTTAGGGGTTAATCGTCTTCCGGATCGTCCAGCTCAACCGGCGTCTGGTACTCATCCGGCTTGATCACCAGCAGGTCACAGCGCAGATGATCGATTACCTGTTCAGCGGTATTGCCGAGGAACGCGGCAGAGATCCCGGTTCGTCCAATGGTGCCCAGCACCACAATCCCGGCCTGCAGATGTTCGGCTAAATCCGGGATCACCTCTTCAGGCAAGCCTTTCTCCACGTGGGTCATTTTTTCATCAATGCTGAATTTCTGGCGCAGCGCTTTCATTGCGAGCAGGTGCTGGCCACGGATCGCGTCGTTGTACACGCTCGGGTCAAATTCAGGCAGCTCAATGGCGATATTGATCGGGGTAACCGGGTAGGCTCCCACCAGATGCACTTCGGTGTGGTTAACCTGGTCAGCCAGCTGGATGGTCTCCTTGACCAGCTTTTCGTTCAGCGAATTGTGATAATCCTCTTCGCTGGCGAGATTCACTGCCACAACGGCTTTCCCGCCTTCAGGCCACGGCTGGTCTTTCACCATCCAGACCGGGCAAGGGCATTTACGCAGCAGATGCCAGTCGGTTGGTGTGAAGATCACGGATTCCAGCTTGTCATGCTGATGCGTCATCTTCAGCAGCAGGTCGTGTCCACCGGCAACAACTTCCTGGATGATGGCTTCGAAAGGCCGGTTATGCCACACCACTTTAATATCAATGGGCACACCCGCTTCCAGGTAATATTTAGCCTGTTCGCGGATCCACGCGGTACGCTGGCTGATCACGCCCTGACGCATAGCGGTGCGCTCGTCAGGCGACAGAAGGGTGGTCATCTCATACGAGAAGTCATAGATCGGCAAAAACGCTTTGATTTTGCCACCAATCCGTTGATGTAAATACACAGCACGTCGTAATGCCGGCTGATCGTCCTGATTCGGATCGATAGCTACCAGCATGTTTTGATACTTTGCCATACAGGTCTCCTTACTACTGTCACCACAGTCTGTAATTAAAAGAGTAACCTATATATCCTGAATGAAACAGAGGGGAAGTTTTGCCAGATCAATAATTCATGAAAATATATCAGAGAAACAGCACCGTCGCGGTGACTGCGATAAACGCAATAAACAGCAGTATCATCACCACTATCGCAAACGTCGTGGAATCCTGAACATAGGTTTTTTCTTCCCCCTTCATTGGGCCGACAAGCATGATCCAGATGAAGATAAAGGTCACTGAGGCAATCACGACTGAAACGAAAAACAAACTTTCTCTCAATTCATAACCTCAACGAGAACCTTCCAGGTTACTGTGTGGCGACGTACTGCGGTGAAAATGTCAGTGAACGGACGTGTTATATGCCAGATCCATAAATCATGGAAATTTATGGATCTGGCAGGTTATCTGCGGGGCGTTATGCCACGTTGCGGGCATGCCCGGCAAGAACGGCCAGCGCTTCACCGTTTTCGATGGTGATGTATTTACCTTTAACGGCCAGCATTCCGCTTTTCTGGAAACGACCCAGCAGACGGCTGATGGTTTCCACGGTCAGGCCCAGGTAGTTACCGATATCGCCACGGGTCATGGTCAGACGGAATTCACGCGGAGAGAAACCACGCTCGGCAAAGCGGCGGGAGAGGTTGTAGATAAACGCCGCCAGGCGCTCTTCTGCATTCTTTTTGGAAAGCAGCAGGATCATGTCCTGATCGCCTTTGATCTCACCGCTCATCAGACGCATCATCTGCTGACGCAGGTTAGGCATCTTGCCGGACAGATCGTCCAGGGTTTCAAACGGGATCTCGCAAACCATTGAGGTTTCAAGGGCCTGAGCAAAGCTCGGATGGTGACCCGTGCCAATGGCATCAAAGCCCACCAGGTCGCCTGCCAGATGGAAGCCGGTGATCTGCTCGTCACCCTGTTCGGTGATGGTGTAGCTCTTGATGGTGCCAGAACGGATAGCATAGAGCGATTTCAGTTCGTCTCCGGCTTTAAACAGCGTCTGCCCTTTCTGAATCGGCTTTTTACGCTCGATGATATTATCAAGCTGATCAAGTTCGTGTTCATTCAGGGTAAACGGGATACAGAGCTGGCTGATGCTGCAATCCTGGCAATGGATAGCACAACCGCCAGACTGAATGCGTCGTATAATTCGCTTTTCCGGGATCATAGGTTTGCTCAAGCCTTAATTGATATTGGTCAATTTTAACATCTTTTTGGTAAGTACGTAAGCCTGACAAACCCTCAATAAGGACAAGAGACGGCATCATGTCGCCATCTTCTTGAAATTCCACAGCTTGATTATGGATTTTTAGCCTAACCGGAAGAAAATTAAGCACAAAAAGCCTGGGAATTACAGCAAGAGATACCCCTCGTGACGCAGTAACCACTCTTTTCGCTGCACCCCGCCGGCATAGCCGGTGAGGGTACCGTTGCGGCCAATCACGCGATGGCAGGGCACCACAATGCTGACCGGGTTAGCGCCATTCGCGGCCCCCACTGCGCGTGCGGCCCCGGCGCGACCGAGCTGCTCCGCGAGCTGCCCATAATGCATGACCTGTCCGCAGGGAATGGCCCGCAGCGCCTGCCACACTTCGCGCTGGAAAGGCGTGCCGGCCGTGGCGGTTGGCAGGCTGTCAATGATGCTGAGATCGCCTTCGAAGTACGCCGTAAGCTTGTCGCTCAGTCCGCCCGGGTTGGTGGCGCGGATACGTTCATACCCCTGTACGCGGTAGTGGATATTGAGCAGTTCTTCCATGCGGTCGCTGTGCTCTTCCCACTCAACCGCGCGCAGACAGCCCTGCTCGTCGGCGATCACCCACAGCGGCCCAAGCGGCGTCGCAATCTTATCTTCGAGTAATCTCAGCATCTTCATTCCTTTAGTTCAGCCTCGGGTAGATCCCCGGTCCAATCGGCAGGCCGACAAGATACCACGCCACTAACATCACCAGCCATACCCCTAAAAAGATAAGCGGATAGGGTAAAACCAGCGAATAGTAGGTACCCAGTTTCGCCTCGGGTTTATAGCGCTGCAGGAAGCCTAAAAACAGCGGAACAAACGGCGAAACCGGCGCAAGGGGAATGACTGAGGAATCTGCGATACGGAACAGGATCTGCGCGAAGGCCGGGTGGAACCCAAGCATCATAAACATCGGTACGAAGATCGGCGCCAGAATCGACCAGATGGCGGAGCCACTGGCGATAAACATGCACAGCAGCGACGAGAGCAGCGCCAGGCCGACAAACGCCGGTACGCCGCTTAGCCCGGCAGCTTCCAGCGCGTCGGTCAGGCCAACGGCCATAAACTTGCCCATGTTGCTCCAGTTAAACATGGCCACAAACTGCGCCAGCGGGAACACCATCACAATAAAGCCCGCCATCTCTTTCATCGGCTCGATCATCAGCTGCGGCAGATCGCCCTGGCGGCGGATTTTTCCAGTGGCGATACCATAAGCAAGAGAGACGACAAAGAAGAAGAGAATAATCAGCGGCACAATGCCCTGGATAAACGGCGAGGGCAGGACGGTATGTTTAACGGGATCGCGCAATATCCCGTTTTCCGGCACCACCATCAACGCCACCAGCGCGATAAAAGCCAGCGAGACAACGCCCGCCACGCGCAGGCCGAAGCGCTGTTCTTTACTCAGCGTCTCCAGTTTTTCATCGCTACGGCCTTCCCATTTCCCCAGACGCGGCTCAATGATTTTATCGGTAATCAGCCCGCCGACAATCGTCAGGACAATGACCGAGCTTGCCATAAAGTACCAGTTGTCGATCACGCTGACGTGCATGGCCGCATCGAGGGTTTTCGCCGCCTCGGTACTGATGCCGGACAGCAGAACATCGGTTGTCACAATCAGCAAATTGGCGGTAAAACCGCATCCGACGCCGGCAATCGCCGACAGCAGTCCCGCCACCGGGTGACGCCCGACGGCGAGGAAAATCAGCGCCCCCATCGGCGGCATGATCACCAGCGCGGCGTCGGAAGAGATATGGCTGAAGAAGGCGATAAACAGCACCATGTAGCTGGCGTAACGCGCGCTGACGTGAGAGGCCATTTTCACCATCAGAGCCGGTAACAGGCCCACGCGCTCCGCGAGCCCGGCCCCCAGCACCAGTGCCAGAATGGCACCCAGCGGAGCGAAGCCGCTGAAGTTTTTAATCACATTGGGTAAAAACCAGTGCAACCCCTCAATGCTCAGCAGATTTTTCACCGCCACCAGGCTGCCGTCGGCCGGGCTGCGCACGCTAACGTCAAAGGCGGAGAGCACGGCGGTGGCAACCATCAATATCACAATCAGATAGATAAAAAGCAGGAAAGGGTGTGGCACTTTATTGCCGATCCTTTCAACCCAGCCATAGAGCTTACCGGATGGGGAATGCGAAGGTATGGATGACATACTCATGGGCGTTCCTCGGGAGTGTTGTGTTGTGTTGTGTTGTGTTTTTTTATTTTAAAGGTGACGGTGTCACGCCCGGTGGGATCGGACACACGTACGGTTTTTCTTGTATGTATTGTTCAAACTCTTCACGGCATTTTTTCAGCAGCGCCGCATCCTGCAGCAGATTCAGCGCGGTTGCGCCCATCACTTTCCCGGCCAGCAGCATCCCTTTGTGAGCAATCGAGGTTCGTCCCTGCGCCACCAACTGCCAGGTGTGCAGCGGCGTGCCGACGGTAAAGCAGGGGCTGAAGCACTGGGCAACCGGCATTTTCCAGCTGACGTCACCCACGTCGGTTGAACCCGCCAGCACGTTATCGGTGACGGCATAAGGCGCGACTTCATCCACCAGCAGCGTCGCCTGATGACGACGGGCAAAGGCTTTACCCGCTTCACCACCCGTGGCGGCAATATTTTTCAGGCTGTTTTGCAGATCGTTGGGCGTCAGCGTGGCGCGGATCTCGCGGGCAAACTCTCGCTCTTCGTCGGTCCACTCCGGCGTGCCGTAGTGCTGCAGGGCGCGATACATCGCCGCCTCGAGCGTGCGGTTGGGCAGGTAACTGGAGCAGGCTTTATCAAAGCGGCACTCGACGGTCGTTTCAGTCATCAGCGCCGCGCCCTGGGCGATTTTTTCGATACGTTCGTAGATTTGCTGCGCATCGGCCATCTCCGGGGCGCGGATCAGGTACAGCACTTCGGCCTGCGCCTGCACCACGTTAGGCGAAATCCCGCCGGTATCGGTAATGGCGTAATGGACGCGCGCTTTCTCAATAATGTGCTCGTTGAGGAAGTTGGTGCCGGTAGTCATCAGCGTCACCGCATCCAGCGCGCTGCGCCCCAGATGCGGAGAGTTGGCCGCATGTGCCGCCACCCCCTTAAAACGCCAGGCGGCCTGAATATTGGCCAGCGTGCTGACATTAAACATCCCGGCAAAGGCCTCCGGGTGCCAGGTCACGGCGGCATCGACGTCGTCAAACAACCCTTCGCGCACCATAAAGGTTTTCCCGGAGCCGCCTTCCTCACCTGGACAGCCGTAAAAACGCACTGTCCCGCCGCTGCCGTGCTGCTCCAGCCAGCTTTTTACCGCGACCGCCCCGGCAAGGGCTGCGGTGCCCAGCAGATTATGCCCGCAGCCGTGGCCGTTAGCCCCCGGCGTGGCGGATTGTGGGGTCGCACAGTGTGCCTGCTGGCTTAACCCGGCCAGCGCATCGTATTCACCCAGCAGGGCGATAACCGGTTTTCCGCTGCCGAAGCTGGCAATAAAGGCGTTGGGAATGCCGCCCGCCTCGCGCGTGAGGGTGAAACCTTCGGCTTCCAGCGCGCTGGCGAGCCGTTCGGCGGACCAGAACTCTTCAAAGCGGGTTTCAGGATGATCCCAGATCGCATCGGCGATGTCGGTTAACGTGCGACATCGCGTGTCGATCGCATCGGCAATAAAAGCGTAGTTGTCCTGCATTACACACCTCGCGTCCACGGGAAATTGAGCGCCGTCCGCGCCAGCGTTTCGATGGCGACCGTCATGACCTGCTCATCGAAGTCGAATTTTTCATTGTGATGTCCGGCGCTCAACTCCGTGCCAAATACCATATAGGACGCCATGCCGCCGTTTTGCTGCACGCGGGCCATCATCAACGTGGCATCTTCGGAGCCTGCTGGCGCTTTGACCTTGTCGATGGCGTGAACCACCCCCGGAACCTGGCTGGCCTGTTCGCGCAGATAATCAACCCAGGCGGGTGTCGGCGAGCTGGCGGTGGCAGCCCCCATCAGGCGCATCTCTGCCTTAACGCCGTAGAGCGCGGCCGCGCCGGTAATGACCGCCTGCGCCCGTTCAAAGACATACTGGTTAATCGCTTCGTTTTCGCCGCGCGTTTCAACCTTTATCAGGGCATTGGCGGGCACCACGTTGCGCCCGCTGCCTGCCTGCATCACCCCGACGTTTACCCGGGATGCGCCTTCGCTGTGTGGGGCGATGCTGTGTAACGCGATGGCGGCCTGCGCGGCGGCGAGCAGGGCATTACGCCCGTCCTCCGGTTTACCGCCAGCGTGTGCGGCCACGCCGGTAAAGTTCACGTCGAATTTGGTGGTCGCCATAAAATTATCGCTGCCGCAGATCACCGTCCCGGCAGGCACGCCGGTGCCAATATGGATGGCGGTGAAATAGTCCACGTCATCCAGCGCCCCGGCGGCCACCATGGCACGCGCGCCGCGCGTCCCTTCTTCTGCAGGCTGGAAGATCAGCTTGAGGGTGCCGCTGAGCTGCGCGTCATTCTGCTTAAGTACCTGCGCCAGCCCCAGACCAATCGTAGTGTGGCCGTCGTGTGCGCAGGCGTGCATCATCCCGGGATTGCAGGAGGCAAACCCGTCGCGGAACGGGCGGTGGCTTTGATCGTGTGCTTCGCTTAAATCCAGGGCATCCATGTCCACGCGAAATGCCAGGGTTGGGCCCGGGCGGCCGGTATTCAGGGTCGCGACAATCCCGGTAAACCCGCCCTCAAACGGCGCCAGCCATTTCTCCGGCGCGCCCTGCGCGCGGGCGCGGGCAAATTCTCGCGCCAGGGTGGCCTCATCGGGCAGGCCCATCCGGCTTTCGGCATCCACCACGTCGCGACCCATCGCCAGCTCATAACCCAGCGAGTCCAGGGTTTCTGCGACCTTCGCCGCGGTACGAAATTCCACCCAGCCGGATTCAGCAAACTGGTGAAAATCGCGACGCCATGCGCTCAGCTGCGGGGTTAGGGTCTGGATGTACTGCGTCAGTGTGTCCATATCTGTTCCTGTCATCATTAAAATATGTGAACTGCTTCACGATGTGATAGTTTTTACTTATCACTAACCGTTTTTTCACAGTTTTAACCGTTCAGGAATTACCCTCGCACATCCCTTTCCATTAAAGTAGATGACAGTTTCTTTACTCTGATAAACAACGGTTATCGATCGGGCTATGTCATTTCAGATTAAATTTCATCAAATCCGGGCGTTTGTCGAAGTCGCTCGTCAGGGCAGCATTCGCGGTGCCAGCAGGACGCTTAATCTTTCGCAGCCGGCGCTGACCAAATCCATCAAAGAGCTGGAGGAGGGCATGGCGGCGCAGCTTTTCGTGCGCAGGAGTAAGGGCGTTGCGTTGACCGAATGCGGGGAGGGCTTCTACCAGCGCGCGAAGTTGATTCTGGAAGAACTGCGCGCGGCGCAGGATGACATCCGTCAGCGGCAGGGTGAGCTGGCCGGGCAGATCAATATCGGGATGGGGGCCAGCGTTTCACGCAGCCTGATGCCCGCGGTGATCTCCCGCTTTCACGCGCAGCATCCGCAGGTCAAGGTGCGGATTATGGAAGGGCAGCTGGTGTCGATGATCAATGAATTACGCCAGGGTGAGCTGGATTTCACCATCAACACCTATTATCAGGGGCCTTATGACCACGAGTTTACGTTTGAAAAACTCTTCGAAAAGTCGTTTGCGGTATTTTGCCGGGAAGGACATCCGGCTACCAAAGCAACCTCAATTAATGAACTGCTGCATTATAACTGGACAATGCCGACGCCGCGGGGAAGTTATTATAAGCAACTGGAAGAGGTATTTAGCCATCGCGCGCAAATACCGCGAATAGGGGTTGTCTGCGAAACATTCTCCTCCTGTATTAGCCTGGTGGCGCAAAGTGATTTTTTAAGCATTCTGCCGCAGGAACTGGGCTGTGACCCGCTGCTGGCGCATCGCCTGGTGATGTTGCCGGTTGTCGAATCGCTTCCAAAAGCGGCATATTATTTAATTCAGCGTCGTGATTCCCGTCAGACACCCCTGGCCGAATCCTTAATTACGCAATTCCGAAGAGAAGCGCGAAAAATAGTCGCGACGTGAAAAAGAGAACGTAAAAAAACAGGGTCTGTCCGACATCTGACAGACCCTCCAGTACACACAGCAGTGCGTCCTTTCGCCAGTCCTGAGTATTATATCCATGAAGCAGGTATA
>NZ_POVL01000058.1 GCF_002939185.1 Enterobacter sichuanensis | reverse complement strand
AATCTGTACTGCTTTTGTTGCTGTCGTAACGCGTAATTCTCTGTCGTTACGGGAGGCGCATTATACGAGAAATCCTTTTAGCTGCAACCCCCCTGAAAGCGATTTTTTTGAAATTCAGTTCAAATGCTTATTTAATCGGCAAGCTGAACAATTTAACGACAAAAAGCCGGCCACGCAAGGCGCCGGTTCTCAAAATCACAGCTTAATAAAGTTTTCGCGATAGTAAGCAAGCTCCGCCACGGACTCGCGGATATCGTCCATCGCCTGGTGCGTCCCCTGCTTTTTAAAGCCATCGAGGATTTCAGGTTTCCAGCGACGCGCCAGCTCTTTCAGGGTGCTGACATCCAGATAACGGTAGTGGAAGTACGACTCCAGCTCCGGCATGTACTTAAACAGGAAACGGCGATCCTGGCCGATACTATTACCGCAGATAGGCGATTTACCTGCCGGTACCCACTGTTTCAGAAACGCCAGCGTCGCCAGCTCCGCCTCGCGGTCACCCAGGGTGCTCGCCTTCACGCGTTCTACCAGACCACTGCCGGTATGGGTACGCACGTTCCACTCATCCATCAACGCAAGCTGATCGTCTGACTGATGCACCGCAATGGTTGGCCCTTCCGCCAGGATATTGAGGTTGGCGTCGGTCACCAGGGTTGCTATCTCAATGATGCGATCGCGCTCGGGATCCAGCCCGGTCATTTCAAGGTCGATCCAAATCAGGTTGTTTTCATCCGCGCTCATGTTATTTTCCACCCTTCTCGCATAACCGGCAGTAGCAGGTTAACTAGTATTAATTAGAGTGTATCATAGAGGTTTTGCCCCTTACGGGCGACCAGGAGCCAGTGCGATTGAGTAAAAATAAACTCTCCAAAGGGCAGCAGCGTCGTGTGAATGCCAATCACCAGCGCCGTCTTAAAACCACTTCGGAGAAGGTCGATTACGACGACAACCTGTTTGGCGACCCGACGGAAGGCGTAGTCATCAGCCGTTTAGGTATGCACGCCGACGTGGAATCCGCCGATGGTGAGATCCACCGCTGCAACATCCGCCGGACCATTCGTTCTCTGGTGACCGGCGATCGCGTGGTCTGGCGGCCGGGTAAAGAGGCCGCGGAAGGCGTGACGGTAAAAGGTATCGTTGAAGCGGTGCATGAGCGCACGTCCGTATTAACCCGTCCCGATTTCTACGACGGGGTGAAACCAATTGCCGCCAACATTAACCAGATCGTTATCGTATCGGCGATTTTGCCTGAACTTTCGCTCAATATAATCGACCGTTACCTCGTCGCCTGCGAAACGCTGCAGGTTGAACCGATTATCGTGCTGAACAAAATCGATCTGCTGGACGACGAAGGCATGGCGTTCGTCAACGAACAGATGGATATCTATCGCAAGATTGGCTACCGCGTCCTGATGGTCTCCAGCTATACCAAAGATGGCCTGAAACCGCTGGAAGAGGCGCTTACCGATCGCATCAGCATCTTTGCGGGCCAGTCCGGCGTGGGCAAATCGAGCCTGCTGAATAACCTGCTTGGCCTCCAGCAAGAGATCCTCACCAACGATGTGTCAGACGTCTCGGGCCTGGGCCAGCACACCACCACTGCGTCGCGCCTGTATCATTTCCCGCACGGTGGTGATGTCATCGACTCCCCGGGCGTACGTGAGTTCGGCTTATGGCACCTTGAGCCGGAACAAATCTTCAACGGATTTGTCGAATTCCATGATTATTTAGGTGCTTGCAAGTACCGCGACTGTAAACACGATAACGACCCGGGCTGCGCTATCCGTGAAGCGGTTGAGAACGGTGAAATCGCCCAGACCCGCTTCGAGAACTACCACCGTATTCTTGAGAGCATGGATCAGGTAAAAACGCGTAAAAACTTTTCTGATTCTGATAACTGACAACTAAGCTAAGCATCGCTAAAATCGTCCCCCTTTTTTCAGGTTCCGGCGGTATAACGCCGGATCAGGAACGACAAAACAATGGCCTGGAGGCTACCTTGTTAAACGCATTTAAACTTTCGCTTCAATACATTCTGCCAAAACTGTGGCTCACTCGCCTGGCGGGCTGGGGCGCAAGCAAACGCGCAGGCTGGCTGACCAAACTGGTCATCGACCTTTTCGTAAAATATTACAAGGTTGATATGAAAGAGGCGCAGAAGCCGGATACCGCCAGCTACCGCACCTTTAACGAGTTTTTCGTGCGCCCGCTGCGTGACGATGTACGCCCGGTAAACACCGACCCTAACGTCCTGGTGATGCCAGCAGACGGCGTGATTAGCCAGCTGGGTGATATCGAAGACGACAAAATTCTGCAGGCGAAGGGCCATAATTACAGCCTGGAAGCGCTGCTGGCGGGTAACTACCTGATGGCGGATCTGTTCCGTAACGGTACGTTTGCCACCACCTATCTGTCACCGCGCGACTACCACCGCGTGCATATGCCGTGTAACGGTATCCTGCGTGAAATGATTTACGTTCCGGGCGACCTGTTCTCAGTAAACCACCTGACCGCGCAAAACGTCCCGAACCTGTTTGCCCGTAACGAGCGCGTCATCTGCCTGTTCGATACTGAATTTGGTCCGATGGCGCAGATTCTGGTGGGCGCGACCATTGTCGGCAGCATCGAAACCGTCTGGGCCGGCACCATTACGCCGCCACGTGAAGGCGTCATCAAGCGCTGGACCTGGCCTGCCGGTGAAGAAGAAGGCTCCGTGGCACTGCTGAAAGGCCAGGAGATGGGCCGCTTTAAGCTGGGCTCAACCGTTATCAACCTGTTTGCGCCGGGTAAAGTGAAACTGGCTGAACAGCTCGAAAGCCTGTCGATCACTAAACTGGGCCAGCCGCTGGCCATCTCTACTGAAACCTTCGTGACGCCGGATGCAGAACCTGCACCGCTGCCGGAAGCAGAGATCAAGGCCGAACATGACGCCAGCCCGCTGGTTGACGACAAAAAAGACGAAGGCTAACAACAGAAGGATCGCTGACGTGCGCCCGATTATCGTTCTACTGATGGCCTGGTGCCTCAGCATGGGGGCGTACGCAGCGACAGCCCCCGACGCCAAACAGATAACCCAGGAGCTGGAGCAGGCAAAAGCGGCAAAACCCGCTCAGCCTGAGACCGTTGAGTCACTCCAGTCCGCACTGAACGCGCTTGAAGAGCGGAAAGGCTCTCTTGAGCGCGCTCAGCAGTATCAGCAGGTTATTGACAACTTCCCCAAACTCTCGCAGACGCTGCGCACGCAGCTCGCGAACATGCGTGATGAACCGCGCGATGTACCCGCCGGCATGACCTCCGATGCCCTGAACCAGGAGATCCTGCAGGTCAGCAGCCAGCTTCTGGAGAAGAGCCGCCTTGCCCAGCAGGAACAGGAGCGAGCGCGTGAAATTGCCGACTCCCTCAGCCAGCTTCCGCAACAGCAAACCGACGCCCGCCGCCAGCTTAATGAAGTTGAGCGTCGCATTGGTACGCAAAGCGGCAATACGCCACAAGCTCAGGCCCAAAATCTGGGCCTGCAGGCTGAATCAGCCCGTCTGAAGGCCCTTGTCGATGAGCTGGAGCTGGCGCAACTCTCCGCCAATAACCGTCAGGAGCTGTCGCGGATGCGCTCTGAACTCGCTCAGAAGCAGAGCGAGCAGCTGGATGCGTATCTGCAGGCCCTGCGCAATCAGCTTAACAGCCAGCGCCAGCGTGAAGCGGAGCGCGCGCTGGAGAGCACCGAACTGCTGGCGGAAAACAGCGATAATCTTCCTGCCGGCATCGTTCAACAGTTTAAGGTCAACCGCGAGCTTTCTGCCGCACTGAATCAACAGGCGCAGCGTATGGATCTGGTGGCTTCCCAACAGCGCCAGGCCACCAATCAAACGCTTCAGGTGCGCCAGGCGCTCAACACCCTGCGCGAGCAGTCTCAGTGGCTGGGGTCATCAAATCTGCTGGGCGAGGCGTTACGCGCCCAGGTCGCGCGCCTGCCGGAGATGCCGAAGCCGCAGCAGCTGGATACCGAGATGGCTCAGCTGCGCGTTCAGCGTCTGCATTTTGAAGATCTTCTCAATAAACAGCCGCAAATCCGCCAGATCCGTCAGGCTGATGGACAGCCGCTCACCAGCGAGCAAAACCGCATTCTGGAAGCCCAGTTGCGGACCCAGCGCGAGTTGCTGAACTCCCTGCTGCAGGGTGGGGATACGCTGATTCTGGAACTGACCAAGCTGAAAGTCTCCAACAGTCAGCTGGAAGATGCGCTCAAAGAGGTGAATGAGGCCACGCACCGTTATCTCTTCTGGACCTCTGATGTACGCCCGATGACCTTCTCGTGGCCCATTGAAGTTGTCCAGGATCTGCGCCGTCTGATCTCGCTGGATACCTTCAGCCAGCTTGGAAAAGCCAGCGTGATGATGCTCACCAGCAAAGAGACCATCTTCCCGCTGCTGGGCGCATTAATTCTGGTGGGCTTCAGCATTTACTCGCGCAGGCACTTTACTCGCTTCCTGGAACGCTCCAGCGCCCGGGTAGGTAAGGTGACCCAGGATCACTTCTGGCTGACGTTGCGCACCGTGTTCTGGTCAATACTCGTCGCCTCACCGCTGCCGGTGCTGTGGATGACGCTCGGATACGGCCTGCGGGAAGCCTGGCCCTACCCGCTCGCGGTCGCGATTGGCGATGGCGTGACCGCCACCGTCCCTCTGCTGTGGGTGGTGATGATTTGCGCCACATTTGCGCGGCCTAATGGTCTGTTCATCGCCCACTTTGGCTGGCCGCGTAACCGCGTGGCGCGCGCCATGCGCTACTACCTGATGAGCATTGGGCTGATAGTGCCGCTGATTATGGCGCTCATCATGTTCGATAATCTCAACGACCGGGAGTTCTCGGGCTCGCTGGGGCGCCTCTGCTTTATGCTGATCTGCGGGGCGCTGGCCATTGTCACGCTCAGCCTGAAACGCGCCGGTATACCGCTTTATCTGGATAAAACCGGCAGCGGCGACAACATGTTCAACCGCATGCTGTGGAACCTGCTTCTTTGCGCGCCTCTGATTGCCATGCTGGCAGCGGCGGTGGGCTACCTGGCGACCTCGCAGGCGCTGCTGGCGCGACTGGAAACCTCGGTCGCCATCTGGTTCCTGCTGCTGGTGGTCTATCATGTCATTCGCCGCGGGATGTTAATCCAGCGCCGCCGCCTGGCATTTGACCGCGCCAAGCACCGTCGGGCAGAGATCCTCGCCCAGCGAGCGCGGGGTGAAGACGAGCCTAACCATGTCAACAGCACCGAAGGTACGATGGATGCTGACGAAGTCGAACTGGATCTGGATGCCATCAGTACCCAGTCTCTTCGTCTGGTGCGCTCCATCCTGATGCTGGTTGCCCTCCTGTCGGTGATCTTCCTGTGGTCGGAGATCCACTCCGCGTTCGGCTTCCTGGAGAACATCTCGCTGTGGGACGTGACCTCTACGGTGCAGGGCGTAGAGAGCCTGGAGCCCATTACCTTAGGGGCGGTGCTGATCGCCATTCTGGTGTTGATCATCACGACCCAGCTGGTACGTAACTTCCCGGCGCTGCTGGAGCTGGCGCTATTGCAGCATCTGGATTTAACCCCGGGCACGGGTTACGCCATTACCACCATCACGAAATACCTGATTCTGCTCTTTGGCGGGATGGTTGGGTTCTCGATGATTGGTATTGAGTGGTCTAAATTGCAATGGCTGGTCGCCGCGCTGACGTTTGGACTTGGTTTTGGTATGCAGGAGATTTTCGCAAACTTTGTTTCCGGCCTGATCATTCTGTTTGAAAAACCGATTCGTATTGGCGATACGGTCACGATCCGTGACCTGACCGGTAGCGTAACGAAGATCAATACCCGCGCCACGACGATCAGCGACTGGGATCGGAAAGAGATCATCGTGCCAAACAAGGCGTTTATCACCGAGCAGTTCATCAACTGGTCGCTGTCAGATTCCGTCACGCGTGTGGTGCTGACCGTGCCGGCACCGTCGGATGCCAACAGTGAAGAAGTGACCCAGCTTCTTTACACCGCTGCTGAACGCTGCACCCTGGTGCTCGATAACCCGGCGCCGGAAGTGTTCCTGGTCGATCTTCAGCAGGGGATCCAGATTTTCGAGCTGCGTATTTATGCCGCCGAAATGGGGCATCGTATGCCGCTGCGCCATGAGATCCACCAGCTGATTCTGGCAGGCTTCCGCGAACACGGTATTGATATGCCGTTCCCACCATTCCAGATGCGCCTGGAAAGCCTGGACGGGCGGAGAACGGGAAGAACCTTAACCTCTGCGGCGCGTAAACGCCCGGCGGGGAGTGTGTAAGATAAGCGGAGCAACCCTCTCCCACGGGAGAGGGTCAAATGCCGTCAGGCGCGATCGACGGTAAACGCAATCACATCGCCAAGCTGCTCCGCGCCCAGCGCCAGCATTACCAGACGATCCACCCCCAGCGCCACGCCGGAGCAATCCGGCAGGCCTGCTTTTAACGCCTCCAGCAGGTGAATATCGATGGGCTGCTGCGGCAGGCCGCGCGCGGCGCGCTTGCGGTTATCCTGCTCGAAACGCTGCTGCTGCTCGCGTGCGTCAGTCAGTTCGTGGAAACCATTCGCCAGCTCAATGCCTTTGTAATAGACCTCAAAACGCTCTGCCACGCGGTGATCTTCGGTGCTGATCTGCGCCAGCGAGGCCTGGCTTGCCGGGAAGTGATAGACAAACGTTGGACGATCTTTGCCAATCTGAGGTTCAACGCCAAAGGTGAACAACAGCTGCAGCAGCGTATCGCGATCTTCTTCGGTATCTGCCACGTTGCTCAGATCGAGCTTTGCCGCCACTTCGCGCAGCTGAGTTTTGTCCGCCGATAACGGATCGATTTCCAGATAACGCTGGAAAGCCTGCTGATAAGAGAGCGTTTCCGCCTCGGAACAGTCCAGCACCTGCTGCAGCAGATCGTCCACCTCGTTCATCAGGCGGTACATATCATAATGCGGGCGGTACCACTCCAGCATGGTGAATTCCGGATTGTGGTGGCGCCCCATCTCTTCATTACGGAAGCTGCGGCACAGCTGATACACCGGACCACATCCCGCCGCCAGCAGGCGCTTCATGTGATACTCCGGGCTGGTCATCAGATACAAATTCATGCCCTGAGAGTGGCCAGGACCAACAAAACGGGTTTCAAACGGGACCAGATGAATATCCGTTACCGTTGCCTGACTCATGCACGGCGTTTCCACCTCAAGGACTCCACGGTCGGCAAAGAAACGGCGGATCTCCGTCATAATTGCAGCGCGTTTTAGCAGATTAGGGATGGATGCGCTCGGCTGCCAGGTGGCCGTTTCGCTCATGGGTATTTCTCCGATTTCAGACAAGGGCACGAAGTCTACTCGTTAGCAGGGACAGAGACAAATTTTGCGCAGTAAAAAAGCGGATTTCATATACGTGAGCAATTGCGTGACGCAATTCATCAATCTCCGTGATAAATCACCGAGGAGAACAGCAAAAAAATCGAACACGTCAAATTTCCCTGACATCTACACGGTTATACTGTTTTACCCATAAAGGAGCAGTGGAAACGCTTTCGCAATCGTCCATTTGGACAGGTGAACTACCTTTAGTTTGTCGCCTTGCGAAATAACAAAAATCTGGAGGAATGTCGTGCAAACTTTTCAGGCCGATCTTGCCGTAATAGGCGCTGGCGGGGCTGGATTACGTGCTGCGATTGCTGCAGCGCAGGCTAATCCCAACGCTAAAATCGCATTGATTTCTAAAGTCTACCCTATGCGCAGCCACACGGTGGCCGCAGAAGGAGGGTCCGCCGCCGTTGCGCAGGATCATGACAGCTTTGAATACCATTTCCACGACACGGTTGCAGGGGGCGACTGGCTTTGCGAACAGGATGTCGTTGACTACTTTGTCCATCACTGTCCAACGGAGATGACCCAGCTTGAGCAGTGGGGATGCCCGTGGAGCCGCCGTCCGGACGGCAGCGTCAACGTTCGCCGCTTCGGCGGTATGAAGATAGAACGCACCTGGTTCGCCGCCGATAAAACCGGCTTCCACATGCTGCACACCCTGTTCCAGACTTCTCTTCAGTTCCCACAAATTCAGCGCTTTGACGAACATTTCGTCCTCGACATTCTGGTCGATGACGGCCATGCGCGCGGCCTGGTAGCGATGAACATGATGGAAGGCACGCTCGTCCAGATCCGCGCCAATGCGGTGGTAATGGCAACGGGCGGTGCGGGACGCGTCTATCGTTATAACACCAACGGCGGCATCGTCACCGGTGACGGCATGGGCATGGCGCTCAGCCACGGCGTGCCGCTGCGCGATATGGAGTTTGTGCAGTATCACCCAACCGGCCTGCCGGGTTCCGGCATTCTGATGACAGAAGGCTGCCGCGGTGAAGGCGGTATTCTGGTCAACAAAAACGGCTACCGCTATCTGCAGGATTACGGTATGGGTCCGGAAACACCCCTCGGTGAGCCGAAGAACAAATATATGGAGCTCGGTCCACGTGACAAAGTCTCCCAGGCCTTCTGGCACGAGTGGCGTAAAGGCAACACCATCTCCACGCCGCGCGGCGATGTGGTCCATCTTGACCTGCGCCACCTCGGCGAGAAGAAACTGCTGGAACGTCTGCCGTTCATCTGTGAGCTGGCGAAAGCTTACGTGGGTGTCGACCCGGTGAAAGAGCCGATTCCGGTCCGCCCAACGGCGCACTACACCATGGGCGGGATCGAAACCGACCAGCAGTGTGAAACCCGTATCAAAGGTCTGTTCGCCGTGGGCGAGTGTTCCTCTGTGGGTCTGCACGGCGCCAACCGCCTTGGCTCTAACTCGCTGGCGGAGCTGGTCGTCTTTGGCCGCATGGCGGGTGAGCGCGCGATGGAGCGAGCGGCTACCGCAGGCGAAGCCAACAGTGCCGCGCTGGACGCGCAGGTCGCCGACGTTGAAAAACGGCTGAAAGACCTGGTGAACCAGGAGGGTAACGAAAACTGGTCTAAAATTCGTGATGAAATGGGTCTTTCGATGGAAGAGGGCTGCGGTATCTACCGTACCCCTGAGCTGATGCAAAAAACCGTCGATAAGCTGGCGGAACTGCAGGAGCGCTTCAAGCGCGTTCGCATCACCGATACCTCCAGCGTCTTCAACACCGACCTGCTCTATACCATCGAGTTGGGTCACGGCCTGAACGTGGCGGAATGTATGGCGCACTCTGCACTGGCGCGTAAAGAGTCACGCGGGGCGCACCAGCGGCTCGATGAAGGCTGTACCGAACGTGACGACGTCAATTTCCTGAAACACACGCTCGCCTGGCGCGATGCAGATGGCACCACACGTCTGGACTACAGCGACGTGAAAATCACCACGCTGCCACCGGCAAAACGCGTGTACGGTGCAGAAGCAGAAGCCGCCGAGAAGAAGGAGAAGGCGAATGGCTGAGATGCAAAAACTGAAAGTTGAAGTGGTGCGCTACAACCCGGAGGTGGACACTGCGCCACATAGCGCTTTCTACGAAGTGCCCTACGACGAGCAAACTTCCCTGCTGGATGCGCTCGGCTATATCAAAGACAACCTGGCACCGGACCTGAGCTACCGCTGGTCCTGCCGCATGGCAATCTGTGGCTCCTGCGGCATGATGGTCAACAAAGTGCCGAAGCTGGCGTGTAAGACCTTCCTGCGTGACTATACCAAAGGCATCAAGGTGGAAGCGCTGGGTAACTTCCCGATTGAGCGCGATCTGGTGGTCGATATGACCCACTTTATCGAAAGTCTGGAAGCCATCAAGCCGTACATTATTGGCAACCCGCGCACGCCGGATCAGGGTCCCAACACCCAGACGCCGGCCCAGATGGCGAAATACCATCAGTTCTCCGGTTGCATCAATTGCGGTCTGTGCTACGCCGCCTGTCCACAGTTTGGCCTGAACCCTGAGTTCATCGGCCCGGCCGCCATTACCCTGGCGCACCGCTATAACGAAGACAGCCGTGACCACGGTAAAAAAGAACGTATGGCGCAGCTTAACAGCCAGAACGGTGTCTGGAGCTGTACATTTGTGGGTTATTGCTCCGAAGTCTGTCCGAAGCATGTCGACCCGGCCGCCGCCATTCAGCAGGGTAAAGTGGAAAGCTCGAAAGACTTTCTTATCGCTACCCTGAAACCACGCTAAGGAGTGCATGATGACGACTAAACGCAAAGCCTATGTGCGGCCAGTGCCGTCCACCTGGTGGAAAAACCTGCCGTTTTATCGCTTCTACATGCTGCGTGAAGGCACGGCAGTACCGGCGGTCTGGTTCAGCCTGGAGCTGATGTATGGGGTATTTGCCCTCAAGCATGGCCCGGAAGCCTGGGCGAATTTTGTTGGCTTCCTGCAAAACCCAATCATTGTCGTGCTGAACCTGATTGTGCTCGCGGCTGCGCTGCTTCATACCAAAACCTGGTTTGAACTGGCGCCAAAAGCGGCGAATATCATCATTAAAGACGAGAAAATGGGGCCAGAACCCGTCATTAAAGGGCTCTGGGCAGTGACCGTTCTCGTCACTGTGGTCATTCTGTTTGTCGCACTGTTCTGGTAAGGAGACTACTGTGATCAATCCAAATCCAAAACGTTCTGACGAGCCGGTTTTCTGGGGTCTGTTTGGCGCAGGCGGCATGTGGAGTGCCATCATCGCTCCCGTCATCATCCTGCTGGTGGGCATTATGCTGCCACTGGGGCTGTTTCCGGGCGATGCGCTGAGCTACGAACGCGTTCTGGCGTTCGCGAGCAGCTTTATCGGTCGCGTGTTCATCTTCCTGATGATCGTCCTGCCGCTGTGGTGTGGACTGCACCGTATTCACCATGCGATGCATGACCTGAAAATCCATGTCCCGAGCGGCAAATGGGTGTTCTACGGTCTGGCGACCATCCTGACCGTAGTGACGCTGATTGCCGTGGTCACGATCTGACTCCTCTGGCCCGCCGTCCGGCGGGCCTGTTATTTCTGCATTTTCCCCACCAGCCACTGGGTAAACTCACACATTGCTGGGGTTTCGGCTCGTGACTGTAGCCTCGTGAGCCAGTAACTGCCGAGGTCAATCTGCGTCGTAAAAGGTTGCACAATGCGCTCGCTGTTAAGCAGATGGGTAAACATATTAACAGGGGCAATAGCAATACCGGTGCCTGCCTGCGCGGCTTCCAGCATGGTCACTGACGAATCAAACACCATCACGCGGTGCGTTGGTGAAGGAGAGTTTTCTCCTGCCGCCTGCATCCAGGCGCTCCACTCATCGCGCCGGTAAGAGCGCAGCAGGGTAAACTTCAGGATATCGGCCGGGGTCTGCAACGCGGCAGCGATGTCAGGCGTGCAAAGCGGCGCCAGCGGCGCAGAACAAAGAAACGTCGCTTCCGTACCGTGCCACGCTCCCCCGCCATAACGGATGGTGTAATCAAGCCCTTCGGCTGCCGGATCGACGCGATTGTTGTGAGTCGAAAGTTGAAGATCAATATGCGGATAGCAGCGGCGAAAATCGTCCAGCTGCGACAATAACATTCCGGTGGCAAACGTCCCCACCACGCCAATTTTCAGCTTCTCCTGCGCCCGATGGCTGGCAAAACGATCCAGCATACCGGCGATACGGTCGAACGAATCATTCAGTACCGGCAGCAGGTTCTCGCCTTCTGTGGTCAACATCAGCCCGCGCGAAACGCGGACAAACAGCTGGCAGTTCAGATGCTGCTCCAGCGCCTTCACATGCTGGCTGATCGCGGAATGGGTGACATTCAGTTCGATAGCGGCATGCGTAAAACTAAGGTGCCTGGCGGCAGCTTCGAACGCCCGAAGCGAATTAAGGGGAAGATAGCTGCGTGTCATGGTCTCGTCCGTTAGAAAAATTAACAGCTAATGCTAAATTTAACCGTTTGTCAGCCACAGTCAAATCCAACAGACTACAGTGGTCTGACGGGCCCGGACACTCCCTCGAACTGCGATTATGGAAGATAACTGATGATGAAAAAATCCCTAAGTTGTGCCCTGCTGCTCAGCGTTGCCTGCTCTGCCTTCGCCGCCCCCATGTCAGAAAAACAGCTGGCTAAGGTGGTGGAGCGTGCCGTTACGCCGCTGATGAACGCGCAGGCCATTCCGGGTATGGCGGTGGCGGTAATTTATCAGGGTCAGCCGCACTACTTTACCTTTGGTAAAGCGGATGTCGCGGCGAATAAACCTGTTACGCCTCTAACCTTGTTCGAGCTGGGCTCTATAAGTAAAACCTTCACCGGCGTATTGGGTGGCGATGCGATTGCCCGCGATGAAATCTCACTGGGCGATCCAGTGACAAGGTACTGGCCTGAGCTGACAGGAAAACAGTGGCAGGACATTCGCATGCTGGATCTGGCAACCTATACCGCAGGGGGGTTGCCGTTACAGGTACCGGATGACGTCACTGATAACGCCTCTCTGCTGCGCTTTTATCAAAACTGGCAGCCGCAGTGGAAGCCGGGCACCACGCGTCTTTATGCCAACGCCAGCATCGGTCTTTTTGGTGCCCTCGCGGTTAAACCCTCCGGCATGAGTT
This sequence comes from Enterobacter sichuanensis, assembly GCF_002939185.1. Taxonomy (GTDB): domain Bacteria; phylum Pseudomonadota; class Gammaproteobacteria; order Enterobacterales; family Enterobacteriaceae; genus Enterobacter; species Enterobacter sichuanensis. Next base: position 14,951 of record NZ_POVL01000058.1, on the reverse strand, counting down.
TTGAAGAGGCCATGACGAAGCGGGTCTTTAAGCCGCTCAGGCTCGACCATACGTGGATTAACGTACCAAAAGCGGAAGAGGCGCATTACGCCTGGGGTTACCGTGACGGTAAAGCAGTACACGTTTCACCGGGGATGCTGGACGCTGAAGCCTATGGCATAAAAACCAACGTGAAAGATATGGCGAGCTGGGTGATGGCAAACATGGCCCCCGACGCCCTTCAGGATAGCTCTCTCAAACAAGGGATTACCCTGGCACAGTCCCGCTACTGGCGCGTGGGTGCCATGTATCAGGGGTTAGGCTGGGAAATGCTGAACTGGCCGGTCGATGCCAAAACCGTGGTCGGGGGCAGCGACAATAAGGTGGCGCTGGCACCGTTGCCTGCCAGAGAAGTCAATCCCCCGGTAGCGCCGGTTAAAGCCTCCTGGGTACACAAAACGGGTTCAACCGGTGGGTTTGGGAGCTACGTGGCATTTATTCCTGAAAAACAGCTCGGCATTGTGATGCTGGCGAATAAAAGCTATCCGAATCCGGCACGCGTTGAGACGGCATACCGTATTCTCGACGCGCTGCAGTAAAACATTGCCGGGTGGCGACTTCGCCACCCGGTGAAACACACCGCACAATCCGCCGCATTTTTCCTGCTGTCATCTACACTTAACAAAAAACAGTAAGGAAACTCCTATGCGCATTCTGCCTGTTATCGCCGCGGTGACAGCCGCGTTTTTAGTGGTTGCCTGCAGTTCCCCTACCCCGCCTCCTGGCGTAACCGTCGTTACGCCTTTTGATGCACAACGCTTCCTCGGAACATGGTATGAAATCGCGCGTCTTGACCATCGGTTTGAGCAGGGCTTAGAGAAGGTTACGGCGCATTACAGCCCGCTGGATGATGGCGGTATTCAGGTGATCAACCGTGGCTATAATCCCGACAGAGAGATGTGGCAACAGTCGGTTGGGAAAGCGTACTTCACCGGCGACCCGCGAAGAGCTGCGCTAAAAGTCTCGTTCTTTGGCCCCTTCTATGGCGGGTATAACGTGATCGCCCTCGACAGAGAGTATCGCCATGCCCTGGTCTGCGGGCCGGATCGCAACTACCTGTGGATACTCTCCCGCGCGCCAACGATTTCATCGGAGATGAAACAGCAGATGCTGGACGTCGCGACCCGGCAAGGGTTTGATGTGTCAAAACTCATCTGGGTAAAACAACCCCATTAATGGGTGCTGAGTTTCAGCCCAATGATCCCGGCAACAATCAGCGCGAGGCTGGCAATACGTGCCAGACTCGCTGACTCACCGAGCAGCAGGATCCCCGTGATGGCAGCGCCCACCGCACCAATGCCCGTCCAGACGGCATACGCGGTCCCCACAGGCAGCGATCGCATCGCCCAGGACAACAATACAATGCTCACTATCATCGCGGTCACAGTAATGACGCTGGGCGTCAGGCGGGTAAAGCCGTGGGTGTATTTGAGGCCAATCGCCCATACCACTTCGAGCAGACCGGCAATGAAAAGAATGATCCAGGACATTTCAGGCTCCTTAACTTAATGCAAGTTGGGGCCGTCCCCGGTGAAAGAAACGCTTACGGGTCGTCCCGTAAGGCAGAGATTGCGCCCCCTATTGTGGTTAGCGAGCGATTTTTTTTCAATCCCTTTTTGCTGAACACGTTAAGGCAAGAAATAGCCGCAGTATGGCGCGTAGTTCCGGCATTTAGCACTCATCCGACTTCTCTATGATGATATGCTTTCTGATGGCAGGAAGCCAAACCACTAGCCGACTGCGAATTAAATATGTTCAAAATTCTTTTGATTGACCGTTGTCACTTCACCCGCGCGGGGTTTGAAGCATGGCTCAATCATTCCGGTTTGTTCCCGGGACACTATGTTGTGACCGGCCTGAATAATCTTTTCCTGGCCAGGGAGCATATTCTGCAATGGAAACCCACGCTGGTTATCGCTGATCTGTACGGCTTCCGGCAGGAGATTCACCATTTTCAGCAGCTCTCTTCTTTGCTTAACGCCAGCGAACGGTTACCGTTTATTTTGCTGCAATCGGGCGAGGACAGCGGCATGACAGACTGGCTCGGGCAGTTCCCGGTATGGTCGTCGTTGCTGAAAAATGCCAGTCTCGAAGAAGTGGCTACGGCCATCAACGATGCATTAATCTCGCGCGCAAGCGCCGAAAGACCAACGATGGCGGCACCCTTGCTGACCCGACAGGAAGAGAAAGTGCTGACGTTATGGATGGATGGAGCCAGCAATCAGAAGATTGCCGCTCACCTGAGTATCAACGGCAAAACGGTCTATACCTATAAACGCAATATTCGTATGAAGTTGCATATGGATACGCGTTTTTCACCGTTTTTATCCCTGCAGGAATCGGAAAGCTGACGGTACGAAACCCGTGTGTGGTCCCGTACCGTTTATGCATTACTGCTGAGCTTTTGTTGCCGCACCAGAGATTGCGCTACCACCTTCAGAAATATCCTGACCGACGCCGCGCGTGGTATTACAGGCTGTTAATACTGAAGAAAGTACCAGGACTGAAAAGATCGCTGCAATTGTCTTCTTAACCATAATATCTTCCTTTTATAGCCAAAGTTGTTTTGTGTATAGCAACTTAAGAATAGACAAGATCCCGCCACTTGACGGAAAAGGAAGCATTTTTAGGAAAATTAGACGAACTTAGCTGGCGGCGTGCGAAATGATATGACCGAGATCCTGGATGTCTTGTCCTATGCCACGCGTGGTGTTGCAGCCGGAAAGCAATACAGCGGAGAACGCTAACAGAAGCAGAATTTTAACGGTACGTTTCATCATCCCTGCCTGCAAAAAACAGGCGCAGCGGGCGCTGCGCCCTTATGATTACTTCACGCGTGATACGTATTCGCCGGAGCGGGTATCCACTTTGATCACTTCGCCAGTCTGTACGAACAGAGGAACCTTAACCACAGCGCCGGTAGACAGCGTGGCTGGTTTACCGCCGGTACCTGCGGTGTCACCTTTCAGGCCTGGATCGGTTTCAACGATTTCCAGCTCAACAAAGTTCGGTGGAGTCACAGCGATAGGCTGGCCGTTCCACAGGGTCACGATGCACTCAGCCTGATCCAGCAGCCATTTGGCATTGTCGCCGATAGCTTTCGCGTCAGCAGACAGTTGCTCGAAGGTTTCGTTGTTCATGAAGTGCCAGAACTCACCGTCGTTGTACAGGTAAGTCAGGTTCATATCAACAACATCAGCGCCTTCTGCGGAGTCAGTAGACTTGAAGGTTTTCTCAACACGGGTACCGGTCAGCAGGCGGCGCAGCTTAACGCGTGCGAATGCCTGGCCTTTACCTGGTTTAACGAATTCGCTGGCTTCAACCGCGTACGGTTCGCCGTCCATCATGATTTTAAGACCAGCACGAAAATCGTTGCTATAGTACGTTGCCATAAGGCCCTCTAAATTTGTTAACTGGTAGCTAAGCCACAAAATGGCGCATATTGTAACCCTAAACACCCCGTCCAGAGAAGATTGGTTATCGCAACTTGCCGATGTAATCACCAGTCCTGATGAATTGCTGCGTCTTTTAGACCTCGATCAGCACCCAGAGTTGCTTGCAGGCCGGGAGGCTAAGCGCCTCTTTGCCCTGCGCGTTCCCCGCGCGTTTGTTGCCAGAATGGAGAAAGGCAACCCAGACGATCCTTTGTTAAAACAAACGCTTACTTCTCAGGATGAGTTCATTACCGCGCCGGGCTACAGTACCGATCCGCTGGAAGAACAGAACAGCGTGGTGCCTGGTTTATTGCACAAATACCTCAACCGCGCCCTGCTGCTGGTAAAAGGCGGCTGTGCGGTAAATTGTCGTTATTGCTTCCGTCGCCACTTCCCGTATGCCGAAAACCAGGGCAATAAACGCAACTGGCAGGTCGCGCTGGACTATATCACCGCCCATCCGGAGCTGGATGAGATTATTTTTTCCGGTGGCGACCCGCTGATGGCGAAAGATCATGAGCTGGACTGGCTACTGACTCAGCTTGAAGCCATCCCGCACATTAAGCGTCTGCGCATTCACAGCCGTTTACCGATTGTCATTCCGGCACGTGTCACTGACGCTCTGGTGGCGCGACTGGAGCAGTCCCGGTTGCAGGTGCTGCTGGTAAATCATATTAACCACGCCAATGAAATTGACGATGCATTTCGCGCGGCGATGTCGCGTCTGCGTAAGGCGGGGGTAACGCTGTTGAACCAGAGCGTTCTGCTGCGTGGCGTGAATGATAGCGCCCGCGTGCTGGCAGACCTGAGTAATGCCCTGTTTGATGCAGGCGTGTTGCCCTATTACCTGCACGTGCTGGATCGCGTTCAGGGCGCAGCCCATTTCATGGTGACGGATGAAGAAGCCCGGCAGATTGTGCGTGAACTGCTAACGCTGGTGTCAGGCTATATGGTGCCGAAGCTGGCACGTGAGATTGGCGGTGAGCCGAGCAAGACGCCGCTGGATTTGCAGCTAAGGCAGAGCTAAAAAGGCAGGTGGCGCTACGCTTACCTGCCCTACAGGTGCTAAGGGAGAGAGTAGAAGGCGATCAGTTCGGGCACTTGTAGACCTGGCCGCTCATCTGGCTGGCCGTGGGCACGAAGCTGGACAGCATTCCCTGCGTTGGGCTGCTCACGCCGTAAATCACGTTCCCGCCCATTGCCGCAGCCTGATTACGCAGGGCATTCGCCGCACCGCGCATTGAACCGCCCTCTTCGCCATGCTGGCCTGACATCCAGTTACTTTGCTCACCGGTTGCCGTGCCTAACAGCTGGCATTCGTTGCCCGGCTTATCTTCTACAAAGCGAACACCCTGGCCCGCTGCCGACAGCTCATTGCTGGAACTACAACCTGCCAGCAGCAACGCCGCCCCTACGATCCCTGCACAGACTTTTACGCGCATGTTATTCCTCGTTTTCAATAAGCTGGACAGTAGTTGTCCGTGTGTAAATCTTATACCTAAAAGATGACCAAAAGAAAAACCCCCGAGCATTTCTGCCCGGGGGTTTTTCACATTCTAAGCGGTAAAGCGCACGATTACATCATGCCGCCCATACCGCCCATGCCGCCCATACCTGCAGCACCTAAGTCTGGTGCGTCGCCTTTAGGCAGGTCGGTCACCATGCACTCGGTAGTGATCATCAGGCCCGCTACAGATGCCGCGTACTGCAGAGCAGAACGGGTCACTTTAGTTGGGTCCAGGATACCGAAGTCGATCATGTTGCCGTATTCTTCAGTGGCTGCGTTGTAACCGTAGTTACCTTCGCCCGCTTTCACTTTGTTCGCTACGACTGATGGCTCTTCACCGGCGTTGGACACGATCTGACGCAGAGGAGCTTCCATTGCGCGCAGCGCAACTTTGATACCCACGTTCTGATCTTCGTTCTGCGCAGTCAGGCCAGCCAGTTTCGCGGCAACGCGCACCAGCGCAACACCACCACCCGCAACAACGCCTTCTTCTACCGCAGCACGGGTCGCGTGCAGGGCATCGTCAACGCGCGCTTTCTTCTCTTTCATTTCAACTTCGGTCGCAGCACCTACTTTGATTACCGCAACACCGCCTGCCAGTTTCGCTACGCGCTCCTGCAGTTTTTCACGGTCGTAATCGGAAGTCGCTTCTTCGATCTGCTTACGGATCTGACCCACACGGCCCTGAATAGCGGCTTCTTCACCCACGCCATCGATGATGGTGGTGGTGTCTTTGTTGATCACAACGCGTTTTGCCTGGCCCAGGTCTTCCAGGGTCGCTTTTTCCAGCTCCATACCGATCTCTTCAGAGATCACGGTACCGCCGGTCAGGGTAGCGATATCCTGCAGCATCGCTTTACGGCGATCGCCGAAGCCAGGTGCTTTAACCGCAGCCACTTTCACGATGCCGCGCATGGTGTTGACCACCAGCGTTGCCAGCGCTTCGCCTTCAACATCTTCAGCGATGATAACCAGCGGTTTGCCTGCTTTTGCAACGGCTTCCAGCACTGGCAGCATTTCACGGATGTTGGAGATTTTCTTGTCAGCCAGCAGGATGAACGGGCTTTCCAGCTCAACAGCGCCAGTTTCAGGCTTATTGATGAAGTATGGAGACAGGTAACCGCGGTCGAACTGCATACCTTCAACCACGTCCAGTTCGTCTTCCAGACCAGTACCGTCTTCAACGGTGATAACGCCTTCTTTACCGACTTTGTCCATCGCTTCTGCGATCAGTTTACCCACGGTTTCGTCGGAGTTAGCGGAGATAGTACCTACCTGAGCAATGGCTTTAGAGTCAGAGCACGGTACGGACAGCGCTTTCAGTTCTTCAACAGCAGCAGCGACAGCTTTGTCGATACCACGTTTCAGATCCATTGGGTTCATGCCTGCCGCAACGGCTTTCAGACCTTCGGTGATGATCGCCTGCGCCAGTACGGTCGCGGTGGTGGTACCGTCGCCTGCAGCGTCGTTCGCTTTAGAGGCAACTTCTTTCACCATCTGCGCACCCATGTTTTCGAACTTGTCTTCCAGCTCGATTTCACGTGCAACAGACACACCATCTTTAGTGATGGTTGGCGCGCCGAAGGATTTATCCAGCACTACGTTACGGCCTTTCGGGCCCAGGGTCACTTTAACTGCATCTGCCAGTACGTTTACGCCGCGGAGCATTTTTACACGAGCGTCGTTACCGAATTTTACGTCTTTAGCTGCCATGTTCTTATTTCCTCAAATTCTCGTGCGTAAATTACGCTTCAACAATTGCCAGAATGTCGCTCTCGGACATGATCAACACTTCTTCATTGTCGATCTTCTCGGATTTCACGCCGTAGCCATCGTTGAAAATTACGATGTCACCAACTTTAACGTCCAGTGGCTGCACAGTTCCGTTTTCCAGGATGCGGCCCTTACCGACAGCGATGATTTCGCCACGCGTTGATTTGGCTGCTGCAGAACCGGTCAGAACGATACCGCCAGCAGACTTGGTTTCAACTTCTTTACGTTTGACGATCACACGATCATGTAACGGACGAATACTCATTGATAGCTCTCCTTTGAGAAAGTCATTATCAGTTATGGATGACGCCGGCCCGCATGCGGTTTTCCGACTAGTGCCCTGAGAGATGGGGATAGCTTTTTACCCCTTCAAGGGGGAGTTGAAAAAAAAATTTGCGAAAGTGTTACCATCGCCTCTCTTTTGGTATTGGCTGGGCGATGTCAATGAGTGGACTCAAGCAGGAACTGGGGCTGGCGCAAGGCGTTGGCCTGCTCTCAACCTCCTTGTTAGGAACGGGCGTGTTCGCCGTACCCGCACTGGCGGCACTGGTAGCCGGCAATAACAGTCTGTGGGCGTGGCCCGTTCTGATTGTGCTGGTTTTCCCGATTGCCATTGTGTTTGCCATCCTGGGGCGGCATTTCCCCAGCGCGGGCGGCGTGGCACATTTTGTCGGGCTGGCCTTTGGCCCGCGACTGGAGCGTGTGACCGGCTGGCTGTTTCTCTCCGTCATTCCGGTTGGGCTGCCTGCGGCGTTGCATATTGCGACCGGCTTTGGCCAGGCGCTGTTTGGCTGGCATGACGAGCAACTGCTGCTGGCCGAACTGGGTACGCTGGCTATCGTCTGGTGGGTGGGTTCACGCGGAGCCAGCTCCAGCGCCAACCTGCAGACACTGGTTGCGGTGCTGATTGTCGCGCTCGTTGCCGCTATCTGGTGGGCGGGCGATATCACCGTAAAAGAGATTCCCTTCCCGGCCGTGACGGACGTCAACCACTCACAGCTTTTTGCCGCGCTCTCCGTCATGTTCTGGTGTTTTGTCGGGCTGGAAGCCTTTGCCCATCTGGCGTCGGAATTTAAGCAGCCTGAACGTGATTTTCCCCGCGCGCTGATAATCGGCCTGCTGCTGGCAGGTACGGTCTACTGGGCTTGTACCGTGCTGGTGTTGCACTTCAACGCTTTCGGAGCGGATCTCGCCGCCGCGGCATCACTGCCGGGTATCGTGGTTGAACTGTTTGGCGTGAAGGCGCTGTGGATCGCCTGCGTAATTGGCTATCTGGCCTGTTTTGCCAGCCTTAATATTTACATCCAGAGCTTTGCCCGTCTGGTGTGGTCACAGGCGCGCGAGAAGCCACAGAGCCGCCTTGCGCGCCTGTCCAGACGTCAGCTTCCCTTGAATGCTCTGAATGCCGTGCTGGGCTGCTGCGTGGTGAGTACGCTGTGCATTTACGCACTGAAGATCAATCTGGACGCGCTCATCGTCTACGCCAACGGTATTTTCATCATGATCTATCTGCTGTGCATGCTGGCGGGTTGCCGTCTGCTGAGCGGTCGCTATAAAGCCCTGGCCGCGGTGGGAGGTATGCTTTGCCTGCTGTTACTGGTGATGGTGGGATGGAAAAGTCTGTACGCCATTATCATGCTGGCGGGGCTGTGGCTGGCGCTTTAACAGGCCCGGTAAGCGAAGCGCCACCGGGCAACAAAATCACCGATCGTCTTTGTGATCTAAACGGTCGTGTTGTTCATCCTTACGCTGATACTCCCCTTCAAAGGTATCCCCTGGCCCGGTACTAAAACCACCGCCCGGCATACGGCTAAAGCGCAGATGCGGCAGCAGCTTCATGGTCAGGTGCTTTTGCACCGGCGGCAGTAGCAGCAGAAGGCCGAGGAAGTCGGTGAAGAACCCCGGCAGGATCAGCAGCAGACCGGCAATAATCAGCGATACGCTTTTGATCATCTCTGCTGCCGGGCTTTCGCCTGCGGCCATCTTTTGCTGCATTATCAGGAAATTTTTGAAGCCCTGGTTACGCACCAGCGACATGCCGATGACGGAGGTGAAAATCACCAGAATCAGGGTCAGCAGGACGCCCAGCACATGGGCGACCTGGATGAAAATGGAAATCTCAATGTAAACATAGAGAAAGAAAGCGATAAACGGTATCCAGCGCACTGGCATCTCCTGTGTGGCAGAGGCCATCAAGCCCCTGTCTGAATGTGTTCGCGACGCGCGTTTGTATGAGATGGTGACGGTTAGCGAAAATTCAATCAGTTTGCACGGATATTTTTTTTGGAAATATTAAAGCGGTGACTCATTTCACAGATTAATAATTATCATGGAATCGGGTCGATAATAAGTGATCCAGATTACGGCAATTCGCTATCATCAGCATATGATCTCGGGCATCTGGCTGATTGAGGGAATAATCGTCGGCCAGAAAATATTCAAAACCACATAAATACTGTGTGTTTAGTACAATCCATCGGCAGCTTGAAAAGAAGGTTCACATGTTAAACAACATTCGTATCGAAGAAGACTTGTTGGGTACCAGGGAAGTTCCAGCGGATGCCTACTACGGTGTTCACACTCTGAGAGCGATTGAAAACTTCTACATCAGCAACAGCAAAATCAGCGACATCCCTGAGTTTGTCCGTGGCATGGTGATGGTGAAGAAAGCCGCAGCACTGGCCAACAAAGAGCTGCAAACCATTCCTAAAAGCGCGGCAAATGCGATTATCGCGGCCTGCGATGAAGTGCTGAACAACGGAAAATGCATGGACCAGTTCCCGGTTGACGTCTATCAGGGCGGCGCGGGTACCTCCGTCAACATGAATACCAACGAAGTACTGGCAAACATTGGCCTGGAGCTGATGGGTCACCAGAAAGGTGAATACCAGTACCTGAACCCGAACGACCACGTGAACAAATGCCAGTCCACCAACGACGCCTACCCTACCGGCTTCCGTATCGCGGTGTATGCCTCTGTGGTGAAACTGGTGGACGCGATCAACCAGCTGGGCGATGGCTTCCAGCGCAAAGCGGTTGAGTTCCAGGATATCCTGAAAATGGGTCGTACCCAGCTGCAGGACGCGGTGCCAATGACCCTCGGTCAGGAGTTCCACGCGTTTAACGTGCTGCTGAACGAAGAAACTAAAAACCTGCTGCGCACCTCCGAACTGCTGCTGGAAGTGAACCTGGGCGCCACCGCCATCGGTACACGTCTGAACACCCCGGACGGCTATCAGCAGCTGGCGGTACAGAAGCTGGCGGAAGTCTCTAACCTGCCAGTTGTGCCTGCAGAAGACCTGATTGAAGCCACCTCAGACTGCGGCGCCTACGTCATGGTACACAGTGCCCTGAAACGTCTGGCGGTGAAACTGTCCAAAATTTGTAATGACCTGCGCCTGCTCTCTTCCGGCCCGCGCGCTGGCCTGAACGAAATCAACCTGCCAGAACTGCAGGCGGGTTCCTCCATCATGCCGGCCAAAGTAAACCCGGTGGTGCCAGAAGTGGTGAACCAGGTGTGCTTCAAAGTCATCGGTAACGATACGACCGTGACCATGGCCTCCGAAGCGGGTCAGCTGCAGCTGAACGTAATGGAGCCAGTGATTGGTCAGGCGATGTTCGAATCCATCCACATCCTGACTAACGCCTGCTACAACCTGCTGGAAAAATGCATTAACGGCATCACAGCGAATAAAGAAGTCTGTGAAGGTTATGTCTATAACTCCATCGGGATCGTCACTTACCTCAACCCGTTCATCGGTCACCACAACGGCGACATCGTCGGTAAGATTTGCGCCGAAACCGGTAAGAGCGTGCGTGAAGTGGTGCTGGAGCGTGGGCTGTTGACCGAAGCCGAGCTGGACGATATCTTCTCGGCCCAGAACCTGATGCACCCGGCATATAAAGCGAAACGATATACCGATGAAAGCGAACAGTAACCGTTCAGGCTAAGCTTCCGAAAGGCACGTCACTTGTGACGTGCCTTTTTTCTTTTTAGGCGTTACCAAAATACAACAATTCAATATCAACTTGTTAATAAGCAAGGCAGGTCCTTATGTTTGGAGCAGAACTCGTCATCGTCCTGTTGGCGATTTATTTGGGAGCAAGACTCGGGGGTATCGGCATCGGTTTTGCCGGCGGTCTCGGGGTGCTCGTTCTTACCCTTATCTTTCAGATTAAACCCGGCGCTATCCCGTTTGACGTTATCGAAATCATCATGGCCGTTATTGCCGCTATCGCCGCCATGCAGGTGGCTGGCGGCATGGACTATCTGGTCAGTCTGGCGGAGCGTATGCTGCGCCGTCATCCAAAGTACATTACCTTCCTTGCCCCGCTGGTGACCTGGTTTATGACCATTCTCGCCGGTACTGGCCACACCGCCTTCTCCACGCTGCCGGTGATTACCGAAGTGGCAAAAGAGCAGGGCATTCGTCCGTCTCGCCCACTCTCCATTGCGGTGGTGGCGTCCCAGATTGCGATAACCGCCTCGCCTATCTCCGCGGCGGTGGTGTTCTTTGCCGGTATCCTGGAACCCATGGGCGTGAGCTACCTGACACTGCTGGCGATCTGTATTCCGGTAACGCTGATTGCGGTAATGATCACCGCTGTGCTGTGTAACTTCCTTGGCGCTGAACTGAAAGACGATCCGGTTTATCAGGAACGCCTTGCCAAGGGTGAAGTGAGCCTGCGCGGCAGCCAGGTCTTCAAGCTGAAGCCGCACGCAAAACGTTCTGTGGTGTTGTTCCTGATCGGTATCGTCGCCGTCATGTTCTACGCGACCGCCATCAGTGACACCGTAGGTCTGATCCAGAACCCGGTCCTGCCGCGTAACGAAGCGATCGTTGTATTCATGCTGACCATCGCCACGCTGATTAGCATCACCTGTAAAATTGATACCAGCGAAGTGCTGAACGCCAGCACCTTCAAATCCGGTATGAGCGCCTGTGTGTGCGTGCTGGGTGTGGCCTGGCTGGGCGATACCTTCGTGAAAGCGCACATCAGTGATATCCAGACCGTCGCTGGCGACCTGCTGCACAACTATCCGTGGCTGCTGGCGGTCGTGCTGTTCTTTGCTGCCACCCTGCTTTACTCTCAGGCGGCGACCACCAAAGCGCTGATGCCTGCGGCACTGATGCTGGGCGTAACGCCGTTAACCGCCATCGCCTCGTTTGCTGCCGTCTCTGCCCTGTTCGTGCTGCCAACCTACCCAACCCTGCTGGCGGCGGTAGAGATGGATGACACCGGCTCTACCCGTATCGGTAAGTACGTGTTTAACCATGCATTCCTGATCCCAGGTGTGGTCGCGATTACGCTGTGCGTCATCCTCGGCTTTATCATCGGGGGCGTGGTGCTGTAAACCGTTGCGGGTTGTAAAAATAGTTAAAATTGGGCCGCTCTGCGGCCCGTTTCATTAATGACCTATTGTCTTGCGTGATATAGTGAAGCCTTTCGTGATGAGGAGGTCGACTTATGAACACGCCTGATGCTGTTGTCGTACTGTGTACCGCCCCTGATGAAGCTTCCGCCCAGGATCTCGCCGCCAAAGTGCTGGCCGAAAAACTGGCCGCCTGCGTAACGCTCCTTCCCGGTGCCACTTCCCTTTACTACTGGGAGGGCAAACTGGAGCAGGAGTACGAAGTCCAGATGTTGCTCAAAACCAATCAGGCGAATCAGCAGGCGCTGCTCGACTGCCTCAAATCTCATCATCCTTACCAAACTCCGGAGCTGCTGGTATTGCCCGTGCTCCACGGTGATAACGACTATCTCTCATGGCTCAACGCTTCCTTACGCTGATCCTGCTGCTGTGCAGCACATCAGTCTTTGCCGGGTTGTTTGACGCACCCGGCCGTTCGAACTTCATTCCGGCCGATCAGGCGTTTGTTTTTGATTTTCAACAAAACCAGCACGACCTGACCCTCACCTGGCAGGTGAAAGAGGGCTATTATCTCTACCGCAAGCAGGTAAGCATTACCCCTGCCCAGGCAAACGTAGGGGCTTTACAGCTGCCTGCCGGCGAGTGGCACAAGGATGAGTTTTACGGCAAGAGTGAGATCTACCGCCAGCGTTTAAGCGTGCCCGTCACCGTGAATCAGGCGGATAAAGGCGCGACCCTGACGGTGACCTATCAGGGCTGTGCGGATGCCGGATTCTGCTACCCGCCAGAAACGAAGATCGTTCCCCTCAGCGAAGTGAAGGCGGCGGCTGCCTTTTCCCCTTCTTCACCCGGCGAGACGCGTGAAGATCGCGCTGACCTTCCATTCTCAGCGCTTTGGGCCTTACTGATTGGCATTGGCATTGCCTTTACTCCCTGCGTACTGCCGATGTATCCGCTTATCTCCGGCATCGTGCTGGGGGGTAAGCAACGCCTTTCCACCGCACGCGCCCTGCTGTTGGCCTTTATTTATGTGCAGGGGATGGCGTTAACCTATACCGCCCTTGGCCTTGTGGTTGCCGCTGCGGGGTTACAGTTCCAGGCCGCCCTTCAGCACCCTTACGTGCTGATTGGCTTGTCGGTTGTCTTCATCCTGCTGGCATTGTCGATGTTCGGCCTGTTTACCCTGCAGCTGCCGTCGGCGCTGCAAACCCGTTTAACGTTGATGAGTAACCGTCAGCAAGGGGGGTCGGCAGGTGGCGTGTTTGTCATGGGGGCCATCGCCGGATTAATTTGCTCTCCCTGTACCACCGCCCCGCTGAGCGCCATCCTGCTCTATATCGCCCAGAGCGGTAATATGTGGCTTGGGGGCGGAACACTTTATCTCTATGCGCTGGGCATGGGCCTGCCGCTGGTGCTGGTGACAGTATTTGGCAACCGCCTGCTGCCAAAGAGCGGCCCGTGGATGGAGACGGTGAAAACCGCGTTTGGCTTTGTCATTCTCGCGCTGCCCGTTTTCCTTCTCGAACGCATCATCGGTGACGTCTGGGGTATGCGCCTGTGGGCGATGCTCGGTGTGACCTTCTTTGCCTGGGCGTTTATCGTCAGCCTGGGGGCGAAAAAAGCGTGCATGCGCCTGGTGCAAATTCTTCTGCTCGCCGCCGCGCTGGTAAGCGTACGCCCACTGCAGGACTGGGCGTTTGGTTCACCCGTCGGTCAGACGCAGGCGCATCTGAACTTCACCCAGATTAAGAACGTGGAAGAACTCAACAGCGCTCTGGCGGAGGCGAAAGGTAAACCGGTGATGCTCGATCTCTATGCAGACTGGTGTGTCGCCTGCAAAGAATTTGAAAAATACACTTTTAGCGATCCACAGGTGCAACGCGGGCTGAATGAGACGCTGCTGCTCCAGGCAAACGTCACCGCCAACAGTGCGCAGGACAAGGCGCTGTTGAAACACCTTAACGTTCTTGGTCTGCCCACCATTTTGTTCTTCAATGAACAGGGGGAAGAGCAGCCAGAACAGCGTGTCACCGGGTTTATGGATGCAACGGCATTCAGCGCGCATTTGCGCAATCGCCAACCGTAAACAACACTTTAAACGGGACAAACCGTTGGGAATAGCGGAGGAGAAAACCGTGCAACGCGAAGACGTACTGGGACAAGCCCTGCAATTACTAGAGATTCAAGGGATCGCCAGCACCACGCTTGAGATGGTAGCCGACCGTATCGATTACCCCGTGGATGAACTTAAGCGCTTCTGGCCGGATAAAGAGGCGCTGCTTTATGATGCCCTGCGCTATCTCAGCCAGCAGGTTGATGTCTGGCGCAGGCAGCTGATGCTGAATGAAGATCTGACCGCGGAACAAAAGTTGCTGGCGCGCTATACGGCCCTGACCGAATGCGTCAGCAACAACCGCTATCCGGGTTGTCTGTTCATCGCCGCCTGTACCTATTTCCCCGATCCTGGTCACCCTATCCATCAGTTGGCGGATCAGCAAAAACGGGCAGCGCATGACTTCACTCACGAGCTGCTGACCCGTCTGGAAGTGGATGACCCGGCAATGGTAGCTAAACAGATGGAGCTGGTGCTGGAAGGCTGCCTGAGCCGCATGCTGGTGAACCGTAGCCAGGCCGATGTGGATACGGCCCATCGTCTGGCGGAAGATATTCTGCGCTTTGCCCAGTGCCGAATGGGTGGGGCGTTGACGTAAGCGTAGTTTAGCTTTTTGCTGCAGAAGCCAGCACATTGCCGTAAAGTTAAGCAGTTGAACCGTTTTTCCCGAAATAATGTTGACGCCCGGTCGCGATTACGGTTTAATGCGCT
>NZ_POVL01000057.1 GCF_002939185.1 Enterobacter sichuanensis | reverse complement strand
TGTCATCAAGTAAACGTCTAACCACTTGATTTCATTATCGTCCGGCTTGCTGTGCCGCCGTTCGATGCGTTGCATTCTACTGATATGACGTTATGAGTCAACGTTATTTTTTGCATCCCCGGATCGTTTGCTGAAAATTACGGCGAAACGATCACTGATCAAGCAAATCCCCACGCGCGGCGTTCAAATATTGCAGCATTGACCACAACGTCAGCACTGCCGCCACCCACAGCAGACCAATGCCCGCCCATTCAACCCAGGCGTTTGGACGCCAGAGCATCCAGACCAGCGCCGCCATCTGCGCGGTCGTTTTCACTTTACCGATCCAGGAGACCGCCACGCTGCTGCGTTTCCCCAGTTCCGCCATCCACTCGCGCAGCGCGGAGATAATGATCTCACGGCCGATCATGGTAGCCGCCGGCAGTGTTACCCACCAGGTGTGATAGTGCTCGGCCACCAGCACCATTGCGATAGCCACCATCACTTTATCCGCTACCGGATCGAGGAAGGCACCGAAACGGGTGCTTTGATTCCAGCGACGGGCCAGATAGCCATCAAACCAGTCGGTAACCGCCGCAATCAGGAAGATCAGTGCGCAGGCGAAAGGCGCCCAGACAACCGGCAGGTAAAACGCCAGCACAAAGAATGGAATGAGTACGACACGAAAGAGAGTGAGCAACGTAGGGATATTATATTGCATAGTGACGGTAACTATTTGTTGTCAGTAAAATTTAGCTCTATGTTGCTACAGAGCCCTCAATGTTTCAACGAGTAGTAGATCTTTTCTGCCAGCCCTTGCGAAATACCCGGCACTTTTGCAATTTCTTCCATACTGGCGTTGAGTAATCCTTGCAATCCGCCCATATATTTCAGCAGCATCTGGCGACGTTTCGGCCCCACGCCCTCGATCGTTTCCAGGGTACTGGTATTTTTCACCTTCGCGCGTTTTTTGCGATGACCGCTGATGGCATGGTCGTGGGACTCGTCGCGAATATGCTGAATGACGTGCAGCGCCGGGGAGTCCGGCGGCAGGCTGAAGCCCTCACCTTCCGGCTCGAAGAACAGGGTCTCCAGACCGGCTTTACGATCGGCCCCTTTTGCCACACCCAGCAGCAGCGGATGGTTTTTATCCCAGCTGACATCAAGCGATTCAAAGACCGCTTTCGCCTGGCCGAGCTGCCCTTTCCCACCGTCAATCAGGATCACATCCGGGATCTTGCTCTCTTCAATCGCTTTACCATACCGACGGCGCAGCACCTGATTCATCGCCGCATAGTCATCTCCCGGCGTAATGCCGGTGATGTTATAGCGACGGTATTCCGCGCGCAGTGGGCCATTGGCATCAAACACCACGCAGGACGCTACCGTCTGTTCACCCATCGTATGGCTGATGTCGAAACACTCCATACGCTTCACTTCCGGCAGCTTCAGCAGTGTGGCCAGCGCCGTTAAACGCTGGCTTACCGTCGATTGCTGGGACAATTTCGTCGTCAGTGCCGTCGCCGCGTTGGTGCGCGCCAGCTTCAGATAACGCGCCCTGTCGCCGCGCGGTTTGGTCTGTACATTGACCCGACGGCCGGCAAGTTCGGAAAGCGAATCGGCCAGCAGGGTTTTATCATCAAGGCTGAAATCAAGCAGGATCTCAGACGGCAGCGTGCGCATCTGGCTCCCCTGCAGATAGAACTGGCCGACAAAGGTTTCCACGACTTCACCCAGTTCGGTGCCGCCAGGCACTTTCGGGAAATAGCTGCGGCTGCCAAGCACTTTGCCCTGGCGAATAAAGAGAACGTGTACGCAGGCCATTCCGGCGTCAAAGGCCACGCCGATGACGTCGAGATCGTCCCCGCTATTGGAGACAAACTGTTTTTCCGTGACCCTGCGTACCGCCTGGATCTGGTCGCGGATGCGCGCGGCCTCTTCGAATTCCAGCGCGGCGCTGGCCTTTTCCATCCGTTCAATCAGCTGGGTTAACACCTGATCGTCTTTTCCGGCTAAAAACAGGCGCACGTACTCCACCTGCTGGGCATACTCTTCTTCGCTCACCAGCCCGGCCACGCAGGGCCCAAGGCAGCGCCCAATCTGGTACTGCAGGCATGGCCGCGAGCGGTTACGGTAGACGCTGTTTTCACACTGGCGGATCGGGAAGATTTTTTGCAGCAGCGCCAGCGTTTCACGCACGGCATAGCCGTTCGGGAACGGCCCAAAATATTCACCCTTCGCATGTTTTGCACCGCGGTGCATGGCGAGGCGAGGATGGGTGTCGCCGCTCAGGAAAATGAACGGGTAGGACTTATCATCACGCAGCAGCACGTTATAACGCGGCTGGTAGAGCTTAATATAGTTGTGCTCAAGCAGCAGCGCTTCGGTCTCAGTGTGCGTGACGGTAACATCAATATTATGAATAAGTGAGACCAGCGCTTCGGTCTTACGGGAGGCAAGGTTGCTGCGAAAATAGCTGGAGAGGCGTTTTTTGAGATCTTTCGCCTTCCCCACGTAGATAACCGTACCGCCAGCGTCATACATACGATAGACGCCAGGCTGGCTGGTAACGGTTTTCAGAAATGCTTTTGAATCGAACACATCACTCACTGACTTAACAACGTCTCTGCATTACACAAACCATGTCGGATGGCCAGATGCGTCAGTTCAACATCACCATGAATGTTCAGTTTACTGAACATGCGATAACGATAGCTGTTCACCGTTTTCGGGCTGAGATTCAGCTGTTCCGAAATCTCATTCACCTTCTGACCTTTGGTGATCATCAGCATAATCTGCAATTCACGCTCAGACAAACTGGCAAACGGGGATTCGGTTTTCTCAGGTTCGATCTGACTCAGCGCCATCTGCTGAGCGATGTCGGACGCAATGTAGCGCTGTCCGGCGAACACGGAACGGATGGCATTCACCACCTCCTGCGGCGCAGCCCCTTTACTCAGGTAACCTGCGGCACCCGCCTGCATTACTTTCGCAGGCAGTGGATTTTCCGTATGCACGGTCAGCATGATGACTTTCGTATCAACAAAGGTACGCGCGATTTTGCGTGTGGCTTCAAGACCACCGATACCGGGCATGTTCATATCCATTAACACCACATCGGCGGAATTTGTGCGGCACCATTTTACCGCGTCTTCGCCGCAGCACGCCTCGCCGGCAACTTTAATACCTTTAATATCTTCAAGAATGCGTCGTATCCCTGCGCGCACCAGTTCGTGGTCATCAACAAGAAGGACGTTGATCAAAGGAAATGTCTCCAGAATAGGGATAACGCTACTGAGTGATAATTTGGTTTATATTAACGGTTTTCCTCACAAGATTAAAACGTTAAAAAACCAGCTATTGGATTCTGCTCTCGTTTTTGGAAATTAGCCTGTACAGTCCCTGGAAAGCGAGTCCGTGCATTCAGGGCTTTTGCGCCTTTTTTTAAGCATCTGTATTCAAAAAGTTACGAAAAATCTGCACGCTTTAGCCGCCAAAAAACAGTTCTCAAATTTTTGTAACAATAATTAACGACAAACGAACCGGGCATATACAATTAATCGCCATTAACAGCGGCTCAGTTTACCGGTACGTTCTGTTTACGCAATTAAACACCCGCGTAAAAGTACGAAAAACAACCGCTGCATTTTTTGCTTCAGCTTGTGGTATACTCCGCCGCCTTGACTTTCGTCGTCGCGCTTTAGCGCCGTTTAATAATGAGGAAAATAAATGAGCACACATGAATTTGCCACTGCGGAGAATAACCAGGAACTGGCACAGGAAGTAAACTGCCTGAAAGCACTGCTGACCTTGATGCTGCAGGCGATGGGCCAGGCTGACGCTGGCCGTGTGATCATTAAAATGGAAAAACAAATCGCGGAGATGGAAGACCAGGCTGAATCAGCGGTATTTGCGAACACCGTTAAGCAAATCAAACAAGCCTACCGCCAGTAACAAAAAACGGCTGAGTGCAGTGCATTCAGCCGTTCGTTCGTCTGTCACGCAGAACCTAGTGTCTACTCAGATCAGTCCTGTTGCCGCCGCGTAGCACGCGATTTGCGTCTTGTTCGGCGCGTTGAATTTCTTCTGCATATTTTTCTGATGGAAGTTAACGGTATTCTCCGAGATAGAGAGAATGATCGCTATTTCTGCTGACGTCTTCCCTTCCGCGGTCCATTTCAGAATTTCCCGCTCACGTTTACTGAATTTCATTTCGGGTGGCATCACCATCCCATCTGCAAAACGCATCAGAGAGGTTAAGGCCATTTGCACCAGCATCTGCAGCCGCAGTTCTATTTCTTCCTGCCTGAACGGCACATCCTGCACACTAGTACGGGAAACTGACAGGAAACCGAGCGCGTGATTAGGCAGCATCAGACACTGCGTTATTCCCGTGCGTAAACCGTGGTCCTGCGCGCTATGCCATAATTCCTGCGCATCAGCGAATAATGCGTCTGTCCAGGGGAGATGACCCTGAATGAAATTCTCCGCCTTTAAAACCGGATCAATCGCGAAATAGTTCGCAGAATGATATTGCGCCATCCACTGTTTCGGATAAGTGGTTTGCAACGAGATCTTCGGTCGCGTAAATGGCACGGGATGACGCACGCAGAGCGCGTAATAATCGAATTCCAGCGCCTGCGTTTGTCGCTGAAGTTCCTGATATACCTCGTCGGCACAGGTCAATTCCTGAAACCGGAGGAAGCAATCCCGTCGCCAGGTGAAAAAGTCTGAATCCTTCATACTTACTAAATGAAGCCTCTGAAAAGATAATCATTATTATGGTGAATATAACCTAACACATAAAACTTATTTCTAACTACAAAATATCGGCAATAGCACAATTAACTTTACTATTGATAAGGTTTATCCAGGCAGGATGGAATAAAAAAACATCGAACCAGGTGAAGGAGGAGAATAATTTGCCCCAGAGTAAATTTCTGGAGCAAATTAGTTCGAAAATGCTACTGCATAAGGAATTTTTCAAGGAACTGACGGGTTCGCGGCTGCTGCGGATCGGCAAACAGGCGCTTCGCCGGCCCCTGCTCCACAATGCGTCCCTGGTCCATAAAGATGGCACGGTCAGCAACGTCGCGTGCAAAGCTCATTTCATGGGTCACGATCACCATCGTCCGTTTTTCCTGCGCCAGCTGGCGAATGGTGTTCAGCACCTCACCCACCAGTTCCGGGTCGAGCGCCGAGGTAGGTTCATCAAACAGGATCACGTCCGGGCGCATAGCCAGCGCGCGCGCTATCGCCACACGCTGCTGTTGTCCCCCCGAGAGGCGTCGCGGATAGCTGGTCTCTTTACCCGCCAGGCCAACTTTGGCGAGCAGTTCGCGCGCGCGCGCCGTCGCTTCCTCTTTCGGTTCACCTTTTACAATGACCGGCCCTTCAATAATGTTCTCCAGCACCGTCCGGTGCGGGAAAAGATTGAAGTTCTGGAAAACGAAGCCGACATGCTGGCGCAGGCGACGAATCAGTCCTTTCTGCTGGCTGATGGATTTGCCGGTATCAATCGTTATCTCCCCGACCCGGATAGTGCCGCCTTCCGGCTGCTCCAGCAGGTTAATGCTGCGCAGGAGCGTGGTCTTTCCTGACCCGCTCGGTCCGATAATCGCCACCACTTCGCCCTGCTCGACTTCCAGATCGATCCCGTGAAGTACTGTTTGACCGTGGAATTTTTTCACCAGGTTTTTGACATCGATAGCACTCATTTTGGATCACGCTCCTGGCGGTTAAGCTGGTTTTCGAAGTAGTTTTGCAGCGCAGACAGCACCGTCGCCATCACCCAGTAAATCAGCGAGGCGGCCAGATACATGGTGAAAACTTCAAGCGTGCGGGAGGTAATCAGCTGCGCCTGACGGAACAGCTCCGGCACCTGAATGGTTGCCGCGAGTGAAGTATCTTTCACCAGGCTAATGAAGCTGTTGCTGAGCGGCGGAAGCGCCACCCGGGCCGCCTGCGGCAGGATCGCGCGGCGCAGGGTCTGCCAGGGGGTCATACCGATACTGGCCGCGGCCTCCCACTGCCCTTTATCAATGGAGGAGATAGCCGCACGCAGGGTTTCGGAGGTGTACGCCGCGGTATTGAGCGACAGCCCAATCATCGCTGCCGGGATCGGATCCAGCTCGATACCAAACTGCGGTAAGCCGTAGTAGATCATGAAGAGCTGGGCGATGAGCGGCGTACCGCGAAATACGGAGATATAAAAGCGCGCCAGCCAGCGTACCGGCAGGAGGGGCGACATGCGCATTAAGGCCAGCACAAAGCCCAGCACCAGCCCGAAGAACATCCCGCCAATACTGAGTTGTAATGTAAATACCGCGCCTTTCAGCAGATAAGGCAGCGAATCAATAACCAGTTGAATACTTTCTTGCATTATTATTTTTCGACCTGATTTTTAGACATGAGGATGATAGGCAAACAGCGCAGGCGCCCCGCCGGTATGAACAAATAAAATCGGCCCTTCATCCTTAAAGCGTTTCTGCGCAATGCCATCAATCAGTCCGGCCATCGCTTTGCCCGTATAGACAGGATCAAGCAGTATGCCTTCGAGACGCGCCAGCAGCTTAACCGCTTCCATTCCCTCTTCGTTAGGCGTGCCGTAACCCGGGGCAAAATAATCATCCCAGAGCAGGATCTCGGCCTTTGCCTGCAGATCCAGTTGCTCAGCCAGCGCCTGTTGCAGAGCCACCACTTTGGGCTTCTGATCCGCGACACTGCGGGACACCGTGACGCCAATCAACTCCACCTCCGGCAGCAGTTGCTCCAGCCCTACCGCCAGCCCGGCATGCGTGCCCGCACTGCCGGACGCGACCACCACCGAGGAGAGGCTAACCGCCCCCTCGCACTGCTGCGCAATTTCCAGCGCGCTTTCCACATACCCCAGCGCACCCAGCGCATTCGAACCGCCGACGGGGATGACGTAGGGACGGAAGCCCTGAGCTTCGAGACGCGTCGCCAGTTCATCGAGCTGCGCGGTGGGGTCGGTCAACGCATCAACCATCTCAACCTGCACGTTAAACAGATCCAGCAGCAGGCGGTTACCGTTGGTCAGATAGTTTTCTGCCCGCGTGCCAATCGGGTTTTCCAGCAATGCCACGCAATGCAGCCCAAGTTTTGCCGCCACGGCCGCCGTCTGACGAACGTGGTTAGACTGAATCGCCCCGGCAGTGACCAGCGTATCCGCCCCTTCGCGCAGGGCGTCCGCCACCAGAAACTCCAGCTTGCGCAGCTTGTTGCCCCCCATTGCCATCGGCGTCACGTCGTCACGCTTAATAAAAATATCGCGCCCTAAATAATCAGAAAATCGCGGCAGGTACTCCAGCGGCGTTGGCGCGCCGATAAACTCCAGACGAGGAAAGCGCGTTAAATTCTGTAGTGGCATGGGTTCTCCGGTAACTCAGACAAAATGTGATATTTTTCATTATGCACGCAGACGCGTAAGAAATAAAAAAGGCGCTTTTAAAAGCGCCTTTTTTTACGTCAAAGACTTATTTGGTGACGTCTGCGCCGAACCACTTCTCGGAGAGCGCCTTCAGGCTGCCGTCTTTTTGCATGTCAGCAATTGCGGAGTCGATCGCCTTAACCAGGTCTTCGTTGCCTTTACGTACCGCGATGCCGGATTCCTGACGAGAGAACGCATCACCGGCCACCGCCAGCGTGTTGTTAGTTTTCTTCACCAGATCCAGTGCGGCCAAGCGGTCAACCAGAATGGCGTCAATACGGCCTACGCGCAGATCCTGGTATTTGGTCGGGTCATCATCATAGGTACGAATATCCACGCCCTGCACGTTCTGGCGCAGCCACTCTTCGTAGTTGGTTCCCAGACCGACACCGACTTTCTTCCCTTTCAGGTCCGCGGCCGTTTTAATCCCACCTTCGTTGCCTTTTTTCACCAGCGCCTGAATACCGGACACGGTATACGGGGTGGAGAAGTCATACTTCTTCTTACGCTCGTCAGAAATGGTGACCTGGTTAATAACCACGTCAATACGTTTCGAATCCAGCGATGCCAGCATACCGTCCCATTTGGTCGGTTTCAGGGACGCTTTCACGCCGAGGTGCTTCGCCAGCTCTTCAGCAAACTCCACTTCGAAACCGGTCAGCTTACCGTCATCTCCCTGGAAGCTGAACGGAGGATACGTCCCTTCCAGCCCAACCAGCAGCGTACCGCGCTCTTTCACCTTATTCAGCAGGTTTTCTGCGGCGAACGTTTTCACGCTCATGCCCGCAACCAGCGCAACGGCCATAACACCCATCAGCGCCTGACGACCCAGAAGTGCAAATTTCATAAATACCCCGATATAGTGGAATTTTTACGTAGTGTAGAGAAATCGCCTGCAACGTCAAAGGCGACTGCGCTACATCTTATTCTTTTTTAATATATATCAGAAGTTGTTCCGGCGTGGGCTTTCTGCTTCACCGCTCCCGGCATTTGCACCTTATATTGCGCGTACTTGCGCAGCGCAATTCGGTAGTTGTTGGTGCTGGTCGCCGGCAGCCACGGCTCCAGATTCTCATCCAGATAGCCGGTCTTGAGCAGATCGCGGGAAATGTTGTTTACGGTCAGATGCTGGCCGAGGCGACGCAGGCGAACCACATATTCGCGAACGGTGCCGTGGCTCATCTCCGTTTGTTCAAACAGGAATTGTTTGAAGCCGATAATGTCGAAGAAGTCGCTTTGCTCTTTGCAGTGGAGATCGCCACAGAAACGGCAAAGCGCCACCCACTCTTTTTGCTCTTCGAGCCATGCTGCTTCGTCCATCAACGTGTCGAGGCGCGAAATCGCGATCTTATTGACGATTTCGCCACGGCGAACCAGCGTGATACGATCGAGTAACTTGTTACAGTGGGCGCAATGCGTCTGGCTGTGTTTAAAGTCTTTCAGGTAGCGGCTTAAAGGCCGTCTTTTAGATTGCTGCACCGTCATGATAACTCCTGGTTGTCAATACGTTGTGCGGCATTTTTAAGGTGAATCAATCACCTATAACTTACCCAGTTTGGTTCGTAAGCGTTTGATGGCCTGGCTGTGCAGCTGGCTCACCCGCGACTCTCCCACCTCCAGAACAGCGCCAATCTCTTTGAGGTTAAGCTCTTCCTGGTAATAAAGGGTCAACACCAGCTGTTCGCGTTCCGGCAGAGCGTCAATCGCTTCCATCACGCGCTGGCGTAAATTCCCTTCCATTAAATGGTGTAACGGGTTCTCTTGCTGATGCTCATCCGTCACCAGCTCGATGCTATCGCCATGCTCTTCGCGCCACTCGTCATAGGAGAAGAGTTGGCTATTATTGGTATCGAGCAACATCTGACGATACTCTTCAACAGCAATGCCAAGACGTTCCGCCACTTCGGTTTCCGTTGCGTTGCGTCCCAGTTCCTGTTCCAGCTGCCCCATCGCATGCGCCACTTCGCGTGCGTTACGGCGAACACTGCGCGGTACCCAGTCACGGCTGCGCAGCTCGTCCAGCATCGCACCACGAATACGCTGAACTGCGTAAGTCGTAAATGCCGTTCCTTGCAGAGCGTCGTATCGGTCAACTGCATTCAATAACCCGATACCGCCCGCCTGTAGCAGATCGTCGAGTTCCACGCTCGCCGGCAAGCGCACCTGGAGGCGCAATGCTTCGTGACGCACCAACGGGACATAACGCTGCCACAGCGAGTGTTTATCCATTACACCTTCAGCGGTATAGAGTGAATTCACGATAAACAGCCCTGCGTTAGTTGAGTTATCGGCATGATTATCCGATTCTGCAGGGCGTTCAATTGGATGAAAAAGGGGGATAAAGTGAGGTTATTCTGAGGTTGCCCACAACAGGGGCAACTTTTTTCACTAAATTAACAGTTGTAACAATGAAAGATCGTCGCCCAGTTTGACGCTATCTATATGTTGATGAAAGAGCTTTCCCGCTTCCTGATTATGCTGGCTCAGGGAGTGAAAACTGTAAATAACATCAATAATATTATCTTGTTCAATTTTCCCCGCCACGATGGCCTGCCCGGCCAGTAACGATTTCAGGAAATAGAACTCCGCCACGATTAAATAAAGGTTATTCAACATGCTGCGGCCATTGTTTTGCGGGAAGCCCTGCTCCCAGAGTTTATATTTAAAAAAGTTCTTAAATACATAGTCATGGGTGGCCAGGTAGCTGCCCGCCGCATCGCGCCAGACGGACTCGATGTTTTCCATCACCTGCTCTGCCGGTACGCTATCACCGACAGACTCAAATTGTTGATACAGCTGGGTAAAATAACGGTTCAATACCGCGCCGCCGCGGGCGCCTGCTTTCTTCGTAAAGTAACTCTGAATCAGCGAGATTAAGGCGAATTTCAGACTGTAGTTCTGATTAAAACCGCTTAACTCCGTTTTGATTTTACCGCTCACCAGTTCGTTCACCAGTGAAAAATAAACCGTTTCGAGCGTGCCGATATTCTCCGATAGATTGTCGAGCTTTTCGGCCACCATCAGGAATTTCACTACGGCGTATACCTGCTCTTCAACGGAAACCGTTTCAACGCTGAATATATTCTGACAGAAGAGATTGATGACTTTTGCCTGGAGATCAATCGTCGGCGCATTATTGACGTCCTGCTGGACGCTGATGGATTCCATCATTGACATGGCGTCCCGGTCATTCAACAGCAGTCGGGTCACTTCCGGACACGAGAGATTGAGCGATTTTTCGATTTCATTTTTATAGACCCGGCTTGTCCGCGGGAACGACGAACAGGTTGGGCTTAAGGCCTGGGCACCCATCGCGCTATGAATAGAGCAGAGTTTTTCGGTATCCATAAACGGGCAATTTTTGCTTTCCGTACGGAAAATCACTTCGCCCCAGTGGCCATAGTGTTTTTTGGTGACTTTTATCGCCGTTTTCGCCGTCTGACGAATCGCGACATTTTTACTGTTCAGATAGCGGTTAACGGAGGATTTATCAAATGCGATGGTCCAGCCCTGACAACAATGTTCACGGCATTCCCCACCGACACATGAAAAATCTGCGACCAGCTTTGGTTGAGTAACACTGATTTGTTTCACAGGCGGATTCTCAAATAGCAGAGATAAAAAAACCCCGCCGAAGCGGGGTTTCGTGCGTAAAATTAACGCAGCAGAGACAGAACAGTCTGTGGAACCTGGTTTGCCTGAGACAGAACAGAAGTACCAGCCTGCTGCAGGATCTGCGCGCGGGACATGTTGGAAACTTCAGTTGCGTAGTCAGCGTCCTGGATACGGGACTGAGCAGCGGACAGGTTGTTAGAGGTGTTGTTCAGGTTGTTGATGGCAGAAGTGAAGCGGTTCTGCACAGCACCCAGGCCAGAACGAGCGGTATCAACTTTAGCGATAGCTTTGTCAATGGTGTCCAACTCGGAGCCGGTCAGGGTCGTCAGGTCCAGGGTGTCGACTTTCAGAGTCGCAATATCCGCTTGCGCACCTTTCAGGTCAAGATCGATGGTGTCACCATCGTTAACGCCAACCTGAATTTTAACCACACCAGCAGCACCTGCAGTGCCGTTCAACAGTTTGATGCCGTTGAAGTCAGTTTTGCTTGCAACACGGTCGATTTCATCCAGACGTGCTTTTACTTCATCCTGCAGAGAAGACAGGTCAGTTGCGCTGTTGGTGCCGTTTTTTGCCTGAACAGTCAGTTCACGAATGCGCTGCAAGTTGCTGTTGATTTCGTTCAGGGAACCTTCAGCAGTCTGCGCCATGGAGATACCGTCGTTGGCGTTACGTGCTGCCTGGTTCATGCCTTTAATCTGGGAGGTCATGCGGTTTGCAATCGCCTGGCCAGCGGCATCGTCTTTCGCGCTGTTGATACGCAGACCTGAAGACAGACGCTCAATAGCAGTGCCCAGAGAAGACTGAGATTTGTTCAGGTTGTTCTGAGTAGTCAGGGACAACAGGTTAGTATTGATAACTGCCATAATTTTCTTTCCTTCAAAAATTGGGTTTTAGGTCCGGTGCCTAACACTCACAGCGTCTCTCACCGTCAACAAGGTTATCGACGGGTCCCCAAAAGACTTTAGAACCAATTTTGAAAAAATTATAACGTACTGTTTTACAACGATTTTATTTTTAAAAAAGCCATTAAGGCCCGCCAGGGGAATATTATTTACGCTTTTTAAATGCATAAAAAGATGATCAACAGGACGCTTGTTTATCCCCGTTTTTAATACGCGTATCGCGTGCCTAAAGTGCAATCCTTTCATTAACCCCGCCAGGACGTGTCTATTCTGTGGATTATTTTTTTCTCACCATCGTAAACTTTTGCGTTAAGAGGCCGATAAGAGTCCTGAACTACTTTCGTATTTTAAGGAAAATATGCATGGCTACTATCAGCAACCTCGGGATAGGTTCTGCAGGACTCGGGGATTTATATAATCAGTTGGAAGCAGCAGAGAAAACCAAGCTGACGACGATTACTTCCCAGCAATCAACGTATAACGCACAGTTAAGCGCTTACGGCAAACTGCAGAGCGCCATGACTTCGCTGCAGACTGCGACGGCTGCGCTGGGTAAAGCAACCACCTGGAACTCAACGTCCGTTTCCAGCACTAACACGGCCTTTACTGCCACAACCACGGCGGACGCGTCCGTAGGTTCCTATGTTGTCAACGTCAACCAGGTGGCAAAAGCACAGGCGCTCACGACGGGCTCCTATGCCAACAACACGGATCTGCTGGGCGATACGACAGGGACGACGCGTAAAATCACCATCACCCAGCCGGGTACCAAGACACCTTTAGAGGTGACCCTGGCGGATGGCGATACGTCCCTGGCAGGGATCGCGAGTGCGATTAATAAGGCGAACGGCAACGTCACCGCCAGCGTGATTAAAGCGAAAGACGGTGATTACCGCCTGATGCTGTCATCAAAAACCACCGGTACGGATGGGGCGATGACCATCACCGTGACCGGCGATGACAAGCTGCAAAGCGCAATTGGCTACGATTCAACCACCAAAACGGGTGCCCTGACGGTGAACACCACCGCACAGAACGCCATTGTGGTGGTGAACGACATTTCGATCGAGCGTCAGTCGAATACCATTACCGATGCGTTGCCTGGGATCACCTTCTCGGTGAAGGCTGAGAGCAAAGCGGATGAAACCCTTGAGATTACACGCGCAACGGATGCCAACCAGAAAGCGATCACCGACTGGGTTACGGCGTACAACTCGCTGCAGTCCACGATTAACAGCCTGACGAAGTACGTTCCGGTTGATGCCGGTTCGGGCAGCCAGTCCACCAGCAACGGCGCGCTGGTCGGTGATGCAAACGTGCGTGGGATCCAGTCTCAGCTGCGCGGTCTGCTTACCGAAGTCCAGGCCGGCTCGGTTCAGATCATGGCCCAGCTGGGGATTACCCAGGATCCGGTGAAAGGCGCGGACGGCACTGTCGGTAACCTGAAAGTGGATACCGATAAGCTGAAAAAAGCGCTGACCGACAACCCGAACGCCGTACAGCAGTATTTCGTCGGTGACGGAAAGAAAACCGGCATGGCGACCCAGATGAATAACACGCTGACCTCCATGCTCAGCACCAGTACCGGCAGCGCCGGGGTGATCCAGAACGCGAAAGACGGGATCAACAAAACGCTGAAAACGCTGGGTGAACGTTACGATGCCATGGATGCCCAAATTGAAGCGACCATGGCGCGTTACAAAACGCAGTTCACCAGCCTGGACGTATTAGTCACCAAAATGACCAGTACGGCTAACTACCTGACCCAACAGTTCTCACAGAAATAGTCGTCGCATTGAGGAGTGGATATGTATAACACCTCTGGTGTTCAATCCTATCAGCAGATAGGAGTCGAAAGCGCAGTTATGAATGCCAGTCCACACCAGCTGATTGTCATGTTGTTCGACGGGGCGCATAGCGCCCTTGTCCGCGCGCGTTTGTTCCTGGAAGCCGGACAAATTCGTGAAAAAGGCGAAGCGTTATCCAAAGCCATCAACATCATCGACAACGGTTTAAAAGCAGGACTGAACATGGAGGTTGAGAGCGAGTTGTCGGGTAATCTTGCCTCCTTGTACGAATATATGGTTCGACGTTTGTTGCTGGCGAATGTCAGTAATGACGTTGACGCAATTGTTGAAGTCGAGGGTTTATTAAACAACATTGCGGATGCATGGAAGCAAATCGGCCCCAATGCGTCCTCTATTTCAGGATAATTTTGATGAATACTCCCAGCGCAGCGCTTAGCCACTGGCAGGCGTTACATGCTCAGAGCATTGCTATGCTAAATCTTGCACATTCTGGTCAATGGGATGCGCTTATCGAGCAGGAAATGCATTACGTACAACTGGTGGAAAGGATTTCTCAAACGCCCATCATGTCATGCCCTCCGGCTCAGGTTGAGCAAGCGCGTGCGCTGCTGGAAATGATCCTCGAAAATGAGAATGCGCTAAAGGCGTTGCTGAAAGTCCGCATGGACGAGCTGCGCAGCCTGATTGATCAAACCGGTAAACAGCAATCCATCACGTCTACCTATGGAAAGCTGTCAGGGAATATTCTTTATCCAGAAAGTTTGACCCGCGACACACAATTATGATTTCTTCATCCATACTCCAGAAGTCAGCTAACCGGCTTCTGGAGCAAGGATGATGAAAAACCCCACCCTGTTACAATGCTTTCACTGGTATTACCCCGCAGGCGGTGAATTGTGGCGAGAAGTCACGGCATTAGCCCCCAACCTTAACGAAATCGGCATCAACATGATCTGGCTACCCCCTGCTTATAAAGGCGCGTCCGGGGGTTATTCAGTGGGTTATGATTCGTATGACCTGTTCGATCTTGGCGAGTTTGACCAGAAAGGCAGCGTTGCCACCAAATACGGCGACAAAGCGCAGCTGCTGGAGGCCATCGACGCCCTCAAAAGCAACAACATTGCCGTCCTGCTGGATGTGGTGGTGAATCACAAAATGGGGGCCGACGAAAAAGAGCCTGTTCGCGTTCAGCGCGTGAATGAGCAGGACCGCACGCAAATTGATGATGAAGTCATTGAGTGCGAAGCCTGGACCCGCTACACCTTCCCTGCCCGCGCCGGGCAATATTCGCAGTTCATCTGGGATTACAAATGCTTCAGCGGCGTCGACCATATAGAAAACCCCGATGAAGACGGCATCTTTAAAATCGTCAACGACTACACCGGCGACGGCTGGAACGATCAGGTTGATGATGAGATGGGTAACTTCGATTATCTGATGGGCGAGAATATCGATTTTCGCAATCACGCCGTGACCGAGGAGATCAAATACTGGGCCCGCTGGGTGATGGAACAAACCGGCTGCGACGGTTTTCGTCTGGATGCCGTGAAACACATCCCCGCCTGGTTCTACAAAGAGTGGATTGAGCACGTTCAGGAAGTCGCCGCCCAGCCGTTATTTATCGTGGCGGAATACTGGTCCCACGAGGTGGATAAGCTTCAGGCCTATATCGATCAGGTCGAGGGCAAAACCATGCTCTTTGATGCCCCCCTGCAGATGAAATTCCACGAAGCGTCACGTCAGGGGCGGGATTACGACATGCGCCAGATTTTCACCGGCACGCTGGTGGAAGCCGATCCGTTCCATGCGGTGACGCTGGTTGCCAACCATGACACCCAGCCGTTGCAGGCGCTGGAAGCACCGGTCGAGGCCTGGTTTAAACCGCTGGCCTACGCGTTGATCCTGCTGCGGGAAAACGGTGTACCGAGCGTCTTCTATCCCGATCTCTTCGGCGCCAGCTATGACGATACCGGGGGAGACGGTGAAACGTACCATATTGATATGCCAGTGATTGAGCAGCTTCATGAGCTGATCCTCGCTCGCCAGCGTTTTGCCCACGGCGTGCAGACGCTCTTTTTTGACCATCCTAACTGTATCGCCTTCAGCCGCAGCGGCACCGATGACGATCCTGGCTGCGTGGTGGTGATGTCGAACGGCGACGACGGCGAAAAAGTGATTTGTCTTGGGGAAAACTACGGTAATAAAACCTGGCGTGATTTTCTCGGCAATCGCGAAGAAACCATCACCACGGCAGCGGATGGCGAAGGGACGTTTACCTGTAAAGGAGGAAGCGTCAGCGTGTGGGTGATTGAGGATGCGTTGTAGAACGGGAAACGTGCGGCCTGATGCCCTCACCCCGTCCCTCTCCCACAGGGAGAGGGCGCAAACACCAAAAACGGCAACGAGGTTGCCGTTTTGCTTTTACCCTTAGGGCAGCTTACTCTCCAGCGGATTTTTGCTCAGGTAATCGGCACACTCCACCGTTGGGCGGTCGACCTTCTGCAGCTCCATGCCGTCGTACTCCAGCACCGAGCCATCGCGCTCCAGCGGATAGATATCCAGCTTGCGGGTCACGTTGTAATAGCTGTCTGAACGCAGCATGATTTTACCCGGCACGGCAATCACGCGCTGCCATTGACGGCAGTCCAGCGTATCGCCCTCCTCCGTCACCACTAACGTGGCAATCGCCTCCGGGCTGACCATTTTGCTCTGCGGCCCTTTTGACTGCCAGTATCCCGCCAGATGTGCCGGGACCGGATGCTTAATCACGTCCTGATAGTTATCTACCTGAACGCATCCGGTCAGTGCCAGCAGCGCGCCAGCAATTGCTATTTTTTTCATCATCTTTCCTGCATTCGAAGAAAAAAATATTGTGGCATTAAAGCGCTAAGGCTGCCAGCGAAGATCGCCAGGTCTTAGACCTGCATCCCCATCACCTCTTGATAGGCGGAAACCAGCTTGTTACGCACCTGGATCCCCATCTGCAGGGAGACCGAGGCTTTTTGCAAATCGGTCATCACATCGTTTAGCGCCACGCCCGGCTCGCCGAGGGTGAACTTCTCGGCCTGCGTGCGCGCGGCGGTCTGGGTATCGCTGATACGGTCAAGCGCGGCGTGCAGTTGCCCGGCAAAGCTAATACCCCGCTGCTGTTCTGCCACATTCTGATTACGGGCCGTCATCGCGGTTGCCTGCAGCTGACTAATAACCCCTTCAATACCCTGAATAGCCATGACTCTCCCCTGGATGGTTTTTTACGCGGTCAAGACTAACAGCTTGTCAATAAGATAATGGCGGTAAATAGCGTTAAAAAACCAGGTTATTTGACGCATAGAAAATCACGAATCATCAAATAATGGCAGGGCCATCAATATGGAACTTTTGTCGTGTTTGCCGACCCGGGAGTCAGTTTTGTTTCTCTACACGAATAACGTAAACCACCAGGATTTAAGAGGTGCGCAATGAGTGCTACAGCATCGACAGCGCCGCAAAATAAATCACTCGAGTGGATGAACCGCCTTCGCGCGAATCCTAAAATCCCGTTGATCGTGGCAGGCGCTGCCGCAATTGCGATCCTTGTAGCGATGGTCCTGTGGGCGAAGAGCCCTGACTACCGGACGCTCTACAGTAACCTTTCCGATCAGGATGGCGGCGCCATCGTCACCCAGTTGACCCAGATGAACATCCCTTATCGCTTCGCCGATAACGGGGGCGCGCTGGAAGTGCCTGCGGATAAGGTACACGAACTCCGTCTGCGTCTGGCTCAGCAGGGGCTGCCGAAAGGCGGCGCGGTGGGCTTTGAGCTGCTGGATCAGGAAAAATTCGGTATCAGCCAGTTCAGCGAGCAGGTGAACTACCAGCGTGCGCTGGAAGGTGAACTGGCCCGCACCATTGAAACCTTAGGCCCGGTGAAGAGTGCCCGTGTGCACCTGGCGATGCCTAAACCCTCCTTATTTGTCCGTGAGCAGAAATCGCCTTCCGCTTCCGTGACCGTGAACCTTGAACCTGGCCGCGCGCTGGACGAAGGGCAAATCAGCGCGGTGACGCATCTCGTCTCCAGCGCCGTCGCCGGTCTGCCGCCGGGTAACGTGACGCTGGTCGACCAGAGTGGCCATCTGCTGACGCAATCCAATACCGCCGGTCGCGATCTGAATGATGCGCAGCTGAAATATGCCGCCGATGTGGAAAGCCGTCTCCAGCGTCGTATCGAAGCGATCCTCGGCCCGGTGGTGGGCAACAGCAACGTGCACGCGCAGGTCACCGCGCAGATCGACTTCTCTAATAAAGAACAGACCGAAGAGCAGTACAGCCCGAACGGCGATGCCTCTCAGGCGGTCATGCGTTCGCGCCAGATCAACTCTAACGAGCAGATTGGCGGTGCTTATCCTGGCGGCGTACCGGGTGCGCTCTCTAACCAGCCTGCCCCGGCAAACGCGGCGCCGATCTCTACCCCGCCGGCCAATCAGCAGAACGGTCAGCAGAATCAGCAGACAACCTCTACAACCAGTAACGCCGGTCCGCGTACCAGCAGCCGTAACGAAACCACGAACTATGAAGTGGACCGCACGATTCGCCATACCAAACTGAACGTCGGTGATATTCAGCGCCTGTCCGTCGCCGTGGTGGTGAACTACAAAACGCTGCCGAATGGCAAACCGCTGCCGCTGACCGCCGAGCAGATGAAGCAGATCGAAGACCTGACCCGTGAAGCGATGGGTTACTCCGAGAAGCGTGGCGACAGCCTCAACGTGGTGAACTCACCGTTCAACTCGGTTGAAGAGACCGGTGGTGAACTGCCGTTCTGGCAACAGCAGGCGTTTATCGACCAGCTGATGTCCGCAGGTCGCTGGCTGCTGGTGCTGATTGTCGCGTGGCTGCTGTGGCGTAAGGGCGTTCGTCCTCAGCTTCAGCGTCGTGCAGAAGCCGAGAAAGCGGCTCGCGAACAGATGAGCGCGCGTCAGGAAGTGGAAGAAGCGGTTGAAGTTCGTCTCAGCAAAGACGAGCAGATGCAGCAGCGCCGTGCTAACCAGCGCATGGGCGCTGAGGTGATGAGCCAGCGCATTCGCGAAATGTCAGATAACGATCCGCGCGTCGTGGCGCTGGTCATCCGCCAGTGGATGGGTAACGAACATGAGTAATACGCTTACGGGCACCGATAAAAGCGTCATCCTGCTGATGACCATTGGCGAAGATCGCGCGGCAGAGGTGTTTAAGCACCTCTCCCAGCGGGAAGTGCAAATTCTGAGTGCGGCAATGGCCAACGTGCGTCAGATCTCCAACAAACAGCTGACCGAAGTGCTGTCGGAGTTTGAGCAGGAAGCAGAACAGTTTGCCGCTCTCAACGTCAACGCCAACGACTACCTGCGCTCCGTGCTGGTCAAGGCCCTGGGCGAAGAGCGTGCCGCCAGCCTGCTGGAAGATATTCTGGAAACGCGCGATACCGC
Organism: Enterobacter sichuanensis; assembly: GCF_002939185.1. GTDB lineage: Bacteria > Pseudomonadota > Gammaproteobacteria > Enterobacterales > Enterobacteriaceae > Enterobacter > Enterobacter sichuanensis. The sequence continues at coordinate 8,449 of NZ_POVL01000057.1, read as the reverse complement.
CAGCGGTATCGAAACGCTTAACTTTATGGAGCCGCAGAGCGCCGCCGACCTTATTCGCGACGAGCACCCGCAGATTATCGCGACCATTCTTGTCCACCTCAAACGTGGCCAGGCAGCCGATATTCTGGCGCTGTTCGAAGAGCGTCTGCGTCACGACGTGATGCTGCGTATCGCGACCTTCGGCGGTGTCCAGCCGGCCGCGCTGGCGGAGCTGACCGAAGTGCTGAACAACCTGCTCGACGGCCAGAACCTCAAGCGCAGCAAAATGGGCGGCGTGAGAACGGCGGCAGAGATCATCAACCTGATGAAAACCCAGCAGGAAGAGGCGGTTATTACCGCGGTTCGCGAATTCGACGGCGAGCTGGCGCAGAAAATCATCGACGAGATGTTCCTGTTCGAAAACCTGGTCGAAGTGGACGACCGCAGCATCCAGCGCCTGCTCCAGGAAGTGGATTCCGAGTCGCTGCTTATCGCCCTCAAAGGTGCCGAGCAGCCGCTGCGCGAGAAGTTCCTGCGCAACATGTCCCAGCGTGCGGCGGATATCCTGCGCGACGACCTTGCCAACCGCGGCCCGGTTCGTCTGTCTCAGGTGGAAAACGAACAGAAAGCTATCCTGCTTATTGTTCGTCGTCTGGCAGAAACCGGCGAGATGGTGATTGGCAGCGGAGACGACACCTATGTCTAATGAGCTGCCGTGGAAGCGCTGGACGCCGGACGATCTGGCCCCTCCCCTCTCCGAGTTCACGCCAGCCGTGATTCAGACCGAGGAGAGTGACCCGGACGTCGAACAGCCCGAGCTGAGTGAAGAAGAACAGCAGGCACAGATGCTGGCTCAGCTGCAAATGCAGGCGCATGAGCAGGGCTATAATGCCGGTCTGAACGAAGGCCGTCAGAAAGGCCACGAGCAGGGATACCAGGAAGGTCTGGCGAAAGGGTTAGAGCACGGCATCGATCAGGCGCGCCAGCAGCAGGCGCCGCTCCATGCCCGTATGCAGCAGCTGGTCAGCGAGTTTCAGCATACGCTGGACGCGCTGGACAGCGTCATTGCCTCGCGCCTGATGCAGATGGCGCTGGAAGCCGCCCGTCAGGTGATCGGCCAGACACCGGTGGTAGATAACACGGCGCTGATTAAACAAATTCAGGGCCTGCTGCAGCAGGAGCCGCTGTTTAGCGGGAAGCCGCAGCTGCGCGTCCATCCGGACGACCTGCAGCGCGTGGAAGAGAGTCTGGGCGCCACGCTGAGCCTGCACGGCTGGCGTCTGCGCGGTGACCCGACGCTACATCACGGCGGATGTAAAGTCTCTGCCGATGAGGGTGACCTGGACGCCAGCGTCGCCACCCGCTGGCAGGAACTGTGTCGCCTGGCGGCACCGGGAGTCGTCTGATGACCGCACGCCTCACCCGCTGGCTCAATACCCTCGACAACTTTGAGACGAAGATGGCGCAGCTGCCATCTGTTCGTCGTTATGGCCGACTGACCCGCGCCACCGGCCTGGTGCTGGAAGCCACTGGCCTGCAGCTGCCGCTGGGCGCGACCTGTGTGATTGAGCGTCAGGATGGCCAGGAAACGCGGGAAGTGGAAAGCGAAGTGGTCGGATTTAACGGCCAGCGTCTGTTTCTGATGCCGCTTGAAGAGGTGGAAGGCATCCTGCCCGGCGCGCGCGTGTATGCCAAAAACATCACCGGCGATGGACTGCAGAGCGGGAAACAGCTGCCGCTGGGTCCGGCCCTGCTGGGTCGCGTGCTGGATGGCAGCGGCAAACCGCTCGACGGACTGCCCTCCCCGGACACCACCGAAACCGGCGCGTTGATCACCCAACCGTTTAACCCCCTGCAGCGTACCCCTATCGAGCATGTGCTGGATACCGGCGTGCGCCCGATTAACGCCCTGCTGACCGTTGGTCGTGGGCAACGTATGGGTCTGTTCGCCGGCTCAGGCGTAGGTAAATCGGTCCTGCTCGGCATGATGGCGCGTTACACCCAGGCCGATGTGATCGTCGTGGGGCTGATCGGCGAGCGTGGTCGTGAAGTAAAAGACTTTATTGAAAACATTCTGGGTGCGGAAGGCCGTGCCCGTTCGGTGGTTATCGCCGCACCGGCGGATGTTTCCCCGCTGCTGCGCATGCAGGGTGCCGCGTACGCCACCCGTATCGCCGAAGATTTCCGGGACCGCGGCAAACACGTGCTGCTGATCATGGACTCCCTGACCCGTTACGCGATGGCGCAGCGTGAAATCGCGCTGGCCATCGGTGAGCCACCGGCCACCAAAGGTTACCCGCCTTCGGTCTTTGCCAAACTCCCTGCCCTGGTTGAGCGTGCGGGGAACGGCATCAGCGGCGGCGGCTCTATCACCGCGTTTTACACGGTGCTGACGGAAGGCGATGACCAGCAGGATCCGATTGCCGACTCCGCGCGTGCGATCCTTGACGGTCATATTGTGCTGTCGCGTCGTCTGGCCGAAGCCGGGCACTATCCGGCCATTGATATTGAGGCTTCTATCAGCCGTGCAATGACGGCGCTGATAACCGAGCAGCACTACGCCCGCGTGCGTAACTTCAAACAACTCCTCTCCAGCTTCCAGCGTAACCGCGATCTGGTCAGCGTGGGGGCGTATGCCAAAGGCAGCGACCCGATGCTCGACAAAGCGATTAACCTGTGGCCGCAGCTGGAGGCATTTTTACAACAAGGCATTTTTGAACGCGCCGACTGGGAAGATTCCATTCAGGCACTGGAGCTAATTTTCCCGCAGGTGTAACACAGGTGGAGGGCGAAGGTCATGGCGCAAAACAGCGCGTTATCAACGCTGAAAGATCTGGCAGAAAAAGAAGTTGATGATGCCGCATTGCAGCTTGGCGCAATGCGACGCGGGTGCCAGCAGGCTGAAGAACAGTTGAAGATGTTAATCGACTATCAGCATGAATATCGCACCAACCTCAATACCGATATGACACAGGGCATTGGCAGCCAGCGCTGGATTAACTATCAGCAGTTTATCCAGACGCTGGAGAAGGCGATAGAACAGCATCGCCAGCAGCTGAACCAGTGGACCCAAAAAGTCGATACTGCGCTGAATTTCTGGCGTGAGAAGAAGCAGCGACTGCAGGCCTGGCAGACCTTACAGGACCGGCAGATCGCCGCAACGACCCTGGCGGAAAACCGTCTGGATCAGAAGAAAATGGATGAGTTTGCCCAGCGCGCATCAATGAGGAAACCGGAATGATCACACTGCAACAACTGCTGATGAGCGACAGCGAGCTCGCAGGCGGCACGCAGACAGGGAAAGGCACCGAGGGTGCGCAAGACTTTCTCTCTCTGCTGGCGGGCGCCCTGACGGAGGCAACGGGCCAGGGCAACGATGCGCCGCTGACCCTGGCGGACCTGAAAGCTGCCAACAGCAAGCTCTCTAAAGTGGCTCAGGACGCCAAAGGCGATACCGCTCTGCAGGCTAAAATTGCTGACCTGCTCGCGCGTCAGCCGACACTGAATGGCGAGGAAGCCACGCCTGTCATCTCGCCTGAAACGTTGGTTTCCGGGCTGGTGCCGGTATCGAAGGGCGATGCCCTGAAAGCGCTCAATGCGGTCAACAGCAAAGATGACGGCAAAAGCGAGCTGAGCGAAGAGGAACTGGCCGGATTAAGCGCGCTGATGGCCATGCTGCCGCACCAGCAGACCCGCACCGTCCAGGCGACAGAGCGTAACGATATTACCGCACCGTCGGCGCTGGGTTCCGCAACGCGTGCCCAAAACGGTGCGACCCAGCCGTTGCTGAACGCGGCGCAGGGCGGCCATGAAAAAGCGCAGATAACGACGCCTTATCAAAGCCAGACGCAGATGACAAACAGCGATCCGGCGCTGCCTGCCAACGCGCCGGCAGCACCGGTTGTGACCGCCAGCGCAGAGAAGCAGGACCTCGCCAGTTCATCCTCCTCGTCGCCGACGGCCACCCTGGCACCGATCGTCTCCAGCCATGCGACCAGCCAGCCTGCCGCTACCGTTGCCACCGCGCCGGTGTTAAGTCAGCCGCTGGGTACCCACGAATGGCAACAATCCCTGAGCCAGCACATCACGCTGTTCACTAAGCAGGGCCAGCAGACCGCGGAACTGCGTCTGCACCCGGAAGATCTGGGTCAGGTGCAAATTTCACTTAAACTGGACGATAACCAGGCGCAGCTGCAGATGGTTTCTGCTCACAGCCATGTCCGTGCGGCACTGGAGGCAGCCCTGCCGGTCCTGCGGACCTCGCTTGCGGAGAACGGCATTCAGCTGTCGCAAAGCAGCGTCAGCAGCGAGAGCTTTGCCGGGCAGCAGCATTCCTCCTCCCAGCAGCATCAGGCTTCGCGTTCCGGCAACACCGGCGGTTTTAATGAAGAGAGCGATGAGCTTCTGCCTGTCCCTGCGGCCCTGCAATCCGCCGCGCGCGGTAACGGTGCCGTAGACATCTTCGCCTAAACGCCAGAGGTAGCGTGATTATCCCCGTCTTTTCCACGCTTTGACGACAGCAGGACACGGGATAATCACCTTATTAAGCTGTACCGAAACAGGAAGCTCGTATCAGATGACTGACTCCGCTATCACCAAAAAAAGTAAGCGTTCCATCTGGATCCCGCTGCTGGTGTTGATCACGCTCGCCGCCTGCGCTACCGCGGGCTATAGTTACTGGCGTATGCAGCAGGAACCTTCAACCGCTGCGGCCAAGGCCGAACCTGCACCGCCGCCGGCGCCGGTATTTTTCCCTCTGGACACCTTCACCGTGAATCTCGGTGATGCGGACCGTGTGCTGTATGTCGGTATTACGCTGCGCCTGAAGGATGAAGCCACCCGCGCGCGTCTGAATGATTATCTCCCGGAGGTGCGCAGCCGCCTTCTGCTGCTGTTCTCTCGTCAGGACGCTTCGGCGCTGGCCACCGATGTTGGCAAGCAAAAGCTGGTCGATGCCATTAAACAAACGCTGGCGACCCCGCTGGTAAATGGTCAACCTAAGCAGGAAGTCACTGACGTTCTGTACACAGCTTTCATTCTGCGGTAACGACATGGGCGACAGTATTCTTTCTCAGGCAGAAATCGATGCGCTGCTCAACGGCGACAGCGATAAGAGTGACGATCCGCAACCGGGTATTGGCGGCGATAGCGATATTCGCCCCTATGACCCGAATACCCAGCGTCGCGTGGTACGTGAACGTCTGCAGGCGCTGGAGATCATTAACGAACGTTTTGCACGTCAGTTCCGTATGGGGCTGTTTAACCTGCTGCGTCGTAGCCCGGATATCACGGTCGGTGCGATCCGCATTCAGCCGTATCATGAGTTTGCCCGCAATCTGCCGGTGCCAACCAACCTTAACCTGATTCATCTGAAGCCGCTGCGCGGCACCGGTCTGGTGGTGTTTTCCCCAAGCCTGGTGTTCATCGCGGTGGATAACCTGTTCGGCGGCGACGGGCGTTTCCCGACCAAAGTAGAAGGTCGTGAATTCACCCACACCGAACAGCGCGTCATTAACCGCATGCTGAAGCTGGCGCTGGAGTCTTACAGCGACGCGTGGAAAGCGATCAACCCGCTGGAAGTGGAGTACGTCCGTTCTGAGATGCAGGTGAAATTTACCAATATCACCACCTCCCCGAACGATATCGTCGTGAACACCCCGTTCCACGTGGAGATCGGTAACCTGACCGGTGAGTTCAATATCTGCCTGCCGTTCAGCATGATCGAACCGCTGCGCGAGCTGCTGGTCAACCCGCCGCTGGAGAACTCCCGCAACGAAGACCAGAACTGGCGTGAAAACCTGGTCCGCCAGGTCCAGCATTCACAGCTTGAGCTGGTGGCGAGCTTCGCCGATATCCCGCTGCGGTTATCCCAGATCCTGAAATTACAACCCGGTGATGTTTTGCCGATAGAAAAACCCGACCGCATTATTGCCCATGTGGATGGTGTCCCCGTGCTGACAAGCCAGTACGGCACGATTAACGGTCAGTATGCGTTACGCGTTGAGCACTTGATCAACCCGATTTTGAATTCGCTGAATGAGGAACAGCCCAAATGAGTGACATGAACAATCCGTCCGATGAAAACAGCGGAGCACTGGACGATCTGTGGGCTGACGCGTTAAACGAGCAAAAAGCGACCCCGAGCAAAAGTGCGGCGGATGCCGTCTTCCAGCAGCTTGGCGGCGGTGACGTCAGCGGCACGCTGCAGGACATCGACCTGATTATGGACATCCCGGTTAAGCTGACCGTTGAACTGGGCCGCACCCGGATGACCATTAAAGAGCTGCTGCGCCTGACGCAGGGTTCCGTGGTCGCCCTTGACGGTCTGGCCGGTGAACCGCTGGATATTCTGATCAACGGTTATCTGATTGCCCAGGGTGAGGTAGTGGTGGTTGCCGATAAATACGGCGTACGTATCACCGACATCATTACCCCGTCTGAACGTATGCGTCGACTGAGCCGTTAAGCATGAAAACCCAGGCAACACTATCGCAACCTTCTGCCGTCCCCGGTTCACCTCTGCTCCAGGTGAGTGGGGCGTTGTTCGGTATTATTGCCTTTATTCTTATCGCCGCCTGGCTGGCGAAGCGCTTTGGTCTGGCGGGTAAAACCGCCGGCACCCGCGGCCTGAAAGTCAGCGCCAGCACCACGCTCGGGCCACGTGAACGCGTGGTCATCGTCGAGGTGGAAGATGCGCGTCTGGTCCTGGGCGTCACGGCCTCCAGCATCAACGTATTACATAAACTGCCGCCCGCCCCTGTTGAGGTGGACGCGCGCGCAGAGGCCCCTGCGGATTTTCAGTCCGTCATGAAGAGTTTGCTTAAGCGTTCCGGGAGATCCTGATGCGCCGTTTGTTATCCCTGACGCTTGCGGGCGTTGGCCTGTTTGCTCCCGCGGTTTATGCGCAACTGCCCGGTCTGGTATCTACCCCGCTCGCGGGCGGTGGCCAAAGCTGGTCACTTCCGGTTCAGACGCTGGTTTTCATCACCTCGCTGACGTTTATTCCGGCCATTCTGCTGATGATGACCAGCTTCACCCGCATCATCATCGTCTTTGGTCTGCTGCGAAACGCCCTGGGCACCCCGTCCGCCCCGCCAAACCAGGTTCTGCTCGGGCTGGCGCTGTTTTTAACCTTTTTCATTATGTCGCCGGTGATCGATAAGATTTATACCGACGCTTATCAGCCGTTCAGCGAAGATAAAATCTCCATGCAGGAGGCGCTGGATAAAGGCGCGCAGCCGCTGCGGGAATTTATGCTGCGCCAGACGCGCGAAGCGGATCTCGCCCTCTTTGCCCGTCTGTCCAATACCGGCGAGCTGCAGGGGCCGGAAGCGGTACCCATGCGTATTCTTCTGCCCGCCTATGTCACCAGCGAGCTGAAAACCGCGTTCCAGATTGGCTTTACCATATTTATTCCGTTCCTGATTATCGATCTGGTGATCGCCAGCGTGCTGATGGCGCTCGGGATGATGATGGTGCCGCCCGCGACCATCGCCCTGCCCTTTAAGATCATGCTCTTTGTGCTGGTCGACGGCTGGCAGCTGCTGGTCAGTTCGCTGGCGCAGAGCTTCTACAGTTAAGGAACGGCAATGACACCCGAATCGGTCATGATGATGGGCACGGAAGCGATGAAAATCGCCATTGCCGTTGCCGCACCGCTGCTGCTTGTCGCGCTGGTGACAGGTCTGATTATCAGTATTTTGCAGGCCGCCACGCAGATTAACGAAATGACGCTGTCGTTCATTCCGAAAATCATCGCCGTGTTCGTGGCGATTATTGTCGCCGGGCCGTGGATGCTGAACCTGTTGCTGGACTATATGCGCAACCTGTTTACCAACCTGCCGTATATCATCGGCTGATCTGACGATGCTGCACTTCACCAGCGACCAGTGGGTTCAGTGGCTCGGCGTCTATTTCTGGCCGATGCTGCGCATTATGGCGCTGGTCTCCACCGCCCCGATCCTCAGTGAGAAATCGATCCCCAAGCGTGTCAAAGTGGGGCTGGGCATTATCATCTCGATTATCGTCGCCCCGTCCCTTCCCCCGGTGGAGATCCCGATTTTCTCGGCGAACGCGGTGTGGGTGGCTCTGCAGCAGGTGATGATTGGCGTTGCCGTCGGCTTTACCATGCAGCTCGCGTTTGCCGCCGTGCGTACCGCGGGAGAGCTGATTGGCCTGCAGATGGGGTTATCGTTCGCCACGTTTGTCGATCCCGGCAGTCATCTCAACATGCCCGTGCTGGCGCGCATTATCGACCTGCTCGCCATGCTGCTGTTTCTGTCGTTCAACGGTCATCTGTGGCTCATCTCCATGCTGGTGGACACCTTCCATACGCTGCCGATTGGGGAAAATCCGGTGAACAGCAATGCGTTTCTGGCGCTGACCCGCGCTGCAGGGCTGATTTTCCTCAACGGGCTGATGCTGGCGCTGCCGATCATCACCCTCCTGCTGACCGTCAACCTGGCGTTAG
>NZ_POVL01000056.1 GCF_002939185.1 Enterobacter sichuanensis | reverse complement strand
CTAATCTTTCTTTCGGGGGCTTTCCGAAGAATTACCCCTGCCCGTATTTCTCCAGAAGCGCTTCGGCGATGGCCAGCGTTTCGACATCCGCGACACCGTTCCAGAGCTGCGGCCTGAAGTGCATCTGGAACACCATGATGATGCGTTTCTGCTGGGCGGGAGTGCTGTTATCAGGCACTTCGTAACCATAGCGCGCGAGCAGCTCCAGCAGCGCGGCGGTGTCCACCGTCTGATAAGGCGGCCGGCCATTCATATAAAATGCCACCCGGTCAGCATCAGGCCACGCGCCAATTCCCTGCTGCGCCAGCTCACGCCAGGGGAAAAGCGGTCCGGGATCGTCCTTGCGCTGCGGCGCAATATCCGCATGAGCCACCACGTTCTCAGGCTTGATGTTGTAGCGGGCGATAATATCTTTAGCAAGCGGGACCAGCGCCGCTATTTGCGCTGGTGCGAACGGCGTAAAATGCTTCACCCCGGCCGTTTTCTGCCAGCCACGGTTCTCCAGCTCAATGCCCACCGAGGTATCATTGATACGGTTGGTGCCGCGCCAGAAGCTGATACCCGCATGCCAGGCCAGTTCGCTTTCAGGCACCAGCTGCCAGATGCGCGGCTTACCGTCGGGGGCAGGCGGTGTGGCAGGGATCAAATAGTGAGAGCTGACGTTTTTATCCGTCAGCGTGGCCAGCGAGCTGTCAAAATCATCCGCGGTGTAGTGAAGAACCAGCACCTTTATGCGCGGATACGCCGCCTGGGCCTGATGGCGCGTATCCAGCTCGTAGGCACCTTTATCGACAATCCCTTTTTCCGAGACACATCCTGCCAGCAACAGCGCCAGCAGGAGTGGGGCAAACGCACGCCTCATCGCAGGGTTTTCACCGCCGTACCGCTTACGCTCACCATCAGCATGCTGCCGTCTTTGCCGACCGTTTCGTAGTCGATGTCGATCCCCACAACCGCATCCGCGCCGAGGGCTTGCGCCTGCTCGCCGAGCTCTTTAAAAGCAATTTCGCGCGCTTTGCGCAGCTCTTTTTCGTACGCGCCAGAGCGGCCGCCCACGATATCGCGAATACCGGCAAAAAAGTCACGGAAGATATTGGCACCGAGAATCGCTTCACCGGTGACCACGCCGCAATACTCGGTAATGGTCTGCCCTTCCAGGGTTGGCGTTGTTGAAAACTGCATGGTTTCTCTCCTTCTTTAGCGTTCAATGCCTTAGGGACAGCATTATCGGTTCGTTACGCTATGATTGAAAGGATAGTTAATAAATAAGGAAATCAACATGCGCTATTCAGCTTTAACACTTTTAGTGCCCTGCGCGCTGGTGCTCAGCGCCTGTACCACCACGGTCACGCCAGCCTTTAAGGATATCGGTACCCGCAGCGGCCCCTGTATCGAGGGCGGCCCGGATACCGTGGCGCAACAGTTCTATGATTATCGCATTCAGCACCGCAGCAACGATCTTACCGGTCTGCGCCCGTACCTGAGCGATGGGCTGGCAAAACTGCTCAACGACGCCACCCGCGATCCGCAGCACAACGCGCTGCTGAAGTCCGACCCGTTCTCCAGCCGCACCACGCTGCCAGACAGCGCCGAGGTGGCCAGCGCGTCCACCATTCCGAACACCGATGCGCGAAATATTCCGCTGCGCGTGAAGCTGACCCAGGGCAGCCAAACCTGGCAGGATGAAGTGCTGATGATCCGTGAAGGCCAGTGCTGGGCGGTGGACGACGTGCGCTACGTTGGCGGCAGCGTTCATGCCCCGGCCGGCACGCTTCGCCAGTCGATTGAGAATCGCTAACTTCTGCGATACCGCGCGGTAACCCCCGTAAAATGTGCGGCATTTCATGCGGAATGCCGACATTTATACTCGCCGACCTTGCCGCTCGCTATTTTGTGCTATGTTTAAGGGGAAACACGGGTTATATTTAACTTTTAACGCAGAAATATTGCATAACTATTCTGTCAACGGTACTATCTGCGGCCTCAATTGCTATAGATTGCCTGGATGAGTAAAGACTGCCCCGATGAGTATTAAACTAAACGGCATTAACTGCTTCTACGGCGCACACCAGGCGCTGTTTGACATCACGCTGAACTGCCCGGAAGGCGAAACGCTGGTTTTGCTGGGTCCAAGCGGCGCAGGCAAAAGCTCCCTTCTGCGTGTCCTTAATCTGCTTGAAATGCCCCGTTCAGGTACGCTGGCTATCGCCGGTAACCATTTTGACTTCGCCAAAACGCCCTCTGATAAGGCGATTCGCGAACTGCGTCAAAACGTCGGCATGGTCTTCCAGCAATACAATCTCTGGCCGCATCTCACCGTACTGCAAAACCTGATTGAAGCGCCATGCCGCGTGCTGGGCTTAAGCAAGGATCAGGCGATCGCGCGTGCGGAAAAGCTGCTGGAGCGTCTGCGCCTTAAGCCCTACAGCGACCGCTACCCGCTGCACCTTTCCGGTGGCCAGCAGCAGCGCGTGGCGATTGCCCGTGCGCTGATGATGGAGCCTGCGGTACTGCTGTTTGATGAACCGACGGCGGCGCTGGATCCGGAAATCACCGCTCAGATCGTCAGCATCATTCGCGAGCTGGCGGAAACCAACATTACGCAGGTTATCGTCACCCACGAAGTGGAAGTGGCGCGAAAAACCGCCAGCCGTGTGGTCTATATGGAAAACGGGTATATCGTTGAGCAAGGTGATGCGAGCTGCTTCGCGAATCCGCAAACCGATGCCTTCAAAAACTATTTATCTCATTGATTGTGTCAGGGGAAATATAATGAAAAAAGTATTACTTGCCGTGCTGCTTGCTGGCGTTACCCTTTCCGCTACCGCAGCCCAGACCATTCGTTTCGCCACGGAAGCGTCTTATCCTCCGTTTGAGTCTATGGATGCGAACAACAAAATTGTTGGCTTCGACGTAGACCTGGCGAATGCCCTGTGTAAAGAGATCGATGCGACCTGCACCTTCAGCAACCAGGCGTTCGACAGCCTGATCCCAAGCCTGAAGTTCCGCCGTATCGACGCCGTGATGGCCGGTATGGACATCACCCCTGAGCGTGAAAAGCAGGTGCTGTTCACCACCCCGTACTACGACAACTCCGCCCTGTTCATTGGTCAGAAAGGCAAATTCACCTCTGTCGATCAGCTGAAAGGCAAAAAAGTGGGCGTGCAGAACGGCACCACCCACCAGAAATTCATCATGGATAAGCATCCGGAAATCACCACCGTTCCGTATGACAGCTACCAGAACGCGAAGCTGGATCTGCAAAATGGCCGTATCGATGGCGTATTTGGTGATACCGCGGTCGTGACTGAATGGCTGAAAGCCAATGACAAGCTGGCGCCAGTGGGCGACAAAGTGACCGATAAGGACTACTTCGGTACCGGTCTGGGGATTGCCGTTCGTCAGGGCAACACTGAGCTGCAGCAGAAATTCAACGCTGCGCTGGAAAAAGTGAAGAAAGACGGCACCTACGAAACCATCTACAAAAAATGGTTCCAGAAGTAATTCCTGATGAATGAAATTTTTCCTTTAGCAAGCGCCGCCGGGATGACCGTCGGCCTTGCCGTTTGCGCACTGATTATCGGCCTTGTGCTGGCGATGTTCTTTGCGGTGTGGGAATCCGCGAAATGGTTCCCCGTCGCCTGGACAGGCTCCGCGCTGGTCACCGTGCTGCGTGGACTACCGGAAATTCTGGTGGTCCTGTTTATCTATTTCGGCTCCTCACAGCTGCTGCTTACGCTGTCGGACGGCTTTACCCTCAATCTCGGTTTTGCGCAGATCCCGGTGCAGATGCAGATTGAAAACTTCGACGTCAGCCCGTTCCTGTGCGGCGTGATTGCCCTCTCCCTGCTCTACTCCGCGTACGCCTCGCAAACCCTGCGCGGTGCGCTGAAGGCCGTGCCGCAGGGGCAATGGGAGTCGGGTCAGGCGTTAGGGTTGTCGAAATCCGCGATCTTCTTCCGTCTGGTGATGCCGCAGATGTGGCGTCATGCCCTGCCGGGCCTCGGCAACCAGTGGCTGGTGCTGCTGAAAGATACCGCGCTGGTAAGCCTGATAAGCGTTAACGATTTGATGCTGCAAACCAAAAGCATCGCCACCCGTACCCAGGAACCCTTTACCTGGTACATTGTGGCGGCGGCGATCTACCTGGTGATCACGTTGCTCAGTCAGTACATCCTCAAGCGGATTGACCTGCGTGCCACGCGCTTTGAACGGAGACCAGGCTGATGCTTGAATACTTTCCCGAGCTGATGAAAGGGCTGCACACCAGCCTGACGCTGACCGTGGCGTCCATCATCGTGGCCCTGATCCTGGCGCTCATTTTCACCATCATCCTGACGCTGAAAACGCCGGTGCTGGTGTGGATTGTGCGCGCTTATATCACCCTGTTTACCGGTACGCCGCTGCTGGTGCAGATATTCCTGATTTATTACGGCCCGGGCCAGTTCCCGTCGCTGCAGGAGTATCCGGTTATCTGGCACCTGCTTTCTGAGCCGTGGCTGTGTGCCCTGATAGCCCTTTCGCTGAACAGCGCGGCCTATACCACCCAACTGTTCTATGGGGCGATCCGTGCCATTCCGGAAGGACAGTGGCAGTCCTGCGGGGCGCTGGGCATGAGCAAGAAAGACACGCTGGCGATCCTGCTGCCGTACGCCTTTAAGCGCGCCCTCTCCTCTTACTCCAACGAAGTGGTGCTGGTGTTCAAGAGTACCTCTCTGGCCTACACCATTACGCTGATGGAAGTAATGGGGCATGGACAGCTGCTGTACGGACGCACCTATGATGTGATGGTATTCGGCGCGGCGGGCGTGGTGTATCTGGTGGTGAACGGTCTGCTGACGCTGATGATGCGCCTGATCGAGCGTAAAGCGCTGGCGTTTGAGCGCCGGAATTAGTCGGGTGACGGCTTCGCCTTACCCGACCTACAGAATGCATAAAATATAAACATCAATGCGGGTAACCTTCTGGTTATCCGCTTTTTTTTATATCACAAATAATATTTAATCATTTTTATTGAATATAAATTCATTTACTGGCATTGTTTATTCATAGGACCTACAGACGGGAGTATGATAATGAAAAAGTTAGTTCTGGCCGCTTTACTGGCAACGTTCGCCGCTGGCGCATCCGCTGCGGATAAAATCAATTTTGGCGTTTCCGCCACCTATCCGCCGTTTGAATCGCTGGATGCCAGCAACCAGATCGTCGGTTTCGATATCGACCTGGCGAAAGCGCTGTGCAAACAGATGCAGGCCGACTGCACCTTTACCAACCATGCCTTCGACAGCCTGATCCCGTCGCTGAAATTTAAAAAATACGATGCGGTGATCTCCGGTATGGACATCACGCCTGAGCGCAGCAAGCAGGTGGCCTTCACCGACCCGTACTACGCCAACTCGGCGGTGGTGATTGCGAAGAAAGGGGCGTACAAGTCGTTCGACGAGCTGAAAGGCAAACGCATCGGGATGGAAAACGGCACCACCCACCAGAAGTACCTGCAGGACAAGCATCCTGAAGTGAAAACCGTGGCCTATGACAGCTACCAGAATGCAATTATCGACCTGAAAAACGGCCGTATCGATGGCGTATTCGGTGATACCGCCGTGGTGAACGAATGGCTGAAAACCAACCCGCAGCTGGGCACCGCCACGGAAAAAGTGACCGATCCACAGTACTTCGGCACGGGTCTGGGTATCGCGGTTCGTCCGGATAACAAAGCCCTGCTGGAAAAACTGAACGGCGCGCTGAAAGCGATTAAAGCCGACGGTACGTATCAGAAAATCAGTGAGCAGTGGTTCCCGCAGTAAGTTTTTTTGCCGGGTGGCGGCTACGCCTTACCCGGCCTGCGGGGGGAATTCCAGGCCGGATAAGCGTAGCGTCATCCGGCAATTCTACAGCGGAACAAAGAAGCGAAAACGCGCCCCACTCACCGACTCCATCAGCCTGATCCCGCCTCCGTGCAGCTCCAGCATCCGTTTCACAATCAGCAGTCCTAACCCGCCGCGATCCTCGCGTGATGCCTGGGTCGTCAACGCCGATGGCCGCTGGAACAGATCGTCGCGCAGCGCGGCATCAACACCCGTTCCGTTGTCGGCCACTTCAACCTGAAGCTGTTGATTCTCCTGCCAGACCGCCAGACGGATCTCCCCGCCGGCTGGCGTATGCCGCATCGCGTTATCGAGCAGGTTGGTCACCACCCTCTCAATCATCGACACATCGGCATTAATCAGCGGCAGCGGTCCCGGCACATCAATATGCAGGTTCACCTCCCGGGTGCGGGCGGTTAATTCAAACTTCTGCGCCACGTCTGAAATCAGCTCCGCCATCGCGAAACGCTCGCGCTGCGGTTTAATGCCGCCATGTTCAAGACGCGCCAGCTCAAACAGCTGCTGGGAGAGATGTCGCACCTTCTGCCCCTGACGCAGGGCGGTGGCGAGATACTGCTGGTGCTCCTGCGGCGTCAGGGTCGCGGATTTGAGCGACAGGGTTTCGAGATAGCCCAGCAGCGACGTCAGCGGTGTGCGGAGATCGTGTGAGATATTGGCGATAAACTCCCGGCGCTGGCGATCGCTGTCCGCCAGCTGATCCCATTGTTGGGTGATTTTCCGCGCCAGTTCGATAAAACTGTTGCGCAGGAGCGCCACTTCATCTTTCGCCGCCGCGTCCGGCTGCTGCGCCGCCAGCTGCCTGATGGCGCTGATGCTGTCCTGCTCCAGCCTGGCCACTTCACGGGTCAGGCGTTTGACCGGACGCGTGACCCAGTACCAGATCAGTAAGCCCGCCAGCAGTCCAAACAGCGCTACCCACAGCAATGACCAGAGGACGGTACTCCACAGCGCCTTATGCCAGGCCATTTCCGCCAGCGCGTTCGACTCCTCGCCCTGCAAAATAATGTACAGATAGCCTTTAAGCTCACCGTCCTGACGCAGCGGCGTCGCGCTGAAGACTTTTTTACTCTGGCTGCGCGGATCGTCGCCATAGATCGGCATGACCTCGCCGCTGAGGAAGCTCTGCACCGGAGCAAGGTCGATGGTTTGTCGCTGAATATGGCCGGGCGGCGCGGCATCGGCCAGCAGCGTGCCGTCCGGGGAGACGACGTACAGCTCAACGCTGGGGTTAAAGGTCATCAGTCGGCCAAACAGCGGTTTCAGCGCGCTGCGGTCAACCCTGCCCTGCGCGTCCAGAATCGGTTCACGCTGGACAATCTGCTGCGCCAGCCCGCCCGACAACCGCTGCACCATCGCATTACCGTACTGCATACTGCTGTAGAGCTGTACCGCACAGGCGACGGTGGCGCAGAGCATCATCAGCAGGATAAACAGCAGCGTCAGACGCTGGCTGAGACTAAAGCGGCGCATCATGGTGCGCCTCCGCAAATTTGTAGCCCTTGCCCCAGACGGTGCGAATAATCTCCGGCTCGGCGGCATCCTTCTCAATCTTGATGCGCAGGCGGTTGATGTGGGTGTTCACAGTGTGCTCGTAGCCTTCGTGCTGGTAGCCCCAGACCTGCTCCAGCAGGGCCAGACGCGAAAACACCTCGCCAGGATGACGGGCAAAGAAGTAGAGCAGCTCGAATTCACGCGGGGTGAGATCCACCACCTGGCCATGAAGCAGCACGCTGCGCGCCAGCGGATCGATGGTCAGACCATGAGCCTGAATGTGACCGTCGGTTTGCGCCTGGCCCATCGCCTGCTGGCGGCGAAACAGGGCTTTGATACGCGCAATCAGCTCCTGCACCGAAAACGGTTTTGCCAGATAGTCATCGGCACCGGTTTCCAGCCCGGTAATGCGGTCGGTTTCGCTGCTGCGGGCGCTGATAATGATGACCGGCAGGTAACGCGTCATCTGACGAATACGGCGGCAAATCTCCAGCCCGTCAACGTTGGGCAGCATCAGGTCGAGGATCACCGCATCCCACGCCTGTTTTTCAAGACGCTGCAGGGCGTTGGCCCCGTCGGGCTCGTGGGTGATGGCGTAGCCTTCGTCTTCTAAATTGAGTCGCAGAAGCGCCGCGATATCGTGGTCATCTTCCACCAGCAGGATCTGCTTCATGGGTAAGCCTTCATTCATGTCTTATGACGTAAGCTTACCTGATTTCGCAGGGATGAAGAGTTCACATTTTGTTTAAGATTTTACGAGCAACGTCAGCACTTCATAATGGGCGGTATGCGGGAACATATCGAAAAGCTGAACGCGTTCAACGCGATAGCCCGGCAGTTGAGCGATGTCTTTCGCCATGGTCTGCGCATTGCAGCTGGAGTAGATGATGTACTCCGG
Source organism: Enterobacter sichuanensis (assembly GCF_002939185.1). Taxonomy (GTDB): domain Bacteria; phylum Pseudomonadota; class Gammaproteobacteria; order Enterobacterales; family Enterobacteriaceae; genus Enterobacter; species Enterobacter sichuanensis. The sequence continues at coordinate 19,906 of NZ_POVL01000056.1, read as the reverse complement.
CGCCATCTGGCTCAGGTAGTCGCACAGCGCCTTGCCGATGCCACGGCGCGGCGGGTTGACCAGCACCAGCGCCGGCACGTTGCCCTGGCCGGTCGCGAACTGCGTGGAGTCCAGCGCCTGGAAGTGGATATTCGTCAAACCCAGCCCGGCGGCGGACTGTTTCGCACAGGCAATGGCTTCGGCAGAGATCTCAATCCCGGTGAGCTGCATCTCGGGCGTGGCGCAGTGCAGGCCAAAACCACCGACGCCGCAGAACAGATCCCACATATGATGGATATTCAGCGACCGTACCCAGTCGCGGGCGGTGGCGTATAACGCACTCGCCACCGTCGGGTTCGTCTGGAAGAAGCTTTGCGGGCGGATCCACAGCGGCACGCCGTTGAAGTTCTCGGCCAGTGCATGGCGCTCGGTCAAGTAGATCTCTTTCTCCCCTTCCATGATCGCCATATGCACTGGCTGGATGTTAGCGGTTATGACCTTTAACTGCGGAAGCTGTTCCTGCAGCCACGGCAGCGCCTCGCGCAGCTGCTCCAGTTTGGTTTCCGAGCGCAGCACAAAACGCAGCATCATGCCGCCATCTGCCTGACTCTCCGTCAGCAGCAGGTATTTCAGTTCACCGCGCTTGCGGGCGACGTTATAAGGCGTTAACCCGGCCCGCGCGATAAACGGTTTAAGCGCGGCAAAAACAGGCGCAAAGGAGGCTGGATAGAGCGGGCAGTCGGTCAAATCTTCCGGCGTGCCGTCGCGATGCAGCATCCCGAGCAGCGGTTTTTCAACGCTGCCGCTGACCACCATTTTCGCTTTATTACGAAAGCCCTGTTCCGGGCCGCTGACGGGTGCGCACCACTCCGCCACCGCGTGTGCTGCCAGCAGCTGTTGCAGGTCGGCCATTTTGGCGGTGAGTTGTTGAGAGACCGGCTGTTCTATCCACTGACAGGAGCGGCAGCGTCCGGCGACATAGAGTGCGCACTGCATATGAAAACCTTAAGGAAAGCGAGGGCAGCGATTATACACATTATTGCAGGCGGAAGAACCGTCGGCTTGAAGCTGGCGCAAAGAGCAACAGGAGCACCAGCATATCCGGTAATTTCTGCATGACCAGCGCGTGGAAGATTTCGCGTTTGGATCCGCCGGCAATGCTGAACAGTTCCGGGTAGCCGTATCCCAGCGAAGCCGCCCACAGATAGCTCGCCGCGGTTACCTGCGTCAGCAGATAGACCCAGCGCGCCCAGTTGCGCCCTTTGACCAGCGAGAATGCGCAGTAGATCTCGATAAACACCAGCATCAGGCTGCTCAAAAAGACCAGCGTCAGGTTCCACGTCTGCACGCTGCGGTGAATGAACTCACCGATGCCGCGCACGCCCAGGGTGTTGAGAATCATCAGCACATCCAGGCAGCGGATCATAATAATGGCGAGCGCCGCCACCTGAACCAGAGCAGGAACGTTAGGACGCGCGTGCGTAATACGTGATTTCTTTAATAATCCCAATGTTTTACTTCCCTGAAAAACAGTGCCGCGTCATGCGCGGCACATCACTGGAAATTTTAAATCCTTCAGCCGCGTCTTGCACGCTGGATATCACGCACGCGCTGCTTTTCCGCGCGCGCCATCAAATACCAGGCGATAAATCCGACAATTCCGACCACACCGAGGATGATCGAGGCCAGAGCGTTGATCTCCGGGTTGACCCCCATGCGTACGCTGGAGAAGACCAGCATCGGCAGCGTCGTCGCGCCCGGGCCGGAGACAAAGCTGGCGATCACCAGATCGTCGAGCGACAGGGTAAACGCCAGCAGCCAGCCAGAGATCACCGCCGGCATAATCATCGGCAGGGTGATGATGAAAAAGACCTTCAGCGGCGTCGCGCCGAGATCCATCGCCGCCTCTTCAATGGAGCGATCCAGCTCGCGCAGGCGCGAGGAGATCACCACCGCGACATACGCGGTACAGAAGGTGACGTGCGCCAGCCAGATGGTGAGCATGCCGCGATCTGCCGGCCAGCCGATGGCATGCGCCAGCGCCACGAACAGCAGCAGCAGCGCAAGACCGGTGATGACGTCAGGCATGACCAGCGGCGCGGTGATCATAAAGGCAAACCCGTTCGAACCGCGAAAACGGCCGAAGCGCACCATCACCAGCGCGGCGATCGTGCCCAGAACGGACGCCATTGTCGCCGCCAGCGCCGCAATGGTCAGGCTCAGCCCCACCGCGCTCATCATCGCATCATCGTGGAACAGCTCGCTGTACCAGCGCGTCGACCAGCCGGCCCACACCGTCACCAGTTTGGAGCTGTTGAATGAGTAGATCACCAGCATCAGCATCGGTGCATACAGGAAGGTGAAGCCGATAACCAGGATCGCTATTCGCCACGGGGAGCGCACTACCGGTAAGTTGTTCATCCGTGGTCTCCCATCTGTTTCTGCTGATGCTTGTGGAACCACATGATCGGCACGATCAGCAGCAGTAACATCACGATCGCCACCGCCGACGCCACCGGCCAGTCGCGGTTATTGAAGAACTCCTGCCACAGCACGCGACCAATCATGATGCTGTCTGGCCCGCCGAGCAGTTCCGGGATCACAAACTCCCCTACCGCCGGGATAAAGACCAGCATCGACCCGGCGATAATGCCGCCTTTGGTCAGCGGGACAATGACGCTGAAGAAGGTTTTTAACGGACGGGCACCGAGATCCAGCGAGGCTTCCACCAGCGAGTAATCAATACGCGTCAGCGCCGTATAGATCGGCAGCACCATAAACGGCAGATAGGCGTACACAATGCCAATATAAACCGCGAGGTTGGTGTGCAGGATTGTCAGCGGCTGATCGATAACGCCTAACCACATCAGGAAGTTGTTCAGCACGCCGTTGTTTTTCAGGATCCCCATCCACGCGTAAACGCGGATCAGGAACGAGGTCCACGACGGCAGGATCACCAGCAGCAGCAAAATATTCCGCGTCGACGGTTTACTGTGCGCCACGGCCCATGCCAGCGGATAGCCCATAACCAGACAGCAGAGCGTCGAGATCGCCGCCACCTGCAGCGACTGCAGGTACGCCTCGAAATAGAGCGGGTCATCCGTCAGTTGCAGGAAGTTGCCGAGATTCAGCGTCAGCGTCAGTTGCCCGTCGGCCCAGTCCAGCAGGTTGGTGTAGGGCGGGATCGCCCGCGCCATTTCCGCCAGGCTTATCTTGAAAACAATCAGGAACGGCAGCAGAAACAGCAGGATCAGCCACACGTAAGGCATGGCGATCACCAGCTTGCGGCCGTGGTTCATCTGCATGCGCGTCAGCCAGCTGGCAACGCCGCCCGGTTTACCTGCGCGGGCAGGAGGTTCAAGTGTACTCATTGGCCGCTCCTTATACCGTCAGCACAACACAGCTGTCCGCATCCCAGCACAGGCGCACCTCGTCACCCCAGGTTGGCTGGCCTTTGCGATAGCGGTGTTCGTTCTGCAACTGGGCACTCAGCATCTGCCCGCTTTTCAGGCGTACGTGGTAGATGGAGAGGTCACCCAGATAGGCAATGTGCACCACTTCACCCACGGCAAAGTTATAGCCATCGGCAGGCGGATCGTCGCAGAGCATGATCTTCTCCGGGCGCAGCGCGACGTAGACCGGCACGTTATCCACCACGGAGTTATCCGGATCAACCTTAAGCGGATGCTGCAACCCCGGCGATTCGATGATCAGACCATCTTCCTGACGCGCTTTCAGCAGCCCTTCAAAGACGTTAACCGAACCGATGAACTCTGCGCTGTAGCGGGTGGTCGGATGCTCATAAATCTCTTCCGGCTCGCCAATCTGCACGAACTTGCCGCGGTTCATGATCGCGATACGTCCGGCCATAGTCATGGCTTCTTCCTGGTCGTGGGTGACCATCACGCAGGTCACGCCCACGCGTTCGAGAATATCCACCACTTCGAGCTGCATACGGTCGCGCAGTTTTTTATCCAGCGCCCCCATCGGCTCATCAAGCAGCAGCAGTTTCGGGCGTTTTGCCAGGCTTCTGGCCAGCGCCACACGCTGACGCTGACCGCCAGAAAGCTGGTGCGGTTTACGTTTCGCGAACTCCTGCATATGCACCAGGCTCAGCATCTCGGCCACGCGCGCGGTAATTTCAGCCTTCGGCAGCTTATCCTGCTTCAGGCCAAAGGCGATGTTCTGCTCCACCGTCATGTGCGGAAAAAGCGCGTAAGACTGGAACATCATGTTAATGGGGCGCTGATACGGCGGCACGCTGGAGAGATCCACGCCATCAAGCATGATCTGCCCGGCCGTGGGCTGTTCAAAACCGGCCAGCATACGCAGCAGGGTCGATTTGCCGCAGCCAGACGCCCCCAGTAGGGCAAAAATTTCGCCTTTATAGATAGTCAGGCTGACGTCGTCCACGGCATGCTGGCCATCGAAAGATTTGGTGAGGTTACGAATTTCAAGAAGCGGGGTCAGCGCTTTACGGACTTTCGCCTGCGGGCGGGGGATCGCGTCATTCACGGGGTGCTCTCCGGCATAGATCAAAACTGGTGCAAACGCACCGTCAGGGTGCGCATCGCCGGGCGGCGCTAACGCTTGCCCGGCCTACGGGTTGTATAGGCCCGGTAAGCGATAGCGCCACCGGGCAACAATACCAAACGCCGTTATTTACCGCTTTTCACCTTGGTCCACGCGCGGGTACGCACACGGTCAATTTTTGGATCCTGAACTTTCAGGGTGAAGAGCTTGGCGAACACATCCGCTGGCGGATAGATAGCCGGGTTATTACGGATTTCTTCGCTCACCAGCGGCACGGAGGCCTTGTTACCGTTTGCGTAGTAAACGTGGTCGCTGATGTGGGCGATCACGTCAGGACGCATCAGGTAGTTGAGGAACTGATAAGCTTCATCTTTGTTTTTCGCATCCGTCGGCATCGCGAAGACGTCAAAGAAGGCCAGCGCCCCCTCTTTCGGAATGAAGTAGGAGACATTGACGCCGTTTTTCGCCTCTTTCGCGCGGTTAGCCGCCTGCCATACGTCCCCTGCCCAGCCAATCGCGACGCAGATGTCGCCGTTCGCCAGGTCATTGATGTACTGAGACGAGTGGAAGTAACGAATGTTTGGACGCAGCTTCAGCAGCAGATCCGTCGCCGGACCGGTGTAATCATCCGCCTTGTTGCTGTTCGGATCTTTGCCCAGGTAGTTCAGCACGGTGGCGAAGATCTCTTCCGGTGCATCGAGGAAAGAGACGCCGCAGCTTTTCAGCTTCGCAAGGTTTTCCGGCTTCAGCACCACGTCCCAGCTGTCCAGCTTGACGTCCGGGCCCAGCGCCGCTTTGACTTTATCGACGTTGTAGCCAATACCGGTGGTCGCCCACAGATACGGCATCGCGTATTTGTTCTCCGGGTCGTGTTTGGCCACCAGCTTCAGCACTTCCGGGTCGAGGTTTTTCCAGTTCGGTAATTTGCTCTTATCCAGCGGCTGGAAGACGCCAGCAGTAAGCTGACGCTCCAGGAAGCTCGCGGACGGTACCACGAGGTCGAAGCCGGTGCTGCCGGCCATCAGTTTGCCTTCCAGCACTTCGTTGGAATCGAACACGTCATAGACCACTTTAATGCCGGTCTCTTTTTCAAAATTCGCGACCGTGTCCGGCGCAATATAGTCAGACCAGTTGTAAACGTGCAGCGTTTTTTGTTCCGCAGCGAGCGTGCCGGCAGAGACGGCCATCAGAGCACCCGCAACCAGACCCGATAACCATTTTTTATTTAAGGCGATCATAGTGTTATTCCTTCTGAAAGCTCGTTAACAAACGAACTAAAACTGTGCAATCTGGATATATGCAAAAATCATGCATAGTTTGTCGCTCTGCCCGAAATAAAAAGAAACCTCTTTATCCGGCAGCCTCCGCTCGCTTTTTTAAGCATCGCAAGAATAACTGTAGCCCGTGTCCCCGGCTATAGCCCAGACGAAAAAACGCCTTTTATCAATTTTTTATGCAGGTTATGTCTACGTGATAAGCCGAAATGGCCTTTGGGGAGGTGAAAAATTCTTTAAGGAAAGGTTAAAAGCAGCAGAAAAAATGGCCTTCTGCAGCCGCTATGGCAGCGACTGCGCAAAAGTCAGACAGGTTTAGTGAAGAAAATTGGGAGATGCATCATTATTCTCTGCATCATCATCCGTGCTGTACAGGAGATGGTGTGCACTGGCTTCCATCATGACCATGGAAATTTGCTCTTCGCTCAAGCGCATAAACCAGGCGAACTGCTTGAACGACAGACCGGCACCGGAGAATAAAGACTGGCAAACGACCAGTTTTGGCAGATTATCATCCTGTATGTCGAGAAATGCTTTCACCGTCAAAGAACTGGCGTTGATCGCTGACAGGTCCGAGGCCAGCGCCAGCAGCGCAGACGGCTTCACTTCGGCCAGCGCGGAGAAGAGGATCACGTCGTTAATGAGATCGATTTTGGCGTCAAAAATGCCGTCGAAATTCTGCATATGAGGCAGATGCAGCGCCTGGCAGGAATCACATTCAAAGAACGTAATACCCGCATCATCGAGCCATTGACGTAACGTATCCAGTGTTGGAACGACCTGTAAATCCATCGCTGTGCAGCCTCTTTAATAAAAACTTCGCATAGGGTACGCAAAAAGTGCGATCAATACCATTCACCCACCCGTTTTCAGACAGTAACCTGGGGTCGCATGACGCTCGATCCATGCGATCATTTTACCCGCAATATCGACCCCTGTGGTTTTTTCCACGCCTTCCAGACCCGGCGAGGCGTTCACCTCCATCACCAGCGGCCCGCGCGTCGCCCGCAGAAGATCAACACCCGCGACATCCAGCCCCAGCGTTTGCGCAGCTTTCACCGCTATCTCACGCTCACGATCGCTGATCGTTGCCACCCGCGCAATGCCTCCGCGATGGAGATTGGAGCGAAAATCGCCCTCTTTGGCCTGGCGTTCGATGGCCGCCACCACCTCATTCCCCACCACGAAGCAGCGGATGTCACGTCCTTTAGCTTCTTCAATATACTCCTGCACCAGGATGTGCGCATTGAGGCCACGGAAAGCGTCAATCACGCTCTCCGCCGCCTGACGCGTCTCCGCCAGCACCACGCCAATGCCCTGGGTGCCCTCCACCAGCTTGATGACCAGCGGCGCGCCGCCCACCATGTCGATGAGATCGCTGGTGTCGTCCGGGGAGTGAGCGATACCGGTCACCGGAAGATCGATCCCCTGACGGGCGAGCAGTTGCAGCGAGCGCAGCTTATCCCGGGCGCGGGAAATGGCGACAGATTCGTTTAGCGGGTAGCTGCCCAGCATCTCGAACTGGCGCAGCGCGGCGGTGCCGTAATAGGTGATCTGGGAGCCGATGCGGGGGATCACCGCATCAAAATGCGGCAGCTTGCGGCCTTTGTAGTGAATAGATGAGGCCGCGGGATCGATGTTCATATAGCAGGACATCGGATCGAGGATTTCAACCTGATGCCCGCGCTTTGCCGCCGCTTCTCGCAGGCGTTTACATGAATAGAGCGTTCCATCCCGGGATAATATGGCAATTTTCACCCTGCACCTCGCTAAAGACATGGAAAAAGCCTGCGTATCATATACGCAGGCAGGCACAGGATAAATGGACTATCGCGTCGCCCAGCCCTGTTTGTGCAGGTAATCAAGAATAAACGGGCGATTTTCTTTAATGATAGTGCGGCGAATATGGTCGCTCCAGGTATCGCGACGGTTATTGCTCCCGCGGGTCATATAGTAGTGCGCCAGCTCCTCGTCGTATTGCTCCAGCACGTCGCGATCGAGAGGCTGGTAGTGGTTTTCATGCACCAGCATGGCTGCAGGAATACGCGGCTTCAGATCCGGGTTATCCGCCGGCCAGCCAAGGCACAGGCCAAACAGCGGCAGGACATGTTTTGGCAGCTTCAGCAGTTCGGTCACGCTTTCAATGTTGTTACGCAGCCCGCCGATATACACACCGCCTAACCCCAGCGACTCCGCCGCCGTAAAGGCGTTTTGCGCCATCAGCGCGGTATCCACTACGCCCAGCAGCAGCTGTTCTGCCAGGCCTAATTCGGCCTCAGGGCAGATCTGCAGGTGGCGGTTAAAGTCGGCACAGAACACCCAGAACTCCGCGGCCTGCGCCACCTGTTTCTGCCCGCCAGTGAGTGAAACCAGCTGCTCGCGCAGGGCCGGGTCGGTGATGCGGATAATGGAGCTGCACTGCAGGAAGCTGGAGCTGGAGGTCGCTCTTGCGCTGTTAATAATCGCTTCGCGCTGCGCTTCGGTAATCGGTTCACCGGTAAAGTGTCGAATGGAACGATGGGAAAGGAGCAGGTCAATCGTTGGTGTCATCTTGTCTCTCTTTGTCGTGCTTAAACCGTATTGCAGCCAGTATAGGCAATCATTTGCGCGGTGTAATTGGCGAAACATAGCCTTACTGTATCAAAGTGACAGGCGAAACCTTCTTTAATGACGGCAGTTTATCGGGCACTATATGTCCTATTCGCCGTCAGGCTTGTTTTTTGAGGAGAGAGAAATGTTTGCAGTAATTTTTGGTCGTCCAGGATGCCCTTACTGTGTGCGCGCAAAAGAGCTGGCTGAAAAACTGACTGAAGAGCGTGATGACTTTAACTTCCGCTATGTGGATATCCACGCAGAAGGCATCACCAAAGCCGATCTGGAAAAAACCGTGGGTAAACCGGTAGAAACCGTACCGCAGATTTTCCTCGATCAGAAACACATTGGTGGCTGCACGGACTTTGAAGCTTATGCTAAAGAGCATCTGGGTCTGTTTGCCGCCCAGTAACACTAAGACGCCCTCACCTGGAGGGCGTTTTTATTTGTGGTGTCGCCAGTGCTTAAGCAGACTGCACACAAACAAATAGCACAGCGCCCCCAGCGCGCACCAGAATACGGCGCTCAGTAACCACGCCAGCTCTTGCCAGAAACTTCTCGTCGGGACATACAGTAACCGCATCAGCAGCAAACAGAGCGGTGCGGCCAGCATGGCGCCAATAAGTGGCTTAACCACCTCCCCTTTACGGGAGAGGAAACTGGCTGCCGCTCCCGGCAGGGTAAAAAAGAGCAGCCCGAGCTCCGGGTGACCGGCAGCCCTGAACGCCCCTTTCACATTAAAAGCGAGCGCCATGCATACGACGATAAACAGCAAAAAGCAGCTGATCACCCCCGCCCAGTTCCGTGTAATGTTCAAACTATCCTCCTGACTTCATCTCTATCAAATACAGCTTCGTCCAGTGGACGCCCAGTCAGATAAAGCAATGTGGCAATCCTTGCCAAAGCCCGCACAGGGTTATGCGATAATAGGTAGCTGTCAGTAGCTAATACGATTAAACTATCGGCCAGCTAATGTTTTAGGGAATAAATTAGGAAACAGGGAGTGTTGTACGCGTTCCCTGACCCAGAAAACAGTAGCCCAAATAGTCCTTTCATTCAACAACTTACTGGTAAACAAGAAGTTAGCCTCCGTGAATATAAACGTCGCAGACTTGTTAAACGGGAATTACATCCTGTTATTATTTGTGGTACTGGCGCTGGGTCTTTGCCTGGGTAAATTGCGTCTCGGTTCAGTTCAACTGGGTAATTCCATTGGCGTTTTAGTCGTCTCCTTATTATTAGGCCAGCAGCATTTCAGCATTAACACGGACGCGCTCAACTTAGGTTTTATGCTGTTTATTTTTTGTGTTGGCGTGGAAGCGGGTCCTAACTTTTTTTCAATTTTCTTCCGTGACGGCAAAAATTATCTGATGCTGGCGCTGGTCATGGTCGGCAGCGCGCTGCTGATCGCCTTAGGGCTGGGTAAACTGTTTGGCTGGGATATCGGGTTAACGGCCGGTATGCTGGCAGGCTCCATGACCTCCACCCCCGTGCTGGTGGGTGCCGGTGATACCCTGCGCCATTCCGGTATGGCCGGGGAACAGCTCTCTACCGCCCTCGACCACCTGAGCCTGGGCTATGCCCTGACCTATTTGATTGGTCTGGTGAGCCTGATTGTGGGCGCACGCTATCTGCCAAAACTGCAGCATCAGGATCTGCAGACCAGCGCCCAGCAAATCGCCCGCGAGCGCGGTCTGGATACCGACTCCAAACGTAAAGTTTATCTCCCGGTGATCCGCGCCTACCGCGTCGGGCCGGAGCTGGTGGCCTGGGCGGACGGCAAAAACCTCCGCGAACTGGGCATTTACCGTCAGACGGGCTGCTACATCGAACGTATCCGCCGCAACGGCATTCTGGCGAACCCGGACGGCGATGCGGTGCTGCAGATGGGCGACGACATTGCACTGGTGGGCTACCCGGATGCCCACGCGCGACTCGACCCGAGCTTCCGTAACGGCAAAGAGGTGTTCGACCGCGATCTGCTCGACATGCGCATCGTCACCGAAGAGATCGTGGTGAAAAACCATAACGCCGTGGGCCGCCGTCTGGCGCAGCTGAAGCTGACCGACCATGGCTGCTTCCTCAACCGCGTGATCCGCAGCCAGATTGAGATGCCCATCGACGACAACGTTGTCCTGAATAAAGGTGACGTGCTGCAGGTGAGCGGCGACGCCCGCCGCGTGAAAACCGTCGCTGACCGCATCGGCTTTATCTCCATTCACAGCCAGGTCACCGACCTGCTGGCCTTCTGCGCCTTCTTTATCGTTGGCCTGATGATTGGGATGATCACCTTCCAGTTCAGCAACTTTAGCTTCGGCATCGGTAACGCCGCCGGGCTGCTGTTCGCCGGGATCATGCTGGGCTTCCTGCGCGCGAACCACCCGACCTTCGGCTACATTCCGCAGGGCGCGCTGAACATGGTGAAAGAGTTCGGTCTGATGGTCTTTATGGCGGGCGTTGGCTTAAGCGCCGGCAGCGGCATTGGCCACAGCCTGGGCGCTGTCGGCTGGCAGATGTTGGTTTCCGGACTTATCGTCAGCCTGGTGCCGGTGGTGATCTGCTTCCTGTTCGGCGCCTACGTGCTGCGCATGAACCGTGCCCTGCTCTTCGGGGCAATGATGGGGGCGCGTACCTGTGCGCCGGCCATGGAAATCATCAGTGATACCGCGCGCAGCAACATCCCGGCGCTGGGCTATGCGGGCACGTATGCTATCGCTAACGTACTGCTGACGCTGGCGGGTACGCTGATCATCATCATCTGGCCAGGACTCGGATAACGCTGACATTTGCGCATAACGAAAAAATTTTTGTTACGCGCAGAACTTTTTAATCAGGGGGCAGTCATAACTAGTGCCACTGCTTTTCTTTGATGTCCCCAATTTGTGGAGCCCATCAACCCCGCCGTTTTGGTTCAAGGTTGATGGGTTTTTTGTTGCCTGAAATTCCCCTGCCTCTAATCTCACCTTCTCACCTGCCAACAAAACATATATGATTAAACATATATGATAATCGCGCCAGCAGGAACTCCCATGCTCCACCCGCTCCAGCTGTTCAAAACCCTCGCCGACGAAACGCGGCTCGCCATCGTCATGCTGCTCCGCGAAGCCGGCGAGCTGTGCGTCTGCGATCTCTGCTCCGCCACCAGCGAGCCGCAACCGAAGGTCTCGCGCCATATGGCCCTGCTGCGCGAGTCCGGGCTGGTGATCGACCGCCGCGAGGGTAAGTGGGTCCATTACCGTCTCTCCCCCAACATGCCTGCATGGGCAGCTACCGTCATCGACACCAGCTGGAACTGCCTGCGGGAAGAGACGCGCCTGAAGCTGAAAAACCGACTTTCGGGCTCGTGCTAAGCAAAATACATTCACAAAAACAGATATAACGGAGTAGAAGATGTTTCTGGCAGGGGCTATTTTTCTGTTTACGCTGGTACTGGTCATCTGGCAGCCCAAAGGGTTGAGTATCGGCTGGAGTGCCACCCTTGGCGCCGGGCTGGCGCTCGCCAGCGGCGTGATCCACATAAGCGATATCCCGGTGGTCTGGAATATTGTCTGGAACGCCACGGCAACGTTTATTGCCGTCATCATTATTAGCCTGCTGCTGGATGAGTCCGGCTTTTTCGAGTGGGCAGCGCTGCACGTCGCCCGCTGGGGGAACGGTCGCGGAAGATTGCTGTTTACCTGGATAGTCCTGCTGGGCGCAGCCGTGGCGGCGCTGTTTGCCAATGACGGCGCGGCGCTGATCCTGACCCCTATCGTTATCGCCATGCTGCTGGCGCTGGGGTTCAGCAAGCAGGCCACGCTGGCGTTTGTCATGGCGGCAGGTTTTATCGCCGATACCGCCAGCCTGCCGCTGATTGTGTCGAACCTGGTCAATATTGTCTCGGCAGACTTCTTTTCGCTGGGGTTCAGCGAATACGCCTCGGTGATGATCCCGGTCGATATCGCCGCGATTGCCGCAACGCTGGTGATGCTGCATCTGTTCTTTCGCAAAGACATTCCCCCGGCATATGACCTGGCAAAACTCCGCGAACCCGCTCGGGCCATTCACGATCTCCCGACGTTCAGAACGGGCTGGATTGTCCTGCTGCTGCTTCTGGTCGGCTTCTTCGTGCTCGAACCGCTCGGTATTCCGGTCAGCGCCATTGCGACTGCAGGCGCGCTGATTTTGTTTGCTGTTGCAAAACGCGGACATGCGATAAACACCGGAAAAGTGCTGCGTGGCGCGCCATGGCAGATTGTTATCTTCTCGCTGGGGATGTATCTGGTGGTGTATGGCCTGCGCAATGCCGGGCTGACAGATTCGCTCACAGGCGTTCTGAATAGCCTGGCCGGACATGGATTGTGGGCCACCACGTTGGGTACCGGGTTCATCACCGCGTTTCTGTCATCCATAATGAACAACATGCCCACGGTGCTGATTGGCGCACTCTCCATTGATGGCAGCACGGCAACAGGATTAATTAAGGATGCGATGATTTACGCCAACGTGATTGGCTGCGATCTGGGGCCGAAAATCACACCCATCGGTAGCCTCGCCACCCTGCTCTGGCTCCACGTGCTGGCGCAGAAAAACATGACGATTACCTGGGGCGACTATTTCCGGACGGGCATCATCATGACGCTGCCGGTCCTGTTTGTGACGCTCGCCGCGCTGGCGCTACGTCTCTCCTTCACACTGTAATGAGCCACTGATATGAGCCACATCACTATTTATCACAACCCCGCCTGCGGCACCTCGCGCAATACGCTGGAAATGATCCGCAACAGCGGCACGGAGCCAGAAATTATCTTCTATCTGGAGACCCCGCCGTCACGCGATGAACTGATTAAACTAATTGCCGACATGGGCATTTCAGTACGGGATCTGCTGCGTAAAAACGTGGAGCCCTATGAACAACTCGGCCTGGCCGAAGATAAATTCAGCGACGACCAGCTTATCGATTTTATGCTGCAGCACCCGATCCTGATTAACCGTCCGATCGTGGTGACGCCGCTGGGCACGCGCCTGTGCCGTCCCTCTGAAGTCGTGCTTGACATTCTGCCGGACGCGCAGAAAGGGGCGTTTACCAAAGAGGACGGCGAAGCCGTCGTGGACGCCAGTGGGAAAAAAATCACTCGAAAATAAGTGGCAACCGCGGGTTAGCGGTCTCCCTCACCCGCGATCCTTCCCACCATCGCCCGGATCTCCTCGCGCGTTAACGGTGCCCGGTCAGTCACGTAGTGCAGCGTCATCCCTTCAATGAAGGCATCCAGCGCACGCGTAGTGGCCGGGTCGAACCACTGCTCCAGCGTGGTCTGGCTCATCTTCATCCAGTCCTGCATCACCGTTTTGAGCGCCGCGCTGCGGTGCATGAAGGCGTAGAGCTGATACATCAGCGCCATGTTGTGCGGCGTCGTCACCTGCGAACTGTGGATCAGGGTGGTGATGGATTCGCACGCCATCTCCGGGCCGGTGACACCCGCGAAGAAATCCCGGTACTGCTGCGACATCTGCCGGGTAAACCACGTGAAGGCCTCCTCCAGCAGCGGCTCCATACCGTCAAAATAGTAGGTCATCGACCCCAGCGGCACGCCGGCGCAGGTGGCGATTTTACGGTGCGTGACGGCGTGAATACCGTGTTCAGCAATGGTATCGAGTGTTGCCTGCAGGATCTTCTCCCGGCGATGCGGATCGTTCGGTGGTCTGCTCATAAATTCCTCACGTGGTTTGTGTACAAATGTACACAAACTTGCTAGTGTTGTCGCTATTGATGTACTTCTGGTGCTACCCCGATGACGCAAACCTCTCCCCGTAAAGCCCTGCAGCTCCGCCTGTGGGCGCTGTTTATGTTCTTCTTTATTCCGGGCCTGCTGATGGCCTCCTGGGCCACTCGTACTCCCGCCATTCGCGATATTTTGTCCGTCTCTACCGCTGAGATGGGCATCGTGCTGTTCGGCCTGTCGATAGGTTCGATGAGCGGCATCCTCTGCTCCGCGTGGCTGGTGAAGCGCTTCGGTACGCGGGCGGTGATCCGCACGACCATGTGCTGCGGGGTGATTGGGATGATAGTGCTGAGCGCGGCGCTCTGGTTTGCCTCACCGGTGCTGTTTGCCCTGGGGCTGACGGTATTTGGCGGCAGCTTAGGCTCGGCGGAAGTGGCGATAAACGTTGAAGGGGCCGCGGTTGAGCGCGAGATGAACAAAACCGTGCTGCCCATGATGCACGGCTTCTATAGCCTCGGCACGCTGGCCGGTGCGGGCGTGGGCATGGCGCTGACGGCTGCTGGCGTAAGCGCGAATCTGCATATCCTGCTGGCGGCGCTGGTGTGCATCATTCCGATTCTGATCGGCATCCGTGCCATCCCGAACGGTAACGGCAAGAATGCCGCGGACGAACAGCATTCGGCCGAAAAGGGACTGCCCTTCTACCGCGATTATCAGCTGATGCTGATTGGCGTGGTGGTGCTGGCGATGGCATTCGCGGAAGGTTCCGCCAACGACTGGCTGCCGCTGCTGATGGTGGACGGTCACGGCTTCAGCCCGACCTCCGGCTCGCTCATTTACGCCGGGTTTACGCTGGGAATGACCGTCGGACGCTTCACCGGCGGCTGGTTTATCGACCGTTACAGCCGCGTGGCGGTGGTGCGCGCCAGCGCCCTGCTCGGCGGCCTGGGTATCGCGATGATCATCTTTGTGGATGTGGGCTGGATTGCCGGCGTCTCGGTGATCCTCTGGGGTCTGGGAGCCTCACTTGGCTTCCCGCTGACCATTTCAGCCGCCAGCGACACCGGCCCGGATGCCCCGACACGCGTCAGCGTAGTAGCAACAACCGGCTATCTCGCCTTCCTGGTAGGGCCGCCGCTGCTCGGCTTCCTGGGTGAGCATTACGGACTGCGCAGCGCCATGCTGGTGGTATTAGGGTTGGTCATCATCGCGGCGCTGGTGGCGCGCGCGGTGGCCAGGCCGGAAACGAAACAAACGACACTGGAGAAGGGATATGAGCGTTAAACTGATCGCCGTCGACATGGATGGTACTTTTCTGAGCGATGCCAAAACCTATAATCGCGAACGTTTTCTGGCCCAGTACGCCCGCATGAAGGCGCAGGGCATTCGTTTTGTGGTTGCCAGCGGCAACCAGTACTACCAGCTGATCTCTTTCTTCCCGGAAATTGCGCATGAAATTGCGTTCGTCGCGGAAAACGGCGGTTGGGTCGTGAGTGAAGGTGAAGACGTCTTTAACGGTGAACTGTCGAAAGCCCATTTTGAGACCGTCGCAAACGTGCTGAACGACGTCCCGGGCATTGAGATCATCGCCTGCGGGAAGAGCAGCGCCTACACGCTGAAGTGCTATGACGAGAGCTTCAAGGCTATCGCGGCGAAGTACTATCACCGACTCGAAATGGTCAGCAATTTCGACAATCTAAACGATATTTTCTTCAAGTTCGGGCTTAACGTCTCTGACGATGAAATTCCGCGTATTCAGGCGCTGCTGCATGAAAAGCTGAGCGACATCATGGTACCCGTCACCACCGGTCACGGCAGTATCGACCTGATTATCCCGGGCGTGCATAAAGCCAACGGTCTGCGGATCCTGCAACAGTGCTGGGGGATAGATAACAGCGAGGTGGTGGCCTTCGGGGACAGCGGCAACGACGTGGAGATGCTGCGTCAGTCGGACTTCAGCTTTGCGATGGCGAATGCCAGACCGCATATTAAAGCGGTGGCTCGCTTTGAAGCACCGCACAATAACGAGGAAGGCGTTTTAAACGTGATTGAGAAGGTATTGAACGGGGAGGCGCCGTTTAATTGATACCGTGCGGTCTGGTGCCCTCACCCTAACCCTCTCCCACAGGGAGAGGGGACTGTCCCGACCTCGCCCACGGGGAGAGGGGATAAACAGATCAAGGTTGCAGGGCGTTTCCGACACGTTTGTCCTTCAGGAACACCACCATCAGGCCAACCCACAGCACGCCGTTGGCGAGGTTAAACAGGCTGAACAAACCGTTGCCGCCCATCGCGTAGGCATGCTTGCTCACCTCGATACCGACGGTAAAAATCAGCATCTGCAGCATTCCCATCGCCGCGGAGACCGTCCCTTTACTCATCTCGCTGGCGAACAACGTCAGGCGTACCAGCCCGGCGTTCGCCACGCCAATTCCAAAGGCATAGAGGCTGAGCCCCGCCGTCATCCACAAATAAGCGTGGGAGGACACCACGGTCGCCACCGCCGCCATAATCAGCCCCGCGGCAACCGGCCAGCCGCCCATGATAATCAGCGAGCGCACGGTGCGGCGTGACGTCAGACGCGCCAGCACCAGGTTACCGATAATCAACGCGCCAAAAATCGGCACCTGCAACAGACCGTACTCGTAGCTGCTGAGCTTTTCACCGCTGATGATAATGACCGGTGATTGCGCAATCCACGCCAGCAGCGGCAGGCTGACAAACCCTGTCGCCAGCGCACCGGCCACAAAGCGGCCATTCTTCAGCACGGCTTTGTAATCCCGACCCAGCTCTTTTAGCGAGAGTTTCTCGCCAATGCGGGTCGCCGTTTCCGGCATCGCACGGTGCAGGCCAAAGAAGGCGATGGCGGCGAGAACCGCAAAGAGGACAAACATCCCTTCCCAGGGCGCAACGTGCACCCACGCAGCACCCACCAGCGGCCCGAGTAACGGGGCGATCAGCGCCACGTTCGCCATCAGCGCGGTAATTTTGATACACACCGCCTCTTCAAACGACTCCTGAATGGCGGCATACCCCACGGCACCGATAAAGCACAGGCTCACCCCCTGCAGGAAACGCAGCAGGGTAAACTGTTCAATGTTTTGTGCCAGCAGCGTGGCGAGGCAGGTCACGATGAACCACACCACGCCGGTCAGCATCACCGGACGACGGCCAATGCGATCCGACAGCGGGCCTAACAGCCACTGCAAAAACATGCCACCTGCCAGATAGGCGGTCATCGAGGTCGGCACCCATTCGATCCCCGCGTTGTACTGCGCCACAACGGCCAGCATACCGGGCTGGATCATATCGTTGCCGATATAGGTCGAAAATTCGTAGAGCACCAGACACAGAGGGAAAAGCAGCGCCTGACGACCCAGACGTGAACCTGAAGAAGAACGGTTTAACATGCAATCTCTTTATAATGACAAAATCGCGACGAGTGTAATGAAATGCCGCAGCCCGAGATAGTGATTTATCGAGGATAAACAGAAATAAAGCACATATCGTCTTCGTTTAAGGTTTCCTTAAGTTGACAGATTTATGATAGCCCGATGACTCGTCAACGATCCCAAATTATGTCACTCACGTCCAGCCGCTCAGAATTATCTAACTTACAGACAAATAAGACAAAACGCCTTTACCGCTTACCGACCCGCTTTTATGGTTATCAGCTTTTCGTGCTGATTGCTCTTGCCGTGGTGTTCACGTGGCTATCGCGCAATGAAGCGCTGGACAGATGGATAAGTGGTTTTTGGTATGACGCGGCGACGCAAAGCTTCCCGCTGCAGAAAGACCACCTGCTGGATCTGCTGAACCATCGCCTGGCGAAGTACATCGCCATCGCCTTAGGGGTCGTGGCGCTGTTATTCGGTGCTTACAAGCGTAACGCAAGGCTGGTTACGGCGGCGCTGCTGATGGGACTCGGCGCACTGGTGGTGGGGGCGTTGAAAAGCATCAGCCATCACAGCTGTCCGTGGGATCTGGTGGAGTATGGCGGTAAGGCCGTGTCTTATCCCTTGTTCAGCGCCGTCCCGGCAGACAGCGGTCCGGGTCGCTGTTTCCCCGGCGGTCATGCCTCCAGCGGCTTTATGGTGATGGGGCTGTTTTTTGCCTTCTGGCGCGAGCGTCCGCGCCTCGCCTGGAGCTTTGTGATCCTCGGCGTGGTGCTGGGTCTGGCGATGGGCTTCGGCCAGGTCATGCGCGGGGCACATTTTTTCTCTCACAACCTGTGGGCCGGGTGGTGGGTCTGGTTTTCCCAGGTGGTGGTCTATGGCCTTGTTTCCACCTGGTTTGCGAAAGAGTGATGACATTATGTTAGAGAGTCTGAATTACCAGCTGTTTTATCTGATCAACGCCACGCCGGCCTCGCCAGAGTGGATGATCGATTTCGCCACCTTCCTGGCAAAAGATCTGATCAGTATCGTGCCTGCGCTGGCCGCCATCCTCTGGCTGTGGGGTCCCCGCAGTCAGGTAAAAGCGCAGCGCCAGCTGGTGATCAAAGTGGCGATGGCGCTCGGCGTAAGCGTGCTGGTGAGCTATATTCTCGGCCACGCATTTCCCCACGATCGTCCTTTCGTCGATCACGTCGGCTATACCTTCCTGCACCACGCGCCAGATGACTCGTTCCCGAGCGATCACGGTACGGTGATCTTCACCTTCGCGCTGGCCTTCCTGTTCTGGCATCGCCTGTGGTCGGGTGCGGTGCTGATGGCGGTGGCCGTGGCCATCGCCTGGTCCCGCGTTTATCTGGGCGTCCACTGGCCGCTGGATATGGTGGGCGGTTTCCTGGTGGGACTGATTGGCTGCGTCAGCGCGGCGATCCTGTGGAATCTTATCGGGGAAGCGCTCTACCGCGGGCTCTCTTCACTCTATCGGGCCGTTTTCGCCATCCCGATCCGCAAAGGCTGGATACGTGACTAACCCCAACCTGACAGGTTACACTTGAGCCCCCGCCCTGCGGGGGTTCACTTTTTTATGCCGAGGAACTATGGAAACACGACGCGATGACCGCATTGCTCAGCTGCTACAGGCGCTGAAGCGCAGTGATAAGCTGCATCTTAAGGAAGCCGCCACCCTCCTCGGCGTCTCAGAGATGACCATTCGTCGGGATCTGAACAGCGAGAGCGCGCCGGTTGTGCTGCTGGGCGGGTATATTGTGCTTGAGCCGCGTAGTGCCAGCCATTATCTGATCAGCGACCAGAAGACGCGTCTGGTTGAAGAGAAACGCAAAGCTGCACGGCTCGCGGCTTCCTTGGTACAGCCGCACCAGACGCTGTTTTTTGACTGCGGTACCACCACGCCGTGGATTATCGAAGCCATCGACAGCACAATTCCGTTCACTGCCGTGTGCTACTCCCTGAACACCTTTCTGGCGCTGCAGGAGAAGCCCGAGTGCCGGGTGATCCTTTGCGGCGGTGAGTTTCATGCCAGCAACGCGATTTTTAAGCCGCTTAACCTGCAGGACACGCTCAGCAATTTATGCCCGGATATCGCGTTTTATTCCGCCGCTGGTGTCAGTGTCCGCCAGGGCGCAACCTGCTTTAATCTGGAAGAGTTACCGGTGAAGCACTGGGCGCTCAGCGCAGCGCAGTATCACGTACTGGTGGTCGATCACAGTAAGTTTGGCAAGGTGCGTTCGGCAAGAATGGGCGAACTGGCGCAGTTTGATGCCATCGTCAGCGACTGCCGTCCGGATGACGAGATAGTGGCCCACGCGAAGGCGCAGCAGGTGAAGTTGATGTATTAAGTGGGGTGCGGTCTGATGCCCTCACCCCGGCCCTCTCCCACAGGGCTGAGGGATCTCCACAAAAAAATGTCTGCACA
>NZ_POVL01000055.1 GCF_002939185.1 Enterobacter sichuanensis | reverse complement strand
AGTTCTCCGCAGGCCGCAACCGCTAAATGACAGAAAGATGACTGACTGCTGCATTCCACAGCAAAACCCCGCCTTATACCTTTTTACACACAGACTTATCCACAATGATACGAAAAAGTGAAAATGTGCGAGCGTTGCGCAAACGTTTTCGTTAAAATGCTCGCGCTTCACAAGGATGCCTCGTCAGGTGTGTTAGATGAGTTTTTCACAGGAAAATTCATCTAACGCTCTCTGTAATCGTGAAATCCAGGGGATTTACCATGCAACAACGTCGTCCAGTCCGCCGCGCTCTGCTCAGTGTTTCTGATAAAGCCGGTATCGTCGAATTCGCTCAGGCACTTTCTGCACGCGGTGTGGAGCTGCTATCTACAGGCGGTACCGCTCGCCTGTTAGCAGATAAAGGTCTGCCGGTAACCGAAGTGTCCGATTACACCGGTTTCCCGGAAATGATGGATGGACGCGTCAAAACCCTGCACCCAAAAGTCCACGGCGGTATTCTTGGCCGTCGCGGTCAGGACGACGCCATTATGGAACAGCATGAGATCGCGCCAATCGACATGGTTGTCGTTAACCTCTATCCGTTCGCCCAGACCGTTGCCCGTGAAGGCTGCTCTCTGGAAGATGCCGTAGAAAATATTGATATCGGCGGCCCGACCATGGTGCGCTCCGCGGCCAAGAACCATAAAGATGTCGCCATCGTCGTAAAGAGCAGCGATTACGAAGCCATTATTAATGAGATGGACGCCAACGAAGGGTCACTGACCCTGGAAACGCGTTTCGACCTCGCCATCAAAGCCTTCGAACACACCGCTGCGTACGACAGCATGATTGCCAACTACTTCGGTAGCCTGGTACCGGCTTACCACGGTGAAAGTAAAGATCCTTCCGGTCGCTTCCCGCGCACCCTGAACCTGAACTTCATCAAGAAGCAGGATATGCGTTATGGTGAGAACAGCCACCAGCAGGCTGCCTTCTATATAGAAGAAGAGGTAAAAGAAGCCTCTGTTGCGACCGCCCGGCAGGTTCAGGGTAAGGCGCTCTCCTATAACAACATTGCCGATACCGACGCCGCGCTGGAATGCGTGAAAGAATTCAGCGAGCCTGCCTGCGTTATCGTCAAGCACGCAAACCCATGCGGCGTTGCCGTGAGCACCTCCATTCTGGATGCCTATGACCGCGCGTATAAAACCGACCCGACCTCTGCCTTCGGCGGCATTATCGCGTTTAACCGCGAACTGGATGCCGAAACCGCACAGGCCATTATCTCCCGTCAGTTTGTTGAAGTGATCATCGCGCCATCGGCGTCTGAAGAAGCGCTGAAGATCACTGCGGCGAAACAGAATGTGCGCGTCCTGGTTTGCGGCCAGTGGGCGGAACGCGTTCCGGGCCTGGACTTCAAACGCGTGAACGGCGGCCTGCTGGTTCAGGACCGCGATCTGGGTATGGTGACAGAAGCCGACCTGCGCGTGGTGACCAAGCGTCAGCCAACAGAGCAGGAACTGCGTGACGCGCTGTTCTGCTGGAAAGTGGCGAAGTTCGTCAAATCCAACGCCATTGTTTACGCCAAAGAGAACATGACCATCGGGATAGGCGCAGGCCAGATGAGCCGCGTTTACTCGGCGAAAATCGCGGGCATTAAAGCAGGCGATGAAGGTCTGGAAGTGAGAGGCTCCGCCATGGCCTCTGATGCCTTCTTCCCGTTCCGTGACGGTATTGACGCGGCTGCCGCGGTAGGCATCACCTGCGTGATCCAGCCAGGTGGTTCTATCCGTGACGACGAAGTGATTGCCGCTGCCGACGAACACGGCATTGCGATGATCTTCACCGACATGCGTCACTTCCGCCATTAATTCCCGGAGCAGAAAATGAAAGTATTAGTGATTGGTAACGGCGGACGCGAGCACGCTCTGGCATGGAAAGCGGCCCAGTCTCCGCTGGTGAAAACGGTCTTCGTGGCGCCGGGCAACGCGGGTACCGCCCTGGAACCCGCGCTGCAGAACGTGGCTATCGGCGTGACCGACATTCCGGCGCTGTTGAGTTTCGCCCAAAGCGAGAAAATCGACCTGACCATCGTCGGCCCGGAAGCGCCGCTGGTGATTGGCGTGGTGGATGCGTTCCGCGCGGCAGGCCTGAAAATCTTCGGCCCGACGGAAGGTGCTGCCCAGCTGGAGGGCTCCAAAGCTTTCACCAAAGATTTCCTCGCACGTCACAATATCCCGACGGCGGAATACCAGAACTTTACAGAGGTGGAGCCCGCTCTGGCTTACCTGCGTGAAAAAGGCGCACCGATTGTCATTAAGGCCGACGGCCTGGCTGCCGGGAAAGGCGTGATCGTGGCGATGACGCTCGAAGAAGCCGAAGCCGCGGTTCAGGATATGCTGGCAGGTAATGCCTTTGGTGACGCAGGCCACCGCATTGTGATCGAAGAGTTTCTCGACGGCGAAGAGGCGAGCTTTATCGTGATGGTCGACGGCGAGCACGTTCTGCCGATGGCCACCAGCCAGGATCATAAGCGTGTGGGCAATGGCGATACCGGCCCGAATACCGGCGGAATGGGGGCTTACTCCCCTGCTCCGGTGGTCACTGATGAAGTGCATCAGCGCACGATGGATCGCATCATCTGGCCAACCGTCAAAGGGATGGCTGCCGAGGGGAATACGTACACCGGTTTCCTCTATGCGGGCCTGATGATCGACAAACAGGGTAATCCTAAGGTCATCGAATTCAACTGCCGCTTTGGCGATCCGGAAACCCAGCCCATCATGCTGCGCATGAAATCCGACCTGGTAGAACTGTGCCTGGCGGCGTGCGAAGGTAAGCTGGACGAGAAAACTTCCGAGTGGGACGAGCGTGCGTCACTGGGCGTAGTCATTGCTGCGGGTGGATACCCTGGCCACTACAACACCGGTGATGAGATCCACGGCCTGCCGCTGGAAGAGGTTGAAGGCGCGAAGGTATTCCACGCCGGAACGAAGCTGGCTGACGATGACCGCGTACTGACCAACGGCGGACGCGTGCTGTGTGCTACCGCGCTGGGCCATACCGTAGCAGAAGCGCAGAAACGCGCCTATGCGCTGATGGCGGATATTCACTGGAACGGTAGCTTTAGCCGCCAGGATATCGGCTATCGCGCGATTGCGCGTGAGCAGGGGGAGTAATTTCCCCCTCACCCTAACCCTCTCCCAAAGGGAGAGGGGATCGTTTGTAGGCCGGATAAGCGTTAGCGCCATCCGGCTTAATCCACAGAACTCAGAAACTCTTCTCTGTCGGCTGCCAGGTGCAGAAGTCTTCGTTAGCCACCAGCAGCAGCTGAGAGCCTTCCGGCGCGTCAAGCCACGCCACACTCACTTCCATTGATGAATGCCGCTGACGGCGTTCGATGTGTTCGATGGCCCAGGATTCGAGGTCAGGCTTGATGGTCTGCCCTTCGCAAGTTGTCACCGTCCCATCAGTATGCCAGCGACCCTGGCGCAGCACGACGCGGCCCTGACGCAGCGCATCGCTGGTCTGGCGGATTTGTTCAGCACGGTAACGGTAGAGCGCGACTTGATCGCTGGAAAGCTGCTGTTTTTGACCGCTGACTTCACGCTGCATAAAGCTTAGCTCGCCGTGGTCGTCAAAACGCACTTTCACATGTTCGGGGGTTTTGCTGTAGACGTTCAGTTCAATGAGCGACAGCTCATCGCCCTGCCAGCGATATTCCGCCGTCGACGTATTGCCGTTATGCCACGGACTAAACGCAGAGAGCAGATGAACTTCACCGCCGGAATCTTTACGCCAGATCCTGACCGCACCCTGGTTATCCGCGTAGCCACTGGCGGTAAACGGTGGCAGAGAGGTATCGTGGCTACAGGCTGACAGCAACAGTATGCCTGCCAGCGCGAGCGTTCCACGCCAGAAAGACAAAAGGGGCGTTGCCGCCCCTTCGCTAAAACTGTTCACTGCCACGCGTCTTACTTAACAGCGTCTTTCAGTGCTTTACCAGAAACAAATGCCGGCACGTTAGCTGCGGCGATTTTGATTTCTTTACCGGTCTGCGGGTTGCGGCCAGTACGCTCAGCGCGGTGGTTCACTTTGAAGGTACCGAAACCAACCAGTTGTACAGCATCACCTTCTTTCAGAGACTCAGTAATAGCAGCCAGGGTAGATTCCAGAGCAGCTTTAGCCTGCACTTTAGACAGATCAGCCTTGTCCGCAATTACATCAATCAGTTGAGTCTTGTTCATAAGTTATCCTTTCAATGTGTTTATCGCTTGCTAAGCATCGAGTGCGACGAAAATGCCAAAAAAGCACTCTCCTGCATACACGCACCGATAGCCACTTTTTTTCGCCCCCCAAATGTAGACCAGACAAGGGTCGAAAGGGAAGAGTCGAGGAGCGACAAAACGGGCGTTATCTCAAGTTTTCTTATCTCATTGGTTAAAAATTATACCAATATTGCTCTCGCCGGCCTCACGTAAGTCTGCGCGCAGCCCTTTTATCAGCTCAATATCGCGTTCTTCACACTCTGCCAGCAGGCGGAAAATTTCCCACTGAATGTCCCATTCTTGCTCTACGGCCGGGTTTGCACGCAGCTCTTCGTCGGTCATTGCACGACCTTCCTGGGTCATTTCCAGCATCGCCACGGTGGTGATAGACGCTTTACTGACTTCGATTGCATGCTCCAGCGTTTCGCCACTCAGACGGGAGTGAAGCAGTTCGCTTAACGCCACGCAGGCATCAATCGCGGGGTAGACGCCATACAGGTCAAAATCATCCGCAACCGGAATCGCCTCTTCCAGCTTTTCCAGCTGAGAGTCGAAATTCACCTTCGCGTCTTTCACCGTCAGCGTTTCCCAGATCAGATCCAGAATGCGACGATAAATATGCCCATCGCCAAAGCCTGTCCCCTTGCAAAACGCGGCATAGTTGGGATACATGCGCTCGCACAGGCAAGCCATAAAGGTGACGTGCTGCCAGCTTTCCAGCTTTTCCAGGCGCAGGTGAATCGGGTTTTGTAGCATGATGATCTCTCGAATCGAAAATTAGGCGCAGTTTACCTGAATCATCGCTGAATTTCCTGCCAACGAACAAAAGCTGGACGCGAAGAGGCCACGGCGTCTGCCCAGCGCGTGGGTTCCGGTAAACGGTAGCCCTTCATACAGCGCTGCACCCACGCCAGAGCGCTGTCCATGCTTACCCGATGCCCGGTGGCGATAAACAGCGGGTTACAGCGGGCTTTACTGCGCCAGACCCATGCCAGCTGCTCCCCTTTATGGATAAGCGGCGCCAGCGCGCCCGGCTCAGCGGAAAGGGGTTCAAACGCGCCGCAGAGACGTTTCTTGGCGACGCCAATGGTCGGCACATCCACCAGCAGCCCAAAGTGGCTGGCAACGCCTAAACGGCGCGGGTGTGAGATACCGTGTCCATCGACAAACAGCAGGTCGGGTTTTTGCGAAAGTTGCTCCCACGCGGCCAGCAGCGCGGGATATTCACGAAAGGAGAGAAAGCCGGGAATGTAGGGCATGGTGGTGGCGATACGCGCCACCTTGTATTCCACCAGCTCAAGCGAAGGGTATTTCAGAACCACCATTGCCGCTCGCGTCACTTCACCGCCCTGCTCGAACCCAACGTCGGCTCCGCCAATGTACTGCGGAGGATCCTTATCCAGCTGATCCTCACGGATCACTGATGAAGCCAGTTCGATTTGCTGAGCGCGTAGCGACGCGAGATCCATAACCACTCCTTACTGGTGATACTGGGCAGAAAGCCGATGCACCGCCTCCACAAATACGCCAGCGTGCTCTGGCGGCACATCCTGATGAATACCATGACCAAGGTTAAAGACGTGTCCTTCACCCTGGCCGAAACCAGACAGTATAGTCGACACTTCTTCCTCAATGCGGGCAGGCGGCGCATAGAGCATGGAAGGATCCATATTGCCCTGCAGCGCCACTTTGTCACCCACGCGGCGGCGGGCATCAGCGATATCGGTGGTCCAGTCGAGACCCAGCGCGTCACAACCGGTTGCCGCCATGGCTTCCAGCCACTGACCGCCACCTTTGGTGAACAGCGTCACCGGCACGCGGCGGCCTTCGTTTTCACGCAACAGGCCGTCGACGATTTTGTGCATGTAGTACAGCGAGAACTGCTGATAATCGCGCCCGGTCAGCACGCCACCCCAGGTGTCGAAAATCATGACCGACTGCGCACCCGCTTTAATCTGCGCGTTGAGGTAGAGCGTGACGCTCTTCGCCAGCTTGTCGAGAAGCGCATGCAGGGCCAGCGGCTCGGCGTACATCATCTTTTTAATCTGGGTGAAGGCTTTGCTGCTGCCGCCTTCAACCATATAGGTCGCCAGCGTCCATGGGCTGCCGGAAAAACCAATCAGCGGCACTTCGCCTTTCAGCTCGCGGCGAATGGTGCGCACAGCGTTCATCACATACCCCAGTTCTCCTTCCGGATCGGGGATCGGCAGCTTATCGACATCGGCTTTGCTTTTAATCGGGGAGGTAAAACGCGGGCCCTCACCGGTTTCGAAATAGAGCCCAAGGCCCATCGCGTCCGGAATGGTCAGAATGTCCGAAAAGAGAATGGCGGCATCCAGCGGGAAGCGACGCAGCGGCTGGAGCGTCACTTCGCAGGCCAGCTCGGCGTTTTTGCACAGCGACATAAAATCACCCGCCTGCGCGCGCGTGGCTTTGTACTCTGGCAAATAGCGTCCCGCCTGGCGCATCATCCATACCGGGGTGACATCAACGGGCTGGCGCAGCAGCGCACGCAGATAACGATCGTTCTTCAGTTCGGTCATTTTTGCAGTTCCTTAAGCGTCATGGCCCCAGTGTAACACTACTCATACTCGGCCCGACACATCGCCACGGTATCTTCTATCAGCCGACGCGCCACGGTGCCCGGTGGGGGAAGCAGCGGTAAATCGTCATAGCGATACCAGTTCGCTTCCAGCAGCTCTTTCTGATCGATAACGATCTCGCCGCTGTCGTATTCGGCCATAAAAGCTGTCATCAGCGACTGCGGGAAGGGCCAGGGCTGGGAGGTCACGTAGCGCAGGTTCTTCACTTTAATCCCACTCTCCTCCATCACCTCGCGCGCCACCGCCTGCTCCAGCGTTTCACCCACCTCAACGAAACCAGCCAGCACGGTGTGAATGCCGTTGCGATGACGGGTATGCTGGGCCAGCAAGATAGAATCCTCCCGGCGGATAGCGACGATAATGCACGGCGCAATTTGTGGGTAGTAGCGTTCGCGGCAGTGGCTGCAGAGCATCGCCCACTCGGTTTTGCTCGGGTGCATAGTGTGACCGCAGTAGCCGCAGTATTTATGCGAGCGGTAAAACTCCGCCAGCTGTACACCACGCCCCGCCAGCTGGAACAGGCCCACGTCCAGCTCCAACACCTGTCGAACCGATCCCATATCCTGACGGCGGGATTGTTGGATCAACCACACCGCATCTCCCTGCCATTCGCCGATCTTCAGCGCCGGCTGGCCCACAAGATCGAACCTCTCTGCTGCGCCATAAGGGATCTCCCCGTCAGGAAGCCATAATTTTTGTTCGTGACTGACGATCCACCAACCGAGATCTGATTTTTCAATAATACGATCCATATCTATTGCACTACCTTCGCTTCACTGACATGTTGTTAGCATTGTGGTTACATTCTGGATGAGCAGATTCAATCCTACACTTTGCGGAGTCGACCATGTTAAACCAGCTGGAAAGCCTGACTGAGCGCGTTAGAGGAAGTAACAAACTGGTGGATCGCTGGCTACATGTGCGCAAGCATCTACTCGTGGCTTATTACAATCTGGTCGGTATTAAGCCTGGCAAAGAATCGTTTATGCGGTTGAATGAAAAAGCGCTGGATGATTTTTGTCAGAGCCTGGTCGACTATCTGTCCGACGGCCATTTCAATATTTATGAACGCATTATCCGCGAAATGGAAGGGACAACACCGTATTTAGCGGCCAGCAAACTCTATCCGCTGCTGGAAGCCAACACCCAACAGATCATGGATTACTACGATTCCACGCTTGAGAACGCCATCGATCACGATAACTATCTTGAGTTCCAGCAGGCGCTTTCCGACCTTGGCGAAGCGCTGGAAGAGCGATTCACGCTGGAAGATAAGCTGATTAGCCTCGTCCTGGATGCCAGCCCCGAAGATAACATCGTGCGCCCTGCTTGAGTTCTTAATCGTTAACGAGTAATTTACAACCATTCGCCCCTCTCACGAGGGGGATTTTTCTTGTCGGAGTGCCCAGAGCGAAAGCCGGGCTGAGACCGTTAATTCGGGATCCGCGGAACCTGATCAGGTTAATACCTGCGAAGGGAACAAGAGTCACACTGCTGTTGTATCGCCCCCTGGGCGATCCTCTCTTGCTTCATCCGTCGTCTGACAAGCCATGTCCTTCACTTTTGGAATGAGCTATGTCTACTGCAAAACTGACCCGCCGCGAACAGCGCGCACAGGCCCAACACTTTATTGATACCCTGGAAGGCACTGCTTTCCCGAACTCAAAACGCATCTACATTTCCGGCTCCCGGGCGGATATCCGCGTCCCGATGCGTGAAATCCAGCTGAGCCCGACGCTTATCGGCGGCAGCAAAGATAACCCGCAGTATGAAGACAACGAAGCTGTGCCGGTGTATGACACCTCCGGCCCGTACGGCGATCCTGCTGTTGCCATTAACGTGCAGCAGGGTCTGGCGAAACTGCGCCAGCCATGGATTGATGAACGTAATGACTGCGAAGCGCTGTCTGATCGCAGTTCGGCTTACACCAAAGCGCGTCTGGCCGACGACGGTCTTGACGAGCTGCGCTTCGCCGGACTGCTGACGCCGAAACGGGCGAAAGCGGGCAAACGTGTGACCCAGTTGCACTATGCGCGCCAGGGTATTATCACGCCGGAGATGGAGTTTATCGCTATCCGTGAAAACATGGGGCGCGAGCGCATCCGCAGCGAAGTGCTCCGCCATCAGCATCCGGGCGAAGGCTTTGGCGCTCGCCTGCCGGAGAACATCACGCCGGAGTTTGTGCGTGATGAGGTGGCCGCAGGCCGTGCGATTATCCCCGCCAACATCAACCACCCGGAATCTGAGCCGATGATTATCGGCCGCAATTTCCTGGTGAAGGTTAACGCCAATATCGGTAACTCGGCCGTCACCTCTTCCATCGAAGAAGAGGTGGAAAAGCTCGTCTGGTCAACGCGCTGGGGTGCGGACACGGTCATGGATCTCTCAACCGGGCGCTATATTCACGAAACCCGCGAGTGGATCCTGCGTAACAGCCCGGTTCCTATCGGAACGGTGCCCGTCTACCAGGCCCTGGAGAAGGTCAACGGCATTGCCGAAGACCTCACCTGGGAAGCCTTCCGCGACACGCTGCTGGAGCAGGCTGAACAGGGCGTAGACTACTTCACCATTCACGCGGGCGTACTGCTGCGCTACGTGCCGATGACGGCGAAACGTCTGACCGGTATTGTCTCACGCGGCGGCTCCATCATGGCCAAATGGTGCCTGTCGCACCATAAAGAGAACTTCCTCTACGAACACTTCCGCGAGATCTGCGAAATCTGCGCCGCGTACGATGTCTCCCTGTCGCTGGGGGATGGCCTGCGTCCGGGCTCCATTCGCGACGCCAACGACGAAGCGCAGTTTGCCGAGCTGCATACCCTGGGCGAGCTGACCAAAATCGCCTGGGAGTATGACGTGCAGGTGATGATTGAAGGCCCGGGACATGTGCCGATGCAGATGATCCGCCGCAATATGACCGAAGAGCTGGAGCACTGCCACGAAGCGCCATTCTACACCCTGGGGCCGTTGACCACCGATATTGCGCCAGGCTATGACCACTTCACCTCCGGGATTGGGGCGGCGATGATCGGCTGGTTCGGTTGCGCCATGCTCTGCTATGTGACGCCGAAAGAGCACCTCGGCCTGCCTAACAAAGAGGACGTGAAGCAGGGGCTGATTACCTACAAAATCGCCGCCCACGCCGCGGACCTGGCGAAAGGCCATCCCGGCGCGCAAATCCGTGATAACGCCATGTCGAAGGCGCGCTTTGAATTCCGCTGGGAAGATCAGTTCAACCTGGCGCTGGACCCGTTCACCGCCCGCGCCTATCACGACGAGACCCTGCCGCAGGAATCGGGCAAAGTCGCGCACTTCTGCTCCATGTGCGGGCCGAAATTCTGCTCGATGAAAATCAGCCAGGAAGTACGCGATTACGCCGCCACGCAAACCATTGAAGTGGGCATGGCGGACATGTCTGAAACCTTCCGCGCCAAAGGCGGCGAAATCTACCTCAAAAAAGAGGAGGCGTAATGTACCAGCCCGATTTCCCACCCGTTCCCTACCGTTTAGGGCTCTATCCGGTGGTGGACAGCGTGGCGTGGATAGCGCGCTTGCTGGAGGCAGGCGTTCGCACGATCCAGTTGCGCATCAAGGATAAACACGATGACGAGGTGGAGGCGGATGTGGTCGCCGCTATTGCGCTGGGGCGCCAGTATCACGCCCGTCTGTTTATCAACGACTACTGGCGACTGGCCCTTAAGCACCAGGCTTACGGCGTGCATCTGGGTCAGGAGGATCTGGAAACAACGGACCTGAGCGCTATCCGGGACGCCGGATTACGGCTGGGGGTGTCAACGCACGACGACATGGAGATCGACGTGGCGCTGACGGCTCGCCCCTCCTATATCGCGCTCGGTCACGTCTTTCCGACGCAAACCAAACAGATGCCTTCCGCACCGCAGGGGCTGACGCAGCTGGCGGGTCACGTCAAACGCCTTGCCGATTATCCTACCGTCGCCATCGGCGGCATTAGCCTTGAACGGGCGCCGGCGGTGCTGGAGACGGGCGTTGGCAGTATTGCCGTCGTCAGCGCCATCACCCAGGCCGCAAACTGGCAGACCGCCACTGAACAGCTGTTACAGCTGGCAGGAGCAGGTGATGAATGATCGTGATTTTATGCGCTACAGCCGCCAGATCCTGCTGGAGGATATTGCCATCGACGGGCAGCAAAAACTGCTCGCCAGCCGGGCGCTGATTGTTGGTCTGGGAGGATTAGGCGCACCTGCCGCGCTCTATCTGGCAGGCGCCGGCGTGGGCACGCTGGTGCTGGCCGATGACGACGACGTGCATCTCAGTAACCTGCAGCGCCAAATCCTTTTTACCACGGAGGATGTCAACCAGCCCAAAGCGCGTGTTACCCGCCAGCGGCTGAATCAATTGAACCCGGATATTACGCTTATTGCGCGCCAGGAGCGGCTCAGCGGCGAAAATTTGCAGCGTGAAGTCGCCCTTGCTGATGTGGTGCTCGACTGTACCGACAATATGGCGACGCGCCAGGCGATCAACGCCGCCTGCGTGGCCACGCATACCCCCCTCGTCACCGCCAGTGCGGTGGGGTTCGGCGGCCAGATGATGGTCCTGACGCCACCGTGGGCACAGGGCTGCTATCGCTGCCTGTGGCCGGATGATGCCGAGCCGGAACGCAACTGCCGCACGGCAGGCATTCTTGGTCCGGTGGTCGGCGTAATGGGCACCATGCAGGCGCTGGAAGCCATCAAGTTACTCAGCGGCATGGAGACGGAACGCAATACCCTGCGGCTGTTTGATGCCCGCTCCAGCGGCTGGCGCCATCTGGCGCTGCACCGTGACAGCCGCTGCCCGGTGTGCGGAGGCCACAATGCGCATTCTGTTTAACGATGAGCCGATGAAATGCGA
The DNA here is from genome assembly GCF_002939185.1 of Enterobacter sichuanensis. Taxonomy (GTDB): domain Bacteria; phylum Pseudomonadota; class Gammaproteobacteria; order Enterobacterales; family Enterobacteriaceae; genus Enterobacter; species Enterobacter sichuanensis. The sequence continues at coordinate 17,179 of NZ_POVL01000055.1, read as the reverse complement.
TGACGGCCTCACCGTTGCCGTCCTGCTCGACAAGCTGCGCCAGCTCAAGCCGGGAACGGCGCTGGCACTCAATCAACAGATCCTGCCGCGCGAGCAGTGGGAACATCAGCAGGTCAATGAGGGCGACCAGATCCTGCTGTTTCAGGTTATCGCAGGGGGCTGAGATGTTACGTATTGCTGATAAAGTTTTTGATTCGCATCTGTTTACCGGAACCGGGAAATTCGCCTCGCCGCAGCTGATGGTGGACGCCATTCGGGAAAGCGGCAGCCAGCTGGTGACGCTGGCGCTCAAGCGCGTGGATCTGCGCCACCACAGCGACGCCATTCTGGCTCCCTTACTGGAAGCGGGCGTCACGCTGCTGCCCAACACCTCCGGTGCGAAAACCGCCGAGGAGGCGATTTTTGCGGCTCAGCTGGCCCGTGAAGCGCTGGGCACACGCTGGCTCAAGCTGGAAATTCACCCGGACGCGCGCTGGCTGCTGCCCGATCCCATCGAAACGCTGAAAGCGGCTGAAAAGCTGGTGCAGCAAGGCTTTACTGTTCTGCCTTACTGCGGGGCCGATCCCGTGCTGTGTAAACGGCTGGAAGAGGTCGGCTGCGCCGCCGTCATGCCGCTGGGTGCGCCTATCGGCTCCAATCAGGGGCTGGAAACCCGCGCGATGCTGGAAATTCTCATCGAACAGGCCACCGTACCGGTGGTGGTAGATGCCGGCATTGGCGTACCCAGCCACGCCGCGCAGGCGCTGGAAATGGGTGCCGATGCGGTACTGGTGAACACCGCCATCGCGGTTGCCGACAATCCGGTCATGATGGCCCGCGCGTTCCGCATGGCTGTCGAAGCCGGCTTGCTGGCAAGAGCATCCGGCCCCGGTTCACGCAGTTTTCAGGCACAGGCCACCAGCCCGCTGACCGGTTTTCTGGAGGCGATCTCATGAGGACGTTTACCGAGCGCTGGCGGCAGCTTAACTGGGACGACATTGCCCTGCGCATCAACAGCAAAACGGCGGCCGACGTGGAGCGGGCGTTGCAGGCCCGACATCTGACCCGCGAGGATCTGATGGCCCTGCTCTCGCCGGCGGCCAGTGCGTACCTCGAACCGATGGCCCAGCGTGCCCAGCGGCTTACCCGTCAGCGCTTTGGCAACACGGTGAGCTTCTACGTACCGCTCTATCTTTCGAATCTGTGCGCTAATGACTGTACCTACTGCGGTTTCTCCATGAGCAACCGCATCAAGCGTAAAACGCTCGATGAGGGTGAGATTGCCCGTGAGTGTGCGGCCATCCGTGAAATGGGTTTTGAGCATCTGCTGCTGGTAACGGGCGAACATCAGGGGAAGGTGGGCATGGACTATTTTCGCCAGCACCTTCCCGCTATTCGTCGTCAGTTCGCGTCGTTGCAGATGGAAGTGCAGCCTCTTTCGCAGGAGGAGTACGCGGAGCTCAAAACGCTCGGTCTGGATGGGGTCATGGTCTATCAGGAAACGTACCATGAGGCGACCTATGCCCGGCATCATCTTAAGGGGAAAAAACAGGATTTCATCTTCCGCCTGGAGACCCCGGACAGGCTGGGCCGCGCTGGCATCGACAAAATCGGTCTGGGCGCGCTGATCGGGCTCTCCGACAGCTGGCGGGTGGATTGCTACATGGTGGCGGAACATCTCCTGTGGCTCCAGCAACACTACTGGCAGAGCCGTTATTCCATCTCTTTCCCCCGGCTGCGACCTTGCGCAGGCGGGATTGAACCGGCGTCGCTTATGGATGAGCGCCAGCTGGTGCAGACCATCTGTGCGTTTCGCCTGCTCGCGCCGGAAGTGGAGTTATCCCTGTCAACGCGTGAATCGCCGGCGTTTCGCGATCGCGTGGTCCCGCTCGCGATCAACAACGTCAGCGCGTTTTCCAAAACGCAACCTGGTGGCTACGCCGACGATCGCCCGGAGCTGGAGCAGTTTGTACCGCATGACGGGCGGCGTCCGGAAGCGGTCGCTGCCGCCCTGAGCGCTCAGGGATTACAACCGGTCTGGAAAGACTGGGACAGCTGGCTGGGAAGAGCCTCACAATAACGTTGCAACGTACCGCAACCCGATAAAAAAGTGTCGAGGCGCTACGGAGAGTCACAACCGGATGATTGCCAGCACTCATCCGGTTTTTTATCGTCGCAGGGTCAGCAACGGATGCTGTCCAGGGCGAAAAGCTTCTTCCTCGTTTCGCCCTGCCTCTGATTAATTGCGCAAAAAGCGCACGCCCGTTTAATAAGCATTTTCTTAATGATCCTTAAGATAAATCATCCCGTCAGTAATCATGTTCCGTATAATTCACCGCTAACCGCAGGACAGCGACTATGCTGAGAGGATATCGGCAGACGAAAAGTATTCACCATCAGGATCGATGTACAACTCATGGCACTTCACAGCAAAAAGCTCTCTTTTACCCGGCCAATCATGCTCAGCTTCGCGGGGATCCTCTGCAGTTTTGCGGTGATCGCGATTGCGGTGACGCTTTCGCAAAGAAAGGATTTTCTTGAGGATTATCACAAGATTAATAGCAATTTTACGCACAACCTGGCGGTGAACTACACCGAATCCATCCTGCGTGAAAATGACTATATCCTTGGCCGTGCCGCGATATACTTCGCGCGCGACGACAGGCTAAACGAGACGCTGAACGTCAACCCGACGCAGGGGCTGCAGATGGTGATGCATTTGCAAAACCTGATGCCGACCGTCTCCTCCATTTCGCTTGCCGACACGCAGGGGCATTATCTGCGCGCACCGGAAGTACTTCCCACGGAGAAGAGTAAAACCTTCGATCCCCGGACGCGCCCGTGGTTTATCGCCCAGGCGGAAGCCAGTATCTTCAGCCACTATACACGCCCCTACATGGACTACTTCACCGGCCATCCGACAGTAACCCTCTATAAACCGTTGATTTCACCGGAAGGAAGGCTAAAGGGAACCATCGCGTTTCATCTCGATTTGACCTCAATGGGCTATACGCTGCGTCAGATGGTGGCGCCCGTGCAGGGAGAATTCTTCGTCGTCGAACGTGACGGTGCCGTCGTGCTTCACCCTGATACCGGCGCGCTTTTCAAAAAGTACGTAAGCGAAGCGCTGATGGACAAAATGACCAGCGGCGAAGGCCACCTGTACGACAAGAAAAGCAATGCCTGGTATTACTACTACTCCTTTACTAACCCGGACTGGTTTGTCATCTACCGGGTATCAGGTGATACGCTCACCGATATTACCCGCCACGAAACGACGATTGTTGGCTGGGGATTCGCGCTGGCGGCCATCATTATCATTCTCTTTGGCTTATACCTCCGACACGCCTCGCGTAGCGTGCTGATGCACATTATCAATGCCATCAAAACCGGCGATGTCAACGAGGCACCGCGTCTTGAAGCCATGCTGAGCCACACGATCCAGTCGAATAAAGAGCGCGAGATGGCCTATGTGCGCCAGGCGACTCACGATGCGCTGACGGGCTGTAAAAACCGCCGCGCATTCGACAGCGATGTCGCGGAACTGCTGAATGCCCAGCAGCCGTTTGCGATGGCGCTGGTAGATATCGATAACTTTAAGTCGATTAACGACACCCTGGGCCACCTGACCGGTGATATTGTCCTGCGCAACGTAGCCCGTGAAGGGATCCAGATCATGCAGCCGCACCACGTCCCGGTTTACCGCTACGGTGGAGAGGAGTTCGCGGTGGTCTTCCAGGCCGGGCAGATCGCGGACGCCTTCTCCTTACTGGAGGCATGGCGTACCGCGGTTGAAAAGCGCGTCTGGCGGGAGGAAAACCTGCGGGTCACGTTCAGCGGTGGTCTTGGGGAGTGGCATTTCGAACCACTGGAGCAATTTGTAGAAAGTGTGGATAACGCTCTCTACAGTGCGAAGCGGCAGGGGAAAAACCGCATTCTTCGCACCTCCGTCGGCTGATTTTCGCGATGCCTGGCAAAATTGTAACCGGTTTCAGAAAAATGCTGATTTCTTTGTGATGCCTGACACACAATCGCGGTAAAGCGGTTGTTGAAGCGTTCTGCACGGGATAATTATCAATAAACACATGTAGATCGAGGCTGATTATGAAGAACATCGTTTTATGCTGTGCAGCGGGAATGTCAACCAGCATGCTGGTTCAACGTATGAAAGACGCCGCGCAGAAAAAAGGAGTAGAAGTCACCATTAAAGCCGTTCCGGTTGCGGAGTTTAAAGACAACATCGCGACGGCCGACATCGTTCTGCTGGGGCCCCAGGTGAAATACGAGCAGGCGAAACTCCAGGCGCAGGCCGACCCTCTGGGTAAAAAGGTCGCGGTGATCGACATGATGGATTACGGCATGATGAAAGGTGATGCCGTACTGGAAAAAGCGCTCAAACTTCTGGAGTGAACCATGGAAGATTTAGAAACAACGATCATGGAACTGCTGGTCAATGCGGGTGCGGCACGCAGTGCTGCCCTCACGGCGTTGCAGATGGCGCGTAAAGGTGACTTTACCGAAGCCGAGAAAGCGATGGAAGAATCGCGGGAATATGTGAAGCATGCGCACACGATCCAGACGCAGCTTATCGGTCTTGATGAAGGCAGCGGAAAACTGCCGGTAAACCTGATCACTGTCCACTCCCAGGATCACCTGATGAACGCGATGGTCATACAGGATCTGGCGGGCGATATGATTGAGCTGTATCGACGGATCCCGTTAGTAAACTGAAAGAGTACAGATATAAAAAAACCCGCCGAAGCGGGTTTTTTTATTAGCGACTCAACGATTACTCGTTGTCGGAACCACCCAGACCTGCGTTCAGCAGTTCTGCCAGGCTCGCGGATGCATCTTCAGCAGTAACCTGCGGTGCGGCTGGCAGTTCGCCTGCAGCACGACGACGCATACGATCCTGATGGTACGCATAACCGGTACCAGCCGGGATCAGACGACCCACGATGACGTTCTCTTTCAGACCGCGCAGTTCATCACGTTTACCTGCAACAGCGGCTTCGGTCAGGACACGAGTGGTTTCCTGGAACGATGCCGCAGAGATGAAGGACTCGGTTGCCAGAGACGCTTTGGTGATACCCAGCAGATCGCGCGAGAAGGTCGCACCGATTTTGCCGTTCGCTTCCAGTTCGCGGTTAGCGATCTTGACGCGTGAGTATTCAACCTGCTCGCCTTCGAGGAACTCGGAGCTGCCCGCGTTTTCGATGGTTGCTTTACGCAGCATCTGACGAACGATAACTTCGATGTGTTTATCGTTAATCTTAACGCCCTGCAGGCGGTATACGTCCTGTACTTCGTTAACGATGTAACGAGTAACAGCATGCACACCACGCAGACGCAGGATGTCGTGCGGCGCTTCTGGACCGTCGGAAACCACGTCACCACGTTCTACACGTTCACCTTCGAACACGTTGAGCTGACGCCACTTAGGAATCATCTCTTCGTATGGCTCGCTACCGTCTACCGGTGTGATAACCAGACGGCGTTTACCTTTGGTCTCTTTACCGAAGGAGATGATACCGCTGATTTCAGCCAGGATTGCCGGCTCTTTCGGACGACGTGCTTCGAACAGGTCCGCAACGCGTGGCAGACCACCGGTGATGTCCTTGGTACCGCCGGATTCCTGAGGAATACGCGCCAGGGTGTCACCAGAGCTGATCTGTACGCCATCTTCCAGCTGTACAATCGCTTTACCCGGCAGGAAGTACTGCGCAGGCATATCGGTACCTGGGATCAGAACGTCATTACCCTGAGCATCAACGATTTTCAGCGCAGGACGCAGATCTTTACCGCCGGTAGTACGTTCAGCAGAATCCAGAACCACCAGAGAAGACAGACCGGTCAGCTCGTCAGTCTGACGAGTAATGGTCTGGCCGTCGATCATGTCAGTGAAGCGGATGAAACCACTTACTTCGGTGATAACCGGCATGGTGTGTGGATCCCAGTTTGCAACGGTTTCACCGCCGGCAACCTGCTCGCCATCACCTTTCGCCATAACCGCACCGTAAGGCACTTTATAGCTCTCTTTGGTACGACCGAATTCGTCGATCAGCTTCAGCTCGGTGTTACGGGAAGTGATAACCAGTTTACCGCTGGAGTTCACAACCGATTTCGCGTTGCTGAGCTTGATGCTACCTTTGTTTTTCACCTGGATGCTGGATTCAGCAGCCGCACGAGATGCCGCACCACCGATGTGGAACGTACGCATCGTCAGCTGTGTGCCCGGCTCACCGATGGACTGTGCCGCGATAACGCCGATGGCTTCACCTTTGTTGATGATGTGGCCACGCGCCAGGTCACGACCGTAGCAGTGCGCACATACACCAAAGTCGGTGTCACAGGATACAACGGAACGCACTTTCACGGAGTCAACAGAGTTCGCTTCCAGCAGGTCACACCACTGTTCGTGCAGCAGGGTGTTGCGTGGAACCAGAATGTCTGCGGTACCCGGCTTCAGGATGTCTTCCGCGGTCACACGACCCAGTACGCGATCGCGCAGTGGCTCTTTAACATCACCACCCTCGATAACCGGGGTCATGGTGATACCTTCGAGGGTGCCACAATCGTCTTCGGTCACAACCAGATCCTGCGCAACGTCAACCAGACGACGCGTCAGATAACCGGAGTTCGCTGTCTTCAGTGCGGTATCCGCCAGACCTTTACGCGCACCGTGCGTGGAGATGAAGTACTGGAGTACGTTCAGACCTTCACGGAAGTTCGCGGTGATTGGCGTTTCGATGATGGAGCCATCTGGCTTCGCCATCAGACCACGCATACCTGCCAGCTGACGAATCTGTGCTGCAGAACCACGCGCACCGGAGTCGGCCATCATGTAGATGCTGTTGAAGGAAACCTGCTGCTCTTCGACACCGTCACGGTTAATCACGGTTTCGGTCTGCAGGTTATCCATCATCGCTTTGGATACACGATCGTTCGCCGCTGCCCAGATATCGATAACTTTGTTATAGCGTTCGCCCGCGGTAACCAGACCAGACTGGAACTGCTCCTGGATCTCAGCAACTTCGGCTTCCGCTTCAGAGATGATCTCGTGTTTCTTCTCTGGGATGACCATGTCATCAATACCAACAGATGCACCTGAACGCGCTGCATAAGCAAAGCCGGTATACATTGTCTGGTCAGCGAAGATAACGGTCGGCTTCAGGCCCAGAATGCGGTAACAGGTGTTCAGCATTTTGGAGATTGCCTTCTTGCCCAGCGCCTGGTTGACGATGGAGAAAGGCAGACCTTTCGGTACGATCATCCACAGAATGGCACGGCCAACGGTCGTGTCTTTCAGGCTGGTTTTCGCAACGAATTCGCCGTTTGCATCTTTTTCGTATTCGGTGATACGCACTTTAACGCGCGCATGCAGAGAGGCCAGGCCAGCGCGATAAATACGCTCAGCTTCTTTCGGGCCAGTCAGCACCATGCCTTCGCCTTTGGCGTTAACACAGTCACGGGTCATGTAGTACAGACCCAATACAACGTCCTGAGAAGGAACGATGATAGGTTCACCGTTCGCTGGAGACAGAATGTTGTTGGTAGACATCATCAGCGCACGCGCTTCCAGCTGGGCTTCCAGCGTCAGCGGTACGTGAACAGCCATCTGGTCACCATCGAAGTCGGCGTTATATGCCGCACAAACCAGCGGGTGCAGCTGGATAGCTTTACCTTCGATCAGGACTGGCTCAAATGCCTGAATACCCAGACGGTGCAGGGTTGGTGCACGGTTCAGCAGTACCGGGTGTTCGCGGATCACTTCGTCCAGGATATCCCAAACGACAGCTTCTTCACGCTCAACCATTTTCTTAGCGGCTTTGATGGTGGTGGCGAGTCCTCGCAACTCCAGCTTGCCGTAGATGAACGGTTTGAACAGCTCCAGTGCCATTTTCTTCGGCAGACCGCACTGATGCAGACGCAGGTATGGACCTACGGTGATTACAGAACGACCGGAGTAGTCAACACGCTTACCGAGCAGGTTCTGACGGAAACGACCCTGTTTACCTTTGATCATGTCGGCCAAAGATTTCAGAGGACGCTTGTTAGAACCGGTGATCGCACGACCGCGACGACCGTTATCCAGCAGGGCATCTACCGCTTCCTGCAGCATACGTTTTTCGTTGCGTACGATGATGTCCGGCGCAGCCAGATCCAGCAGACGTTTCAGACGGTTGTTACGGTTAATGACGCGACGATACAGATCGTTCAGGTCAGACGTTGCGAAACGACCACCATCCAGCGGAACCAGCGGACGCAGATCTGGCGGCAGAACCGGCAGAACGGTCAGGATCATCCACTCTGGTTTGTTACCAGACTGCACGAACGCTTCCAGCAGCTTGATACGCTTGGTCAGCTTTTTACGCTTGGTTTCGGAGTTGGTTTCGTTCAGCTCTTCACGCAGCTGCTCGCACTCTTGCTCCAGATCCATGCTCTTCAGCAGGGCCTGGATAGCTTCCGCACCCATTTTCGCGTCGAATTCGTCACCGAACTCTTCCAGCGCGTCCAGATACTGCTCTTCAGTCAGGATCTGGTGACGTTCCAGGTTTGTCATCCCGCCTTCGATAACCACATAAGATTCGAAGTACAGAACACGTTCAATATCGCGCAGCGGCATATCCAGCAGCAGACCGATACGGGACGGCAGAGATTTCAGGAACCAGATGTGGGCGGTCGGAGACGCCAGCTCGATGTGGCCCATGCGCTCACGACGCACTTTGGTCTGGGTCACTTCAACGCCGCACTTCTCACAGATCACACCACGGTGTTTCAGGCGCTTGTACTTACCGCACAGGCACTCGTAATCTTTTACTGGCCCGAAAATACGCGCACAGAAAAGGCCGTCACGCTCAGGTTTGAACGTACGGTAGTTGATGGTTTCCGGCTTTTTAACTTCACCGAAAGACCATGAACGGATCATGTCTGGCGAAGCCAGAGCAATTTTGATCGCATCAAACTCTTCGGTTTTAGTTTGCGCTTTCAGAAACTTTAATAAGTCTTTCACGGATTTGCTCCCGTCGGAGTTAGCACACTCTGCTGTCGGGGGTTAACCCGACAGCAGTGACCTGTTTGAGCGAGAATTACTCGTCTTCCAGTTCGATGTTGATACCCAGCGAACGAATCTCTTTCAACAGTACGTTGAAGGATTCTGGCATGCCCGGCTCCATCTGATGGTTGCCGTCCACGATGTTCTTATACATCTTGGTACGACCGTTCACGTCATCAGACTTAACGGTGAGCATTTCCTGCAGGGTGTATGCTGCGCCGTATGCTTCCAGCGCCCACACTTCCATCTCCCCGAAGCGCTGACCACCGAACTGTGCCTTACCACCCAGCGGCTGCTGAGTAACCAGGCTGTAAGAACCGGTAGAACGAGCGTGCATCTTGTCGTCGACCAGGTGGTTCAGTTTCAGCATGTACATGTAACCTACGGTTACCGGACGCTCGAACTGTTCACCGGTACGGCCGTCAAACAGCGTAATCTGGCCAGACGTTGGCAGACCACCCAGTTGCAGCAGCTCTTTGATTTCAGCTTCTTTTGCACCGTCGAATACCGGCGTTGCAATTGGCATACCTTTGCGCAGGTTCTCTGCCAGACGCAGCACTTCTTCATCGCTGAAGGTGTTCAGGTCGACTTTCTGACGCACATCGGTACCCAGATCGTAGGCACGCTGGATGAATTCGCGCAGTTTCGCGACTTCCTGCTGCTGTTTCAGCATGGCGTTAATCTTGTCGCCAATACCTTTCGCAGCCATACCCAGGTGGGTTTCCAGAATCTGACCGATGTTCATACGAGACGGTACGCCCAGCGGGTTCAGTACGATATCTACCGGCGTACCGTTAGCATCGTGCGGCATATCTTCGATCGGGTTGATCTTAGAGATAACACCCTTGTTACCGTGACGACCTGCCATCTTATCACCAGGCTGGATCTGACGTTTAACAGCCAGATACACCTTAACAATCTTCAGCACGCCTGGTGCCAGATCGTCGCCCTGAGTGATTTTGCGGCGTTTCGCTTCGAGTTTTTTCTCGAACTCGTGTTTCAGTTCGTCATACTGCTCAGCCAGCTGTTCCAGCTGATTCTGTTTCTCTTCGTCGGTCAGGCCCAGTTCCAGCCAGCGATCGCGTGGCAGTTTGTCGAGCTTCTCAGCTTCAACGCCACCGGCAACCAGTACCGCATAGATACGGCTGAACAGACCCGCTTCGAGGATCTGCAGTTCTTCAGACAGGTCTTTCTTAGCCTGTTTGAGCTGCATCTCTTCGATTTCCAGCGCACGTTTATCTTTCTCAACGCCGTCACGGGTGAAGACCTGAACGTCGATAACCGTACCGGAAACACCGTTTGGTACGCGCAGAGAAGAGTCTTTAACGTCAGACGCTTTCTCACCGAAGATGGCACGCAGCAGTTTCTCTTCTGGCGTCAGCTGGGTTTCACCTTTCGGCGTAACCTTACCAACCAGAATGTCGCCGCCAGTTACTTCCGCACCGATGTAAACGATACCGGATTCATCCAGTTTGGAGAGCGCAGCTTCACCCACGTTAGGGATGTCAGCGGTGATCTCTTCTGGCCCCAGCTTGGTGTCACGGGACACACATGCCAGTTCCTGAATGTGGATGGTGGTGAAACGATCTTCCTGAACCACACGCTCGGAAACGAGGATGGAGTCTTCGAAGTTGTAACCGTTCCACGGCATGAACGCTACGCGCATGTTCTGACCGAGCGCCAGTTCACCGAGGTCGGTGGATGGACCGTCTGCCAGCACGTCGCCGCGCTCGACCGGCTCACCCAGAGACACACATGGCATCTGGTTGATACAGGTGTTCTGGTTAGAACGGGTGTATTTGGTCAGGTTATAGATGTCGATACCCGCTTCGCCCGGATACATCTCGTCTTCGTTAACTTTGATAACGATACGGGATGCGTCGACGTACTGTACGGTACCGCCACGCTTAGCAACTGCAGTAACACCGGAGTCAACGGCAACAGCACGTTCCATACCGGTACCAACCAGCGGCTTATCAGCACGCAGAGTTGGAACGGCCTGACGTTGCATGTTCGCACCCATCAATGCACGGTTGGCGTCATCGTGTTCCAGGAACGGGATCAGGGACGCACCGACGGATACCACCTGCTGGGTGGATACGTCCATGTAGTCAACCTGGTCGCGGCTGAACAAGCTGGATTCGCCTTTGCTACGGCAGGTAACCAGATCTTCTACAAAGTGGCCTTCGTCATCCAGGTTGGAGTTCGCCTGAGCGATAACGTAGTTGCCTTCTTCGATAGCAGACAGGTAATGAATTTCGTCGGTCACAACACCGTCAGTCACTTTACGGTACGGCGTCTCAAGGAAACCGTATTCGTTCGTCTGTGCGTACACGGACAGGGAGTTGATCAGACCGATGTTTGGACCTTCAGGCGTTTCGATTGGACATACGCGACCGTAGTGCGTCGGGTGTACGTCTCGAACTTCGAAGCCTGCGCGTTCACGGGTCAGACCGCCTGGGCCGAGTGCAGAGATACGACGTTTGTGCGTAATCTCAGACAGCGGGTTGTTCTGGTCCATGAACTGAGACAGCTGGCTGGAACCGAAGAACTCTTTCACTGCTGCAGAAATCGGCTTGGCGTTGATCATATCCTGAGGCATCAGGGTATCCAGATCGCCCAGAGACAGACGCTCTTTCACCGCACGTTCTACACGTACCAGGCCAACGCGGAACTGGTTTTCCGCCATTTCGCCTACGGAACGGATACGACGGTTACCGAGGTGGTCGATATCGTCCACTTCGCCTTTACCGTTACGGATATCGATGAGCTTCTTCATCACTTCGATGATGTCGTCTTTGCTCAGGATACCGGAACCTTCGATCTCATCACGCAGCAGAGAACGGTTGAACTTCATACGACCCACTGCAGACAGATCGTAGCGGTCTTCGGAGAAGAACAGGTTCTCGAACAGGCTTTCAGCCGCTTCGCGAGTTGGTGGCTCACCAGGACGCATCATGCGGTAGATTTCAACCAGCGCGCTCAGACGGTCGGTCGTTGGGTCGACGCGAATAGTCTCAGAGATATATGGACCGTGGTCCAGATCGTTGGTGAACAGCGTTTCGATACGTTTGTGACCAGCCTGACTCAGCTTAGCCAGCAGATCCAGGCTCAGCTCCATGTTCGCCGGGCAGATCAGCTCGCCAGTTGATTCATCAACGTAATCTTTCGCGGCTACTTTTCCTGCAATGTATTCAACCGGAACTTCGATGTGTTTGATATCATCTTTTTCCAGCTGGCGGATGTGGCGCGCGGTGATACGGCGACCTTTTTCCACATACACTTTGCCGTCGGCTTCGATGTCGAACGACGCGGTCTCACCACGCAGACGTTCCGGCACCAGCTCCATCTGCAGCTTGTTGTCGCGGATTTCAAAGATCACTTTCTCAAAGAACAGGTCCAGGATCTGCTCAGTGGTATAGTTCAGTGCACGCAGAATGATGGTAGCAGGCAGTTTACGACGACGGTCGATACGGACAAACAGGTTGTCTTTTGGATCGAACTCGAAGTCCAGCCAGGAACCACGGTAAGGAATGATGCGTGCGTTATACAGTACTTTACCGGAAGAGTGTGTTTTACCTTTATCGCTGTCGAAGAAGACACCCGGGCTACGATGTAGCTGGGAAACGATAACACGCTCAGTACCGTTGATAACGAAAGTACCGTTGTCCGTCATGAGTGGAATTTCACCCATGTAGACTTCTTGTTCTTTAATGTCTTTTACGGTGCCTTCTGGCGCTTCGCGCTCGTAGATCACCAGACGCAGTTTTACGCGCAGCGGTGCGGAATAGGTCACGCCACGGATCTGACATTCCTGAACGTCAAACACCGGCTCGCCAAGGCGATAGCTGACGTACTGCAGCTCGGAGTTACCGCTGTAGCTCTGAATTGGGAACACGGAACGGAAGGCGGCTTCCAGACCGTACTGCCCTTCAGGATCTTGCTCGATAAACTTCTGGAACGAGTCAAGCTGGATAGAAAGGAGATATGGAATGTCCAGAACTTGTGGACGTTTACCAAAATCCTTACGAATACGTTTTTTCTCGGTATAGGAGTAAACCATAGGGTTCCTCAGCTCGCTGACAAGTCGACCCATCTGTCCGACGAAGGGACAGTTTGTGCAACACCATTTTGTGGACCGGAAAATTGAATACTTTCCGCAATACCTGTTGCTATCACGCTTAAACCATTTCATTGCGATTTACACAGAGCGAGCACCCTGTCGCAGTATATTAAGTCGTCGATAGAAACAAGCATTGAAAGACACATCGATAGTCAAACAGTGTGAAATGCTACCGAGGCCTTACAGCGCAAAAAGGCTGGTGACTAAAAAGTCACCAGCCATCAGCCTAATGACTTAGGCTGCAACCAGAAAAGTTGGCTTATTTAACTTCAACTTCAGCGCCAGCTTCTTCCAGAGATTTTTTCAGTGCTTCTGCGTCGTCTTTGCTCACGCCTTCTTTCAGCGCAGCTGGAGCAGATTCTACCAGGTCTTTAGCTTCTTTCAGACCCAGACCGGTAGCGCCACGAACAGCTTTGATTACAGCAACTTTGTTCGCGCCAGCAGCTTTCAGAATTACGTCGAATTCAGTTTTCTCTTCAGCAGCGTCAGCAGCTGGGCCAGCAGCAACAGCTACAGCAGCAGCAGCAGAAACACCGAATTTTTCTTCCATTGCAGAGATCAGCTCAACAACGTCCATTACGGACATAGCGGATACTGCTTCAATGATTTGATCTTTAGTGATAGACATTTAAATTGTTCCTGAATATCAGAATAAGTTTATACGTAAGCAGATGCATTATAAAGATAACTGCGATTAAGCAGCTTCTTTCGCATCGCGTACAGCAGCCAGAGTACGAACCAGTTTGCCAGCCGAAGCTTCTTTCATGGTTGCCATCAGGCGTGCAATTGCTTCTTCGTAGGTCGGCAGAGTTGCCAGGCGGTCGATCTGAGACGCCGGGATCAGCTCACCTTCAAAGGCAGCGGCTTTGACCTCAAATTTTGCATTCGCTTTCGCGAACTCTTTGAACAGACGAGCAGCAGCGCCCGGGTGTTCCATAGAGTATGCAATCAGGGTCGGACCAACAAACGTGTCTTTCAGGCACTCAAAAGAGGTACCTTCAACAGCACGACGCAGCAGGGTGTTACGAACAACACGCATGTAAACGCCAGCTTCACGACCTGCTTTACGCAGTTCAGTCATTTTATCTACAGTTACGCCACGGGAATCCGCAACTACTGCAGACAGCGCGCCTTTGGCTACTTCGCTGACTTCAGCAACAATCGCTTGTTTGTCTTGAAGATTTAAAGCCATTAGCTTTTGCTCCTGGATGTTTGCCGGAACTCATGTTCCGGAACTCACTTCACTCTTCCCAACGGAAAGAGCGTCTTAATACGGTGAGCAGAAACAAGCCAGAATATCCAAAAATAATCTTAGCGTTCTGTCACCGTCTACGCAGGGGATTAAGTCTCTTGCGAAACACCTGCGGTCTTCGACGGAGGCCTGGATTAGGCCAGGCTCCAACGAACAATTCTTTTAGCCGCTAACTTTCGTTAGCAAACGTGGGGGTAAGATTGTAGACAAAATCACCGCCCACGTAAAGGCATTAGTTTGCAGCAGCGCTCAGGCCAGCCTGGTCAACTGCAACACCTGCACCCATGGTGGTGGAGATGCTAACTTTCTTGATGTACACGCCTTTCGCCTGAGTTGGTTTTGCTTTTTTCAGCGCAACCAGCAGAGCTTCCAGGTTTTCTTTCAGTTTGTCAGCGTCGAAGTCCACTTTACCGATGGTAGTGTGGATGATGCCGTTTTTGTCGTTACGATAACGAACCTGACCTGCTTTAGCGTTCTTAACCGCTTCAGCAACGTTAGGGGTTACAGTACCCACTTTCGGGTTTGGCATCAGGCCGCGTGGACCCAGAACCTGGCCCAGCTGGCCAACAACGCGCATTGCATCTGGAGATGCGATAACAACGTCGAAGTTCATTTCGCCTTTCTTGATCTGGTCAGCCAGATCTTCCATACCTACCAGTTCAGCGCCAGCAGCTTTAGCAGCTTCTGCGTTTGCACCCTGAGTAAATACAGCTACGCGAACGGAACGGCCAGTACCGTGTGGCAGTACAGTCGCGCCACGAACGTTCTGATCAGATTTACGAGCATCGATGCCCAGGTTAACAGCAACGTCAACGCTTTCAACGAACTTAGCGGTCGCCAGTTCTTTCAGCAGAGCGATAGCTTCGTTGATGTCATACTGTTTGGTCGCATCAACTTTGTCACGGATCACGGACATGCGCTTGGTCAGTTTAGCCATTTCTTAGTCCTCCACTACCAGGCCCATGGAACGTGCAGTACCTTCGATTGAGCGAGTCATCGCTTCAATGTCGGCACCAGTCATGTCGGCAGCTTTGGTCTGCGCGATTTCCTGCAGCTGAGCGCGGGAAATTTTACCCACTTTGTCTTTGTTCGGCTTACCGGAACCAGACTTGATACCAGCCGCTTTCTTCAGCAGAACAGCTGCTGGAGGGGTTTTGGTAACGAAAGTGAAAGAACGGTCAGCGTAAACAGTGATAACAACTGGGATTGGCAGACCTTTTTCCAGGGATTCAGTTTTGGCGTTGAACGCTTTACAGAATTCCATGATGTTCACACCCTGCTGACCCAGAGCTGGACCAACTGGTGGACTTGGGTTCGCCATACCCGCTGCAACCTGCAGCTTGACGTAGGCTTGTACTTTCTTAGCCATTCTAAAATCCTCTGATTGGGTGATAACGCCTCAGTGAGGCTCCCCGTGAATAAAATTCGTTTTACGGGCCTTAACCCATAAAAACAAAAGGCGCGAAATTGTATTCCAATCTCGCGCCCTGTGCAACGATTAAATCGTCGCTTTTTTGATCGCTGCTTAGGCTTTTTCGACCTGAGCGAAGTCCAGCTCTACCGGGGTCGCACGACCGAAGATAGAAACAGACACTTTCAGGCGGGACTTCTCGTAGTCCACTTCTTCAACAACGCCGTTAAAGTCAGCAAACGGACCGTCATTAACACGAACCATTTCACCCGGTTCAAACAGCGTTTTCGGACGCGGCTTATCACCCACCTGCTGCAGGCGGTTCATAATCGCATCAACTTCTTTGTCGCTGATTGGCGCCGGACGGTCAGACGTGCCGCCGATAAAGCCCATCACACGCGGTACGCTGCGCACAAGGTGCCAGCTCGCGTCGTTCATAACCATCTGAACCAGCACGTAACCCGGGAAGAATTTACGCTCGCTTTTGCGACGTTGGCCGCCACGGATCTCAACCACTTCTTCGGTCGGAACCATAACTTCGCCAAATAACTCTTCCATGTTGTGTAATTTGATATGCTCACGCAGCGACGTTGCTACGCGGCCTTCAAAACCGGAAAACGCCTGAACGACGTACCAGCGCTTTTTAGGGGCTTCAGACATCTCAGAACCTCAGGCCAGTGATAAAGGATACCAGGCGAACCAGAATACCATCCAGTCCCCACAGGATCAGTGACATTACAGCGGTAACCGCCGCTACGATCAGCGTGGTGTGCAATGTTTCCTGGCGAGTCGGCCAAATTACCTTGCGGACTTCGGTACGCGCTTCGCGAGCAAAAGCGACAGTCGCTTTGCCTTTCGTCGTCAACAGCGCGACACCACCCGCTGCAGCAATCAGAATTACCACTGCAAGCGCGCGTAGCGGCAGCATAATGTCACGATAAAGGTAGTTACCGACAATCGCTACGATCAGCAGAACGGCTACCACTACCCATTTCATCGCTTCCAGGCCGCGCCCGCTCCCTTGAGCTTCGGTATTCGCACTCATAAACCAACCTGTCAGAAGTATTCTACAAACATTTTCACCCCGCGATTGCGAGGCAAACCAAATCGAAATGCTAATTCGCTTTTCGAATTATACGCTCTCTGCAGAGCCTGTCTCAGCAATGATTATGACAAAAATAATCACTGATGAGCCAGGTTCTGACGTGAAAGCGTGCAAAAAGGGCATCAAATGATGCCCTTTTATTGCGCATTGCGTCAAATGTTATCAGCAATTAGCCGAGAACTTTAGCAACCACGCCCGCGCCAACGGTACGGCCACCTTCACGGATTGCGAAACGCAGACCGTCGTCCATCGCA
>NZ_POVL01000054.1 GCF_002939185.1 Enterobacter sichuanensis | reverse complement strand
ATGGGAGAGGGCCAGGGTGAGGGCAATAGGCCGCACACACAGGCCGGGTAGGCGTAGCCGCCACCCGGCTTCTTTTTGCCGCTTTACTGAACAGCCTTTATTGGGTAGTGTCTCTGGCGCTCAACAGATACTCACAAGGACCGGCTGTTCATGTTTTCAGGACTCCTCATTATTCTGCTGCCCCTGATTGTGGGCTATCTTATCCCACTGCATCAGGAATCCGCCTTACGGCTGATTAACCGTTTTCTCAGCTGGATTGTTTACGTCATTCTTTTTTTTATGGGAATAAGCCTGGCCTTTCTGGATAACCTGGCGACCAATCTGCTGGCGATCCTGCATTATTCTGCGGTCACTGTTGTGGTTATTTTGCTGTGCAATATTGCTGCATTGTTCTGGCTTGAACGCACTATTCCGTGGAAAAACCACCACCATCAGGAAAAACTTCCGTCCCGCATAGCGATGGCGCTGGAATCATTAAAACTGTGCGGAGTCGTGGTGCTCGGTTTTCTTCTTGGGCTGACCGGCTGGGCGTTTTTACAGCACGCGACAGAGGCCAGCGAATATACGCTGATCTTCCTGCTGTTCCTGATTGGTATCCAGTTGCGAAATAATGGCATGACCCTGAAGCAAATTGTCCTCAATCGTCGGGGAATGATGGTCGCGGTTATTGTTATCGCCAGTTCTATGGTGGCGGGCGTGATTAACGCTTTTATTCTCGACCTGCCACTGAAAACCGGTCTGGCCATGGCGTCAGGTTTTGGCTGGTACTCCCTCT
Source organism: Enterobacter sichuanensis (assembly GCF_002939185.1). Classification (GTDB taxonomy): domain Bacteria; phylum Pseudomonadota; class Gammaproteobacteria; order Enterobacterales; family Enterobacteriaceae; genus Enterobacter; species Enterobacter sichuanensis. Next base: position 28,732 of record NZ_POVL01000054.1, on the reverse strand, counting down.
CCGGCATTCTGCTGACCGAGTCCTTCGGTCCGGTGATTGGCAGCGCCGCCTTCTTTAACGATCTGGCGCGTGAGCTGCTTGCTATCATGCTAATCCCGGGCCTGGTGCGCCGCAGCCGCTCTACCGCGCTGGGGCTTTGCGGCGCGACGTCTATGGACTTTACCCTCCCGGTACTGCAGCGTTCTGGCGGACTGGAGATGGTCCCCGCCGCCATTGTTCACGGCTTTATTTTAAGCCTGCTGGTTCCCGTTCTGATGGCACTCTTCTCTGCCTGATACCTCTTTGGCGGTAGCGAACCTGCCGCCAAAATTGCGCTAAATCAAGCTCCCTCTATTTTGTCACAGAAAGCCCTTTTCACCGTTCTGACACAGGCATAACCTTAAACATGTATATCAAATATAACTTTAACAGGTGTGATTATGTTTTGTGTGCAATGTGAACAAACCATCCGTACCCCGGCAGGCAATGGCTGCTCTTACGCACAGGGTATGTGCGGCAAAACCGCAGAAACATCTGACCTGCAGGACCTGCTGATTGCGGCCCTGCAAGGCCTTTCCGCATGGGCATCCAAAGCCCGGGAATACGGCATCACCGACCACCACGTCGACAGCTTCGCCCCGCGCGCCTTCTTTTCCACGCTGACCAACGTCAACTTCGACTCCCCGCGCATCGTCGGGTATGCCCGCGAAGCAATTGCCCTGCGTGAAGCGCTGAAAGCGCAGTGCCTGAAGGCGGATGCGAGCGCCCGCGTGGAAAACCCGATGTCTGAACTTCAGCTGGTGAGTGACGATCTGGGCGAGTTGCAGCGTCAGGCGGCGGAATTCACCCCAAATAAAGACAAAGCCGTGATTGGTGAGAACATTCTCGGCCTGCGCCTGCTGTGCCTGTACGGTCTGAAAGGCGCTGCGGCGTATATGGAGCACGCGCACGTTCTGGGTCAGTACGACAATGAGATTTACGCCCAGTACCACAACATTATGGCGTGGCTGGGGACCTGGCCTGCCGATATGAATGCGCTGCTGGAATGCGCCATGGAAATCGGCCAGATGAACTTCCGTGTGATGAGCATTCTGGATGCCGGTGAAACCAGCACCTATGGGCACCCAACACCAACCCAGGTCAACGTCAAAGCGACCAAAGGCAAATGCATTCTGATCTCCGGTCATGACCTGAAAGATCTCTACAACCTGCTGAAACAAACCGAAGGCACCGGCGTTAACGTCTATACCCACGGGGAAATGCTACCGGCGCACGGCTATCCGGAGCTGCGTAAATTTACGCATCTGATCGGTAACTACGGCAGCGGCTGGCAGAACCAGCAGGTCGAGTTCGCCCGCTTCCCGGGTCCTGTTGTGATGACCTCAAACTGCATCATCGACCCGACTGTCGGCGCATATGACGACCGCATCTGGACCCGCAGCATCGTTGGCTGGCCGGGCGTGAGCCACCTCGAAGGTGACGATTTCGGTCCGGTGATTGCGCAGGCGCAGCAGATGGCCGGCTTCCCGTACAGCGAGATCCCACATCTCATCACCGTTGGCTTCGGTCGCGAAACCCTGCTCGGCGCTGCAGATTCCCTGATTGATCTCGTCAGCCGTGAAAAACTGCGTCATATCTTCCTGATCGGCGGCTGCGACGGCGCGCGCGGCGAGCGTAACTACTTCACCGACTTCGCCACCCGCGTGCCGGAAGATTGCCTGATCCTGACTTTGGCCTGCGGTAAATACCGTTTCAACAAACTGGACTTCGGCAATATCGAAGGTCTGCCGCGTCTGGTGGATGCCGGTCAGTGTAACGATGCCTATTCAGCCATCATTCTGGCGGTCACCCTGGCGGAAAAACTGGGCTGTGGCGTAAACGATCTGCCGCTGTCTCTTGTGCTCTCCTGGTTTGAGCAGAAGGCCATCGTGATCCTGCTGACCCTGCTTTCGCTGGGCGTAACCAACATCGTCACCGGCCCGACTGCGCCAGGTTTCCTGACACCGGACCTGCTGGCCGTACTGAATGAAAAATTCGGTCTACGTTCCGTGACCACCGTTGAAGAAGACATGCAGCAGCTGCTGAGCGCGTAAGGAGTTATTCATGACCATGCCAACCTCACAATGTCCGTGGCGGATGCAGGTCCATCACATCCATCAGGAGACGCCGGATGTGTGGACGCTGTCACTGCTGTGCCATGACTACTACCCGTACCGCGCGGGTCAGTATGCACTGGTCAGTGTCCGCAACAGTGCGGATACCCTGCGCGCCTACACGCTTTCCTCGACGCCGGGCGTGAGCGAGTACATTACGCTGACCATCCGCCGTATTGATGACGGGGCAGGCTCCCGGTGGCTGACCCGGGACGTGAAGCGTGGGGATTACCTCTGGCTGTCTGACGCCCAGGGCGATTTCACCTGTGACGACAAAGCAGAGGATAAATTCCTGCTGCTGGCGGCCGGTTGTGGCGTGACGCCGATTATGTCAATGCGCCGCTGGCTGGCCAAAAACCGCCCGCAGGCTGACGTGCAGGTGATCTTCAGCGTGCGTTCACCGGACGATGTGATCTTTGCCGACGAGTGGCGCAACTATCCGGTCACGCTGGTGGCAGAACGCAACGCGACGCACGGTTTTGTCGCGGGGCGACTGAACCGCGAACTGCTGCGAAGCGTACCGGATATCGCGAGCCGTACCGTGATGACCTGCGGCCCGGCGCCGTACATGGCTATTGTGGAAGAGGACGTAAAAGCGCTCGGCGTCACCCGCTTCTTCAAAGAGCAGTTCTTCACGCCGGTAGCGGAAGCGGCAACCAGCGGGATTCAGTTTACCAAGCTGCAGCCTGCGCAAACCTTCTTTGGCCGCGTCGGGACCACGCTGCTGGACGCGCTGGAAAGTAACAAGGTGCCGGTGGTAGCAGCCTGCCGTGCAGGCGTGTGCGGTTGCTGTAAGACGAAAGTGGTCTCCGGTGACTACACCGTCACCAGCACCATGACGCTGACGGATGCGGAAATTGCCGAGGGTTATGTGCTGGCGTGCTCATGTCATCCGCAGGGGGACCTGGTCCTGGCATAAACGATAAACGTTAAATGTTCGATCGTAGGCCCGGTAAGCGTCAGCGCCACCGGGCTTTTTGTCGGGTGGCACTACGTTTACCCGACCTACAACAACCCTATCGCCACGCAGGACCTTTCCCCACCGCGTACCGCCCTGCTCCTAAAAACGCGACGGCCAGCGAGCCGATAAAGAAGTACATCAGGCTCTCAATCGCCCAGGCCCCCACGGCATCCAGCGCAAAGGTTTTACCCGTGCCCACCATCAGCCAGGCCACGATCATGGTGAACGCCAGCACCAGCGCCGCCGGGCGCGTGAAGAACCCGACGATAATCAGGATCGGTGCCACCACTTCGCCAATCAGCACACCGTAAGCGATAAATCCCGGCAATCCTTTTTCCACCAGCATGCCGCTGATAAACCCGACGCCGCCAAACAACTTGTGTAAACCGTGAAACAGCATCAGTCCGCCGACGGCAAGTCGTAACAAGAGTTTGCCGAGATCGTCACACGCGAGCTTTTCATTTACAGCCATTAACAATGATTTAACCATTTGAAATCCTTTATTTTTCACCCTGTACCCGAACAGATTATGCCGAACAATGACTCATGAAAACCACCTTTAAATGAGGGGTATTGCGCAGGCAATACAGTGACTTTCTTCTAAGCTTGTAGGCGATATCACAAAAAGGAGACGGACCACCATGAAACAAACCGTGGCTGCATATATAGCGAAGACCCTGGAACAGGCAGGCGTAAAACGTATCTGGGGCGTAACCGGGGATTCCCTTAACGGCCTCAGCGATAGCCTTAACAGGATGAAGACCATTGAATGGATGTCGACCCGTCATGAAGAGGTCGCCGCCTTTGCTGCCGGTGCCGAAGCACAGCTCACGGGTGAACTGGCCGTCTGCGCCGGGTCGTGCGGGCCGGGTAACCTGCATCTGATCAACGGGCTGTTCGACTGCCACCGCAATCACGTGCCGGTGCTGGCGATAGCCGCCCACATCCCCTCTTCCGAAATCGGCAGCGGCTATTTTCAGGAGACGCATCCGCAGGAGCTGTTCCGTGAATGCAGCCACTATTGCGAGCTGGTTTCATCCCCGGAGCAGATCCCGCAGGTGCTGGCCATCGCCATGCGCAAGGCGGTGCTGAACCGGGGCGTTTCTGTGGTCGTCATCCCGGGCGACGTGGCCCTGAAGGCGGCGCCTGAAGGGGCTAGTACCCACTGGTACCACGCGCCGCAGCCGGTCATCACCCCAGCGGAAGAGGAGCTGAAAAAGCTGGCGCAGCTGCTGCGCTACTCCAGCAATATCGCTCTGATGTGCGGCAGCGGCTGTGCTGGCGCGCACAAGGAGCTGCTTGAATTTGCGGGCAAGCTGAAAGCCCCGATAGTTCATGCCCTGCGCGGCAAAGAGCACGTCGAGTACGACAACCCCTATGACGTGGGAATGACCGGGCTGATCGGTTTTTCCAGCGGCTTCCACACCATGATGAACGCCGACACTCTGATTTTGCTCGGCACCCAGTTCCCGTATCGCGCGTTCTACCCGACGGATGCCAAAATCATTCAGATTGATATCAACCCGGCCAGCATCGGCGCACACAGTAAGGTCGATATGGCGCTGGTGGGGGACATCAAATCCACCCTTGCCGCCCTGCTGCCGCTGCTGGAAGAGAAAACAGATCGCAGGTTCCTCGACAAGGCCCTCAGCGATTATCGCGATGCCCGCAAGGGGCTGGACGATCTCGCTAAACCGAGCGACAAAGCGATCCACCCGCAGTATCTGGCCCAGCAGATCAGTCATTTCGCAGACGACGATGCCATCTTCACCTGTGACGTGGGCACCCCCACCGTCTGGGCGGCGCGCTATCTGAAAATGAACGGCAAACGCCGTCTGCTCGGCTCGTTCAACCACGGCTCGATGGCGAACGCCATGCCGCAGGCGCTGGGAGCAAAAGCGACAGCGCCGGAGCGTCAGGTGGTGGCGATGTGCGGCGATGGCGGGTTCAGCATGCTGATGGGGGATTTCCTGTCGGTGGTACAAATGAAGCTGCCGCTGAAAATCGTGGTCTTTAATAACAGCGTGCTGGGCTTTGTGGCGATGGAGATGAAAGCCGGCGGCTATCTGACAGACGGCACCGAGCTGCACGACACCAACTTCGCGCGCATCGCCGAGGCCTGTGGCATTACCGGCATCCGCGTGGAGAAAGCGTCAGAGGTGGATGAAGCCCTGCAGCGCGCCTTTTCCATCGACGGCCCGGTGCTGGTGGATGTCGTGGTCGCCAAAGAGGAGCTGGCCATCCCGCCGCAGATCAAGCTGGAGCAGGCCAAAGGCTTTAGCCTCTACATGCTGCGTGCGATCATCAGCGGCCGCGGCGATGAGGTGATCGAACTGGCAAAAACCAACTGGCTCAGGTAAAACATCTGGCATCGCCTTTTAAATATAAGGACATGCCATGATTGATTTACGCAGTGATACCGTTACCCGCCCGAGTCGCGCCATGCTCGAAGAGATGATGGCCGCCCCGGTCGGGGACGACGTTTACGGTGACGATCCAACCGTAAACGAGCTGCAGCGCTATGCCGCGGAGCTCAGCGGCAAAGAGGCCGCCCTGTTCCTGCCCACCGGAACCCAGGCTAACCTGGTGGCGCTGCTCAGCCACTGCGAGCGCGGCGAAGAGTACATTGTCGGCCAGGGGGCGCATAACTATCTCTACGAAGCTGGCGGTGCCGCAGTGCTCGGCAGCATTCAGCCGCAGCCGATTGACGCCGCACCGGACGGCACCCTGCCGCTCGACAAGGTCGCCGCGAAAATCAAAGCCGACGATATCCATTTCGCCCGCACCAGGCTGCTCAGCCTCGAAAACACCCATAACGGCAAAGTCCTGCCGCGCGAGTACCTGAAAGCGGCGTGGGAATTCACCCGCGAACGCAAACTCGGGCTGCACGTGGATGGCGCGCGTATTTTTAACGCCGTGGTGGCCTACGGCTGCGAGCTGAAAGAGATTACGCAATACTGCGATTCGTTCACCATTTGTCTCTCTAAAGGGCTGGGGACGCCTGTCGGCTCCCTGCTGGTGGGCAACGCGGACTACATTAAGCGCGCGAACCGCTGGCGCAAGATGACCGGCGGCGGCATGCGTCAGGCCGGTATTCTGGCGGCGGCGGGTCTGTATGCCCTGAAAAACAACGTGGCGCGCCTGAAGGACGATCACGACAACGCCGCCTGGATGGCGGCGCAGCTGCGCGAAATTGGCGCCGACGTGATGCGCCACGACACCAACATGCTGTTCGTTCGCGTGGGCGATGACCATGCCGCGGCGCTGGGTGAGTTTCTGAAAGCGCGTGGCGTGCTGATCAATGCGTCACCCGTTGTGCGTCTGGTGATGCATCTCGACGTGAGTCGCGCACAGCTGGCGGACGTGGTGAAACACTGGCAGGCGTTTTTACAGCGTTAAGGAGCAGAACGTGCCGCAGCGTATTCTGGTGCTTGGCGCCAGCGGATATATCGGTCAGCATCTCACCGCGGCGTTAAGCCAGCAGGGGCATCAGGTGCTGGCGGCGGCACGCAACACGGAACGCCTGCAAAAGCAGAACCTGCCCGGTGTGACCTGCCATAACGTCGACCTCAACTGGCCTGTCGCGCTGCCAGCGCTGCTGGAGGGGGTCGATACGCTTTATTACCTGGTGCACAGCATGGGCGAAGGGGGCGATTTTATCGCCCACGAACGTCAGGTGGCCCTCAATGTGCGCGATGCGCTGCGGCAAACGCCGGTGAAGCAGGTGATTTTTTTAAGTTCGCTTCAGGCTCCTGAAAACGCGCAGTCCGATCATCTGCGTGCACGCCAGCTTACCGCTGACACGTTGCGCAGTGCGAACATTCCCGTCACGGAACTGCGCGCCGGCATTATCGTCGGTGCCGGTTCCGCCGCCTTCGAAGTGATGCGCGATATGGTCTACAACCTGCCGGTGCTCACGCCGCCGCGCTGGGTCCGCTCGCGTACCACGCCCATCGCGCTGGAGAATCTGCTGCATTATCTGGTGGCATTACTGGATCATCCGGCGGAGCAGCACCGCGTGTTCGAAGCCGCTGGCCCGGAAGTGCTGAGCTATCAGGAACAGTTTGAACACTTTATGCGCGTCAGCGGCCGTCGACGCTGGCTGATCCCGATCCCCTTCCCGACCCGCTGGATCTCGGTGTGGTTTTTGAATGTGATCACCTCCGTCCCGCCGACGACCGCCAAAGCCCTGATCCAGGGGCTGAAACACGATCTGCTGGCAGACGATAGCGCGCTTCGCGCCTTAATTCCCCAGACGTTGATCCGCTTTGACGAGGCCGTGCGCAACACCCTGCAAGAAGAGGCGCAGCTGGTGAACTCCAGCGACTGGGGCTACGACGCCCAGGCGTTTGCCCGCTGGCGGCCAGAGTACGGTTATTACCCGAAACAGGCGGGCTGCACGGTAGAAACCCCGGCCAGCCTGGCCGCGCTGTGGGAGGTGGTAAACCAGATTGGCGGTAAAGAGCGTTACTTCTTCGGTAACCTGCTCTGGCAAACTCGCGGAGCGATGGACCTGCTGGTGGGCCACCGGCTGGCAAAAGGCCGCCCGGCGCGCCCGTATCTTGAGGTGGGCGACGCGGTGGACAGCTGGAAGGTGATCGTCGTCGAACCGGAAAAACAGCTGGCACTGCTGTTCGGTATGAAAGCGCCGGGACTCGGCCGGCTTTGCTTTACCCTGAAAGACAAAGGCGATCATCGTGAACTGGACGTCCGCGCCTGGTGGCATCCGCACGGCATGCCCGGTCTGTTCTACTGGTTGTTCATGATCCCGGCGCACCTGTTTATCTTTCGCGGGATGGCAAAGCGGATTGCGCAACGGGCAGAACAAAAGACGGAAAAGATCTAAATAAAACTCTCTTTCTTTCACCTTTCCCATTGCATAGCGCCGTAATTCACGAAAGAATGCGCACGAAATTCTTTTCAACACAGTGGATTGATATGAAGGTACTGGTTACCGGGGCGACCAGCGGCTTAGGCCGAAATGCGGTCGAATTTCTGCGCAACAAGGGCATCAGCGTCAGGGCTACCGGTCGCAACGAAGCGATGGGAAAACTGCTGCAAAAAATGGGCGCAGAGTTCGTCCATGCCGATCTGACGGAGCTGGTCTCCTCTCAGGCCAAAGTGATGCTCGCCGGTATCGATACCCTGTGGCACTGCTCCAGCTTTACCTCTCCGTGGGGTACCCAGGAAGCCTTTGATCTCGCCAACGTGCGGGCCACCCGCCGTCTGGGCGAATGGGCCGTCGCCTGGGGCGTGCGTAACTTTATTCATATCTCCTCTCCGTCGCTCTATTTCGACTATCACCACCACCGCGATGTGCAGGAAGATTTCCGGCCAGCCCGTTTTGCCTGTGAGTTTGCCCGCAGCAAGGCAGCCAGCGAAGAGGTGATTGATCTGCTGGCACAGTCGAACCCGCATACCCGTTTTACGGTTCTGCGTCCGCAGAGCCTGTTCGGACCGCACGACAAAGTGTTTATTCCCCGTCTGGCGCAGATGATGCACCACTACGGCAGCGTGCTGCTGCCGCGCGGCGGCGACGCGCTGGTGGATATGACCTATTACGAAAATGCGGTCCACGCCATGTGGCTGGCCAGCCAGCCGGACTGCGATACGCTGATTTCCGGTCGCGCCTATAACATCACCAACGGCGAGCCCTGCACGCTTCGCAGCATTGTGCAGCGCCTGATTGATGAGCTGCAGATCAACTGCCGTATCCGTTCCGTGCCTTACCCGATGCTGGATATGATCGCCCGCAGCATGGAGCGTTTTGGCAGTAAATCGGCCAAAGAGCCTGCGCTGACCCACTATGGCGTCTCAAAGCTAAATTTTGATTTCACGCTGGATATTTCCCGCGCGGAGAATGAGCTGGGGTATAAGCCGATTGTGACGCTGGATGAAGGGATTGTGCGTACCGCGGCGTGGCTGCGGGATCACGGGAAGTTGCATCGGTAGTTAATCTGGTGCGGCCTGATGCCCTCTCCCACAGGGAGAGGGAGTAAAGACTAAAACGGCAACCTTTCGGTTGCCGTTTTGTTTTTACAGAGCCGTCCAGGCTTCAGACCATGCCAGACCCGCGCCTGGTTCATAGTATGCCGGGGCGTTGTTACACCAGCCGCTGTACGGGAACGGTTTGCACTGGAACAATTTACCGTGGTTGTTCACGATATCGCCTGCGCTGTACTTGCTGTTCGCGCTCCACGCCGGGTAGGTACCTTCATCCTGAGACGGGGTCGCCGCTTTGGCTTTGACGTTCAGCAGGTAAGTGGTGGTGCTGCTCAGTTCACCATCGCTGACGGTCAGGCTGACTTCGTACTGTTTCGCCGTGGTGGCTTCTGGTGCCGTAAAGGTGATCACCGCTTTGTCCTGACCGGTCACCGTCTGGCCGTCCTGGGAACGCCAGGTGTAAGTCAGCTGGTTACCGTCTTCGTCAGTAGAACCTTCCGCGCTCAGAGACACCTGCGCACCCGCTTCAACTGCACCAATCGGACCGGCAATCTGCGCAACCGGTGCGTGGTTTACCGGAGCCGGCGTGTTGTCAGCAGGCGTATTATCCGCTGGGGTATTGTCTGCTGGCGTGTTGTCCGCTGGCGTATTATCTGCCGGGGTGTTGTCAGCAGGGGTGTTATCCGCCGGGTTCACATTTGAGCCATCGTCATTCACGATCTTCACGTTAAAGAACTTCTGTACACACTTGGTGTAGTCGCCGTCTTTGAACGCGCTGAATGGCGTCTGGTAGCCCACCAGCTGGCAGGCGTAGGTTTTGCCGTCAGGCGTATCCGCGCTCCATCCCCAGTCCTGCTCCCAGTAGATCTTCAGGGCACCCGCGCCGCCTTCATCGAACTGCTTCATGTTGGCACAACCCAGCACTTCATCAGCAGGAACAGGCACTTTCAGGTAGTTTGCGAACTCTTTGTAATACTTGATACGGTTCTGAGACTGGGCAATCTCGGTTGGACCGCCGCACTCAACGCCGCCGTTGATGATCTGGGTGGTGACGCCGAAGCCTGGGACCAGGCCGTTAGCCTTGTCGTGGTCGTTCGGCTGCCAGGTCCCGTCGATAACCTGCAGCATGCTTGGTTTTGGCGGTTGTGGATAGGCGAAGAAGAAGATCGCACTCGCCAGGTTCAGCCAGGTGTCTGCCACAAGCTCTGGTTTGTCGAGCAGCGTGCGGACATCGCCGTACATCGCTTCAGAGAAAGGACCGTAGTTATAGTTGTAAGACAGCTGTTTCGCACCGCGACCGAAGTAGCTCAGGAAATCACCGTCTTTGTCTTTACCACACGGCCAGGTCTGACCCTGCCAGACGCTGGTATTACATTCGCCGTTATAACCGCCCTTCTGGCCTTCACTCCAGCCCATTTCACGCACGTACACCAGCGCCTGACGCCATTCGGCTTCCGGACGCCAACTTTCGTGCCCCCCCGTTTCCTGCGCAAAGTGAGCAAACATGGTTGCCAGCTCTTTACGGCAGATGGCATCGCTGTTGCGGCCGTCTTTATAGGTGTCGCACAGTGCAGGGAATTTGCCCACCGCTTTCAGGAAGTTGCTGTAGCTGTAATCCTTCGCGCGCAGTGGGAACAGGTATTCCCAGTCGCTCTCTTTCAGGATCCCTTCAACGCGTTTTACGTTATCCGGGTTTGCCGCACGGCCTGGCTCAATTTGCTCAACTGACGCGTTGTCCAGCGTACGGATAGTATCCTTCACGGATTTCATCAGCGGGAAATCGGTGAGCGCTTTCTCCTTTTTCGCCAGATCGCTGGCTTTCATGGTGTAAGGCTCGCTGTTATCCGCCTTCAGCATGGTGGCCTGAGCAATAACAGGTGCTACGCATGCACCTGCAATAAGCACGCTCAGTAATGTCCTTTTATTCATCTCGGTTATTCCTGTTAATTTCGATAGGGTTAAATAAAAAATCCAGTTTATTTATTAATCCATTAATAAATAAACTCCAGACAGCTGCTTTTCATTTTCTGAAGAATACGTATTGGTACTCTTCAAAAAAGAAAAAACTCACCAGTCATTTCTTTCATGGGCAACGGATTTGAGTTGCTGATATTTTTCCCAGACTTTATGGGCATACACCATGCGTTTGGGGTAATTCTCTTTTTTGAGCCCGGCGTTATAAGCGCCGACGGCTTCCCAGTTATAACCGTAAACTTTAATCATGCCTGAGAGGATCGATGCGCCCACCATAATGGAGGTACAAGGTTCAGTCATGAGTCTTCGTTCGCTGATACCGTGTTGTTCAAGCGCCGTAAAGTGCGTGCTGTTAATTTGCATTAATCCCACATCAATCGTGCCATCGTGATTTTTCCCGACAGCGTAGGGATTCATTCCTGATTCAACATTAGCAATCGCATACAGCAAATACGGATCAACATGATAATAGTGCGCTGCTTTATTCCAGCAATTCGCTAACGCGCTTTGGCTTAATATCAATAACAGAAACAGTAAACGCTTCATTATTCACCTGCTGTGGTATGACTCGATTCTCCTCAAACACGTCCTGTTAAATTATGTGAAGTGACTGGCCACACCCGAAGCGGGGTGTGACCAGTGATTGTGGGCAGATATCACACCCACAATTTCAGGTTCAGAAGATTATTTGCAGTCCGCAGACGCGCCTTCTTTCACCCATACATCGCTGTTACCGGGTTTGTCGCCCTGAGTCCACCATTTCGCACGGTATTCAAAGCCCTGATAGGTCGTCTTGTCACCACCGTTGTAGACTTTATCGGCACGCCAGTTCATTTTCACCTGACTTACCATTTCCCATGCGTCTGCATCAAAGCCAGGTTTGTTGCCCTGAGTCCAGTATTTCGCTTTCCATACCAGATTATCGGAACTGACCATATCGCCATTGTTGTAGACTTTGCTGGATTCCCATGCCGCATATTTACTGGCGTTGGCGTCAACCGGGTTGTCACAGCTGCCGGTTGCTTGCCCTTCGTCAGAAGGTTTGTCGCCTTCGTCAGATGGCTTAGTCCCTTCGTCAGACGGATTGGTGTCTTCATCAGGTACCACAGGTGTTGCTTTCGGCGTTACGGTGACCTGTACGTTGGACTGTACGCTGGTTTTACCGTCGCTTACCATCACGCTCAGGGTGTAGGTAGAGTCAGCGTTCACGTCTGGTGCAGTGATGTTCACGTTGGCGGTGTCAGTACCGGTTGCGTGCATATCCGCTGGAACGCTCCAGGTATAGGTCAGTGCATCACCATCTGGATCCGCAGCCTGTACGTTCAGGGTATAAGACTGGCCTGCTTCCAGAGTGACGGCCTGCATCTGGTTAACCACCGGAGCCTGGTTCGCTTTCGGTGCTTTGTTCAGTACCTGCACGTCAGCAGTGCTGCTCAGCCCTTTTGCATCGGTCACGGTCAGACGGAATGCCAGGGTCTGGTTGCTGGTCACCGCGCCAACGGAGAAGGTCGCTTTCGCTTTGGTGCTGTTGGTCAGCGTGACGGATGGGCCAGAGATCTGGGTCCATTTGTACGTCAGCGCATCGCCATCAGGATCGGTAGACGCAGAGCCGTCCAGGGTAACGCTCACAGGACCAGTCACGGCCTGATCCGCCGCCACAGCGACAGGGGCGTGGTTTGTTACCACCGGATCCGGAGTTGAACCACCCAGCAGGCTTTCGTTCATCGCGTTCAGGATGTCGCCGTTATCGGAATCGATAGACCAGGAGAACAGCCCCCCCAGGTTTTTCGCCAGGACATACTTCCCTTTCGCGGTAGTGGAACGGGCATCTTCATAGGAGATCAAATCGCCGGTGGATTTGTTAAAGACGTAAGGCGCTTCCGCATCCGCGTCATAACCGTATTCCCAGCCTGGCTTGCCTTTGTACTCGTTCACAATCTGACGATAGTCAACGACCCCCGGTTCCCAGGTGCCTTTCACTGCGCCCGTTGCAGTACCGGTGAACGGGTTGTCGCCGGTGTAGCCGTGTACGCCAGTCCAGCCGCGGCCGTACATACCCGCACCCACAACGATCTTACCTGGCTGTACGCCCTGCTCCAGCAGTGCGTCAACGCCGTTAGAGGTGGTGTAGTTGGTATCCGGACGCCACGCTGGTGCATGCAGTGCCGCCTGGTGGCCGAGATCGGTCATGCTCCATGCGCCGTAGAAGTCGTAGCTCATCAGGAAGATATGATCGAGGTACTGCTGGACAGTGTTGTAGTCCACGTCTTCGATCTTATCTTTACCGGAACCAATTGCCGTGGTCAGCTCATAGGTGCGACCGGTTTCCGCAGACAGCTCGTTCAGCATGGTGCGCAGATCGTGCATCAGCGCGGTGTAGGTCGCTTTATCCTGTTGCGGGTTACCCAGCGTTTCGTTCACGCCGCCGCCTCCCGGGAATTCCCAGTCGATATCCACGCCGTCGAAGAATTTCCAGGTTTTCAGGAAGTCTTTAACGGACGCCACAAAGCGTGCGCGGATTGCGGTATCGTTCATTTTGTAGAACGGATCGGACATGGTCCAGCCACCGATGGATGGCAGCACTTTCAGGTCTGGATGGGCTTTTTTCAGCGCCATCAGCTGGCCGAAGTTACCTTTGTACGGGTCGTCCCAGTTAGACACGCCAGACTGAGGTTTCTGCAGTGCCGCCCACGGGTCGTGGATCGCCACGGTGAAGTCCTGACGGCCTGCACACGCGCGCTGAAGCGCCGCGAAACTATTGCCCCCTTCTACGGTTTTCAGACCGTCGTTAATGCCATCGCCGCCACAGATTGGAATGAAGCCGTAGAGAATGTGGTTCAGGTTAGCTGCCGGGATTTTATCAACCGGGAAGTTACGACCATAGACGCCCCACTCCGGGAAGTAAGCCCCAACGACTTTGTCAGTATGTTTTGTGAGGGTTTTGTTGTTTTCCTGCAGAGGGGCATTCAGCGGCAGCAGGTGGCTACCGTCAGTATCCGCAACGATAATCAGCTTACTGGCACTTTTGGAACATCCGCTGGTGTTACAAAGTTCGACCTGCTCCTGATAGCGGCCACCTTTTTTCACTTTGAAGGTTGCGGAGCCGGAGGCACCGGCCGCGCCAGACCATACGGTCTGACCGTCGAGCAGCACTTTACCTGTGGTCGGCGCATCGCCGCTCCAGACGTTCCACTCCACTTTTACGTCCACACCGTCGTTATGAACTTTAACGAGAGTACCGTAATCCTGTGCGGCCTGGTCTACTTCAACGAGGGCAAACTTATCATTACCACTGCTGATTGAAGGCGTACCTGGCGCTGCGGCGAATGCGGTGCCTGAGACAGCAGCAACAAAGAGTGCCAGATATTTAGGCTTCATAAATTTCATTATTAATTCCTGATAATCTTATTTGTGATAAATTAAAACAACCATGTATTCCATATAACATGGGCGGGTAGTGAATATATTATTTAACTAAAACCGTGAGCCTTGCTTAATTAAACCAAATAGCTATTACGCCAAATCACCCTCCATAAAAAAACATGAGCGACAATCCTTACAGTTTATGTCTCTTACAATACGCCGGGAATTTAATAAAATCCTGCCATTCCCTTATCGAAAAAATTTCAAAAAAAACTTGACCACGCCGTTCAGAATGTAATGTGCAAGGTCTGCAGAATAAAAATAACCAAACCCGCCAGTGACAACATCGGTCCAAACGGAATAACGCTATTTTCTTTAACAGATTTATAAAAAAGGAAATACAACGCGATGCCGCTCAATGCAGCCGCCAGCAATAAAGAAGGCAATGCCTGCCAGCCGCACCACGCGCCCAGCGCGGCCAGCAGCTTAAAATCACCGTAGCCCAAACCTTCGCGGCCTGTGCTCAGGCGAAACGCCCAGTACATCAGCCACAGCGACAGGTAGCCTGCCGCCGCGCCATACAGTGCATCCGTCAGCGGCAACTGATGAAACAGTGCATGGCTTAACAGCCCCGCCCACAGCAGGGGTTGCGTCAGACAATCCGGCAGCAGGAGGTGTTTCGCGTCAATCACCGCCAGCGGCAGCAGCCCGCACCAGAGCACCCACAGTGAGGTCAATGCGGCCGCAGACGGGGCAAACGCCGCCGTCAGGGCAAAAAACAGGGCGCTGGAAAGCTCAAGCAGCAGCAAACGCAGCGGGATCGCGGTTTTACAGCAGCGACAGCGCCCGCGCAGACAGCACCAGCTCACAACAGGGATATTTTCCCACCAGGAGAGCCTGTGAGAACACGCGGGGCAGTGGGAGGCCGGAAACAGCAGGTTCCCGGCGCCCTCCTCTTCGTTTATAAGCGGGGGAACGCGCTCGACAACTACGCCCAGAAAGCTGCCGATAATGCCGCCAAGCGTACCGCTCAACAGGCAAAGGGCGGGTATCTGGCTGCTCTGAAGCAGCATCAGCGGGTTCATGCCACTTTCGCCCAGGTGAGTTTTATCTGCGCTTTTACGTCGCTGAGATGATCGACCGGGGTGAGATCCATTTTCTCCAGACGCACCCCGGTGGTTAAATTCACCTCCCGGAGCCAGTTTTTCAGCTCATAGACGTTAACCCGATCAATATTAAATGACAGGGTCTGACCGTCCTGCTGAATATTACTCAGCGCAACGTGGATCTCTTTCGCGCTCTCTTCCACCACGCTACGTGGATTACTGGTTTTTAATATTTTGGCCTGAAGATGGTTTTTATTTATTTCGGCACGCATCCAGTTGAGAGTTTGTTTCTGTTTGGCCAGCGTGCTTTCACTATTTTTAATCATACTGTCCAGCGGGGTCATTACGCCGTACCAGATAATGGCGCAGCAGAGCGCCGCGCCGCACAGTTTAAACAGATTTCGCTCGCGCGGACTGTAGCCCTGATAGCGCGCCTTTAATTGTCCAATTTTCTCTTTCATTTATATTTCCCTGTGATAATGGCGGTATACGGCGCTTCACTGGAAACCGGCTGCAGCGTAAAGTCGAAGGTGTCACTGGCCTTATTGACGAACGCCTGCAACGCAGCGGGATCCGTGGCGCTGATGTTGAGCGTGAGCTGATTCTGCGTGTCGTCATACCCGACTTCACTCAGTTCAACCGACGGGAGCGCGGCTTTGATCTGCTCCAGCGCCTCCAGTTGCAGAAAGACGCCTTTTTTCTCTTTCTTAATGTTCTGCCCGAAGTGGTACTTCAGGTTGGTGGTCTGGCGCAGCGTGGGAAAGTAGTGCTGAGCCAGCTCAACCATCTGCTGCTGGGCCAGATTTTCCTGGTGAGTCAGCATCCAGGCCATGCCGATGCGAGGGCCGATCAGCAGTCCCAGGCTCAGCAGCGCCACGGCGGCGATAGCCGGTCTGGTGTAACGAAAACCGCCGTCTGTGCCTTTGGCAGAAAATTCGCCGTGCAGCAGATTGGCTTTGCAGGTTTTCCACTGCGGCTGGATCAGCACCAGCGGGTGCTGCCAGGCCAGTTGCTCATCCACCTGCACGCCCGCGGGCGCCTCGCCGTAGCAGACGATTTCCCCGGCGCGCTGCTGGCTCAGCAGCAGCGGCAGCAGCGCGGCGTCGGTTTCACAGGCGCCAAACGGCGAGTAGCGCATCCAGTAGCCGTCGTCGGTGGACACCAGCGTGGTCCCGCCTTCAGCCACGGGCAGAAGGATGGCATCGGGCAGCACCTGCACCACCGTCAGTCCGGCCCCGGCACAGCGGTCCAGCCAGTAGCGCAGACGCGCCGCATCAATGGCCACTGCGTCAACATCCCGCCCTTTCTTGTTGAGCACCGTCCAGTGGAGCGTGTCCACGTCACCAATCAGCGTCTCTTCGGCCAGCCAGGAGAATTCAACGCTCCCTTTTTTCGGCAAGGTGAAATGGCGGAAGATCATTTCGCAGGCCGGGAGTAACAGACATACCCGCGCGGCAAGCGCGTGACCGGCGAGTTCCGCCAGTGACGCCACCCCCTGGCGTTCTCCCACCTGGTCGCTACCGGACTCGCACCACATTATGTTCCCGTCTTCATGCGTATCGGGACGAATAAAAAGCACCTGTTTCATAGAGATCGTCTTGTGTTATTCAACCATTCGGTAGCGACGTTGCCAGGTAATCACCTTCCCGGCTTCATTATCAACATGAAGCTGGCTGACGACGCGCAGCGTTAAATCATCGGTATTGCCGGTGCTGTTGACCCGGAAATAGTTACTGTTCACCGCAAGCAACGCCTGAACCTGCTTGAGGGCGTCTTTGGTCTGCGGATAATTTGTCTCAAGCGCTTTCAGGAATGCCTCCATCGACTCCCAGCCCTCTTCCGGGCGGGAGGCGATAAGCCGGATGGCTTCATCCTCGCTCAGCGAGCCGATGAACAGCGCGGCCAGCAGCGGCGCCTGTTCTTCGGTCAATGTATTCACATCCACCTTGCTGGCCGTGTCAGGTAAGGCGCACAGCACCTTACTGACTTTGCCGTAGGCCGCCGCCGGAAAGGCGGGCAGCAGCTTTAACTCCCCCGGAGTGCGCATCATCTGATTCGCGGGCTGCCGCGCTGGCTCCACGCCGGCCCAGGCATCCGTCTCCAGCCCCTCTTTAACCGTCGTGGTATCGCCATCGAGATAGTCCATCAGTTGCTGGTAGATCTCTTCGGCATCCCCCGTGGAGATCCCGCTGTCGGCGAGCAGTTGTTCAACGATGCGCTCTTTGACCGGTTTTTCCGGCAGCGCACCCGCCGTCTGGGTCGCCGGTGTCGGGTCGGCGGCCAGTAAATTGTTCACGTTAAAACAGGTCTGGGCGTCCTCAATCTGGCTTACCACGGTGTAATGTTCGCCTTCGGTTTTCACCGGATCCGTCCATTCCCCTTTTGGCGACAGCCCTTTGCTCTCACCGCTGGCGTACGTCTGCAGCCGATCTTCAATCGCTTTTTGCTGGCTCTGAATGGACCAGCGCAGCTGCTGCTGGCTCACCTGATAGCGGGTCTTCTGCAGATTGCGGCAGAACTGCTGGCTGATTTTGGCCGCCAGCGCTGACATCATGACCAGCAAAATTAGCACCACCAGCAGCGCGACACCGCGCTGTTTTCGAACCGATTTTCCGCTCATTTCTTCTCTCCGGACGGGGCAGGTGCCGGCTGCGGTTGCGCATCCCCAGGTGCTTCTGGCGTAGCTTCTTTTGGCGCCGCAGGCGCGTCCGGCAGATCGCCCGGGGTGGTAAAGACCCAGCGCCAGGTATCGCCATTTTCCATGGTCAGCAGCAGCTCCACGCCGTCCGGCTGATGCGCCGTGTCGGTCCACTTGTCGAGCCAGCTCGCTTTCCAGAAGCGCCAGGAGATCTCTTTCACCTCGCTGAGGATCGCCACCTCTTCCGGCTTCGCATCCGCCGGGCCGTCAATGACCGGCCAGATATCCCGCCACAGCTTTTTATCTTCGAGCCGCCAGCGCACGCGCTCCAGCTGAACCTGACCGCTCACGCCGTTCAGCGTGGTCAGCTCCAGCGCATCGTCATGCTGGACAAAAACCTCAGGCTCGTTGCGCGGGGCGCGGGCCTGAAGCTGGAAGAAATCCCGCTCCAGCAGGTTGTAAGCGCGCTGAAGCTGATTTAAGCGGGTGGCCGCCGCGTCGGTGGCGTTCGAGGTGCGCATCGCCCCGTCAAGAATTTGCCAGGCAAGCAAGCTGATAACCGCGAAAATGGTCAGCGCAATCATGATTTCCAGCAGCGTAAAGCCCTGCTGACGCTGAATCTGCTTGCTCATTTCACTTCTCCGGGATCCGGCACCTGCAGGTTAATCACCGGCTTATCTTCGTCGTCCTCGGCGAATACCTGCACCTCATCGGCAAAGCGGTTTTCGGTGACTTTGACCCGCTGCTTGCGCCAGGCCCAGTTACGTCCGCCCATCATCTCCGTGCCCGTCTGCAGGGCATCCGGGAACGGCGTGTTGCTCAGTTTCGCTTCCGCCAGCTGGTTTTCCGCTACCCAGCTCGCCTGCAGCGAGTCGCCCAGACCGTGAGTGAAGCGCACGTTCAGCGAGACGGAGTTCATCAGCGCCAGCGCGGCGGTGGAGAAGATGACCAGAGCGACCATCACTTCCAGCAGGGTCATCCCCTGTTCTTTGCGTTTAGTCATCGTTCTCTACCAAAACCGGTGATGCCCCCTGCGACACCACGCGAAAACGCTGCTTTTTGTCAAAGCTCTGCAGGGAAAGCGTGAAGCGTCCGATCTCCCCGTCCGGCAAAAAGACAATCTGCGGCGTCGCGTCCGTCGTTGCCGCAAGGCGCTGCGGTGACAGTGAGACGTGCATCTCTTCCGGGAACTGACCGTGGGTGACAATGCGCCCGGCGGTTAAGGGTTCCCAGTGACACTCGCCCTCTTTTTCGGCCCAGGTGACCAGCTGATATTCCGAGGGGGTGATCACCAGTCCGACAATATTGCCGTCCATCACCGCACGGTCCGAACCATATTCAACGAGGGCTTTTAACTGCTGACCGAAAATATCCGCGCCGCTGCGCGACGGAATAGTCGACACCACCATCATGGCGCAGCTGGCAAATATCACCAGCGCCAGAATAATTTCCAGTAAGGTAAACCCGCGCTGCTTATTCATTACTTCTCTTTTTTATCTAAAGACCAGTTGGTAATATCATCAGCAGTATTCGCTTCGGCATCCGGACCGGCAGAGAACACATCCACCGCGCCATGTTCACCTGGGCTTACCAGGATATAATCATTACCCCATGGGTCTTCCGGCAGACGACGAATATAGCCATCGTCACGGTAGTTTTTCGGGATCGGGGCGATTTCCGGTTTGGTCACCAGCGCCTGCAGCCCCTGCTCTGTCGTGGGATAACGGTGGTTATCCAGCTTGTACATATCCAGCGAACCTTCCAGCGCCACGATATCGCTGGTCGCTTTCTGGGCATCGGCTTTTTCTTTATTTCCCATTAAATTTGGCACCACCATACTGGCGAGCACGCCAAGAATAACGATGACCACCATTAATTCGAGCAAGGTAAACCCGGCCTGACGTTTCAGGCTATTTCGTTTTAAGGACATATTTAACCCACCATATTATTGAGCTGAAGAAGCGGTTGTAATATTGACAGCACGATAAATAAAACCACTGTCGCCATTGTCACCACCAGTGCCGGTTCAAAGACCGACAGCGTTAACGTAATTCGATGTTGTAAAGCCGATTCCTGATTTTCCGCGGCGCGATCCATTAATGAACCTAATTCTCCGCTCTCTTCGCCGGAGGCAATCATGTACAGCATTGTCGGCGGAAACAGTTTCGCCTGGTCCAGGGCGTTATACAGGGAAGCCCCCTGACGCACGGTATCCGCCGCCTGCTCCAGCACCTGCCGGGCATAGCGGTTTTCGATCCCGTCCATCGCGATATACATCCCCTCCAGCAACGGGACGCTACTGGCCTGCAGGATACTGAGCGTGCGGATATAGCGCGCGCTGTTAATGGCGCAGACCAGCTTTTTGATCGGCGAGCCGTTCACCAGCCAGCTGTGCCAGCGAAAACGGTTCGCCGTTTTCTTGACCCAGACCTTAAAGCCGACCATCGCGCCAAAGAAGGCACCTGCAATGAAGATCCCGTATGCCTGCAGGAAATCACTGACGGCAATCAGGGTGCGGGTGGTAATCGGCAGCTGCTGCTTCATATGCACAAACTGCTCGATCACCTGCGGGACCACCGCCACCAGCAGGATGCTGATCACCGCCACGGCGACCACCGTCAGGGTGATCGGGTAGACCATCGCCTGCGTCAGCTTGCTTTTCATCTTCTGACGCTGCTCGTTATACTCCGCCAGCTTCTCCAGCACGTCGCCGAGATGGCCGGTTTTTTCCCCGGCCATCACTAGCGTGCAGTAGAGCTTGTCGAACGTGCGCGGGAACTGGCTGAAGGCGTCGAAAAGGGTATGGCCTTCCACCACTTTCTCGCGGATTTCGGTCACCATCGCCGCCAGCTTTTTGTCTTCCGTCTGCTTTGAAATCGCCTTCAGGGCGCTTTCCAGCGGCAGCGACGCATTGACCAGCGTCGACAGCTGACGGGTAAACATCGACAGCACCGGCACAGAGAGTCTGGCGCCGGTTTTGGCTTTGGCGCTGACCGCATTTTCACGGGTTTCGGTGATGGTCAGCGGCATCAGCTTCTGTTCACGCAGCGACTGACGCACCTGCTTCGGCCCTTCCGCCTGCAGCGTGCCGCGCTGGGTTTTCCCGGCGGCATCGGTGGCGGTCCACGCGTAGAAAGCCATTATTCATCGCCTCCACGCTCGGCGGTCACGCGCATCACCTCTTCCAGCGAGGTGATACCGCTGATGACCTTCATCAGGCCGTTTTCGCGCAGGCTGTAGGCCTGTTTGAACAGCTCGGTCTCAATGGACATTTCATCTTTGTCTTCGTGAATGGCGCGGCGCATGGCGCTGTCGACCACCAGAAATTCATGAATGCCCGCCCGCCCCTGATACCCGCTCTGACGGCAGTGTTCGCAGCCCACGGCGCGATAGATGGCCTTCGGCGGTTTATCCATAAAGCTAAACAGCGCTTTTTCATTGTCGTCCAGCGGACTGGTGGTCCGGCAGTGCGGACACAGCCGCCGCACCAGACGCTGGGCAATGACGCCAAGTAGCGATGAACCAATCAAAAAGGACTCAAGGCCCATATCCCGCAGACGGGTGATCGCCCCCGCCGCACTGTTGGTGTGCAGCGTAGACATGACCAGGTGACCGGTGAGCGACGCCTGCACCGCAATTTGCGCGGTTTCGCCGTCACGAATCTCCCCGATCATCACCACGTCCGGATCCTGACGCAAAATGGCGCGCAGGCCGCGGGCAAAGGTCATGTCCACGCGCGGGTTCACCTGCGTCTGCCCCACCCCTTCCAGCTCATACTCAATCGGATCTTCGACGGTCAGGATGTTACGTTCATGACCGTTCAGCGCCGACAGAATGGCGTACAGGGTGGTACTTTTACCGGAGCCTGTCGGCCCGGTGACCAGGATAATGCCGTGCGGGCGAGCAATCAGCCCTTTCAGTTTTTCCAGCTCTTCATCAATCAGCCCGAGCTTGTTGATGTCCGGCTTCAGGTTGCTCTTATCAAGCAGACGCATGACCACGCGCTCGCCGTACTGCGACGGAATAGTCGAGACACGCACGTCGATCGCTTTACGGCCAATGCGCAGGGAGATACGGCCATCCTGCGGCAGACGTTTTTCGGCGATATCGAGCTTCGACATCACCTTAATTCGCGACACCAGCAGCGGCGCCAGCTTACGCGCCGGCTGCAGCACCGGGCGCAGCACGCCGTCAACGCGAAAACGGATGCTCAGCGTGCGCTCGAAGGTTTCGATATGGATATCCGAAGCGCCGTCTTTCACCGCTTCGCCAAGAATGGCGTTGATCAGGCGGATCACCGGCGAGTTTTCGTCGTTATCCAGCAGATCTTCGTTGTCCGGGATCTCCTCAGTTAACGCCATCAGATCGATATCCGCATCCATGTCGTCCACCAGCTGCTGCGAAACGCCGCTGTTCTGCTGCCAGATTTTGGCCAGCATTTCATCAAACGCTTCGGCGCTCAGCGTCTGGGGCACAAAGGCGCGCCCCAGCACCCGGCGCATCTCCAGCAGCGCAAACGCGGGCACATCTTCACGGATATAGACCGTGTCGTTCCAGAACAGGATGCCGTTGTCTTTCGCAAAGCTGCTGGTGCAAAGCTGTTTCGTCAGTTCATCCACGCATCACCTCCGCTTACTCTTTGAAGGGATTGCGGGCCGATGACGGCGCAGTCGTCCCCACCGGCGTCGAACGGCTTTGCGATGGCAGTGCCGGCAGTACCGGGTTATCACTGTTTTCAATAATCCCCAGCTTCTGCTCTTCCATACGCTGCTGCTGACGGGCGCGGATCTGATCGTATTTCTCTTTCGTCGCCGCGCTGTAGTTGTCGTCATCACGCAGCACGGTGGTGTGGATAAACACCATCAGGTTACGTTTCGACGTGTCCTGCGAGGTATAGCGGAACAGCTGTCCTACCAGCGGCAGGTCACCCAGTAGCGGCACTTTTGACACGTTCTGTTTGTTGACATTCTCCATCAACCCGCCGAGCACCACCGTCTGGCCACTGTGAACCATCACTTCGTTATTGATGGTGCGGGTGTTGAAGGTTGGCCCCAGGCTGGCGTCCGTGGTGGCGCTGGCATCGACGCTGGAGACTTCCTGTTCGATCTTCAGGTGGATCATATCCCCGTCGTTGATCTGCGGCACAATCTTGAGTTTGGTACCGACGGTTTTACGTTCAACCGAATTAAAGACGTTGTCGCCGCTGGTGGTCTGGGAGCCGGACAGTACCGGTACATCCTGACCGACGTTGAACGACGCTTCTTTGTTATCCAGCGTGACCACGCTCGGCGTGGAGAGAATGTCGTTCTTACCGGTGGTCGACAGCGCAGTCATCAGCGCACCAAAGTCGCCGTTAAAGAAGCCAGTCGCCAGGCCGGTAAAGCTGGCCGTTTTCAGCGTCTTGTTCTTAATCTGGCTGATCGGCAGACCGGTCGAGCCAAACTGCACGCCGCCGTGTGAGCTGGTCCACTGCACGCCGAGATCCAGGCCGTTGCCGTCCTGTACTTCAGCAATGATCGCTTCCACCAGCACCTGCGGACGGCGAATATCCAGCTTGTCGATCGCTTTCTCCAGCGAGTTCATGACGTTTGGCTGGGCGGTGATCACCAGGGAGTTGGTCGCATCATCGGCCGTAATATTCAGATCCCCTGAAGGGCTTGCGGTTTTGCTTTTCGGCGTACCCGCTTTGTCTTTCAGCTGCTCACCAATACCGGTCAGCACCGGCACCACTTTTGAGGCGTTGGCGTATTTCAGGTAAAAGACGCGGGTATTGCCCTCGTTATTCTGCTCGCGGTCGAGCTGACCGATCAGCGACCGGGTGCGCGCACGCGCATCTTCCGTCCCGCTGATCACCAGGCTGTTGGTTTCGTCATCGGCCACCACTTTGGTTGCCAGCTGCGGCGCGTTCTGCCCTTTCTGCTCTTCATTGTTGAGGTTATTCAACATGTCAGAGAGCTCTTTGGCGGAGGCATAGCGCAGCGGCACGATTTCACGACGCTGCATGCCGGAACGATCCACGCGCTCCACCAGATCCACCAGGCGGTTCACCACCGAGGCTTTACCGGTTAACAGCAGCACGTTTGAAGGTTCAAAATGGACCACGTTGCCGATGCCCGAAGCATCGTTCAGCTGGCGCAGCAACGGCGCCAGCTCGCGCACCGGGACGTTTTCCATGCGCACCACGCGGGTGATGATCTCATCCCCTTTGCCCGGATTTTTGCTGTCGGCCACCGGTACACCGGCAGTACGCGCCACGCTTGAACGCACCACTTTGACCATGCCGTTATCCATCGGAATAACCGACAGACCATACAGGTCCAGCACGCTCAGGAAGAACTGATAATATTCCTCCTCCGACAGCACGTTATAGGTTCTCACCGACACGGTGCCCTGAACGGACGGGTCGACGAGAATGGTTTTATTCAGATTACGACTTACCGTATCGATAAATTCGCGGATATCGGTATTTTTAAAACTGGCGCTAAAGTTGGCTGCAAGCAGCGAACCGGAATATAACGACAATGCGGTCAGCGCCACGCACGCCCACGGAAATTTCTTCATGATGTACACTTGTTAATTGTTAAATACATTAACCCGAATATTTTCAAGGTGAGCGTGCCGTCTGACGACAACATCCGCTTCTTTCATTTTCGACCAGTTGGCGATGATATTTTTCGCCTGCGCTTCTTGCGTCATATCGACGTCATTGACTTTCAACACCACGTCGCCTTTTTCCAGTCCTGCATTATGGTAAAAAGGCGTTGCGTTCCGTGGATTAATAGTAAAGCCTTCCAGTTGGCCTTTATCGATTAACGGTTTTAGCACCAGATAATCATCGAGATGCAGACTGTCGGCGCCGGCATCTTTTTTCGATTTGGTAACCGGGGTGCTGTCAACGCCGCCCTTGAAATACGCCGGTTTATTGAGGGCCAGCGTCTGTTTCGCCCCCTCGTACTGCACCACCACATTATCTTGATTAATTTCAGTTACATAGGCATCGTCAAAGCCCACCAGCGGCTCCCCTTCCCGGTAGCTCTGCTGACCGGCGGGCGTCTTGATCACGGCGAACGATAGCCAGGATTCATCGCTACGAATAATGCCCTCAATCTCTGCCGACAGTGGCGCTTTTGCCGCGGCCGGCGCGTCGCTTTGACGCACTGCGGCGGTGAAAAGCCCAAAGGATTTTTCAGCATCAGGTTTTTTTAGCGCCGGCTTATCAGCATTCGCTAACTTATTCGTAACTTTCTTATAATCTTTATAAACGACATATCCCTGCTGGCTGCAGAATATCAGCATGACAAGCATGACGCAGGGTGTCATTAAACGGGAAAGGAATGCGTTCCTCATTATTTATCTGGCCTTTTTGCAAAGCAGTCATTCGCAGCGACGTGCTGCATCACTGAGTGAGCTAATAATAATCAGCCTCCTGAAGGTGGACTATCGGCTTCGCTATTAACTTTAATGAAGAAAATGATTGACCGGAAAAAAGGGGAATGTTAGAGCCTGACAGCAGGTTATTTTTACTCTGGTGTTAAATTGACCAGGGCTGGTGCATCCCGTACTTTTCGCCCATTGCTATTAAAGAGATGAGACGGTTAGTCGCTATGTATCAGAGTCATTTTAAATTCAGTACCCCTCCGTTCAGAAATATCACCCGCAAATCGGGTGATTTTCTGGTGCCTTATCATCAGGATGTGTTCAATCTTCTGAAAGAAAAAAGCCAGCAGGCAGGGATCACCGGGCTCTTTTACCACGACAGCGAACTGCTGGGGCAGTTCAGCGAGGCGTTGAAGCGCAGCAACGCCGTCATCCCGGTTAATGCCTTTCCGAAGCTGAGCGCCAATTCTCTCCTTTATAAGCTCAACCCGTCGGTGAAAGAGAGCAAAAATAAACTGCAGGCCGTGGACGCCGTGCTGCGCCAGTGGCGCGATGCCCGTGCCACGCAGAAGGTGCTGGTCATCACCCATGCTGAGGCGATGAAGCACAACTGCTATGATCTGCTGGCCATGCTGCTCACGCGTGCCCAGGAGCTGGGCGTGTGTTTGTCGGTCATCCTGATGGGCAGTGAAGATCAGGAGACGATGCTGACCGATTCCGCGCTGCAGGCGTTTGTTCTGACCCACCACACGCTGCGTAACCTGACCTGCCGCGAGTTCCTGCGCTATGTCGACGCCCAGTGCGAAGAGCACGGCGCAGCGATCTCCCCGCTGACGCCTGCTCGCGTGAAAAAAATCCACGCCCTGACCAAAGGTAATATCAGCAAGCTGAATGCGCTGGCGCATCTTTCGATGCTGGCCGCCTGGACCGAACGCGCGCCGAACGTCGGGCCGCGCCATCTGCGTCTGGCCATCGGCGAAGTGCTCCCGGCGCGGAAACGCGGTAAAGCGCTGGCTACCGTCGGGCTGTTCGCCTCCGTCCTGTTCGCTGCCTGCGGCTGGATGATGACCTCTTCCATTACGGCAAAACTGCCGGTGGCGCTGCCGGTGCCGGCCAGCTGGAAACAGCCAGTCAAAACGCCAGACGCGCCGGTGGTCCCGGTTATCGAAAACGAGGTGGTGAATCAGCCTGATGCCATGCACCAGCTGTACGCCATGTGGGGGTATGACGCTTCAGCAGACGACGCCCTGTGTCAGAACGCGGCCAAAGTGAATCTGATGTGTAAACAGGGAACGGCCAGCCTGGATACCCTGGCCAGCGAGGGGTACCCGTGGGTCAGTGAAGTCAAAATGGGCAACCACATTAACTACGCCGTGGTGGCGCGCGCCGGAAAAACCTCTCTGGATCTGCTGATGAACAACCGGACCTGGCAGGTGAGCCGCGCCTGGTATACCCAACACGCCACGGGGAATTACACCCTGCTTCACCGCCTGACGCCTTCCGGCAAAGATGAAATTACCGCGGCCAGCGACAGCAAAGATCTTGAGTGGCTGGATCAGCAGCTCAGCGTCGCGCTGGGTGAAAACGAAACGCATGATAAAAACTGGACGGCGGAGCTGATGAAACGCACCCGCGAATTTCAGGAGAAGATGCACCTTCGCGTCGACGGTATCCCAGGGGAAGAGACCCTGATGCAGTTGATGCGCGAAACCCATACCACACCGAGCGTTCAGATCCAGGCATCGCAGGCCACCCCGAACACGCAAGAGAAGCACGGATAATGTCTACTATTTGTCTCGCTGCCCAGCGCAGCTATACCACCGGGGAACCGGTCTGGTTTTCCTGGCGGTTACCGTCGTTCAGTAAAATGTTCAGCGTGGTCACGCTCTGGTGTCTGGGGATGTGCGCGCTGATCGTCGCCGGGCTTTATGCCCATGTGTACTGGAACTTACGCCATCCGGCGCCGGTGGTGAAAAAGGTCAGCGTCGCGAAGCCGGAAACCAGCCTCTCGGATATGCACTATATCTATGTAACGAAGCCGTTCCCGCACCCGCAGCCCAAACCGCAGCCGGTGAAAATAAAGGACGATTTACCGCCGATGGAGAATATGCCGATTAACAGCGACGAAAATGACTGGCAGCAGGCGCCTGATGGCACCTTACCTGATAGCCCCGTCACGCATGACACCTCGCGCGATACCTTACCCGGCACCGAGGCACACGAACAGGCGACGACATCTGAGGATGACGGTGCGTTAAAAGCGTTATTTATGCAGGCGTTAAAACAGCAGCAGGATGATATGGCGAAGGGAAAAATGCCGGCACCACCGGTCGATGAAACGCAAAATGCGTCTCCTTCGGTGATAAAAGGAGACGCAGGAGGGGATTAATATTTTTCAGGTAAAGTCGTCAGGCTGAGCAGTCGTCCTTTTTCCACCACAATATATTGACCTTTTTTCAGGTCGGAGAGAATTTTGATAATGGTACTGCGTGCCAGGTTGGTGTATTCCTGAATATAATCATAAATATTAATATCACGCTGTTGCTGAACAATCAGATCGTTAATTTCAATCAGGAATTCACGCACCACGGAATACGCGCTGCGGGCAACTAAAACGTCATCACGTTTGCTGAGCAAACAGATATACCATGCCAGCACTTTGGTTAAATCAGGCCACAGCCCATGCTGGGTTATTAACCGCTGAAATTCATCTTTATGAATGGTGCGTACCACGGTGTTACTCCGTACCACGCCCTGCATATGTGCCGAGTTATAAAAAATAGCGGAGAGACCAAATATACATTGTCCCTGCAGCGTAAACATACATAAATCATCAGAGCTTCGGCGGAACTCAACTTCACCGCTGACGATAATGTGAATATTATCTGAGTTTTCGGTGGAGATTTTTTGCCATTTTTTTAACGTCTTTTCCTCGTGTCCAGACGTTGCGGAAATAATAGCTTCCATTTCTTTATGAGGACGTGTTTTTTTACCAAAGATGCTTAACATTGTTATACCTGATTAAGATGTTTAAAAGGGAAAGTGCTCGGCAGCGATAAATGTTGCCGTAAAGTTAATTCTGTATTCTTTTAAAATTAAAAAAACCAAACAAGTTCTGTTTTTTTAATTTGATTCATGCTGTGAATCGATGAATCCATCTTAATTGAGGACGATTTTAAATCAATTAACTTAAAATGAATTGAGAATGTACTTAAGATTAATCTCAAGCGCATTTATA
>NZ_POVL01000053.1 GCF_002939185.1 Enterobacter sichuanensis | reverse complement strand
AAACGAGAGGGATAATACGCTTAATTAATTTTGCCGCTCAGGAATTTAAAAAATGTTTAAGAACGGTTTAGAAGAATCTTATTAATAAGACGTTGAGGGTTTATTTAAGTGAATTCATTTTAAATGAAGAATGATATTTACATCGGGGGAGGGTAAATGACGTGGCTTGATACTTTGCTGAATCACTTTGCGCTCTATCCGGCACATCTTTTCGCGCTGTTATTTATGATGGCGCTGAGTAAATCAACGGTGCTGATCTCCTCTGTGCTGCCGCCCGCCTCGGTGATGCTGTTGACCGGCATTACCGTAAGTCAGGCGAGCATGCATCCGGCGCTGGCGTGGCTGGCCGTGGTGATGGGGGCAACGATGGGTTCAGTGCTGAACTTCCATATCGGCCAACTGATGGGGCACACGCGATGGATAACCCGCCTCACCGCAAAACACGCCAGTAAATTTTTGCGGGTGCAACATCAGCTGCAGAAAAACGGCGTGCTGGTACTGTTCAGCGCGCGCTTCCTGGCGGTGCTGCGCTATATCGTACCGCTGGCGGCAGGCATGCTCAGGCTTAACGTGGTCAAGGTTTATGTGGTGAGTCTGCTCTCTGCCGCCGTCTGGGCGGCGCTGTATGTCGGCATTGTCACCGGCATCAGCGCCTTCTGAGTTACAAACTTCCCATCCCGCCGTCGACCAGCAGCTCCGTGCCTACCGTATAGCTGGACTCGTCGGAGGCCAGATAGAGCGCGGCTTTTGCCAGCTCCGTCGTGGAGCCCATTCTGCCCAGCGGCACCAGCTTGATGATCTCCGCCATCATCGCGTTAAGCGCTTCTTCGCTTAAGCCCGTTTTGTTAAAGGCCGGGGTTTCCACCGGACCGGGGCTCAGGCCGTTGACGCGGATCCCGCGCGGCAGCAGTTCCGCCGACAACGTGCGCGCCAGCGACAGCAGGGCAGCCTTGCTCGCGGCATACACGCTGCTGGTGGGCAGGCCGATGCGCGCGCTTACGGAGCCGCACAGGATCACGGAGGAGGGATTATTCAGCAGCGGCAGCAGTGCCTGAATTAAAAAGAACGGTCCCTTCAGGTTGATGCCCATCAGACGATCCCAGGCTTCTTCCTGCCACGCTTCCAGCGGCGCGTGCGTCACATCACCGGCGTTGAGAAATACCGCGTCCAGGCGTGGCCAGCGGGCGGCAAGGGTCTCCGCCAGCGCTTTTTGCGAAGCAATATCTCCCGCATCGGTCGGGATCACCCAGGCGTTTTCGCCCAGAATACGCTCTGCTTCGGCGAGCGTGTCGGGATTGCGTCCGGTAACGGCGACGTGTGCGCCTTCGGCGATAAACGCCTGCGCGGTAGCAAGACCTATGCCGCTGGTGCCGCCGGTAATCAGCGTATACTTATCGGTTAAACGACCCATATTCTTCTCCTGAAATGTCTCTGGAGAAAACACTATAGAAACGTTAGTATCGAAAAGAAACCAGGTACCAAATGGATACTAAAGAGGCAAGAGGTGTGCAATGGCAGAAAGTCTGGACGTGTGCTGCGAAAAAAAATCTGAGGTGTATACCTGCCCGATGACGCAGTTTGTCAACCTGATTTCCGGGA
This sequence comes from Enterobacter sichuanensis, assembly GCF_002939185.1. Lineage (GTDB taxonomy): Bacteria > Pseudomonadota > Gammaproteobacteria > Enterobacterales > Enterobacteriaceae > Enterobacter > Enterobacter sichuanensis. The sequence goes on along the minus strand of NZ_POVL01000053.1, from coordinate 28,905 downwards.
AATGGGCGATCCCCATTCTCTATCGCCTGATTGTGTTCAATACGCCCGTTCGCTTTGGCGATCTGCTGCGGGCGGCTGCCCCGATTACGCAAAAAGAGCTGACGAAGCAGCTTCGCCTGTTCGAGCAGCGCGGGCTGGTGACGCGTACGGTCTACCCTGAGATCCCGCCGCGGGTGGAGTACCAAATTACCGCGCTCGGGCTCACTCTGCAAAATGCTCTCTCGCCGCTGGCCGCCTGGATGACTGAGTACGGCGACCAGCTGGAGCGTTAGGCTACTGTTTTACGTAGCGCGGGGCCGGAATACCGGTGCGCGCGCTGTTAAACAATTCCAGACGCGCCGTTTCGTAGCGATCCCACAGGCCAGCGTCATGCATCGGCGGGATGGTGATCAGTTCACCCTGATCCAGACCCGCCAGCGACGCATCCACCATATCTTCCGTGGTCATTACTGACCCTTCCGGCAGATCGTTAACCGTGACGCCGGAATGGCTCCAGATCTCCGTCGCCGTGGCGGCAGGCAACACCGCCTGAATGCGCAGGTTGCTGTCGGCAAACTCTTCCTGCAGCCCGCGGGTAAAGCTGAGCACCCACGCCTTGGTGGCGCTGTAGAGCGCGCTGCCCGCCCGCACGTGCAGGGCCAGCACGGACGTGATGTTGACAAGCGTGCCGCGGTTATTCTCTGCCAGGCGCGGCAGAATGGCATACGTTAAGCGCATCAGCGCCGTGGTGTTCAGGGTGTTAATGGCCTGATGCCGGGCCACATCACCCGCGAGGAACGGGGCCATCTGTGCGGTGCCCGCATTGTTAATCAGCGTATCGATGGCGGTGTTGCTGCGCAGCGTCTCTTCCACGGCGCGGATCCCGGCTTCCTCCGTGAGATCGGCCACCAGAACCTCGACCGCAACGTCATAGCGTTCGCGCAGTTCACTGGCCAGCGCCTGTAGTCGTTCTTCACGCCGGGCGACCAGCACCAGATTAAGGCCGCGAGCGGCAAGGCGATCGGCATAGACAGCACCAATTCCGGAAGAGGCACCTGTTACCAGGGCGGTAGAGCGTGGCGTAGTCATCGTGTGTTACCTCAAAGCAAAGTGGGTTATTTGGTTTCAACATGAAACTTAATCCACTCTCTGCTATTTGGTTTTATAATGCAACCAAATTGGTGGGCATTTTGTGCTTTTGCTGGCGGGAGCGATCAGGAGGGGAGTTTGGCCACAATCTGCTCAGGGGTCAGTTCGCGACCGTCGTCAGCGATAAGCGCCAGTTTTCGCAGGGGTTTGCGCTTTTCGCTATCGACAAGGACCGTGCCGCATTCGTGTTCAGCAAATAAATATTCATTGCCCCACTGTGACAGGGCAACCAGCACCGTCTGCAGGGCGCGTCCCTTCTCGGTCAGGACATACTCCTGCCAGGCGCTGCCGTCGGAGGCGGGCTGAAGCCGAAGGATACCTTCGTCAACCAGCAGCTTAAGCCGCGTGGTCAGCATGTTTTTCGCAATTCCGAGGCTTTTCTGAAACTCGCCAAAGCGCGTAACCCCGCGGAGCGCGTCGCGAACAATCAGCAGCGACCACCAGTCACCGATGATATCCAGCGAACGGGCGACGGGGCAGGGGCTCTCTTCAAGACGGGTACGTTTCACAGCACATTCTCCGGTGGGGTATGGTTTTATTATAAAACTAATCGACGCTCACCGTAAGCGTGTTAATCATCAGTTTGAGAAATGCTTCCCGGAAAATTGTCACGGTTCTGTCACACTGAACGCGACATTTTAAAACGAGTGAGGAATTAGGGATGAGAAAAGCACTACTCGCGCTGGCAGTCGCCGGTTCCATTTCAGCAACGTTTGGCGTGCAGGCGCAAGAGACGCCGGAAGGGTATCAGCTGGAGCAAGTTTTAATCATGAGTCGTCATAACCTGCGCGCTCCGCTTGCCAACAACGGCAGCGTGCTGGAGCAGTCGACGCCAAAGCAGTGGCCTGAGTGGGAAGTGCCGGGTGGTCAGCTCACCACCAAAGGCGGCGTGCTGGAAGTCTATATGGGTCATTATATGCGCGAGTGGCTGGCACAGCAGGGGATGATCAAGTCCGGCGAGTGCCCGCCAGCGGATGCGGTGTATGCCTATGCCAACAGCCTGCAGCGTACCGTCGCCACCGCGCAGTTCTTTATCACCGGCGCCTTCCCGGGCTGTGATGTGCCTGTTCATCATCAGGAAAAAATGGGCACCATGGACCCAACCTTTAACCCGGTGATTACCGATAATTCCCCTGAATTCCGCGACAAAGCGCTGAAGGCGATGGAGGCCGAGCGGCAGAAAATGCAGCTTGCGGAAAGCTACAAGCTGCTGGAGCAGATGACGAACTACGCTGAGTCGCCGTCGTGCAAAGAGAAAAAGGTCTGCTCGCTGGCGGATGCGAAAGATACCTTCAGCGCTGATTACGAAAAAGAGCCTGGCGTTTCCGGGCCGCTGAAGGTGGGAAACTCGCTGGTTGACGCATTTACGCTGCAGTATTACGAAGGTTTCCCGGCGGACCAGGTGGCCTGGGGAGAGATCAAAACCGACCAGCAGTGGCGCGTACTGTCGAAGCTGAAAAACGGTTATCAGGACTCGCTGTTTACCTCTACCGAGGTGGCGCAAAACGTCGCCAAACCGCTGGTGAAATACATCGATAAAACCCTGGTCACCGAACAGGCGAAAGCGCCGAAAATCACCCTGCTGGTGGGGCATGATTCAAACATCGCTTCCTTGCTCACGGCGCTGGATTTCAAACCGTACCAGCTGCACGACCAGCAGGAACGCACCCCGATTGGCGGCAAAATTGTCTTCCAGCGCTGGCATGACAAAAACAGCAACCAGGAATTGATGAAAATTGAGTATGTCTATCAGAGCTCGGAGCAACTGCGTAACGCCAGCGTGCTGTCGCTGCAATCTCCGGCGCAGCGCGTGACGCTTGAGCTTAAGGGCTGTCCGGTCGATGCGAACGGCTTCTGTCCTGTCGACAAATTCAATGCGGTGATGAACAACGCGGCAAAATAGAGGATAACCCCCCGCATGGCGGGGGGAAACGTTCAGACGTTTTTACGTTCGATGGTTTGCTCACCCCAGAAGAGCGAGTCTTTGTCCGTTTTTTCGAAGGCGCGCACCAGCACTTCATCGTTGCCTTCTTCCCAAATCTGCTCTGCCAGTTTTTCGTCATACTTCGCGACTTCAAAAATGGCTTCGGCGATCTCCGGCGAGGTATTGCGTAAACTTGCCCATTCACCCACGTGGTGAGCTTTTGATTCTTGCGTTGGCATGCTTGTCCTCCTGTTGGGTTAGCCGTTCAGTTTTTTGGCGAGACCCGCGACGTATTCACCCTGGTAACGGGCGATAGCGAGCTCTTCATTGCTCGGCTGTCGGGAGCCATCGCCGCCGGCAATGGTGGTTGCGCCGTACGGCGTACCGCCACGTACCTGAGAAATATCAAATAACTCCTGTGCCCCGTAGCCAATCGGCACAATCACCATCCCGTGATGAGCAAGGGTAGTCCAGGTTGAGGTAATCGTCTGTTCCTGGCCGCCGCCGGTCCCGGTGGAGCTGAAGACGCTGGCGAGCTTGCCGTATAACGCGCCTGATGCCCACAGGCCGCCCGTCTGATCGAGGAAGGTACGCATCTGGCCGGACATATTGCCAAAGCGGGTCGGGGTGCCAAAGATGATGGCATCGTAATCAGCCAGTTCCTGCGGGGTGGCCACCGGGGCATTTTGTGTTTTACCCCCGGCTTTTGCGAATGCTTCTGCCTGCATGGTTTCCGGTACGCGTTTCACCACAACCTCAACGCCGTCCACCTTGTTTGCACCCTCTGCTACCGCGTGAGCCATGGTTTCAATGTGTCCATACATGGAATAATAGAGCACCAGAACTTTTGCCATTTTGCATCACTCCTCGTTTGTTTTCTCTGACAGCGGATCGCTGCGCTCTTTTAAAGATATGTCATCACAGCCAGACTGCAAAAATGAACGCCATTTATTTGATTTATAACAATATGGGTCTAAAAATGGCTTTGTAGCAAAATGATACAACTTTCCCGCTGCCGATTTTTAAAATGATAAGAAAGGCTTATGGATTACCGCCGCGTCATCTCACCCGAAAGACTGAGATCATGTTGCAGGATATTACCTTCGACTTGCCGGATAACCTCATTCCACTAAGCTTAGTTTCACGCGGCACAGATAAAGGCGTTGTCCTTGAGCCGCGAGGTGAAAGAATCCTCTTTTACTGAATGCAATATGATGTCTAATGTTTCACACTCTGGAGGTTAGAGATGGCAAACCATCGTGGTGGTTCAGGTAATTTCGCAGAAGACCGTGAAAGAGCATCAGAAGCAGGCCGTAAAGGTGGCCAGCATAGCGGGGGTAATTTTAAAAATGACCCTCAGCGCGCATCTGAGGCTGGCAAAAAAGGGGGTAAAAACAGCCATGGCGGCAATAAGTAAGTCGCCGGGTTGATCTCCCTGCCGCCGGGGCTTCCCGGCGGTTTTTTTATTTCTGCAACATTGAACTGTAACCAAAGGCAACGCACACTAGGGAATTGTTCTTCATTGCGAGTGCCGCATGTCTGTCTCACGTTTCAAATTTTCCGTTAAACCGCAGGAAGCCATCCTTATTCTCATCACCATGTTCTGGGGCGGGACGTTTCTGGCCGTCCAGTACGCGGTGACCCTTAGCGATCCGTTCTTTTTTGTTGGCCTGCGCTTTGCGACGGCGGCGATTGCCGTGGGGCTCTGCTCGCTAAACACGCTGCGGAGTCTGACGCTTAAAGAGCTTAAGGCGGGCGTGGCGATTGGGGTGGCGATAGCGATGGGCTATAGCCTGCAGACGTGGGGATTGCAGACCATCTCCAGCAGTAAATCCGCATTTATTACCGCCATGTATGTGCCGCTGGTGCCGCTACTGCAGTGGCTGTGCCTGGGGCGACTGCCGGGGCTGATGTCCTGCATCGGGATCGTGCTGGCGTTTATCGGTCTTATTTTGCTGGCCGGGCCGGAAAACAACTTGCTGGCGCTGGGGACGGGGGAGATCATTACCCTGATCGGGGCAATTGCCATTGCGGCGGAAATTATTCTGATTAGCGCCTGGGCGGGGAAGGTCGACGTCAAGCGCGTGACGGTAGTGCAGCTCGCCACCGCGTCGCTGGTGGCATTTGCGACGATGGTACCGGCTGGGGAGTCGGTACCGCCAATGTCCACCGGCCTTGTCGTGGTGGCGCTGGGGCTGGGCATTTTCAGCGCCATTATTCAGGTGACTATGAACTGGGCGCAGCGCAGCGTGTCGCCGACCCGTGCGACGGTGATCTATACCGGGGAACCGGTCTGGGCAGGGATTTTTGGCCGGCTTGCGGGCGAGCGTTTGCCGCTGCTGGCCCTGGTGGGCGCAGCGTTTATCGTCGCCGGGGTGCTGGTGAGCGAATTAAAGCTAAAAAAACGTCGCCGTGAGGTGAGCGATGTGCCGGCTGAAGAAGGTTTAGATTGAAAAAAAGGACGGATGTCTCTACGATATGTACGGATAAACACCGTACACAATAAAGTCAATTATGCCAGCACTTAAAAAACAGCGTATCGATCTTCGCCTGACGGACGAAGACAAAACAATGATTGAAGAGGCGGCGGCGATGACGAACCAAACGATCACCCAGTTTATGGTGAACAGTGCGTCTGAACGTGCTGCAGAGGTCATCGAACAGCATCGGCGTCTCGTCTTAAACGAAACATCATGGAATGCCGTGATGAACGCCATCGACAATCCGCCAGAGCCAAATGAACGCCTGAAGCGAGCGGCAAAACGTCTTCGAAACATGGAGTGAAGCGTCGTGGAAAATCTCACGATCGAAATGTTTTCAGAGGGAGAAGAGTATGATTTCAGGAATTTCGATTGTGGTGAACCCTCGCTAAATTCCTTCCTGACCGACCATCTGGTGCGTCAGCACACTGGGCGTATTTTACGCGGCTATCTGCTTAAAGATCGCGACCATCCTCGTGTCCTCGGCTATTACACGCTGTCCGGAAGTTGCTTTGAAAAAACGATGCTTCCTTCTAAAACTCAGCAGCGTCGGATCCCTTATATCAATGTACCGAGCGTGACGCTGGGGCGTCTGGCTGTCCACAAAGACCTGCAGGGACGCGAGTGGGGAACAACACTCGTCACGCATGCTATGCGCGTGGTTTACCTGGCATCGCAGGCGGTAGGCGTACATGGACTCTTTGTCGATGCGATTAACGAACAGGCTAAACGGTTTTATCTGAAGCTGGGCTTTATCCCTCTGACGGGTGAAAACAGTCATTCGCTTTTTTATCCCACCAAATCTATTGAACGCCTGTTTGAAGAAGAGTAGACCTGCGTCCTGAAGGTATGAGGGGGCATTTTTTGCCCCCCTCACCCTAACCCTCTCCCCGAAGGGGCGAGGGGACTGGCTGGTGCGGTCTGTAAGACCAGCACAGGTCTGCATTTCTCCCTCTCCCCTTCGGGGTGACTTATCACGAATCCTGATGCACGACCTCGCCCTGCGGCGCGGCCGCTTCCCGCCGGTTCAGCAGGGCGTTAAGCAGAATGGCGCCAAAGGTCGCCGTACCAATCCCGCCAATCGTGAATCCGCCCAGCGTCAGGGCGAAATCCCCCGCGCCCAGCACCAGTGTGACGGCCACCATAATCAGGTTGCTGTTCTGGCTGAGATCGACGCGATGCTGCACCCAGATGCGTGCTCCCGCCACGGCGATCAGCCCGAAGACCACAATCGATGCGCCGCCGATAACCGGTGACGGAATGGTGTGGATCAGCGCGCCGAATTTCGGTGAGAAGCCAAGCAGTATCGCCATTACTGCCGCCGCCACGAACACCAGCGTCGAGTAGACTTTGGTTACCGCCATCACGCCGATATTTTCGGCATAGGTGGTGACGCCGCTGCCGCCCACGGAACCGGAGAGCATGGTTGCCAGCCCGTCGCCGACGAACGCACGGCCCATATACGGATCCATACTGCGTCCGGTCATGCCCGCCACGGCCTTCAGATGACCCAGGTTCTCCGCCACCAGGATAACGGCGACAGGGGCGATAAGCATCATCGCCTGGCTGTTGAAGGCTGGCGATGTGATTTGCGGCAGACCGAACCAGGCGGCCTGATGGAGCAATGTGAAGTCGACAGGCTTGCCGAGACCAAAGACATTTGCCAGCAGAGCGTAGAAAAGACAGGCCACAATCAGCCCGACCAGAATCAGCAGGCGCTGGACCATGCCGCGGGTAAATACCGCCACCAGGCCAATACACAGCACGGTGATCACCGCCATCCAGCTCTCAAACGGCGAGGCGGAGACGCTCCTGACCGCAATCGGCGCGAGGTTCAGGCCGATCGCCATCACCACTGCGCCGGTCACGACGGGGGGCATCATGCGTTCGATCCAGCGCGTGCCGATCTTCATCACCACCAGACCAATCAGGGTGTACACCAGACCGCAGGCGATGATGCCCCCGAGGGCCACGCTCAGGTTAGGGTTGATCCCCTGGCCGTTAAACCCGGTGGTGGCGATGACCACCCCCACAAAGGCGGCGCTGGAGCCCAGATAGCTGGGCACGCGCCCGCCGGTGACAAAAAAGAACAGCAGCGTGCCGATACCGGACATCAGAATCGAGAGGTTGGGATCCAGCCCCATCAGCATCGGCATCAGCACCGTGGCGCCAAACATGGCAACCGCGTGCTGGACGCCCATTACCAGGGTTTGCCCGAGCGGGAGCCGTTCATCCGGCGCGACCACGCCGGCGTCTGTGGAGGTCGATTTCAACTGCCAGTGGGGAAATCCGAACATGGTCTGTCTCCTTAAAGCGCCTCAGCAGGCGGGTCGCATCAGCGCGTGGTAGCCGCGGTCAAACCACACCAGCCCTTGCGGCGCCGGGTGGCGGATAATCGAAACGATGTCGCAGAACAGAATGTCATGGGTACCAACGCTCACCACCTGGCTGATGCGGCAGTCAAAGGAGGCCAGCGCATCCTCCAGCCGTGGGCAGCCCGTGTCGCCCGTCTGCCAGCGGGCAGCGGCAAAGCGCTGTTCCATCGGCGTTTTGCCGCCAAACAGATTGGATAACGGCTCCTGCCCGGCGCTCAGGGTATTCACGCACAGGGTGCGGTTTTCGCTAAATGTGGGCCAGACGGACGCGCCGCGGTTCAGGCACACCAGCAGGGTGGGCGGTGAATCCGTGACGCTGCACACCGCGCTGGCGGTGAAGCCTGCTCTCCCCGCCGGGCCGTCAGTGGTGATGATATTGACCGCCGCGCCAACGCAGGCCATGGCGTCGCGAAAGGTCTGTTTATCCGGTGCTGTCATGTTCGCTCCTTACGCCAGCCCGCAGGCATCGTCGAAGTCCAGACGCGGCAGGCGTCCGTAAAGTTTGCCCGGGTCGCCATAGCCAATGTTGATCAGCAGGTTGCTTTTAAGCGTGGTGCCGGTGAAAAAGGCGTCGTCGACTTTTTGTCGGTCAAAGCCCGACATCGGGCCGGTATCCAGCCCCAGGGCGCGGCAGGCGAAAATCAGGTAAGCGGCCTGCATGGAGCTGTTGCGAAACGCCGTCTCTTCCGCAAGGGCGGGGCTGGTGGTAAACCAGCTTCTGGCATCACCGTGCGGGAACAGTTCGGGCAGGCGATCGTAGAATTCACTGTCCCAGGCCACGATGGCCGTAACCGGTGCCGCGAACGTTTTCTCCAGGTTGCCGCTGGAGAGCGCCGGGCGCAGCTTCTCTTTTCCCTCTGCGCTTCGCACAATAACTATCCGCGCCGGAGAGCAGTTGGCGGACGTAGGACCCCATTTCATCAGGTCGTAGATCTCGCGCAGAACCTGGTCGCTGACCGGCATATCCAGCCAGCCGTTATGGGTGCGCGCGGAGGTAAACAGCGTCTCCAGCGCAGTGGGATTAATGGCTTCGCTCATTACAGCTCCTTATAACGCGGGTTCATGGCTGTGCAGCAGGCTGGCAAGCCCGTTCAGCAGCAGCGTGTTAAAGGTGTCTGGCTCGGTGACGTTGCAGGCATGTCCACCCTGGCGCATCACCACTTTCTGACAGCCGGGGATTGCCGCCTGCAGTTCAGCGGAGCAGACAGAAGGCACCAGCATGTCGTCGCTGGAGCAGATAAGATGTACCGGGCAGCGGATGCGCGCGGCATGGCGGCTGAAGTCGGCTTTCTTCAGGGCGCTTAGCCGATGCAGCAGGTTGGTTTTCCCCTGGAAATGGGCCAGCGCCAGCGCCTCTTCCGCCTCCAGACGAGGGGCGCGGGCCGCCATCCAGTCTGCCGGGTAGAGAAACAGCGGCTGCGCCTCTACCCACGCCTGCGGGCCACCGGAATGCAGCAGGCGCTCGCGGATCTGAAAGCAGCGGCGGGTGTGCGCGTTAAGGGTTAACCAGCCGTTAACGCACACCAGCGCGGTGAGGGCGTCGGGATGATCCAGCGCCAGCTGCAGGCCGACCAGCGCCCCCAGCGCATGACCCACGACGCTGTAGCGGGCAATTCCGGCCTCCGCCAGCGCCCGGGCCAGTTCGTCCGCCATCTGCGCAAGGCTGTACCCTTCCGGCAGGGTATCGGGGTTATTGCCCGTTCCGCGCTGGTCATAACAGACCACCTGATACTCCTGCTCCAGCGCGGCGAGCTGGGGCAGCCAGTAGCTGCCGCTGCCGCCGAGACCGGCAATCAGGACCACCGTGGGCGCCCCCTCATACGGGGGCGGTGAGACGGAGAGTTTCATGGCCGCCTCACTTCGCGATGTGGGCAACGGTGGCGATCTCAACCAGCGCTTCCGGCTTCACCAGCCCGCACTGAATGCAGAACCGGGCCGGTTTATCGCCGGGGAAGAACTCCGCGTAGATTTCGTTAATCGCGGCGTAGTTTTTCCAGTCGGTGATAAAGATGCTGTTGAAGGTCACATCCTCCATCGTGCCACCCGCTGTTTCGATCACCTTTTTGATGGTTTCCAGCACGTGGCGAGTTTGCGCCTTTGGGTCGTTGATAAACACCACGTTGTTGTCTTTATCAAACGGCAGCGTGCCGGAGACGTACACCACGCCGTCGGCGAGCGTGCCGGGCACAAACGGGGCGATGGGCGTGCTGGTGCCCGGCGGAATAATCACGGATTTCGGCATCGTTTTTCTCCTCAGGCGATACGGGCGAGTGGAGGATTCAGGGCGTCGCAGAACTCCGCGACGTTACTGACCCAGCCAAAAAAGGTTTCGATATTGAACAGGGCCGCTTTCTGGGCGAATTCCGGCCCGGCCTGATGGGTCGCGTCTTCCAGCACCACGCCGAAATACTCCAGGAAGAAGCCGTCGCGCAGGGTGGACTCCACGCAGACGTTGGTGGCGATACCGGTGAACACCAGATGGCGTATCCCCCGGCTGCGCAGCAGGCTGTCGAGCGGGGTGTTGAAAAAGCCGCTGTAGCGCGGTTTGGGCAGCACAATATCGCCTTCCTGCGGGACCAGTTCGTCCACCAGCTGATAATCCCAGCCGCCTTTCGCCAGCAGTTTGCCCTGCAGCTCGGGCCGCTTGCGCATAGTTTTCAGGGCGTTCGATTTGTGGAAATTCGGTGAACCGGGGCCGCCGGCCTCAACGTACTGGTCGTCCCAGCCGTTCTGGAACCAGACAATGAGCATACCGGCGGCGCGTGCAGCGGCCACGGCGGTTTTGATATTCTCGATCACCGGTTGCGTCGCCGAGACGTCGAACCCCGCCAGATCCAGATACCCGCCGGGGCTGGCGTAGGCGTTTTGCATATCCACGACAATCAGCGCGCTCTGCTCAGGCGCAAAGGTAATGGCTTCCGGGCGTGCGTTCAGGGTCGTCATTACGCCACCTCCTTCGTAACGGCAGGGATGTGGGCGCGGCACTGCATCAGCGGCTGGATGCGCTCGCCGAAGGTTTCCACGCCGGTAAGGAAATCATCAAAGGTCAGCAGGACGCCTTCCGCGCCGGGAACGGCCGCCACTTCGTCGAGCATTCTGGCGACGCTGGCGTACGAGCCGACCAGCGTGCCCATATTGATATTGACGGCGGAGGTCGGGTCGGCCATCTGGCGAACGTTGGTGTCCGCGCCGGAGCGGGTATCCTTCTGGCTCTGTTCGGTGAGCCAGCTCAGGGCATCCTCGTCGGCGCCGTCCTTATAGCGCTCCCATTTGGCGCGCGCGGCGTCGTCGGTTTCGTCGGCGATCACCATAAACAGCACATACGAGCCCACGTCGCGCCCGGTTTTGTCGGCGGCCTCTTTCATCCGCGCGGCGGTCGGGGCGAAGGCGGCAGGCGTGTTAACGCCTTTACCGAAGCAGAAGTTGAAGTCGGCATATTTCGCCGAGAATGCCATTCCCGCGTCGCTCTGCCCGGCGCAAATCACCTTCATAGGAACCGACGGCTGCGGGCTGACGCGGCAGTCGTTCATGGTGAAGAAATCCCCTTTGAAATCGCTTTTGCCGGTACCCCACAGGTCGCGCAGCACCTGCACGTATTCGGTGAGGTAGTCGTAGCGACGAGAGAAGTAATCGTCACCCGGCCACAGCCCCATCTGCTCGTACTCCGGCTTTTGCCAGCCGGTGACCAGGTTGACGCCAAAGCGCCCGCCGGAGATGGAGTCGATGGTCGAGGCCATGCGCGCCACGATGGCCGGGGGCAGGGTGAGCGTGGCGGCGGTCGCGTAAATCTGAATCCGCGAGGTGACCGCGGCCAGCCCGGCCATCAGGGTGAAAGACTCCAGGTTGTGATCCCAGAATTCGGTTTTGCCACCAAAGCCGCGCAGCTTGATCATCGAGAGCGCAAAGTCGAAGTGGTAGTGCTCCGCTTTTTGCACAATGGCCTTATTCAGCTCAAAGGTGGGCATGTATTGCGGTGCCGTGGTCGAGATAAGCCAGCCGTTGTTGCCGATCGGTACAAATACGCCAATTTTCATCACGAACCTCTCTTCATCTCAGTGTGGGGTGAAAGTCAGACGTGGCGCTGCATCCTGCATATCCTGTTAAGCCTCGTGAAAAGGGATCTGCAAAGGGGATGCCAGTTTTTAAAAAGGCTTTGTTATTAATGTGTTAATCAGAGGTTGGTGAATTGGAATCAAATAAAGTGGACTAAATGGTCAAAAGAAATGCACGCAAAGCAGGCAGCGGTGCGCGATGACGGTGCAGGGGAGGCGAGGGTAATGCGGCAACGATCCCGGTGCGGAACAATTCATCACCAGACAACACGGATAGTGGTGCTCCATTCGCAAATTTCTTCACCCTTTTCAAATGCTTCATTTCCGTTTGGGTAACACAGGGTCAAATGTGCAAAAGGACACTGGCGCGCCCACCGATGACTATCAAGCTTCCATTATTCAGTGGGGCGCTTCTAAGATAATTATTTAGGACACATATCTCTATAGCTTGTCATTTTCATCCTGGTTGCTGCCCCAGTTGATTTATTTATTTCATATAACTCAAAATAGCACATGTTATCGTCATTCCGGTTCCTGAATTCATATAATTTGTCTTTTTCAGGCCGGATAACAAAGTCTTTAGTACAAAGTCTACCATCGCTAAGATGGTTTGAAGGCCATACGCCTAATAATTTCCCCGCTCGAACATAATATTCTGCGCGGTCAAGAGGGTATACGCCATCTGGCAATTTTGATTTTTTAAAGCCCTTATCGATATATACGGGGTTACTTTCGAAAGTTGTTCTTACGTGAGGGTAGTATCCTTTTGGAGGCATCTTATATGGCTGATTACAATCAAAATCCCCCCACATCATAGTATCGCTGGTAAAACCAATAATTCTCACTTCAGCCCGGTCTCCAGAGGTGACATCCTGCACATGATTAACGACAACCTCGCGTTGTATGCATCCTGTCATTGCAATAGATATGAGGAAGAAGGGGACGGCAACCAACGTTTTTGTTTTTTTTGACATAAATTAAATCCTTTTTAACCATTATGTGTAACGGCATCACTCTACCAGTCTAATAATATTAACTCCAGCAGAACTGGACGGTGACAGTTGTATGCGCAATGTGATGCAGGGTAAAGAAAAATGATTAACAAGGCTGCTGATGCGTCCTGGTGAGTCGGAAATAAAGACTTAAGTCAATTTTTTAAAATTAGGGATGTTCGTTCATATAGTGCTACCATATAATTTCAATGCTGGTATGTTTTTTTCAGCATTTAGTAAACTTGATACATATTACTACTCCGTGAAGGGTGGGGGCTAACGTGGGTGTAAAAAGAGAATCGCATATGTAGCAGCATACCGATTTGGACCACATAAGCAGAAGTGCAGAATGTCCGCCTCTGGCACCACCGGGAAAAGAATTTCTGCTTTGAGCAAAAAGCGGACATCTTAAGTGGTTTTTTTGTTACTACCTCTATGTAGCCATGTTATATGGCTACATTTATAAAGAAGTAAGGATTAGTCTTTTCCCGGACCATAATTAAATTTTGTACCTTTGCCAATGGCGTAAAACTGTCCGCCAGCCACGTAATGGACAGTACGCAATTCATCAGGCGCATCATCAAAAATCCAGTGCCCATTTTTGAAAACGCGGTCATCACTCCATGCTCCGACAATTTCCCCCATGAACAAGTTGTGCTGCTTTTCATTTTCTACATTGGGTATGACCTTACAGACTAACCAGCCTGCGCAACCTTCAACTAAAGGAAGATCAAACTCTTTCTGATAAAACAGTGGAATTTTACTGTTTTTATCGGGTGTATCAGAATAACTGTGGCCTCCAGCATATAAAACCATTTCCATTTGTTTTACTACTGGGATCTGGACAACGTAATATCCGCTTTTTTCTACAAGCCCGCGAGTAAATGCCTGTGGACCTATAAAAGCCATCACTTTGTTATTGCCTACTAACCCCACCCAAGCCGCTGCCATGACATTTTCAATGCCATCATTTTTAGCCGATATCATCGTCGTTGGCCCGACCTGCAATAAACGATAGGCTTTGTTTAACTCTACTGGTTGAATTGACATAATTTACTCTTTTGGGTTCTGATAAAAAATTAAGACAGGTTACTTATTTGATTGTTCGATTATATGACTGGAATAGTTGCAAATTAATTGCTATTATCTAAATACATTATTGCAATTTTCACAACAATCATGAACAAACTTGATGCTCTAAAGTTTTTTATCATTGCCTCTGAGACCCTAAACTTCCGCGAAGCAGCCATAAAGTTGTCGGTTTCACCATCAGTAGTAACCCGAACAGTCGCTGAGTTGGAGAAACAACTTGGTGAACCTCTTTTCAAACGCAATACTCGTTCGATCTTTCTTACCAGTTTTGGTGAGTTATTTTTACCCCAAGCGAAGCGACTGCTGGAAGATTCTGAAAAACTATTTCAGACAGCGAAAGATGATAATGAAATGAAGGGTATTGTTCGTATCACATTACTTCGATTTCCAAATCATGAACAAATCTTGTATGAACTATTGACTGCACTACGTCCATATCCAGAGTTATTTATCGACTGGCGTTTAGATATGATGAAACTTGATACTATCGAGCATCGTATCGATATAGGTATACGTGTAGGGCGAGAACCTAATCCAAACTTTATCATTAAAAATATCGGGCAAGTTGAACATATTTTGGTTGCGTCTCCTGAACTCATTGCGCGCCTGGGAGCACCAATTGATTTAGAAGATCTTCGACAGCGTTATCCATTTAGTGGTTTAATTAATCCTGAGACGGGAAAATCATTTGAGTTTATGAGTGACGCAGTGAATACTTTTGTCCCTCGCCATATTGAGTTTTATACTACAGACCCATACGCCGAAATTCAGGCTGCATTGGCCGGGAAAACGGTTGTACAATCCAGCGATTTTATCTGTAGAGAGTACTTAGCAAGCGGCCAACTTGTTCCCACACTGCCTGAACTGCGACAGGAGAAATGGCAATTTTATTTATATCGGCCTTACCAGTTGATTACTCCCAAAAGGGTGACGGTCGTTTTTTCGCTATTAGAAAAAATATTACGCAAATATTTCGCATCAAAATAACCGTCTCCTCAACGTCCGCTCGTGGCACAAAGCGGACTGTCTAAAGGGCCGAGGAACCCGCTATAAAGAACGGTTAGTCACATTCGCATTGGCCTCCCACAATAGCTTTTCCTTGTCGATTTTGCACAGACTCTGTACCCCAGGATGTCGAGAGAAAGCAGGGCTTTTGCTATGCTATGGCAAACCAATAAGGAGAGCGGGAATGACACAAGGCGCAGTGAAAACACCAGGTAAACGTTCGCAGGCCGTGAGTGCCAAGAAGCAGGCGATCCTCAGCGCGGCGCTGGAGACTTTTTCACAGTTTGGTATGCACGGCACGCGCCTGGAGCAGGTAGCGGAGCAGGCCGGGGTGTCCAAAACCAATCTGCTCTACTATTACCCATCGAAAGAGGCGCTGTATGTCGCGGTGATGCAGCAGATCCTCGACATCTGGCTGGCGCCACTGAAAGCGTTTCGTGAAGAGCTGGCCCCGCTGGTGGCAATCAAAGAGTACATTCGCCTGAAGCTGGAGGTCTCGCGCGATTATCCGCAAGCATCAAGGCTGTTCTGTCTGGAGATGCTGCAGGGCGCGCCGCTGCTGCAGGCGGAGCTGACGGGGGATTTAAAACAGCTGGTGGACGACAAGTCGGCCATTATTGCCGGATGGGTGGCCAGCGGAAAGCTGGCGCCCGTCGACCCGCATCATCTGATCTTTATGATTTGGGCTTCAACCCAGCATTACGCTGACTTTGCGGCCCAGGTTGAGGCGGTGACCGGAAAAACGCTTCAGGATGAAGCGTTTTTCCACAGCACCCTGGAAAATGTGCAGCGGATGATTATCGAAGGGATCCGCGTGCGTTAGTTTCCCGGCGGGAGAGGGCAGCTTAAGTCGCCCTCTTCACACTGCATCAGCGAGGCCAGAAACGCTTCACGCTCCGCGGTTTTCTCCGCCAGGCACTGATTAACAATCATCGGCTGAATGCTGCCGCCTTCCGTACCCGAACCGATAAACGCACAGTCCGCATCACGCAGGGTAATCCACGCCTGCTGCGCTTTTTTCAGCAGCTCGCGCTGAGGGGCTGCCGCGCGCTTGATGGCCGCCTGATACGTCTGGTTGAGCTTTTTATCGGCAGCCTGATACTGCTGCGCGCTACAGGTATTCAGTTCAAGCTGGGTGGTCGCTTTGTCGCACTCGTCGGCCAGCGCGCTGGCGCTCAGCAGCAGTGCTGCACCTGCGATAAGAAATCGTTTCATACACTCCCCAATTAAATAAGGCTCCGTCTCCGGAGCCTTATTAGCACAGCGTTAGCCGATTGTCATCAGGCTGGCGTTACCGCCTGCCGCCGCGGTATTGACGCTGAGTGAACGTTCCACGTACAGACGCTCCAGCAGCAGGTTGGTTTCCCCGCGCGCGAAGCCCTGCACCGAAACAATCGCCCCGCTGCGGGCCGCCACCTGCTCGCACAGTTCGCGCAGCTGGTCAGAATCACCGTGATAGATCACCGCGTCAAACGGCTGCGTCAGCAGCGCATCGGCCTTCGCGAAGTGAATGCGCGCCGAGACCGCTTTCGGCAGCTGTTTTGCCAGGTCGCGGTGCAGCGCATCTTCCGGCCACAGCACTTCACAACCGGTTGCCATCGCTGCGGCCAACTGCACCAGCGCATCCTGCTCGTTATCCGCCACGCACAGCACGCGCTCGCGCGGCATCAGCGTCCAGGTGTTGCGCTCGCCAGTTGGCCCTGGCAGCAGACGCTGCGTACCGGCCTGCGCCAGCTCGCCGTACTGCTGTGCGAGGGCACGCAGTTCAGGACGTTTTTCCGCCCATGTGATGAGGGCTTCCAGCGGCTGCGTCAGCACGGTTTTCAGCTGCGCGTCTACCGGATAGTCCGCGTCCTGACGCGCCAGCGTTACGCCCAGCGCGTTCTCCGGACGGTTCGCCAGCAGACGGTACAGGTAGAGCGGGCCGCCCGCTTTCGGACCGGTGCCGGAGAGGCCTTCGCCGCCGAACGGCTGCACACCCACCACCGCGCCGACCATGTTGCGGTTAACGTACAGGTTACCCACTTTGGCGTTACCGGTGACCTGCGCGATGGTCTCGTCGATACGGGTATGCACCCCGAGCGTCAGGCCATAGCCGGAGGCGTTGATCTGCTCAATCAGCGCGTTGAGGTTATTGCGGTTGTAGCGCACCACGTGCAGTACCGGACCGAAGACCTCTTTTTTCAGCTCGTCGAAGCTTGCCAGCTCAATCAGCGTTGGCGGCACAAAGGTGCCGGTACGCCATTCGCGGGCATCTTCACTGGTTTCACGCACGGCCTGGAACACCGGACGGCCTTTTGCGCGCATCGCCTGAATATGGTTTTCGATATTGGCTTTCGCTTCCGCGTCGATCACCGGCCCGATGTCGGTGGTGAGACGGCCCGGGTTGCCCATGCGGCATTCGGCCATCGCGCCGCGCAGCATCTTCAGCGTGTGGTCGGCCACGTCATCCTGCAGGCACAGCACGCGCAGGGCGGAGCAGCGCTGACCGGCGCTGTCAAAGGCGGAGGCCAGCACGTCAACCACCACCTGCTCGGTGAGCGCGGAGGAGTCGACGATCATGGCGTTCATCCCGCCGGTTTCGGCGATGAGCGGAGTCGGACGACCCTGCGCATCCAGACGGGTGGCAATATTGCGCTGCAGCAGGGAGGCCACTTCGGTTGAGCCGGTGAACATCACGCCGCGCACGCGGTTATCGGCGGTCAGTCTGGCGCCTACCGTTTCACCACGTCCTGGCAGCAACTGAACCACGCCCGCCGGCACGCCGGCTTCCAGCAGGATGTTGATGCCCTGCGCGGCAATCAGCGGGGTTTGCTCTGCCGGTTTGGCCAGCACGCTGTTGCCTGCGGCCAGGGCGGCGGCAATCTGGCCGGTGAAGATTGCCAGCGGGAAGTTCCACGGGCTGATGCAGACGACCGGACCCAGCGGACGGTGGGTTTCGTTATCGAAATCATCGCGCACCTGGCCTGCGTAATAATGCAGGAAGTCGACCGCCTCGCGCACTTCGGCAATGGCGTTGCTGAAGGTTTTCCCCGCTTCGCGCACCAGAATGCCGATAAGCTGTTGCATCTGATCTTCCATCAGCACCGCCGCGCGTTCCAGAATGGCGGCGCGTTCCTGCGGCGGGGTGGCGAACCAGATAGGGGCGTTGTTCACCGCGCTCTGCAGCGCCTGCTCTACTTCCGCGTCGGTGGCTTCACGCACGTAGCCGACGATATCTTTTGGCTCCGCCGGGTTGATCACCGGCTGCATTTCACCGTCAGCAACCGGCTGCTCCAGCATCGGTTTGGCCTGCCATTTCTGCAGCGCGCTGTTGAGCAGGGCAGAGGAGAGGGAGGCCAGACGGTGTTCGTTGGCAAGATCCAGACCCGCCGAGTTAACGCGGCCTTTGCCGTACAGCTCGCGCGGTAGGGGAATTTTCGGATGCGGCAGGCCAATCTGACCTTCCTGAGCCGCCATCTTCTCAACGGCCAGTACCGGATCGGCCACCAGCTCGTCCAGCGGCAGCGTGGTGTCGGCGATGCGGTTAACGAAGGAGGTGTTCGCACCGTTTTCCAGCAAACGACGCACCAGGTACGCCAGCAGGGTTTCGTGGGTGCCCACCGGGGCGTAAATACGGCATGGGCGGTTGAGCTTGCCGTCCGCCACTTTCCCGGTCACCTGTTCGTACAGCGGTTCACCCATGCCGTGCAGGCACTGGAACTCGTACTGGCCCGGATAGTAGTTCTGCCCGGCCAGGCTGTAAATCGCCGCCAGGGTGTGGGCGTTGTGGGTGGCGAACTGCGGATAGATCAGGTTCGGCACGCCAAGCAGCTTTTTCGCACAGGCGAGGTAAGAGACGTCGGTGTAAACCTTGCGGGTATACACCGGATAGCCTTCCAGCCCTTCCATCTGGGCGCGTTTGATTTCGCTGTCCCAGTAGGCGCCTTTCACCAGACGGATCATCAGGCGGCGACGGCTGCGGCTGGCGAGGTCAATCAGGTAATCAATGACGAACGGGCAGCGCTTCTGGTAGGCCTGGATAACGAAACCAATGCCGTTCCAGCCCGCCAGCTCCGGCTCGAAGCACAGTTTTTCCAGCAGGTCGAGGGAGATCTCCAGACGGTCGGCCTCTTCGGCGTCGATGTTGATCCCGATATCATACTGGCGCGCCAGCAGGGTCAGGGACTTCAGGCGCGGATAGAGCTCTTCCATTACCCGGTCGTACTGCGCGCGGCTGTAGCGCGGGTGCAGGGCGGAGAGCTTAATCGAGATGCCCGGGCCTTCATAAATACCGCGGCCGTTAGAGGCCTTGCCGATGGCGTGAATTGCCTGCTGATACGAAACCATGTAGGCCTGCGCGTCGGCGGCGGTCAGGGCGGCTTCGCCCAGCATGTCATAGGAATAACGGAAACCTTTATCTTCCAGTTTGCGGGCATTCGCCAGCGCTTCGGCAATGGTCTCCCCGGTCACAAACTGCTCGCCCATCAGACGCATCGCCATGTCCACGCCTTTGCGAATCAGCGGCTCGCCGCTCTTACCGATAATGCGGTTCAGGGAGCGGGAGAGGTTGGCTTCGTTATGGGTCGAGACCAGTTTACCGGTAAACAGCAGGCCCCAGGTCGCGGCGTTAACGAACAGCGACGGGCTGCGGCCAATGTGCGAATGCCAGTTACCGTTGCTGATCTTGTCGCGGATCAGCGCGTCGCGGGTGGCTTTATCCGGAATACGCAGCAGCGCTTCCGCCAGACACATCAGCGCCACACCTTCCTGTGAAGAGAGGGAGAACTCCTGCAGCAGACCCTGTACCATCCCGGCGCGGCCGGTGGCGGTCTTCTGGTTACGCAGTTTGTCCGCCAGCTGATACGCCAGGCTGTGCGCCCGGGCGGCAATCTCCTCCGGCAGACGGGCCTGCTCCAGCAGCATTGGTACCGCGTCGGTTTCGGCGCGACGGTATGCGGCGGTAATGGCGGCGCGGCTGACGGACTGCGGCAGGATCTGCTCGGCGAATTCGAGGAACGGCTGGTGAGTTTCGTCGCCCGTGACCGGTGCTTCCTCGCTTTCATTGGCGGCACCGGCGAGCAGGGCAGGCAGCTCCGGCAGGCCCTCGTCGCTCTCGAGTCTTTCGAGGTAGTTAAAAATCGCCTGCTTAATTAACCAGTGCGGCGTGCGGTCAATGCGGGTTGCTGCGGTCTTAATCCGTTCGCGGGTTGCGTCATCCAGCTTAACCCCCATGGTGGTCATACCCATGCCAAAGCTCCTGTTGTTCTTTCATCGTGTTTGGTCGTTAGCGTGAAATATCCACCATGTTGCAACTTTGTGCAACCGTGTTAAATGTGACCTGGTCTGCAACCCAGAAAATGAATGGATTGTTAATGAATGGTTAGCTGAAAAAACGCACCGGACAAGTGACGGGAAGCCTGGTTTTATGCGGGAGTTAACACTTTTCAAAGGTGCAACCCGTAAAAGCGTGAGCGAGTGCAACCTATAGGAAACTCGTATCAAACCGGGGATGAAATTGATGTAAATGCAGTGTTAAATCGTTTGTCAGCGGGAGGCGCATACGGCAGGATAGCGCGCCCAACCGAAACACAAGATACCATCACCTCGTTCCGGTGATCTTATAACAAGGCAACCTGGATGGTTGTCGCTCGACACTTTTGGAGAATTTGAATGGCAATTAGCACACCGATGCTGGTGACATTTCTCGTTTATATTTTTGGCATGATCCTGATAGGGTTTTTGGCATGGCGTTCAACGAAAAACTTTGACGACTACATTCTGGGCGGACGCAGTTTAGGCCCGATGGTGACCGCACTCTCGGCGGGCGCATCGGACATGAGCGGCTGGCTGCTGATGGGTCTGCCGGGGGCGATTTTCATCTCCGGTATCTCCGAAAGCTGGATCGCCATCGGTCTGACCGTGGGCGCATGGATCAACTGGAAGCTGGTGGCAGGCCGTCTGCGCGTGCATACCGAAGCGAACAATAACGCCCTGACGCTGCCGGATTATTTCACCGGACGCTTTGAAGATAACAGCCGCATCCTGCGCATTATCTCTGCTGTCGTTATTCTGCTGTTCTTTACCATCTATTGTGCCTCCGGCATTGTGGCCGGTGCGCGCCTGTTCGAAAGCACCTTCGGCATGAGCTACGAAACCGCCCTGTGGGCCGGTGCTGCCGCCACTATTCTGTACACCTTCGTGGGCGGCTTCCTCGCCGTTAGCTGGACTGACACCGTGCAGGCGAGTCTGATGATTTTCGCGCTGATCCTGACCCCGGTGATTGTGATTTTCACCGTCGGCGGCTTTGGTGAATCGCTGGAAGTGATCAAGCAGAAGAGCATTGAAAACGTCGACATGCTTAAAGGGCTGAACTTTGTGGCCATCGTGTCGCTGATGGGCTGGGGTCTGGGCTACTTCGGTCAGCCACACATTCTGGCGCGCTTTATGGCCGCGGACTCTCACCACACCATCGTCCATGCCCGTCGTATCAGTATGACGTGGATGATCCTCTGCCTGGCCGGGGCGTGTGCGGTAGGCTTCTTCGGTATCGCGTACTTCAGCAATAACCCGGCGCAGGCGGGCGCGGTGAACCAGAACGCCGAGCGCGTGTTTATCGAGCTGGCGCAGATTCTGTTTAACCCGTGGATTGCCGGTATTCTGCTCTCCGCCATTCTCGCGGCGGTGATGTCCACCCTGAGCTGTCAGCTGCTGGTCTGCTCCAGTGCGATCACCGAAGACCTCTACAAAGCCTTCCTGCGTAAGGGCGCGAGCCAGAAAGAGCTGGTGTGGGTAGGGCGCTTTATGGTGCTGCTGGTGGCGCTGGTGGCGATTGCGCTGGCGGCCAACCCGGAAAACCGCGTGCTGGGCCTCGTGAGCTACGCGTGGGCAGGCTTCGGTGCGGCGTTTGGTCCGGTGGTGCTGTTCTCCGTTATGTGGTCACGCATGACCCGTAACGGCGCGCTGGCGGGGATGATTATCGGTGCGGTCACCGTTATCGTCTGGAAACAGTTTGCTTGGCTGGGGCTGTACGAAATCATTCCAGGCTTCATCTTCGGCAGTATCGGTATCGTGGTCTTCAGCCTGCTGGGTAAAGCACCGTCTGCCTCCATGCAGAAACGTTTTGCCGAAGCAGACGCGCACTACCACTCTGCACCGCCGTCTAAGCTGCAGCCTGACTAATCCTCCCCCTCACCTTAACCCTCTCCCCAAAGGGGAGAGGGAATAAACCTCTCTTGCTAAATTCTGCAATTTACGTTGATATCGCTGTGCTTATAACAATGAGGATAGCGACATATGACAATCAAAACAGGGTTAATGGCAGGGGCATTATTGCTGCTGGCAGGCTGCACCGTACCGTCGCAGCACGCTACGGTTGAAACCTGCAAAGCGGATAACCAGATGCAGCAAACCACGCTCTATTTCGGACTGAATCGCCCGGCCGGGGCGCAGATCACCAGCAATGAATGGCAGCAGTTTGTCGACCAGGACGTGACGCCGCGTTTTCGCGATGGCTTAACGGTGTTTGACGCGCGGGGGCAGTGGCTGGGGAACGACGGGAAAGTGGCGCGTGAACCGAGCAAGGCGCTGATGCTGATCCACGGTAACGATGCGCAGAGCGAGAAGAACATCGAAGCGTTACGCGGGATATATAAGTCCCGCTTTGCGCAGGAGTCGGTGATGCGTGTTGACCAGCCGGTGTGCGTACAGTTTTAATGAAAAACGGCGGGATTACCCGCCGTTGTTGTACCGTAGGCCGGGATCGCTGCGCGTCACCCGGCAAAAAAATTACAACACCAACCCCGCAAAGCTCGCCGACAGCAAACTCACCAGCGTCGCGCCGTAGACCAGACGCAGACCGAAACGCGACACCACGTTCCCCTGCTGCTCGTTCAGGCCCTTGATCGCGCCCGCCACGATGCCGATGGAGGCAAAGTTCGCAAACGACACCAGGAAGACGGATAAAATCCCCAGCCCGCGCGGGGACATCTGATGCGCGATTTTTTGCAGCTCAATCATCGCCACAAATTCATTCGCCACCAGTTTGGTTGCCATAATACTGCCCGCGTTTAAGGCGTCACTGAGCGGAATCCCCACCAGCCACGCCAGGGGATAAAATACATACCCCAGGATATGCTGGAAGCTCATGCCAAATACGCTGGAGAAGAGGGCGTTAACGGCGCTAATAAGGGCGATAAAGCCGATCAGCATGGCCAGAATAATCATCGCCACTTTAAAACCGGCCAGAATATATTCGCCGAGCATCTCAAAGAAACTCTGGGATTCATGCAGTTTTTCGAGCTTAACCTCCGCCTCCGCTTCCGGGCGCGCCGGGTTGATGACCGAGAGAATAATAAAGGTGCTGAACATGTTGAGAATCAGTGCCGCGACGACATATTTGGCATCGAGCATGGTCATATAGGCGCCGACAATCGACAGGGAGACCGTCGACATGGCCGTGGCCGCCATGGTGAACAGACGGCGTGAGGAGAGATCGCCCAGCACGCCTTTGTAGGCAATGAAGTTTTCAGACTGACCGAGGATCAGCGAACTCACCGCGTTAAAGGATTCCAGCTTGCCCATACCGTTCAGTTTGGACAGCAGCGTGCCAATCACCCGAATAAAAATCGGCAGAATGCGCCAGTGCTGAAGAATACCAATCAGCGCGGAAATAAAAATAATCGGGCAAAGCACGCCGAGGAAAATGAACGCCAGCCCTTTTTCCCCCATTCCGCCAAAGACGAAATTGGTGCCTTCGCTGGCAAATTTGAGCAGTGACTCAAAAAATCCGGATACGTATTTAATCAGGAATAACCCGCTTTCGGCATGCAGGAAAAAGAACGCCAGCGCAATTTCAATAACAATCAGCTGTAAAACAAAACGAAGGCGAATTTTTCGGCGGTCAAAACTCGTAAGCCAGGCCAGCGCAAGAATAATCACCAGCGCCAGCAGGAAATGGACAATTTTAAACATGGTTTATTTTCAGTTAGGTTGCGAGGCGGATATTTAGCCACAGCCCTGAATCAGCGTAAATGGGCATTTTCGTTATAACTTATAAACCTGAACGTTACGTACGTCATTATTATCAGGCTTTGCGTTTACAACTCGTCATCAAAACAGCGTACATTTCGCTTGTGTTTCTTTTCGCGGTAATGATAATCACTATCACAAGAATTTACCTTTCTTTGCATCAGTTGACCGCGATAAACATTTAAGGTGTCGGCATGTTTGTTCCATTTCTCATTATGTTACGTGAAGGGCTCGAAGCTGCCCTCATCGTTAGCCTCATCGCCAGTTATCTGAAGCGAACCCAGCGTGGGCGCTGGATTGGCGTGATGTGGGTCGGGGTATTCCTTGCCGCGGCGCTTTGTCTGGGCCTGGGTATCCTTATCAACGAAACCACCGGGGAGTTCCCGCAGAAAGAGCAGGAGCTGTTTGAAGGTATCGTCGCTGTGATTGCGGTGGTGATCCTCACCTGGATGGTGTTCTGGATGCGTAAAGTCTCGCGTAACGTGAAGGTGCAGTTGGAACAGGCGGTGGATAACGCGCTGCAAAAGGGCAATAACCACGGCTGGGCGCTGATCATGATGGTCTTTTTCGCCGTCGCGCGTGAAGGGCTGGAGTCGGTTTTCTTCCTGCTGGCGGCATTCCAGCAGGATGTGGGGATCTGGCCACCGGTAGGCGCCTTGCTGGGCCTTGCCACCGCCGTGGTGCTCGGTTTCCTGCTCTACTGGGGCGGTATTCGCCTTAACCTGGGCGCCTTCTTCAAGTGGACCAGCCTGTTTATTCTGCTGGTGGCGGCGGGGCTGGCGGCGGGGGCAATTCGCGCCTTCCATGAAGCAGGCCTGTGGAACCATTTCCAGGACGTGGCGTTTGACCTTAGCAACGTTCTCTCCACGCACTCGCTAACCGGCACCCTGCTCGAAGGTATCTTCGGTTACCAGGAAACGCCGAGCGTCAGTGAAGTGGCGATGTACTTTATTTATCTGGTTCCGGCGCTGGTGCTGTTTGCTCTGCCGCCGCGCACCGGCACGCAGGCGTCGCGCGTTACGCCATAATTTTAGTTTTAGTTACAACATACTTTTAAAGGGAAGAGTCATGGCAATTCAGTTCCGTCGTAGTGCGTTATGCGCAGGCATTGCCGCGCTGTTCGCTTCTGCATTCTCCGCCTGGGGCGCGGATGTTCCTCAGGTTAAAGTGACCGTCAATGACAAACAGTGTGAGCCGATGACGCTCACGGTGAACAGCGGCAAAACCCAGTTCATTATTCAGAACCATAGCCAGAAAGCGCTGGAGTGGGAGATCCTGAAAGGGGTTCTGGTGGTGGAAGAGCGCGAAAACATCGCCCCTGGCTTCAGCCAGAAGATGACCGCTAACCTGCAGCCGGGCGAATATGAGATGACCTGCGGCCTGCTGACCAACCCGAAAGGAAAGCTCATCGTCAAAGGTGAAGCAACGGCCGATGCGGCGAAAGGCGCTGCGGTGCTGAGCCTGGGTGAGGCCATTACCGCGTATAAAGCGTATGTCACAAAAGAGACGGCGGATCTGGCGGCGGCAACCAAAGCCTTTACCGATGCGGTGAAAGCCGGTGACATCGAAAAAGCGAAATCCCTCTATGCGCCGACCCGTCAGCACTACGAGCGTATCGAACCGATTGCCGAGCTGTTCTCCGATCTGGATGGCAGCATTGATGCCCGCGAAGATGATTTCGAGCAGAAAGCCGCCGATCCAAAATTCACCGGTTTCCACCGTCTGGAGAAGGCCCTGTTCGGCGATAACACCACCAAAGGGATGGAGAAGTATGCCGACCAGCTGAACAGCGACGTGCTGGAACTGCAAAAGCGCATCAGCGAGCTGGCCTTCCCGCCGTCAAAAGTGGTGGGCGGTGCGGCCGGTCTGATTGAAGAAGTGGCCGCGAGCAAAATCAGCGGTGAAGAGGACCGCTACAGCCATACCGATCTGTGGGACTTCCAGGCTAACGTCGACGGCGCGCAGAAAATTGTTAACCTGCTGCGTCCTCAGCTGCAGAAAGAGAACGGCGAACTGCTGGCGAAAGTGGACGCCAACTTCAAAAAGGTCGACACCATTCTGGCGAAGTACCGTACCAAAGAAGGCTTTGAAACCTACGACAAGCTGACCGATGCCGACCGTAACGCGCTGAAAGGCCCGATTACCGCCCTGGCGGAAGATCTCTCCCTGCTGCGCGGCGTACTGGGTCTGGACTAAGCACCATGAATAAGCATAACGAGAACGATGTGGCTGAGCCTTCCCGTCGTCGGTTGTTAAAAGGGGTCGGGGCGCTGGGTGGCGCCTTTGCTCTGGCGGGCGGGTGTCCGGTGGCGCATGCGGCGAAACCGCAAAGCGCGCCCGGCACGCTGTCACCCAATGCCCGCATGGAGACGCAGCCGTTTTATGGCGAGCATCAGGCTGGCATTCTGACCCCACAGCAGGCCGCCATGATGCTGGTGGCCTTTGATTCGCTGGCCAGCGATAAAGCTGACCTGGAGCGTCTGTTCCGCCTGCTGACCACGCGCATCGCGTTTCTCACGGCGGGGGGACCGGCTCCCGACACGCCGAACCCGCGGCTGCCGCCCATGGACTCCGGTATTCTGGGGCCGTTTATCGCCCCGGATAACCTGACCATTACCGTTTCGCTCGGGGAATCGCTGTTTGATGCGCGTTACGGGCTGGCAAAACAGAAGCCGAAAGCGCTGCAAAAAATGACGCGTTTCCCTAATGACTCGCTCGATGCTGCCCTCTGCCACGGCGATCTGCTCCTGCAGATCTGCGCCAATACGCAGGACACGGTGATCCACGCCCTGCGCGACATCATCAAGCACACGCCGGATCTGCTCAGCGTGCGCTGGAAGCGGGAAGGGTTTATCTCAGACCATGCCGCCCGCAGCAAAGGCAAGGAGACGCCTGTCAACCTGTTGGGCTTTAAGGACGGCACGGCTAACCCGGACAGCCAAAATGGTGCGCTGATGAAAGAGGTGGTGTGGGTTACTGCCGAGCAGGGCGAGCCGGCATGGGCGGTCGGCGGAAGTTACCAGGCGGTGCGAATTATTCAGTTCCACGTTGAGTTCTGGGACCGTACGCCTCTCAAAGAGCAGCAGACGATCTTTGGTCGTGATAAGCAAAGCGGCGCACCGCTCGGCATGAAGAATGAGCATGACGTGCCCGACTACGCCAGCGATCCGAATGGCGATGTGATTGCGCTCGACAGCCATATTCGTCTGGCCAACCCGCGCACCAAAGAGACGCAGTCGAGCCTGATGATGCGCCGGGGATACAGCTACTCGCTCGGGGTGACCAACTCCGGTCAGCTCGATATGGGGCTGCTGTTCGTATGCTACCAGCACGATCTCGAGAAGGGGTTCCTGACGGTACAGAAGCGCTTAAACGGCGAAGCGCTGGAAGAGTACATTAAACCTATCGGCGGCGGCTATTTCTTTGCTCTGCCAGGCGTGCGCGACAGCAACGCGTATCTCGCTCAGGGTCTTATTGAAGCCTGATAATTGTCCCCGCAACCGTTCGCGGGGACATTATTTTTTCATATGACTATCCTGCTGTTATATTTCTGTAATATTTCTGTATGAGACTGATTTCCACTGTAGGGACAGTCCTAAAAGTTGCATTCAGGTAAAATAAATGTTGCATTTATGATAACTCCTGATGTACTTAAGATAAGACAGCGGTAGTTCCCGGCAGTGATGCTGAATCACTATGGAGATCGCGAATGGTTGCGTCCTGTACTGGACAAGGTAAACATAACAACCGCAGCACCCGGCGCGGAGGCTCAGACTCCGGCAGCGATTTCCTCACCACTAAATTCTCCCCCATCCCTCAAGAATCTGATTCGACCGACGTGCAGAACGGTGCGCGTAGCTGTTCCGTATCGTCATCCGATAAAGCAAGCAATGGCTTACAAGGAAGCCAACCCTCTGATGTTCGTGCGCATAATCGTGCCGAAGCTGGCGCGTGTGATGAATACCAACAACTCAAGGTGCTATCCATGGGAAGACAAAAAGCAGTGATCAAAGCTCGTCGCGAAGCAAAACGTGTGCTGAGACGGGATTCACGTAGCCATAAACAGCGTGAAGAAGAATCGGTCACCTCGCTTGTGCAGATGAGTGGCGTAGAAGCAATTGGCATGGCCCGTGACAGCCGTGATAATTCTCCAATTGTGGCGCGCAATGAGGCTCAGGCGCACTACCTGAATGCTATCGAGAGTAAACAGCTCATCTTTGCAACCGGTGAAGCCGGATGCGGGAAAACCTGGATCAGTGCGGCCAAAGCGGCGGAAGCGCTGATCCATAAGGACGTGGAAAGAATCATTGTGACCCGTCCGGTACTGCAGGCTGATGAAGATCTCGGTTTCTTACCCGGAGATATTTCGGAGAAGTTTGCCCCGTACTTCAGGCCCGTCTATGACGTGCTGGTGAAACGTCTGGGCGCATCCTTTATGCAGTACTGCCTGCGACCAGAGATTGGCAAGGTGGAAATCGCGCCGTTCGCCTATATGCGCGGACGTACATTTGAAAATGCGGTCGTCATTCTTGACGAGGCTCAGAACGTGACCGCTGCGCAAATGAAGATGTTTTTAACGCGCCTCGGGGAGAACGTGACGGTTATCGTTAACGGCGATATTACCCAGTGCGACCTGCCGTCCGGCGTGAAATCCGGACTGAGCGACGCCATGTCACGTTTTGAGGAAGATGAGATGATTGGGGTGGTACGCTTTACCAAAGAGGATTGCGTGCGTTCGGCGCTCTGTCAGCGGACGCTGCAAGCCTATTACTGAGTTTGCTGTTGTGTTCAAGGCCCGGGAAACCGGGCTTTGTTTTTTGTGCATTTTATTCCCTCTCCCTTGGGGAG
>NZ_POVL01000052.1 GCF_002939185.1 Enterobacter sichuanensis | reverse complement strand
TGTACTGCTTTTTGAATTTTTAGTTCAATTCATTTAAAAGTCGTGGTGCGAGGGGGGGGACTCGAACCCCCACATCCTAAGGACACTAACACCTGAAGCTAGCGCGTCTACCAATTCCGCCACCTTCGCAATTCACAACTCTTTCAATAATGGGGTGGCTAATGGGATTCGAACCCACGACAACTGGAATCACAATCCAGGGCTCTACCAACTGAGCTATAGCCACCACTGTATTCTTTCACGCGGTACTGACTACTTCTCAGACCACCGCAGCTCTAGCGCCGGGACTAAAATGGCGCGCCCGACAGGATTCGAACCTGAGACCTCTGCCTCCGGAGGGCAGCGCTCTATCCAGCTGAGCTACGGGCGCTTAGCGCCGTTGCGGGGCTGGATATTACGTACCTCCGACCCCGCTGTCTAGTGCTTTTTTGAAAAAAATGCGCGTTTGGTTATGGTTTGCACATTTTGCCGCTTATTCCTCCACTTTCTGCGTGGTGGCACGGCGACCCAGGCCAAAAAGCTTATACGCCGCCGTCACGGCCGCCAGGAAGATCATCCCGACAAACAGCGACATGCGGGTATCTTCATTAAAGTACATTCCGATTAATACGCAAATCAGGAACGCCATCGTCAAATAGTTCGCATACGGGAACAGTATTGAGCGGAACGGATGGCTTGCAATCGCCTTTTTATGCGCATGACGGAAACGCAGCTGGCTGATGAGGATAACAAACCACGGCACCATGCCCGGCAGTACGCTGGCACTGTAGACATAAACGAACACGCGCTGCGGATTCGGGATGATGTAATTCAGGCAAGAGCCAATCAGCAGGATAGCAATGGATACCGCCACACCCGCAACCGGCACGCCAGCACGTGAGACTTTGCTCATTGCCGCAGGCAGCTGGTTATTCTTCGAGAGCGCATAGAGCATACGCCCACAGCTATACATCCCGCTGTTACAGCCTGACAGCGCCGCCGTCAGGACCACAAAGTTAATGATACCTGCCGCCGCCGTGATACCAATTTTGGCGAAGGTTAAAACAAACGGACTCCCCGTCGTGCCAATTTCGTTCCACGGGAAGATGGTCACGATAACGAAGATCGCGCCCACATAAAAAATCAGGATACGCCACAGTACTTTGCCCACTGCACTACGCAGCGTAACCTGTGGGTTTTTCGCTTCACCGGCTGTGATCCCGATGAGCTCCACGCCCTGATACGAAGCCACAACGATACACAGCGCCGTCAGGAAGCCTTTCCAGCCGCCAGCGAAGAAGCCGCCATTTTCGGTCAGATTGCCAAAGCCAATCGCGTGTCCACCGTTGCCAAAGCCGAAGAAAATCACGCCCAGTCCGACGACAATCATCACGATAATGGTGGTGACTTTAATCATTGCAAACCAGAACTCGATCTCACCGTAAAGACGTACGGCGGCCAGGTTTGCCAGCGCCACCAGCCCCACGGCTATTAGCGCGGGTATCCACTGGGCCATATCCGGGAACCAGAACTGAACGTAGACCCCTATCGCGGTGATCTCTGAAATGCCCACCGCCATCCACATAAACCAGTATGACCAGGCCGTCAGGTAGCCAAAGAACGGGCTCATATACCGGTGTGCATAAACGGCAAAAGAGCCGGTTACCGGTTCCAGGAAGAGCATTTCGCCCATGGAACGCATAATGAAGAAAACAAACAGCCCGGCGATAATGTACGCCAGTAAGACGGAAGGGCCAGCCCATTTGAGCGTGCTTGCCGAACCCATAAACAGGCCCACGCCGATAGTGCCGCCCAGCGCTATCAGTTCAATATGACGAGCTTCCAGCCCACGCTGTAGCTCCGGTTTTTTCTCAGCCATAGATCCTCGATTGTGTTTGCTGTTTCCCGGCTTAAGACCGGGTATTGTTTTTTAGGGGGACTAAAATACGGAGCGAATGGTTTCTTAAAATGTGCCAAATGGCAAACGATGCATTAAAAAAATGAATGCATTGCACAGATTATCAGCAGTTTTGCAGGCGAGTTGCAGCGCGAATAGCATATCGCGCTACATTTTGATTACATTTTCCCGGTGTGATGCCAGGCGAGGTAGCGAAGCAGACGGATCTGTCGTTTAATACGCGTCGGTTGCGATAACAGGCGGTACAGCCACTCCAGCCCGAGATTTTGCCAAACCTTAGGCGCACGCTTAACGTGGCCGGTAAAGACGTCATACGTGCCGCCGACACCCATATAAAGGGCATCAGGGCAGACCAGACGGCAGTCACGCATCAGGATCTCCTGGCGCGGGGAGCCCATCGCCACGGTGACAATTTTCGCCCCGCTGTCACGAACGCGCTCAAACAGGGCCTGCCGTGCTTCAGGTTTGAAGTAACCATCCTGACTGCCGACAATATTCACATTCCATTGACGACGCAGTTTCTCCTCAGTCTGAGCCAGCACCTCCGGCTTCCCGCCAATCAGGAACACGGGCGTGCCCTGCGCGCCGGCGCGAGCCATGAGCTGCTCCCAGAGATCGGCTCCCGCCACGCGAGAAACATTAGCGTCAGGATACTTTTTACGGATGGAGCGAACCACGCTGATGCCGTCCGCGTACTTAAACTCCGCCGCTTCAATCAGGCTTCTGACCTCGGCGTTATCCTCCACCGCCAGCATCTTTTCCGCATTGATGGCGACCAGCGTACCGGATTTCATCTGGCCGTCGGCGAAGAGAAAGTCCAGCGCATGCTGCATGTCGCGCCAGCCAATCAGCTGCAGACCACGTAGCGCATAGCGCGGTGCAGAAATGTTATCAGTCATTACTATCCTTACTCAGACTTGTGACAGCGTTGTGCTGCCCTGACGCTCGCGCCTGTGCACAAGCCCTGCATTGTCAAACAGCCAGTACAACAGCTTGGCCAGTAACAGGCAGACGCCGAAAACAACCATGAAGAACACCACGCGCGAAACAAACGAATCCAGTCCTTCACGCGCCAGAACGATCATATTGAAAATGGCACCGAAGCAGAAACTGTGCAAAATGGCCGCTTTATAGCGGTTGGTCTCTTCATTGCCACGCAGGTAAAGCCAGTCGAACCACTTGATAATCAGCCCCACGGCAACCGCCCCGGGCAGAATGAACCACGCCCCCCCCATCACCACCAGGGAACCGAGCAGCGTTGGCGAGATTGCCAGACCGGAATGGTTGTTCAGCACTTCCCACGTAAAGTAGTTCGCCGTATTCAGCACCACGCCAGGGCGGTCCGGCCATAGCCAGGAAGGGATAAAGACGTAGAAGTCGCGAACAATCGGCGCCAGCCCCTGGAAATCAATCTTGTCGTAGTTTTGCAGCAGTAATGCCAGGTTTTCCCACGGCGAGAACGTATCCCGCGTAAGGTAGAGGAACGTATAAAATGCCTCATCACCCGCCACGTTCATTCCGTACCGCTTCAGCGCCAGCCAGAACATCCCCACAATGCCAAACACCCCGGCGGCAACCAGCATCCACAGCGAGATCCAGCCGCGGATGATGCCAATAAACAGGAAGATGGCGAAAGCGATAATGATATTGGCGCGCGTACCGCCCACAATCATATAGGTCAGGATGCCAAACGCAACGGTACTGACCAGGAAGAACAGCCACGCTTTGCTGTCCTGACGCAGGAAAAAGATCACCAGCATCGCCGGGATGAAGAAGTAGAAGAAACGCTTAAACGCCACGCCCGATACTTCGGCAGAAAAAATCTGGCTGTAGGAGTGAAGCTTAAACAGCAGGAAGCCGTTATGCATGAAGAAGATACCGACACTGACCAGGGCAATGCTCATCAGCATCACCCACGTCAGGTGGGTCTCCACACGGTTCATGGTAAATAGCGCCCGGCGCGGCGCGGCGGCCTGCGCGGAACGCAGACGCGTTTTATAAGTAACGTAGTAGACCGCATAGAAGCAGGTCGCTGCCAGAAGCGCCTGGAGCAAAATTTCCGGCGGCGCGACGCTCACGTCAAAGCGGAAGACCAGAATGCTGGTGAGCGGGAAACCGAAAAAGAACGTCAGCAGAAACAATAACGAGAAGAACACGTTAAAGTTGAAACGCACGCGGCGGAATTCGAACCAGGTGAGCGTACCGATAAACAGGATGCTTAGCAGCCAAACGACCAGCAAACCGCTGAATTGCAACTGGCTCATGCTTTGTCTCCTGCAGCGATACGCAGTGCGCGGTGCCACGGCGTGAGGTAATTCGGGCTAAAGAAGTCGATGGCGTTTTTATCCACCAGCGCCAGCTGTCGCTGTGCTTCCCGAACAACCTCTTCATTAAGCACATCCGTGGTAAACAGGACCGGAAGATGCTGTTCGGCCATGTCCTGCCAGAACGGGTTGTCGCGGTTGAGCACGCACGGGATCCCCGCCTGAATAAGCAGACACAGCGTGCCAATGCCCTGCTGACGAGCAAAGATGAAATACCCGAGGTCGCATTTTCTCAGCAGCGCGAGATACTCCTCAAATTCCAGCTTATCCCGCAGAATATGCAAATTCTCCGCGCTGAATAACGCGAGTCCCTGCTGGCGAACCTCATCAATGTAGGCGTCGTTATTGGCGGGATAACCCATCGGCACCACCACCTTCACCGTGTCGCCAAACTGCTGATGCACCGCCCTGAGCGCTGCAACATGTTCGTTACTGCGATCGCCGGAATTCCCCACCAGGATCGTCAGCTTGCCTTCTCGCACCGTGTCATTTGCCATGGCGTTCAACGCCGGATCCATGCGGGTCGGGAAATAGAGCAGCTCACCACGCACATTCGGATGCTGTTTCGCAAAATAGTTGAGATCGCCACGGGTAGCAAAAACGCAGCCCACCCGCCCCTGGGCCATGCGGCGCAGGGGATAGAACAGACGGAATTTCCAGCCGCGGGAGACTTCGTAGAGATCGGCCCCCCAGATATGCCAGCTGCACTGGGAAGGTTTAATCCCCCCGCTGAGAAGCCCCAGCCACAGGCCGGTATTAAACTGCCCGTGGAAGAAGAATCGTTGCTCACGATCCGCTTTGGCTTTGGCAATCACCGCCTTTGCCAGCGTGGCCTTATCCGGCCAGAAGCTCATATTCAGCGCCGGAAATGCTGCGCTCAGGCCCTTATCCTGACCTGCAACCATAAACTCACGCGCATCGGGATTACCCGATGCCAGCTCGTCGTTGAAAAACCGCAAAACGGTCTGGTTATGGTGTGGGATATCCGATCCCAGGATGTGAATCAGTGCAGTCATGCGCGTTTACGCCACAATAAAAATACGCCGCAACAGGCAGCGAAATAAACGATATACGTTGCCATATAGGCCTGAGCCGCCCCCAGCGCGCCGTGCGCGGGTATCAACCAGTGCGAGAACGACGTCAGTAACACAAACTGGCTCATTTCCGCCAGGATATACAGCCGCAGTGAGGCCTTCGCAATCACCAGGTAGCCGAAAACGTAAGCCCCTACTTTCAGTACATCGCCCACCAGCTGCCAGGCAAAGAGATCGCGCATGGCGGTGAACTTCGCCGAGAA
Source organism: Enterobacter sichuanensis (assembly GCF_002939185.1). Taxonomy (GTDB): domain Bacteria; phylum Pseudomonadota; class Gammaproteobacteria; order Enterobacterales; family Enterobacteriaceae; genus Enterobacter; species Enterobacter sichuanensis. The sequence continues at coordinate 27,506 of NZ_POVL01000052.1, read as the reverse complement.
GAGCAGCCAGATAGCGACATCACGCAATAACCAGACAGTGAAGCTGGCAGCCGCAACCGCCGGCAACACAAAGCGCAGCGATCGGAAAATCTCACGGGTGATATCCTGTCTGGACGTCAGACGCGATAAGGTTGGCAGCAAATAAACGCTAAAGGAAGCCGTAATAAACTGGAGGTAGGCGTCAGAAATGCTGCTCACGCCCTGCCAAATCCCGACCTCCTCCCAGCTATAATGCGCCGCCAGCAGGTTTCGCATCATCACATAGGCCACGGGCAGCGTGACGGAGGTAATGAGCGCCATCAGGGTAAATTTACCCAGCTGGCTGGCAAGCAGCTTGTCCCATTGCGGTTTCAGGTAGCGCAGAGGGATGACGCCCCGACGCATCAGCATAAACGCGGCAGGCACAACCACGAGGGCCGGTACCAGCGCCAGCCCGAGCAGGGCACCTTCATAGCCACCGAGGCGATAGCAGAAGTAGTAGGCAATAACACCAATGACGCTTCCCAGGATTAACGCAAGGGCGTTCCCGGCAGCATCACGAAAACCTTTCATCAGCGCCAGCAGCAGGTTAGCCCAGGCAATACCCATCTGCACCAACGCAACCAGACGCACCAGTCCCTGATAGTGGGTGTGACCGAATAATCCCTGGCTGATGGGGGCCGCCGCCAGCAGAAAGACAATCGCCATCAGGGTCGAAAAACCCGTGACCATCGCCGAAGCGGTGCCCACCACCCGGCGCAGCTGTGCCGCATCATCATGATACTGCGCAACGTATTTGGTCACGCCGTTGAAGATCCCGGCACCGGCCAGCACCCCAAGGACGGTAACGAGCTGGCGGAAGTTACCCGCCATCCCGACACCTGACGGGCCAAATGAGACAGCCAACAGCTTGACGACCAGCAGTCCGGCGCCAATTTTTACAAGTGTGGACGCGGCGGTCCACACCGATGCTTTTGCCAGAGACATATCAGCCGAAATAGCTCAGAAGGGTATTAATCACCGTACGCTGGTTAACTGGCGCGAGGTTGTAGAACAATGGCAGGCGAAGCAAACGCTCACTTTCTTTGGTCGTGTAACGGTCTTCACCCGCAAATATGCCGAACGCTTCGCCCGCGGGGCTGGAGTGCAGCGGAATGTAGTGGAACACCGCCATAATTTCAGCCTCTTTCAGCCAGGCGATGAGCTGGCTGCGATCGTCGTTATCGCGCAGCTTGATGTAGAACATGTGCGCATTGTGGACACAATCAGCCGGAATGGTCGGGAGTTCAATGCGCCCGGCTTTCGCCAGAGGCTCCAGCGCGTCGTAATAGGTTTGCCACAGGGACAGACGCTGAAGGTTGATACGCTCCGCGGCTTCCAGTTGCGCCCACAGGTATGCCGCCTGCAGATCCGCCATCAGATAACTTGAGCCGATATCGCGCCATGTGTATTTGTCTACCTGTCCGCGGAAGAACTGGCTGCGGTTGGTCCCTTTTTCGCGGATCACTTCCGCGCGCTCGACCAGCGCGCGATCGTTTATCAGCGTCGCGCCGCCCTCACCGCCAGCGGTGTAGTTTTTGGTTTCGTGGAAGCTAAAGCAGCCAATATGGCCGATCGTGCCCAGCGCGCGTCCCTTGTAGGTGGACATCACCCCCTGGGCGGCGTCTTCCACCACAAACAGGTTATGTTTGTTGGCAATCGCCATGATGGTGTCCATTTCGCAGGCTACGCCCGCATAGTGGACCGGCACAATCGCGCGCGTTTTATCGGTGATCGCCGCTTCAATGAGCGTTTCATCAATGTTCATGGTATCCGGACGGATATCCACAAAGACGATTTTCGCCCCGCGCAGGACAAACGCGTTCGCCGTGGAGACGAAGGTATAGCTTGGCATAATGACTTCATCGCCAGGCTGGATATCCAGCAACAGGGCCGCCATTTCCAGTGATGCCGTACAGGACGGGGTCAGCAATACTTTAGCGCTGTGAAAACGCTGCTCCATCCACTGCTGGCAGCGACGGGTAAACCCACCATCACCGCAGAGTTTGCCGCTGCCCATAGCAGACTGCATGTAGTCGAGTTCGGTGCCCACGACGGGTGGTGCGTTAAATGGAATCATCTTGTCACCTGTATAACCAGTAGGCGGTGGCGTCGATGTTGGCACCACTCGCAATATATCGTTTAAGCGCGGCGGTATTGCCCACCTGGGTCGCCACCCGCAGCGTCACAAGTTTTTGCTCCTGCGCCCAGTACAGCGCCGCCTGCATGAGTTTCTCACCCATCCCACGCCCGGCTAATAAGCCAATCCGCGCCTCGCGCTCGTTGAGCTTACGCAGGGAGACAAATCCCTGGATCTGACTGTCCCCTGCCCGAAAAACCAGGCAGACATGGTCAAACGTGCCTTTAACCGCATTCTCCACCCACTGGGCGTAAAACCGTCCGCTATCGCCAGGCGCGTACCAGGGCGCGCGAAAGCGGCTCTGCGCAAACGCCTGGGCCGCCATCTGACGCAACACGGGAATATCCTGTTCGGCTGCCATTTCCGCACCGGGCGCATCGTGCCGGGTAAGGGTAATGGAGAGATCGGCCTCACCTTCAACCAGCTTAAAGCCGTGCTGCTGGAGCGCATCAAGCAGATCAGTACGGTCCGCCGGGATCTTAGCCTGTACCCGTTGCCAGGCGGTAAATGCCGATTCAGTCAGTGCCGGCGCATCATCGCGCAGTCGTACGATGGCCGACGGCAGACTGAAAAAGTCACTCTCCCATTGCAGAGACTCGAGTACCCCATTCAGGCGGCTCAACGCCAGACACCCTTGGTATCAACCACATGCTGCTGATGAACGGCATCGCCGGAGATCGCTTTAAACTCGTTGTGATCCACCAGCAGCACCAGCACATCCGCCGTCGCCAGGGCATTGTCGAGCGCTGTCAGCGTGCAGTGCCCCGCCAGTTTTGCCGGCAGTTCATGAATATTTGGCTCGACCACCAGTGTTTCGCCTTTGTGCCATTCGGCAATCATTTCAGCAATTTCCATTGCCGGGCTTTCGCGCAGGTCGTCAATGTTGGGCTTAAATGCCAGACCAAAGCAGGCGATTTTCAGCTCGCTGGCGCGCTTGCCGCTCTCTGCCAGACAATCCGCTACCGTGGTTTTGACCTGGTTGAGTACCCAGTGCGGTTTGCTGTCGTTCACTTCACGCGCGGTGCGGATCAGACGAGCCTGCGCCGGATTCTGCGCCACGATAAACCACGGGTCGACGGCGATGCAGTGCCCGCCCACGCCCGGGCCTGGCTGGAGAATATTGACACGCGGATGGCGATTCGCCAGGCGAATCAACTCCCAGACGTTAATCCCCTGATCGGCGCAAATAAGTGACAGTTCATTCGCGAAGGCGATGTTAACGTCACGGAAGCTGTTTTCCGTCAGCTTGCACATTTCAGCAGTGCGGGAGTTGGTCACCACGCATTCGCCTTCAAGGAAAATCTTGTATAGCGCGCTGGCACGTTCAGAACACACGGGCGTCATACCGCCAATCACGCGGTCGTTTTTAATCAGTTCAACCATCACCTGGCCCGGCAGTACGCGCTCCGGACAGTAGGCGATATTGATATCCGCCTGCTCTCCCGCCTGTTGCGGGAAGCTTAAATCAGGACGCGCGTCGGCCAGCCACTGCGCCATCTGCTCGGTCGCGCCAACCGGCGACGTCGACTCAAGGATCACCAGCGCCCCTTTCTTCAGCACAGGCGCGATAGATTTCGCCGCCGCTTCGACATAGACCATGTCGGGTTCATGGTCGCCTTTAAATGGCGTGGGAACAGCAATCAGGTACGCATCCGCTTCAACCGGCGTGGTACTGGCGCGCAGGAATCCCCCGTCAACCGCCTCCTTGACCACGCGGTCGAGATCGGGCTCCACAATATGAATTTCGCCACGGTTAATGGTTTCCACCGCGCGAGTGTTGATATCCACACCGACAACCTGTTTTTGACGAGAGGCAAACGCCGCCGCGGTGGGCAAGCCAATGTAGCCAAGACCAATGACAGAGATGGTAGTAAAACTCATAGCGATACCCGATTGTGTTTAAGTGCATGCAAAATACGACCACAAGCCTGCCCGTCGCCATATGGGTTATGGGCCCGGCTCATTGCCTGATACGCTTCCTCGTCGTGCAGCAGGCGCGTGACCTCTTCGACAATCAACTGCGTGCTGGTTCCGACCAGGCGCACGGTTCCCGCTTTAACGGCCTCCGGGCGTTCGGTCGTTTCACGCATCACCAGCACCGGTTTACCGAGGGAAGGCGCTTCTTCCTGGATCCCACCGGAATCGGTGAGGATCAGCCAGGCATGGTTCATCAGCCAGACAAACGGCATGTAGTCCTGCGGTTCCATCAGAAGTACATTGTCGACATGGCCCAGAATGCGGTTAACCGGCTCGCTGACGTTAGGGTTGAGATGGACCGGATAAACGATCTGCACATCTTCGTTCTGCGCAGCAATTTCAGCCAGCGCATGACAGATCTGCTCAAAGCCCCTGCCAAAGCTTTCGCGGCGGTGGCCGGTCACCAGGATGGTTTTTTTGCCGTTGTGCAGGAAGGGATAACGGGCAGCAAGGTCTTCCTGCAGTTCGCGGTTCGCCAGCACGCGATCACGTACCCAAATTAACGCATCAATGACCGTATTACCGGTCACGAAGATTTTGTTATCAGCGATATTTTCACGCAGCAGGTTCTGACGGGAATTTTCCGTGGGCGCAAAGTGGTACATCGCCAGATGTCCGGTGAGCGTGCGGTTAGCTTCTTCCGGCCACGGCGAGTAGAGATTGCCGGTGCGCAGTCCCGCCTCAACATGTCCTACGGGAATACGCTGGTAAAACGCCGCCAGGCTTGTCGCCACGGTGGTGGTGGTGTCGCCGTGAACCAGCACCACGTCGGGCTTGAATGACTCCAGGATCGGCTTGAGCTCTTGCAGGATGCGACAGGTTATCTCCGTCAGCCCTTGACCCGGTTTCATAATATTAAGATCGTAATCCGGGACGATAGAAAAGAGCGTTAAAACCTGATCGAGCATCTCACGGTGTTGGGCAGTGACACACACTTTCGCTTCAATATCAGGATCGCTGGCCAGCGCATGAACCAGAGGTGCCATCTTAATGGCCTCCGGCCTGGTGCCAAATACGGTAAGTACTTTCACATCGATTCTCTTCGATTAAGCGATGAAGGCCATACATAGCCTTCATCGTAGACGGCGTTCTTAGTTTGTGCGACGACGCGTTAACGCCACGCCAGCGCCCGTCAGTGCGCCGACAATCCCCCACATAATCATCAGGAATGCACGACGCGGACTATCGCGTTTTACAGGTTCTTCAGGCGTTCTCAAATAACGATAGGTCTGAAAACGCGGGTCCAGCGTCGGACCGACATTCAGGGTAGTAAGCATGGCGCGGTTTTGATCGTAGTCGAGGTCAAAATCGGGGCCAACGGCCTGAAGATTTTCCAGACGTGCCTGCAGCATGGGGCGGCCAAGAAGGAACATTTCAGAATCCGGGAGTTCATCAGCCGGTACATCCGTTTCGCTGCGGGAAATATTGTGCTGTTCCGCAATTTTCAGCGCCTGCTCAATATTGTGTACGCGGCGAGCGAAAATGGCTTTCGCCACCTCTTCCTGTCGTTTTACCTGCGCCTTCATCTGGATGGTACGGGCCGCCCAGGCGCCTTTCAGCTCTTCATTGAGATGACTGGCAGCACGCTGGCTGGCAAACGCAACGTACTGGCGCAACAGGTTGTTGGCATCCGGCGCGGTTTCTGCAATCAGCTTGACGCTGTCATTCACGTTACGCAGCGCATCGCCCGGCATAAACTGAATATTGTTAATCAGGTCATCTAACAGCGCGGCATCCGCCTTGCTGTTACCCACCATACGCTGCTTGTAATAATCCGTCTGGGACCAGAAGTCGCGACGCGTGTCCCAGGAGGCCAGCTGCATCACAAACTCTTTATAGGCTTCATCCATAACAGAAGCCTGGTCAGGTGTCGCCAGATTGGCCTTGATATCCAGGTTACGCAGGAACTGCTGCTGAGAATAAAACCCACCGAGCATGTTAACCGTAGGTCGGTCTGTGATTGCCGTGGCGCTCCACTCCTGTTTTGCAAAGAAAGTGTAGGCCAGGGCTAACAGTGCGAACCCCAGTGCGATCCCCGCAATCCAAAGTTTGCCTGCCCATAACACGCGAAACAAACCACGAATATCCAGTTCATTCTCAGTTACCACTGATTTCGCTCCCGCCAACGGTTGAGTCATCATAGTCCCGGTTTTACTTAGTTAATGTTGGGTTTTTGTCATTGTTACGACGCATCCTGCGTTTCAGACGTTTAATGAATCGCGCCACTTTCCATGCGCGCTTAATACAGTAGCCGTACAGGAAAAATGCTAGCAAGAATAATACCAACATTACCCATTCAGGAATAAAGTGGGCATATTCAGCCGCGACGCCAATGGCGGCCAGAATAGCAGCGGCCAGGGTGATCAGCACAAATGCCTGACGAGAAGTAAAACCCGCGCGCATGATGAGATGATGAATATGCTGACGGTCAGGCGAGAAAGGACTCATCCCTTTACGCAGACGGCGATACATAATCGCCACCATATCCATTAATGGAATAGCAATGATCCACAATGCCGTGACCGGACTGATCGGGTGCGTTTTGCCCTGCGTCGTTTCGAGCAAAATCCAGATCACGGTGAAACCAATCAACGTACTGCCCGCGTCACCCATAAAGACTTTATAGCGACGCCCGAGCGCACCGAGGTTAAGGAGAATATAAGGCAGGATGGCGGCAATCATGGCAAAACACCACATTGCCAGGCTGTACTGGCCATCAAACCACAAAATAATGCCGATGGCGGCGAACGAGACAGAAGACAATCCCCCGAGCAGGCCGTCAATGCCGTCAACCATGTTGAAGGCATTGATAGCTGCCCAGACGGCAAAGAGCGTCAGGAAGAAACCAAATGGACCCAGGACTAACTCCCAGGGGCCAAACACATAACCGAGGCTTCTCAGGTACAGCCCACCCACGACCATCATCACCACGCCAATCGCCGCCTGGACGGTGGCACGTATTTTCACCGCGATATCGAACCGGTCATCAAGCGCCCCGACGAGGACCAGGACACCCGCACAGGCAATATAGAGGGCTGCGTGTGGAATATAATAATCCGCAATACCAAACGTGAAACAGATACCTGCGTAAACAGAAATCCCTCCTACAAGAGGAATAAGTCCCTGATGACGTTTACGAAAATTAGGTTTGTCCACCAACCCTATTCTTTTTGCCACCTTACGCGCGATGAACAAAAAACAGGTTGTGAATAAAAATATACTGATTAGCTCAGTCACAACGGTGAGTAGATTCACAATGGATTGCTCTCAACAAATGTTAGTCCCGGAAGTATAACCATGAAGCCACCGCCTCAGAAGTAATAAAGGTGGCTTCTCACAACTCCCTTTGTATATTTTTCAATCAATTATTTCTTTGACTGTATAAACGGTCCTATTGTCGCACCGACCGGTCAAAATTGGGAGTAGGTGGTACTAGCGTATAGTCCATAAAAGAAAAACGCCACGTAAAAACGTGGCGTTCACTGGCTTTATTTGCGTTACGAGCGTTTCATCATGTCGAAGAAATCGTCGTTGGTTTTGGTCATCGCCAGTTTGTTAATGAGGAACTCCATCGCGTCAATTTCACCCATTGGATGGATGATTTTGCGCAGGATCCACATTTTCTGCAGCTCTTCCTGGGTGGTGAGCAGCTCTTCTTTACGGGTACCAGAACGGTTGTAGTCGATTGCCGGGAAGACGCGTTTTTCAGCAATCTTACGAGAAAGGTGCAGTTCCATGTTGCCTGTCCCTTTAAACTCTTCGTAAATCACTTCGTCCATTTTGGAGCCGGTATCGATCAGCGCTGTCGCGATGATCGTCAGGCTGCCGCCCTCTTCCACGTTACGTGCAGCACCGAAGAAGCGTTTTGGACGATGCAGGGCGTTAGCATCCACACCACCGGTCAGTACTTTACCGGAAGCCGGGACCACGGTGTTGTAGGCACGCGCCAGACGCGTAATGGAGTCGAGCAGGATGATCACGTCTTTCTTGTGCTCAACCAGGCGTTTCGCCTTCTCGATCACCATCTCAGCAACCTGAACGTGGCGAGAGGCCGGTTCGTCAAAGGTCGAAGCCACAACTTCACCTTTAACCAGACGCTGCATCTCGGTAACTTCTTCCGGACGTTCGTCAATCAGCAGCACCATCAGCACACAGTCAGGGTGGTTGTAAGCAATGCTCTGCGCGATGTTCTGCAGCAGCATGGTTTTACCCGCTTTTGGCGGTGCCACAATCAGACCACGCTGACCACGACCGATTGGTGAGGCCAGATCCAGAACACGTGCGGTTAAGTCTTCGGTAGAACCGTTACCACGCTCCATACGCAGGCGAGAGTTCGCGTGCAGCGGCGTTAAGTTCTCAAAGAGGATCTTATTACGCGAGTTTTCTGGTTTGTCGAAGTTAACTTCGTTGACTTTCAACAGCGCAAAGTAGCGTTCACCCTCTTTAGGAGGACGAATCTTACCTGAAATGGTGTCACCAGTGCGGAGGTTGAAACGGCGGATTTGGCTGGGGGATACGTAGATGTCGTCAGGGCCGGCGAGGTAGGAGCTGTCTGCAGAGCGGAGGAAACCAAATCCGTCTTGCAATATCTCCAGCACACCGTCGCCAAAGATATCTTCGCCACTCTTAGCGTGCTGCTTCAGGATGGCGAAAATGATGTCCTGCTTGCGCATACGAGCCTGGTTTTCCAGTCCCATATTTTCGCCGAGAGTGATCAGCTCAGAAACCGGCGTATTCTTTAATTCGGTAAGATTCATAATGGTGTGGGTTCTTAAACTCGGGGTGATTCTCGAACTTAATGTTGTGAATGGTATGGCAGGGTCATCCATGCCTGTTTAGCGGCCATCAACTCATGTCTGTTCGCTGTCTGGTCACAGGGAAAGAACGCAGAACTGAAACGACAAGACGGATTGAGTGACAAGCCCGGAATTTAGCCACTTCACGCACTGTTTATGTCAACAACGGGAAGTATCGGGTAAAACAAGATTCAAACAACAAGATATGTTTAAAACGAAGTCATAGCTAACTTAGCACGACTTCTGCCGGGCGTCCAGAGTTCCACATCATTTAGCAAGATGCTCTGGACGCACAGCGGAGAAACCTTACGCCAGGTTAGCGTCCAGGAACTCTTTCAGTTGACCTTTGGACAGCGCGCCCACTTTGGTCGCCGCCACTTCGCCGTTTTTGAACAGCAGCAGGGTCGGGATACCACGGATACCGTATTTTGGTGCGGTGCCCGGGTTCTGGTCGATGTTCAGCTTGGCAACGGTCAGTTTGCCCTGATATTCGTCGGCGATCTCATCCAGAATCGGGGCGATCATTTTGCAAGGACCACACCATTCAGCCCAGAAATCGACGAGGATCAGCCCGTCAGCCTTAAGTACGTCCGTGTCAAAACTGTCGTCTGTCAGGTGAATAATTTTATCGCTCATATATAACTCCACAGGAATAAGCCTGGTACGTTGGTTTTGTCTCCACCAACGACGTGTTGATGTCGCATTAACCAACTAAAGGTTGACTTTATTTCACCGGATACGCTTTCGTAAAGCAATAGTAAGCTGATATTCTACCACACTATGAGCAAAACACATTTAACAGAACAGAAGTTTTCCGACTTCGCCCTGCACCCAAAAGTGATTGAAGCCCTTGAAAACAAAGGCTTTCATAACTGCACGCCCATTCAGGCCCTCGCCCTGCCGCTGACGCTGGCCGGTCGCGATGTTGCAGGGCAGGCGCAAACCGGTACTGGCAAAACGATGGCGTTTTTGACGTCAACGTTTCATTATTTACTTTCTCACCCAGCGATTGCAGACCGCAAAGTTAACCAGCCGCGCGCGCTAATTATGGCCCCGACGCGAGAACTGGCGGTACAGATCCACGCAGACGCTGAACCCCTGGCACAGGCTACCGGCCTCAAGCTGGGTCTGGCCTATGGCGGTGACGGTTACGATAAGCAGCTGAAAGTGCTGGAAAGCGGTGTGGATATCCTGATCGGTACCACTGGCCGTCTTATCGATTACGCCAAACAGAACCACATTAACCTCGGTGCCATCCAGGTTGTAGTGCTCGATGAAGCCGACCGCATGTACGATTTGGGCTTCATTAAAGACATCCGCTGGCTGTTCCGCCGCATGCCGCCGGCCAACCAGCGTCTGAATATGCTGTTCTCTGCCACCCTCTCTTACCGTGTACGCGAACTGGCGTTCGAACAGATGAACAACGCCGAATATGTGGAAGTGGAGCCGGAGCAGAAAACGGGTCACCGCATTAAAGAAGAGCTCTTCTATCCTTCCAATGAAGAGAAAATGCGTCTGCTGCAAACGCTGATTGAAGAAGAGTGGCCGGATCGCGCCATTATCTTCGCGAACACCAAACATCGTTGTGAAGACATCTGGGGCCATCTGGCTGCTGATGGTCACCGTGTAGGTCTGTTGACCGGCGACGTGGCGCAGAAAAAACGCCTGCGTATTCTCGAAGAGTTTACCCGTGGCGATCTCGACATTCTGGTCGCAACCGACGTGGCAGCTCGTGGTTTGCACATTCCAGCCGTGACGCACGTCTTCAACTATGACCTGCCAGACGACTGTGAAGACTATGTACACCGTATCGGTCGTACCGGTCGTGCGGGCGCAAGCGGTCACTCGATTAGCCTTGCGTGTGAAGAGTATGCGCTGAATCTGCCCGCCATTGAGGCTTACATCGGTCACTCTATTCCGCAGAGCAAATACAATCCGGAAGCGCTGTTAAGCGAACTGCCGCCGCCTAAGCGTCTTACCCGCCCACGCTCCGGCAATGGTCCGCGTCGTTCAGGTGGCGCGCCGCGTAATCGTCGTCGTTCAGGTTAAGAAAATATGCTCAGCTCCACCTCGCTTTACGCAGCCATCGATCTCGGTTCGAATAGTTTTCATATGCTGGTTGTGCGCGAGGTGGCGGGAAGCATACAAACGCTGACGCGCATTAAGCGCAAGGTCCGCCTCGCGGCGGGCCTGAGCAGCGACAATTACCTCTCACCAGAAGCCATGGAACGTGGCTGGCAGTGTCTGCGGCTCTTCGCTGAGCGTCTGCAGGATATCCCCCATTCCCAAATCACCGTTGTCGCCACCGCGACACTCCGTCTGGCGGTTAACGCCGTGGATTTTATTGCCAGAGCGCAGGAAATTCTCGGTTGTCCGGTTCAGGTGATCAGCGGTGAAGAAGAAGCTCGCCTGATTTATCAGGGTGTTGCGCATACCACAGGGGGCGACGATCGCCGTCTGGTGGTGGATATCGGCGGTGCCAGCACGGAGCTGGTCACCGGTACGGGCGCGCAGGCGACCTCGCTGTTTAGCCTGTCGATGGGCTGTGTGACCTGGCTTGAGCGCTACTTTGCCGACCGCAATCTCGGCAAAGAGAACTTCGACGAGGCAGAAAATGCCGCGCGCGAGGTATTACGTCCGGTGATGGACGAACTGCGCTATCACGGCTGGAAAGTCTGCGTAGGTGCCTCGGGTACCGTGCAGGCCTTGCAGGAAATCATGATGGCACAGGGCATGGACGAGCGGATTACGCTTGCCAAGCTTCAGCAGCTTAAACAGCGCGCTATTCAGTGCGGACGACTGGAAGAGCTGGAAATTGAAGGCCTGACCCTTGAACGTGCGCTGGTCTTCCCGAGCGGGCTGGCCATTCTGATCGCCATTTTCACCGAGCTCAACATCACCTGTATGACGCTGGCCGGCGGCGCACTGCGCGAAGGTCTGGTCTATGGGATGTTGCATTTGTCGGTTGATCAGGACATTCGTAGCCGTACGCTGCGCAACGTACAGCGCCGTTTTCTGGTGGATATCGATCAGGCTGGTCGCGTGGCGCAACTGGCGTCACGCTTCGCCGATCAGGTCGCTAACGCATGGGATCTCGATCATCTGAGCCGCGATCTCTTGCTGAGCGCCTGTGCGCTCCATGAAGTGGGGCTGAGCATTGATTTTAAGCAGGCTCCTGCTCACGCTGCGTATCTGGTGCGTAACCTTGATTTACCGGGCTATACGCCCGCGCAGAAAAAACTGCTGGCAACGCTGCTGCTGAACCAGACCAATGCCGTTGATCTCTCTTCTTTGCACCAGCAAAACGCCGTACCGCCGCGTGTAGCCGAGCATCTGTGCCGTCTGCTGCGTCTGGCGATCCTGTTTGCCAGCCGCCGCCGCGATGATTTGCTGCCTGCGATCAACCTGGTGGCCGATGACGAAAAATTGTCCCTGACGCTGCCGGAAAAGTGGCTGGATAATCACCCGCTTGGGGCTGAGTTGATCGAGCAGGAATGCCAGTGGCAGAGCTATGTGCACTGGGTGTTGGAAGTAAAGTAAGAGAGTGAAAAATGCCGGGTGGCGGCTTCGCCTTACCCGGCCTACAAATAATTATCCTTTCTCTTTCGCTTTTGCCAGCATGGCGCGAATGTTCGCCACGTTAGCCTGCCCCTTGTGCATACGCTCTTCTGCGGTAATCACTTTGCGCTCCTGTTCCCAGATCAGGTCATCCTGCGGCAGTTCCAGCAGGAACCGGCTCGGCTCCGGGCGCACCAGCTCGCCGTATTGACGACGCTCTTTACACAGGGTGAACGTCAGCTCTTTCTGCGCGCGGGTGATCCCCACATAGGCCAGACGGCGCTCCTCGTCGACGTTGTCTTCATCGATACTGCTCTGGTGCGGCAATAACCCCTCTTCCATGCCAACCAGATAGACATACGGGAACTCCAGCCCTTTTGACGCATGGAGCGTCATCAGCTGAACCTGATCGGCCTCTTCTTCGCTCTCACCGCGCTCCATCATATCGCGCAGGGTAAAGCGGGTTACCACCTGCGTCAGGGTCATTGGCTCGTCGATTTCTGAGCCTTCAAGCATTTCCGTCATCCAGCTGAAAAGCTGGTTAACGTTTTTCATACGCATCTCTGCCGCCTTCGGGCTGGCAGACGTTTCATACAGCCAGGACTCGTAGTCGATGCCGTGAATCAGGTCGCGGACAGCGGCCACCGGTTCACGCTCCGCCAGACGCTGCACTTCACCCAGCCAGTGGGTAAAACGGGTTAACGAATCATAACCCCGCCCGGTTAACGTCTGGCTCAGCCCCAGGTCGAAGCTGGCCGTGAACAGGCTTTTGTTGCGCGTCATCGCCCATTCGCCCAGCTTTTGCAGCGTCGCCGGACCAATCTCACGTTTCGGGGTATTCACAATACGCAGAAACGCGCTGTCATCATCCGGGTTGGTGAGCACGCGCAGGTAAGCCAGCAGATCTTTGATTTCCGGCCGCGAGAAGAACGAGGTGCCGCCCGAAATTTTGTACGGGATGCGGTTCTGCATCAGCATCTTTTCAAAGACGCGCGACTGATGGTTACCACGATAGAGGATCGCGTAATCCTTGTAGTCGGTTTTATTGACGAAGTGGTGAGCAATCAGTTCACCCGTGACGCGCTCCGCTTCGTGCTCTTCATTGTTGGCACTGAGCACTTTCAGCTCGGTGCCATAGCCGAGTTCAGAGAACAGGCGCTTCTCAAACACGTGCGGGTTATTGGCAATCAGAATATTGGCCGCTTTCAGGATACGCCCCGAGGAGCGGTAGTTCTGCTCGAGCTTAATCACCTGCAGCGCCGGAAAATCTTTACTCAGCAGCACCAGGTTTTGTGGACGCGCACCGCGCCAGGAGTAAATAGACTGGTCGTCATCGCCTACCACGGTGAAACGCGCACGCTGTCCCACCAGCAGCTTCACCAGCTCATACTGGCTGGTGTTGGTATCCTGATATTCATCCACCAGCAGGTAGCGGATCTTGTTTTGCCAGCGCTCGCGCACCTCTTCATTACGCTGCAGCAGCAGCGTTGGCAGCAGGATCAGGTCGTCAAAATCCAGCACGTTGCACGCTTTCATGTGCGCATCGTACAGGCCGTAGCAATGGGCGAAGATCCGATCCCGTTCGCCTTTGGCACTCGCCGCCGCCTGTGCGGGAGTCATCAGATCGTTTTTCCAGTTGGAGATCGTCGAGATCAGCTGTTGCAACAGCACTTTGTCATCTTCGATCAGCCCCTCGGTGAGCTCTTTGAGCAACGCCACCTGATCGGTGTCATCGAAAAGCGAGAAGTTGGCCTTCATTCCCAGCGCCGCATATTCGCGTTTGATGATATCCAGCCCCAGCGTGTGGAAGGTGGAGATCATCAGGCCGCGCGCCTCTTTACGCCCCAGGGTCTGGCCGACACGCTCTTTCATTTCACGTGCCGCTTTATTGGTAAAGGTTACCGCCGCAATGTGCCGGGCCTGATAGCCGCAGCCGCGGATCAGGTGGGCAATTTTATTGGTGATCACGCGGGTTTTACCGGAGCCAGCCCCCGCCAGCACCAGACACGGTCCGGTGACAAATTCGACGGCTTGTTGTTGTCCGGGGTTTAAACGCATAAATGATCACTCAATGAAAGTCAGGAGGGGAGAATAACAGCGTGGTAGTATAGCGAGCCTAATCCATACCACTCAAGGCACGATCATGGCAAAAACAGCAGCAGCACTGCATATTCTTGTTAAAGAAGAGAAACTGGCTCTGGATCTTCTGGAGCAGCTTAAAAACGGCGCCGATTTCGGCAAGCTGGCGAAGAAACACTCCATTTGTCCATCAGGCAAACGCGGTGGTGATTTAGGTGAATTCCGCCAGGGCCAGATGGTTCCGGCGTTTGATAAAGTGGTCTTCTCCTGCCCGGTGCTGGAGCCAACCGGACCGCTGCACACGCAGTTCGGCTACCACGTGATTAAAGTGCTGTATCGGAAATAAACAGCAAGGCCTTCTCTTAGAGAAGGCCTTTAATGTTTGCACCCTCTCCCTGTGGGAGAGGGCCAGGGTGAGGGCATCAGCCCGCACCTGTTGTTAACCCGCTACCGCGATACGCTTCATGTCGGTCATGTAGCCACGCAGTTTGTGACCTACTTTCTCGATCTGGTGGCTGCGAATGGCTTCGTTTACATCACGCAGCTGTGCGTTGTCCACGGCACCTTCCGCAATCGCCTTGCCCAGATCGCCCGGCTGCAGAGTGGTCATGAACTCTTTCAGCAGCGGTACACAGGCATAAGAGAACAGATAGTTACCGTATTCTGCGGTATCCGAGATAACCACGTTCATTTCGTACAGACGCTTACGGGCGATAGTATTCGCGATCAGCGGCAGCTCGTGCAGTGATTCGTAGTATGCAGACTCTTCGATGATGCCGGAATCCACCATGGTTTCGAACGCCAGCTCAACGCCTGCTTTCACCATCGCGATCATCAGTACGCCTTTATCGAAGTACTCCTGCTCGCCGATTTTACCTTCATACTGTGGCGCGGTTTCGAACGCGGTTTTACCGGTCTCTTCACGCCAGGTCAGCAGTTTCTTATCGTCGTTCGCCCAGTCCGCCATCATACCGGAAGAGAACTCGCCGGAGATAATGTCGTCCATATGTTTCTGGAACAGCGGAGCCATGATGGTTTTCAGCTGCTCAGACAGCGCGTATGCACGCAGTTTCGCCGGGTTGGACAGACGGTCCATCATCAGGGTGATACCGCCCTGTTTCAGCGCTTCGGTGATGGTTTCCCAGCCGAACTGAATCAGTTTTTCTGCGTATGCCGGGTCGGTACCCTCTTCCACCAGCTTGTCGAAGCACAGCAGGGAGCCCGCCTGCAGCATGCCGCACAGAATGGTCTGCTCGCCCATCAGGTCAGATTTCACTTCAGCCACGAAGGACGATTCCAGAACGCCCGCACGGTGGCCGCCGGTCGCCGCTGCCCATGCTTTAGCGATCGCCATCCCTTCGCCTTTCGGATCGTTTTCCGGGTGAACCGCGATGAGGGTCGGCACGCCGAAACCACGCTTGTACTCTTCACGCACTTCTGTACCCGGGCATTTCGGTGCAACCATCACGACGGTGATGTCTTTACGGATTTGCTCGCCCACTTCAACGATGTTGAAGCCGTGAGAGTAACCCAGCGCCGCGCCGTCTTTCATCAGCGGCTGCACGGAGCGCACAACGTCAGAGTGCTGTTTGTCTGGCGTCAGGTTAACCACCAGGTCCGCCTGCGGGATCAGCTCTTCGTAGGTACCTACTTTAAAACCGTTTTCGGTCGCTTTACGCCATGAAGCACGCTTCTCAGCAATGGCTTCTTTGCGCAGGGCGTAAGAGATATCCAGACCGGAGTCACGCATGTTCAGGCCCTGGTTCAGACCCTGTGCGCCACAGCCGACGATGACCACTTTTTTCCCCTGAAGATAGCTCGCGCCATCGGCAAATTCGTCGCGCGCCATAAAGCGGCATTTGCCCAGCTGCGCCAGCTGCTGGCGCAGATTCAGTGTGTTGAAGTAGTTAGCCATGGTGATACCTCGTGATGTTGTGTTGTCGTGCTTATTGTTCGGTTCGCTTATGCGAGAATGAACTTACTATATGACAGGAATTTTATTGCGGAAATTGATATATTCACAACGTCATGTTGCAATATCTGCAATGTAAAACGGGGGAGTGGAATCCGTGGATTTACGCGATCTGAAAATGTTCCTGCATCTGGCGGAAAGCCGCCATTTTGGCCGCAGCGCCCGGGCGATGCACGTCAGTCCCTCCACGCTTTCACGCCAGATCCAGCGTCTTGAAGAAGACCTCGGCCAGCCGCTGTTTGTGCGCGATAATCGTACCGTCACGCTCACGGAAGCAGGAGAAGAGCTGCGCATTTTTGCCCAGCAAACCTTGTTGCAGTATCAGCAGCTGCGGCACACCATCGATCAGCAAGGGCCGTCGCTCTCCGGTGAGCTGCATATTTTCTGCTCCGTGACCGCCGCCTACAGCCATCTGCCGCCTATCCTTGACCGTTTCCGCGCGGAACACCCCTCGGTTGAAATTAAACTCACCACCGGCGACGCCGCCGACGCGATGGAAAAAGTGGTCACCGGCGAAGCGGATCTGGCGATTGCCGGGAAACCGGAAACCCTGCCCGGCGCGGTGGCGTTTTCGATGCTGGAAAATCTGGCGGTGGTACTGATCGCTCCGGCGCTGCCCTGCCCGGTGCGTAATCAGGTGTCAGTGGAAAAGCCGGACTGGTCAACGGTACCGTTTATCATGGCCGATCAGGGGCCGGTACGTCGCCGCATCGAGCTGTGGTTCCGTCGGCAAAAAATCAGCAATCCATCGATTTACGCCACGGTCGGTGGTCATGAGGCGATGGTGTCAATGGTGGCACTCGGCTGCGGCGTGGCGCTGCTGCCGGAGGTGGTGCTGGAAAATAGCCCGGAGCCGGTACGTAATCGCGTGATGATTTTAGAACGCAGCGATGAGAAGACGCCGTTTGAGCTTGGCGTATGTGCACAAAAAAAGCGGCTGCATGAGCCGCTTATTGATGCGTTCTGGAAGATACTGCCGAACCACTGAAGCCGGGTGGCGCTACGCTTACCCGGCCTACGCGCAGCCGAACCGTTAGCCCGCGAGGAAGAACCTGAACGCCGGGTTATGGGTCTCATCGTGGCACTCGTAGCCCAGCTCGTTCAGGCGCGTTTCGAAATCAGGCTCGTGCTCGGCGAGTTCAAACGCCGCCAGCACGCGGCCGTAATCAGTGCCGTGGCTGCGGTAGTGGAACAGGGAGATGTTCCAGTGCGTGCCCAGCGTATGCAGGAACTTCAGCAGCGCACCCGGTGATTCCGGGAATTCGAAGCTGTAAAGACGTTCCTGGAGTGGCTTCGACGGACGTCCGCCGACCATATAGCGCACGTGCAGCTTCGCCATTTCGTCGTCGGAGAGATCCACCACGCTGTAGCCACCTTCATGCAACAGGTTGAGGATCTCTTTGCGCTCTTCCAGACCGCGGCTTAAACGCACGCCGACAAAAATGCAGGCGTCTTTCGCATCGGCAAAACGGTAGTTGAACTCCGTCACCGAACGGCCACCCAGCAGCTGGCAGAACTTGAGGAAACTGCCCTTCTCTTCCGGAATGGTGACCGCCAGCAGCGCTTCACGCTGTTCACCCAGCTCGCAGCGCTCGGAAACGTAGCGCAGGCCGTGGAAATTGACGTTAGCCCCCGAGAGTACGTGCGCCAGGCGCTCGCCGCGAATATTGTGCTGGGCGATGTATTTTTTCATTCCCGCCAGCGCCAGCGCGCCGGACGGTTCTGCCACCGCACGCACATCCTCAAACAGATCTTTCATCGCTGCACAGATTGCATCACTGTCAACGGTGACGATGTCATCAAGATACTCCCGGCACAGGCGGAAGGTTTCGTCGCCAATGCGCTTCACCGCCACACCTTCGGCAAACAGCCCGACGCGGGGCAGATCTACCGGATGCCCGGCATCCAGCGCCGCTTTCAGGCAGGCAGAATCTTCGGCTTCCACGGCAATGACTTTGATCTGCGGCATCAGCTGTTTGATCAGCACCGCCACGCCCGCCGCTAATCCACCACCGCCCACCGGAACGAAAACGCGGTCGAGATGGGCATCCTGCTGCAGCAGCTCCAGCGCCAGCGTGCCCTGGCCGGCAATCACCATCGGGTGGTCGAACGGCGGCACCCAGGTGAATCCCTGCTGTTGCGCCAGCTCGATCGCTTTGGCTTTCGCTTCATCAAAGTTTGCCCCATGGAGCAGCACTTCACCGCCGAAGCCTCGTACCGCGTCGACTTTGATATCCGCAGTAGCCACCGGCATCACGATTAACGCTTTCAACCCTAAACGGGCAGACGAGAACGCCACACCCTGCGCATGGTTACCGGCAGACGCCGTAATCACGCCGCGCGCTTTTTGCTCATCGGTCAGCCCGGCCATCATCGCGTAGGCCCCGCGCAGCTTAAAGCTGTGCACCGGCTGACGGTCTTCGCGCTTGACCAGAATGACGTTGTCGAGGCGCGAGGAGAGTTTTTCCATTTTCTGCAGCGGAGTGACCTGTACCGCTTCATAGACCGGCGCGCGCAGCACCGCCCGGAGATATTCCGCCCCCTCAGGGGCGGCGGATAAGGGTTGTGACTCGGCCATCATTAGCCCCCAAGTTTCGATTTATCGCGTACCGCGCCTTTGTCTGCACTGGTCGCCAGGCTCGCGTAAGCGCGCAGGGCAAAGGAGACTTCACGCTGGCGGTCTTTTGGCGTCCAGGCTTTATCACCGCGCGCTTGCTGTGCTTCACGACGCGCCGCAATTTCCTGATCGCTCAGCTTGAGCTGGATCCCGCGATTCGGAATGTCGATTTCGATCAGGTCACCATCTTCGATGATGGCGATGTTGCCGCCGCTTGCCGCTTCCGGAGAGACGTGGCCGATGGAGAGGCCTGAAGTACCGCCCGAGAAACGTCCGTCGGTGATCAGCGCGCAGGCTTTACCGAGGCCCATGGATTTCAGGAAAGTGGTTGGGTAGAGCATCTCCTGCATGCCCGGCCCGCCTTTTGGCCCTTCGTAGCGGATGACAACCACGTCGCCCTCCACCACTTTACCGCCCAGGATGGCATCTACCGCCTCATCCTGGCTTTCGTAGACTTTTGCCGGGCCGGTAAACTTGAGGATGCTGTCATCTACGCCAGCGGTTTTGACGATACAGCCATTTTCAGCGAAGTTACCGTACAGCACTGCCAGCCCGCCGTCTTTGCTGTAGGCATGTTCAAGAGAGCGGATGCACCCTTCTGCGCGGTCATCGTCCAGCGTGTCCCAGCGGCAATCCTGGGAGAAGGCCTGCGTGGTGCGAATACCGGCCGGGCCGGCGCGGAACATCTTTTTCACCGCGTCGTCTTTGGTCAGCATCACGTCGTATTTATCCAGCGTCTGCGGCAGCGTCAGGCCAAGCACGTTCTGAACGTCGCGGTTCAGCAGCCCGGCGCGATCCAGCTCGCCGAGAATACCGATGACGCCACCCGCGCGGTGGACGTCTTCCATGTGGTATTTCTGGGTGCTTGGCGCGACCTTACACAGCTGTGGCACTTTGCGGGAGAGCTTATCGATATCGCTCATGGTGAAGTCGATTTCGGCTTCCTGCGCGGCGGCCAGCAGGTGCAGAACGGTATTGGTGGAACCGCCCATGGCGATATCCAGCGTCATGGCGTTTTCAAACGCGGCCTTGCTGGCGATGTTGCGCGGCAGCGCGCTGGCATCGTCCTGCTCGTAGTAACGTTTGGTCAGCTCAACGATGCGCTTACCGGCGTTAAGGAACAGCTGTTTACGATCGGCGTGGGTCGCCAGCAGCGAGCCGTTGCCCGGCTGAGACAGGCCCAGCGCTTCGGTCAGACAGTTCATAGAGTTGGCGGTGAACATCCCGGAACAGGAGCCGCAGGTTGGGCACGCGGAGCGCTCCACCTGATTACTCTGCTCGTCAGAGACTTTCGGGTCCGCGCCCTGAATCATCGCATCCACCAGGTCGAGCTTGATGATTTTGTCGGAAAGCTTGGTTTTACCCGCTTCCATTGGACCGCCGGAGACGAAGATCACCGGAATGTTCAGGCGCAGGGAGGCCATCAGCATCCCCGGGGTGATTTTATCGCAGTTGGAGATACAGACCATGGCATCAGCGCAGTGGGCGTTAACCATGTACTCCACCGAGTCGGCGATCAGCTCGCGCGACGGCAGTGAATAGAGCATGCCCCCGTGCCCCATCGCGATACCGTCATCCACCGCAATGGTGTTGAACTCTTTCGCCACCCCGCCAGCAGCTTCAATTTGCTCGGCAACCAGCTTACCGAGATCGCGCAGGTGCACGTGACCCGGTACAAACTGGGTAAAGGAGTTCACCACGGCGATAATCGGCTTACCGAAATCAGCGTCGGTCATCCCGGTGGCGCGCCACAGCGCGCGGGCACCGGCCATGTTACGGCCATGGGTGGTGGTGGCGGAACGATACTTAGGCATGCTTTATTTACTCCCGTCTGACGAGTCAAAGGGACGGTGCGTGCCGTCCCATATTTATGCTTATTGATTAACCTGATCCAACCAGCCGTATTTGTCTTCTGTTTCGCCGGTAAAGAGGCCGAAGAAGGCTTGTTGAATGCGTTTGGTGACCGGACCACAGCGGCCTGCGCCTACCTGAATACCGTCTACGCTGCGAACCGGCGTGATTTCAGCCGCGGTACCGGACATAAACACTTCATCCGCCAGGTACAAGGATTCGCGGGACAGGACCTGCTCACGCACTTCGATACCCAGATCTTTCGCCAGCTTGATGATGGCGTCACGGGTGATGCCCGGCAGCGCTGACGAGGTGAACGGCGGCGTGAACAGGATGCCATCTTTCACTTCAAACAGGTTTTCACCGGCGCCTTCGGAGATGTAGCCGTTCACATCGAGCGCGATACCTTCCTGATATCCGTGACGGCGCGCTTCGCTACCGACCAGCAGGGAAGAGAGGTAGTTACCGCCCGCTTTAGCGGCGGTCGGGATCGTATTGGGTGCCACACGATTCCAGGAAGAGACCATTGCGTCGATCCCCTGCTCCAGCGCTTCTGCACCCAGGTAGGCACCCCACGGGAACGCAGCAATGATCACATCCGTGGTATATCCGGCTGGCGGGTTAACGCCCATCCCTACGTCACCCACGAAAACCAGCGGACGAATATAGGCACTGGTCAGATTGTTTTTACGGATGACCTCGCGGCAGGCTTCCATCAGCTCATCAACGCTCTGAGAAACCGGGAAACGATAAATTTTGGCTGAGTCATGCAGACGCTGCATATGTTCACGATGACGGAACACCACTGGCCCTTTGTGAGAGTCGTAGCAACGGATCCCTTCAAAGACAGAAGTACCGTAGTGCAGCGCGTGGGACATCACGTGGACTTTCGCGTCCTCCCAGCGAACCATCTCACCATTGAACCAAATGTAATCAGCTTTTTTTGTCGTCATTTTCTCTTCCTGTCACGCTTAAGCGCGGATTTGTTGTGATGTGGTTGTGCTCTGGCAGATGGCAACATGGGCAACGTCTACCAGCTTTGATAACTGACTAAACAGTAAGTCGACCGGGCGCGGGCTGGCAACGGTTAATTCGATACTGATGTTTTGGGCGTCAGTGGCCGTCTCCATATTCATAGAGCAAATCTGAAAGCCACGATGACGGACCACGCGCAAAACGCGCTCTAATGTCTCCGGATTGAAGCGAGCCTGCACGGCGACCTGATGTTGCATCATGATAATTTCTCCAGCATTTGTGAGTTACTGGCACCTGGCGGTACCAACGGCCAGACATTCTCAAGCTCGTCGATTGAGACATGAAGCAGGTAAGGCCCTTCGCTTGACAGCATGGTGTCGAGTGCCGCTTCAACCTGGTCTTTACGGGTGATGTGCTGGCCAGGAATGCCAAAGGCACTGGCCAGGGTGAGGAAATCGGGATTATCAGTCAGGGTGGTTTCACTGTAACGCTCCTGGAAAAAGAGTTGTTGCCACTGGCGAACCATCCCTAATCGCTGGTTATCGAGCAACACGATCTTCAGCGGCAACTGCTTGCGCTTCACGGTGCCCAGCTCCTGAACGTTCATCATGAAGGAGCCGTCGCCGGAGATACAGATTACCGTATCGTTCGGGCGGGCAACCTGCGCACCCACGGCAGCAGGCAAGCCGAAGCCCATCGTGCCTAACCCGCTGGAGGTGATGAAATTTTCCGGGCGGGTATAGGTCATGTGCTGGGCGGACCACATCTGGTGTTGACCCACATCCGTCGTCACCACGCTGTCTGCGGGTTTCCGATCGGACAACTGCTTCAACAGCAGCGGCGCGTAGATAGCGTCGCCAGGATGATCGTAACGCCAGGCGTGTTCAGCACGCAGGTCTGAGGTGTGCTTTCGCCACGCATTGATATCCAGTGGCTGCTGTAATGCCGGTAACAGCGCATTGAGATCGCCCTGCAAGGCAACATGTGCCTGACGCAATTTGTTCATCTCCGCAGGATCGATATCCATATGGATCACTTTGGCATTCGGCGCGAAGGTATTCAGCTTACCGGTGACGCGATCGTCAAAACGGGCTCCCACGGCGATGAGCAAGTCACACTCCTGAACGGCCAGATTTGCCGCTTTGGTACCGTGCATCCCCAGCATGCCCAGATAACAGGGATAATCCGCATCTACCGCACCCAGTCCTTTCAGCGTGCAGGTAGCAGGCATTTGCGTCACCGCGATAAATTCACGCAGGGCAGGAACTGCCTGCGCCATGCCCACGCCACCACCGACGTACAGCATCGGCTGTTTCGCCTGGGCCAACATCTGCCGCGCCTCTTCCACTTCCGCATGCGGAAACGCATCGTCGCTCTCAACAGTGGAGAAGTGCGGTTCGAGATCGCCGATCGCCACCTGGATATCTTTCGGGATATCAACCAGAACCGGACCAGGACGGCCGGAGCTTGCTACCTCGAACGCTTCTGCCATCACCCGCGGCAGCTCTTCCAGAGACTGGACGAGGAAGCTGTGTTTGGTGCAGGCCAGGGATAAGCCGAGAACGTCCACTTCCTGGAAAGCATCGGTACCGATGAACGGAGATGCAACCTGTCCGGTGATGGCGACGACCGGAACGGAATCGAGCAGTGCATCAGCCAGACCGGTGATCAGGTTAGTTGCACCGGGACCCGAGGTCGCCATGCAGACGCCGGTTTTGCCGGTGGCGCGCGCATAACCGATCGCCGCCATAGCCGCGCCCTGCTCGTGTCGGCACAACAGGTGCTCCACGCCGCCGTCATACAGTGCATCGTAAATCGGCATAATTGCGCCACCCGGATAACCGAATACTGTTTCGACTCCCTGCGCGCGCAACGCATGTACTACCCACTGTGCCCCATTCATAGTTAGTTCCCCGTCATAAATCGGGAGAAACAGAATTTTGTGCTATTTGTCATTCTCTGCTCCTCATTTGCGTTTTTTAGTCATAAAAAAACCCCCGGACCTTTCGGTGCGGGGGTCTTAGTTCGTTAAGGCTTGATTTCTAAGCCTTTCCTCGTCCAAGTGCAGCCCCGCACGGTGGGATAATAATCACCACCACGCTAATCACGACCAGGCTAATCACTCGTAGAAGGGCTGTCATTTTCAGTTCTTTTTGCATCTTGTTCGAAGGAATACCTAAAGAGTTATCACAGTTTTTAAACCAAACACAAGATTTATTTATGACCATTTTGATTAGCTCGCGAACCATATCTTTGAAAAGCATTGTTTTATATGAGAAAAACAGATGGTGAATATTTTTCATTTTTTTCGCCGCCGCCAGGTCATCATAACGGGCACGTTTTTTCTGCGATGTGGCTTCCACTCACAAGAAATGATTGCAAATTGCTGCTAAAAGTCTGGAAGTAATGCCGTAAAACACAAAAACAGCACTCAAGGTATGAAAGCGACAGTGGCATAATCAGCGCCCGAGGAGGTGCTTATGTCACTGTCAGTTGTTTATACGCGTGCGGCTATTGGAGTAAAAGCACCGCTTATTTCTGTGGAGGTTCATCTGAGTAATGGACTGCCCGGCTTAACGCTTGTCGGCTTGCCAGAGACAACGGTGAAAGAAGCCAGAGATCGGGTCCGCAGCGCCATTATCAATAGCGGTTATACCTTCCCGGCGAAGAAGATCACCATCAACCTGGCACCAGCGGATCTGCCTAAAGAGGGCGGGAGATATGATTTACCTATCGCTATTGCGCTTCTCGCCGCTTCTGAACAGCTTAATACGTCCAGGCTAGGCTCGTACGAGTTCATCGGTGAACTGGCGCTTACAGGCGCACTGAGAGGCGTTCCTGGCGCTATCTCTGGTGCGCTGGAAGCTATACGTGCCGGTCGGGAAATCATTCTTGCCAATGAAAACAGTGCGGAAGTGAGCCTGATAGCCGAAAAAGGGTGCCTTATTGCCGGGCATTTGCAGGAGGTCTGCGCCCATCTTGAAGGGCGGCATAGGTTGTCAGCGCCCGAAGAAACGGAAGATATACCGCCTGAAAGCACCGACGATCTCAGCGATATTATCGGTCAGGAGCAGGGAAAGCGAGCGCTGGAGATCACCGCTGCCGGCGGGCATAACCTGTTGCTGATTGGCCCGCCGGGTACCGGAAAAACGATGCTGGCGAGCCGGTTGAATGGTTTACTTCCACCACTCAGTAACCATGAAGCACTCGAAAGCGCTGCGATAGTGAGCCTGGTGAGTTCAGTGTCGTTGCAAAAACAGTGGCGACGTCGCCCTTTCCGCTCTCCGCACCACAGCGCGTCCCTGACGGCCATGGTCGGAGGAGGTTCCATTCCGGGGCCGGGAGAGATTTCACTGGCACATAACGGCATCCTGTTTCTTGATGAACTACCTGAGTTTGAGCGGCGCGTGCTGGATGCCCTAAGGGAGCCGATTGAATCCGGAGAGATACATATCTCACGTACCCGAGCCAAAATAAGCTATCCGGCACAGTTCCAGCTGGTTGCGGCAATGAACCCCAGCCCGTCAGGTCATTATCAGGGGAATCACAACCGCTGTACGCCTGAACAAACACTGCGATATCTGGGAAAGTTATCAGGCCCTTTCCTGGATCGTTTCGATTTATCCCTGGAGATCCCTTTGCCTCCTCCCGGCCTGCTCAGCCAGAGCAGTGTCAGAGGAGAGTGTTCAGTAACGGTTCGCGATCGGGTTATTGCTGCTCAGGCCCGGCAGTACAGGCGGCAAAATAAACTGAATGCCCGTCTGGATAATGCTGAGATCCGACAGTTTTGCCAGCTAAAGGCTGAGGATGCGACGTGGCTGGAGGAAACGTTGACGCGCTTCGGGCTCTCTATTCGTGCATGGCAGCGTCTTTTAAAAGTGGCTCGTACTATCGCCGATGTGGAAAGCAGTCATGCAATTGAGAGACAGCATCTGCAGGAAGCGTTGAGCTATCGGGCAATCGACCGTTTACTTTTGCACCTGCAAAAGTTACTGGCGTAAAAAAGGGGCCACAGCCCCTTTTTTCTTAGTCATCAGACTCGGTGTAATCTTCAGCACCTTCCATCTGCGGCTTACCGCCAGAAAGGGTATGGAAACGCTTTGGACGCTTAATGCGCGCCATGTACTTGATCCATACACGTTCCGCTTCAGATTGTGGTTCACGCTCACCACGGCACACGGAGACAAACTGCTTTTCATCTTCCGTTGCAGGCTCACGTTTACCCAGATCCAGCTCGTTGAAGGCATAACCATGACGCTCAAGCAGCTGCGCCTCTTTGATGGTGAAGTCGCCGTGACGAGAGAACCCGCGTGGATAATTTTTATTGTCGAAAAAACGATTAGTCGTCGTAAAGCTTTCCGCCATCCTACACGCTCCTAATTCTTTGGCCGAGCTATTTATGGCGCGGAGTATTAGTTACGCTTGACAGAGTGTAAAACAAAACATTTAAATCATAACGACAAATAATTTTGCGGAGAAAGATGTGGATACGGAATTGCTAAAAACTTTCCTTGAAGTGAGCAGAACACGCCACTTTGGGCGAGCAGCTGAAGCCCTTTATCTGACGCAGTCAGCAGTCAGTTTTCGTATTCGACAGCTGGAAAATCAACTGGGTGTGAATCTTTTTACCCGCCATCGCAACAACATCCGTTTGACACCTGCGGGTGAAAAATTGCTCCCGTACGCAGAAACGCTGATGAATACCTGGCAGGCAGCGCGCAAAGAGGTTGCCCATACTTCGAGGCACAATGAGTTCTCGATTGGGGCCAGCGCTTCTCTGTGGGAATGTATGTTAAGTCAGTGGCTTACCCGGCTGTATCATTCTCATGGTCATTTGCAATTCGAAGCCAGGATTGCGCAACGGCAGTCGCTGGTTAAGCAACTTCATGAGCGTCAGCTTGATCTTTTGATCACGACCGAAGCCCCCAAGATGGATGAATTTAGCAGCCAGATTGTTGGCCAGTTTGGCCTGGCGCTTTATGCCTCTGAACCTTCGATGATGAAGGCAGACCTGACCTATTTGCGGCTGGAATGGGGACCAGATTTTCAGCAGCATGAGGCGGGATTGATTGCACCTGATGATGTTCCACAGTTAACAACCAGCTCTGCAGAGATCGCCTGCCAGCAACTGCCCTTGTTAAAAGGGTGTACCTGGTTACCGGTTCGCTGGGCAGACACTAAAGCCGGGCTGCATACCGTGGTGGATTCCACCACGCTTACCAGGCCGCTGTATGCCATTTGGCTGCAAAATAGTGATAAGCAATCGCAGATAAAAGATCTATTAAAAATCAACGTCATGGATTGAGATAGCAGCCAGCAGGGAGGCTGGCTGAAAATGAAGAAGCGGTGCTGTAGAGTATTTCAGGCAAAAAAAATCCTTTGCCGAAGCAAAGGATTATATATGGCAGGGGCGGAGAGACTCGAACTCGCGACACCCGGTTTTGGAGACCGGTGCTCTACCAACTGAGCTACGCCCCTAAAGTTTTTTGCCATTAAGCCTGCCAGTAAGGCAGGCTTAATGTC